>JAZLFN010000021.1:0-24299 GCA_045615805.1 Clostridia bacterium | reverse complement strand
AAGTATTGTTGTATCCTCATAATATCCGCTTTCAATAAATAATTCCAACCAATACTCGCTTTCACTGCACTCTTTTAGTGCTATTTGTAATTTTGCTATAAAATCATTCTTACCATGTCCGTAAAAGGCTTCCCTTATATTTGCACCAACGCTCGTTCCACTGCGGATAAGCTGATTCGTAAGAACACTTTCTCTTTTCTCACTTTTTACTTTATTACATACTTTAATAATGTCTAATGCAAATTGTTTTGATTTTGTAAGTAACGGGCTATCCATAAACATTCTCCTTTTAATTAAAACAAAATCGCTTGCGATTTTGCACCATACTTCTTCCCTCTTCACTATTACTTATTACTTTCCAAAAATCCTCGTTCGATACTTTTTGAAGTAAGAGTGAAGAAGGAATAGTGAATAAGTAAAAATCCTCATTCTTACGAACGAGGATTTTTGGCACCCCCGACCGGAATCGAACCGATGACTAACCCTTAGGAGGGGCTTGTAATATCCTCTTTACTACGGGGGCAGATATTAAATTGACTTATATATAATACGATAAATTATATGAATTGTCAATAGATTTAAGTAACAAAGTTAAGGCTTTCTGCGTATAAATGTTATGGAAGGCTATCGTATAAGAAGGGAGAGCTTGTATGCAGGAAATATATCAAAATTTCAACAATACTTTAAGCGATATGGTAAACCCCGGAGCATACTCCGAAAAAGACGAAAAAAGTTATGAAAAGACAGGGAGCGGAGGGCTTGTTATCCAAGTCAGTACGGCAACCGGTTCTGTTCCCGTTGAAAATGCGACCGTAACAATAAGCAATACCGACGGCACCGAAATTAAAACTCTTGTGACGGACAAAAGCGGAAGGACGGAGAAAATGCTTCTTCCCACTATTGAAGCATCTGTTTCAAAAACACCCGGGGGAGAATTGCCTTACAGCAGATATAACGCAAAAATTGAGATGGATGGGTATTATACCGAGGAATTTTTAAACATTGCAATCTTTGACGGAATAGAGTCTATTCAGCCTGTATTTTTAGAGCCGCTTCCCGAGGGAGCAAATGAAAACGACAAAATCGTGATTAACGAAAAAACCGAGCAGATATGAATAGCAATGAAAGGAGATTTAACATGAAAAATTCATGTTAAGCCTCCGGCGGAATCTATGGCGCGTGCGATATTTTCCTCCCTTGCGGTCGGAAACGCACATGCGCAAAAAATCTCTTGTCTTTCATTGCTGAACAGGCAGGAGAGAAAAATATGAATAGCAATGAAAGGAGATTTTTATGGCAGTAACTTTTTCGGTACCGGAAAACATTGTTGTACATTTGGGGGCACCCGATGACAGCAGTGCACCGAATGTGACGGTGCCGTTTCCCCAATACATAAAAAATGTAGCGTCAAGCGAAATTTATCCCACTTGGCCCGAAAACGCAATCCGTGCCAATATGTACGCTCAGATAAGCTTTGCATTAAATCGCATATTTACGGAGTATTACAGGGCAAGGGGTTATGACTTTGACATAACCAACGACACAAGATATGACCAAGCTTTTGTTTACGGCAGGGATATTTTTGAAAACATCAGCCAAATTGCAGATGAGCTGTTTAACAGCTATGTTGTTCGTTCCGGAGATTTAACGCCTCTTTTTGCAAGATATTGCAACGGAACAACCTCAACCTGCCCCGGCGGACTTTCCCAATGGGGTACGGTTGACCTTGCGAACAGAGGCTATTCGCCTTATTCGATTTTAAAAAATTATTACGGCGATATAGAAATCATAGAGAATGCTCCCGTTGCGGATTTAGGCGAAACCTATCCGGGTACGCCTCTCAGAATAGGCTCGGTGGGACTTCCCGTAACAAGGCTTCAGATTGAGCTTAACAGAATTTCAAATAATTATCCTGCAATCCCCAAAATACCATATTCCGACGGGGTTTTTGATGTGGCAACCGACCAAGCGGTGCGAAAATTTCAGGAGATATTCAATTTAGAGCAGGACGGCATTGTAGGAAGAGCAACATGGTACAAAATTGCCTATGTATTTTCGGGAGTAAAACGCCTTTCGGAGTTAAATGCGGAAAGAATATCCCCGTCCGCCGTGAACAGTCAGTTCAGGACCGAGCTTAAAGAGGGGGACAACGTAACGGGAGTAAGACTTGTCCAATATTTTTTAAATTTCATATCCGAGTTTAATAATTTTATACCTGCCGTAGCACAGGACGGAATTTTCGGACCGAGAACAGCCGAGGCGGTAAGGGCGTTTCAACAGTTTTCCGGGCTTCCGGAAACGGGTGTTGTTGACGAGACCACATGGAACGCCCTTTATAATTCATATATCACAAAGTACAACTCATTAAGAGAAGAGTTCAAAAACAGTGTTACGGCTCCCTATCCGGGAAGTATTCTTGTTTTGGGTTCATCGGGAGAGGATGTTAGAAACCTGCAAAAATATCTTTCCCTTATTTCAAAAACATACACGAATATACCAAGTGTATCGGAAACGGGATATTTCGGAGAGGAAACCCAGAATGCTGTCCTTGCTTACGAAAAGGAATTCGGCTTGCCCCAAAGGGGGTTTGTGGACCTTTCGGTGTGGAACAGTATTACAAGTTTGTATTCGGATTTAGTTCAATAAAGGGGAATAATATAAATATCTTGCGAAATATAAAGAATTGTGTTATATTAGTAGCGTAAATAAAAATATACCGCAGAAAGCTTAAGTGCGGAAAGGCAGTGGTACATATGAAAAGAGTGGATAAACACAATTATTATCTTGATATTGCAGATACGGTCACCGAGAGAGGAACCTGTTTAAGACGGCGTTTTGGTGCAATAATAGTAAAAAACGACGAAATAGTTTCAACAGGCTATGCAGGTGCGCCCAGAGGCAGAAAAAATTGTTCCGATTTGGGTTATTGTATGAGAGAAAAGCTTAATATCCCAAGGGGGGAAAGATACGAGCTTTGCAGAAGCGTACATGCTGAGGCAAACTGTATTATATCAGCCGCAAGGCGTGACACAATAGGGGCAACGCTTTATCTGGTGGGCAGAGATGTTAAAACAGGTGAGCTTGTGGAAAACGGTTGCTGTTGCTCTATGTGCAAGCGTATGGTGATAAATGCCGGAATTGAAAAGGTTATTGTGAGAAATACAAAGACCGAGTATACGGTGTTTAATGTTTCCGATTGGGTGGAAAATGACGAATCCCTTGACGGAACAATGGGATATTAAGAATAATAAATAAAATTATTGAATAAACTAAAAAGAATGGGGATAAAAAATACAAATGAAGCTTTCGATACTTGGCTCAACAGGGTCCATAGGAACGCAGGCTCTTGAGGTTGCAGATGACCTTAAGGGCTTATACGATATAGAGGTTGTTTCTGTATCGGGAAACAAAAATATAAAGCTTCTTGAGGAGCAAATAAGAAAATATAAGCCAAAGTATGGAGCGGTATCCGATGAAAAGTCGGCGGAGCTTCTTAAAGTCGCCGTTGCCGATACGGATTGCAAGGTGCTGTCCGGTCAGGAGGGGCTTTGCTTTTCGGCGGCAGAAACAGGTGCGGATATGGTGCTTTCCTCCATTGTGGGGTTTGCGGGACTTATCCCAACATTAAATGCCATTGAGGCAGGCTGTGACATTGCCCTTGCCAATAAAGAAACTCTTGTTACCGCAGGCAGTCTTTTTATGAATGCCGTAGCCGAAAAAAAGGTTCGGCTCTTGCCGGTGGACAGTGAGCATTGTGCTATATTTCAGGCGATGCAGGCAGGAGATAAAAAAGAAGTAAGCAAGATTTTGCTTACTGCGTCGGGCGGTCCGTTTTTCGGGAAAACAAAAGATGAACTAAAAAATATGAAAAAAGAGCAGGCGTTAAAGCATCCAAACTGGAGTATGGGGGCAAAAATCACCATCGACAGTGCAACTCTTATGAATAAAGGGCTTGAGGTGCTTGAAGCAAAATGGCTTTTTGATGTGGATATAGAGGATGTGGAGGTAGTCGTTCAGCGTGAAAGCATAATACATTCAATGGTAGAGTTTAAGGACAAAAGCGTTATTGCTCAAATGTCTTATCCATCTATGAAGCATCCCATACAATATGCATTTACATACCCCAAAAGGCTTGAGTCAAAGGATGACAGTATTTCCTTTTCGGCGCTTAAAGGGATTACATTTGCAAAGCCCGATGAAGAAACCTTCAGATGCTTAAGCCTTGCCAAAAAAGCAGGGAAGACAGGGGGAACAATGCCAACGATTATGAATGCGGCAAACGAGGTTGCTGTGGGCAGATTTTTGCGTGACGAGATAGGATTTTTGGAAATTGCGGAAACCGTTGAAAAAGCAATGACGGAATTTAAAAGCATAGAAAATCCGAGTATTGACGATATAATAAAGACAGACGGATATGTGAGAGAAACATTAAATAATCAGGTGGGATAGTATGATATTAACCATTATATGTGCGGTGGTTATTTTTTCGGTAATTATTTTTGTCCACGAGCTGGGGCATTTTATTACGGCAAAGGCGTTTGGTGTAAATGTCCTTGAATTTTCTTTGGGAATGGGACCTGCGATATTTAAAAAGCAGGGTAAAAATACATTGTATTCCTTAAGGGCAATTCCCATAGGCGGCTTTTGCAAAATGGAGGGCGAGAACGAGGACACCAAAACAGAAGGATGCTTCAGTACAAAAAAGCCCCTGCCGAAGATAATAATTTTGGCTGCCGGAGCGGGAATGAATGTTCTTTTGGGATTTATAATCGTAACCGTGCTTACAACGGTGGGCGGTGTTACAAGAGGGTATATGCCCTCCGTGCGTGTAGGCGAGGTTATGCCGGAATCCTCCGTGGTAAATCTTATCAGGACCGGCGACGAAATAACCATGGTAAACGGCACCCGTGTCAATATTCAAAAGGATATAAGCTTTGCCCTTTCCGAGTACACAGGCGGAGAATGTGATATAGAATTTAAAAGGGACGGCGAAAAAATCAGCGGAAAATTTACGCCTATGGAGGTTGAATACGGATATATTATCGGCTTTAATATTGACCTTGACGATGTAACACCGTGGACGGTGCTTAAAGAGAGCTTTTTCCAAACAATCTGGATGATAAAGCTTGTGTTTGTATCCTTGGGAATGTTGTTTGGCGGAAAAGCGGCAATTACCGATATGTCGGGACCTGTGGGTGTTGTTTCCGCCATGAACCAAGTGGCACAGAGCGGTTGGTATAACTTCTTGTTCTTCGGTGCGTTTTTAGCGGTAAATATCGGTATTATGAATCTTTTGCCGATTCCTGCCCTTGACGGAGGAAGAATAGTGTTTTCTCTGTATGAACTGATTTTCAGAAAACCCGTGCCTGCCGAAAAGGAAGGCTTTGTCCACGCAATAGGATTTGTGCTTCTGATTGCACTTATGATTTTTGTTACATGGAATGATATTATGAAGCTGATTGGATAGTAAAAAGCGGTTGCATCCGGCAACCGCTTTTTAAATGCAGAATTCATAATGCAGAATTATTGTTCAAATTCGCCGTAGCGAATTTGTTCTGAACTTCTTCCATATTCACTATCACTTTTTACTTGGGCTTTGCCACCGGCAGGGGCGCCCCTTGCGTGCGCCCGCATAGCCTCCCCTTTTTTACAAAGGGGAGGGGGACCACCGAAGGTGGTGGAAGGGTCCGCCGTTTCCGCCAAATTTTTCGGACGGGCTCAGCAAGCGGAGCCCCTACAATGTGATATGCGGAATATGCCGTAGGGGATGCCATTGGCGTCCCGGATGGGCGGAGCAGCAAGGCGATGCCTTGCTGAATGAAAAATGAAGTCGCTTCGCTAATGAATAATGAATAATTATGGTGCAAATTCGCCGCGGCGAATTTGTTATTTGGTAGGGGCGGATTCCATATCCGCTCGCAATAGACCCCTTTGTCAAAGGGAGTCGAAATCGGTGCGTTGAAAACGCTGATTTCGGGGAGATTCCCCGAGGCTCTGCCTCGGGATGCGGTGGTGGGATTCCGCCATATTCACTATTACTTATTACTTAGGCTTTGCCGCACAGGGTCGCCTTTTTCAACGATTATTTACCCTTCCTTTATGGGAATATATATTTCCCATTCAAAGCCGTCGTTGTCCATATCCAAGGGATAAACCTCAAGGTTTTGCATATCATTTCGCTTTTGGTAGTTGCTTGAAGACAACCACTTATTTAACACATTCAGATAAAACTCGTTTACATAGCTGTCCTCTGTTCTGTTCATCTTAAATACTGCCCACAAAGACGGCTTAATATATGTTCCTTCATGAAGGTTTCTTTGCCCGATTGTGCATCTTACACCGGTTGCCGTGTTTTCATATGCGGAATAAATCTTTTCATTGTCTTTAAATTTATCCGGAATATTTTTATTATAAAATTCCTCCCACACCGCTTCGCAGCATTCGGTGTCGGAAATATCCGACAACATACAAATACCGTTAATAAAAAAGCCGTCCTCCGATACAATCCGATATTCTATATTATCTGCACCCGTGGCAAGAAAATCAACGGAGAGCTTTGTAAACATACGGATTTTGTTTTCACGGATTTCGTTGGGAGAAAATCCGTGAAATTCTTTAAAGGCTCTTGAAAACGAAGAAACAGATGAGTATCCGTATTTTTGTGAAATACCGGAAAGGCTGTCTTTTCCTTGCAAAAGCTCCTCTGCCGCCGTTGAAAGCCGTCTGTTTTTAATATATTCTCCTATGGGAACTCCTGCAACAAATGAAAATATACGCCTGAACTCATAGACGGACAAATTCATATATTTCGCCAATTTTTCTATGTTGATTTCATCCTGTATGTGTTTTTCTATTAAATTTATTACATCGTTAAATTTTTCAAAATTATTTTCCATGGCTTTATAAGGGCTGAACATCTTGGGACATACCCCAAACCGTCATTTCTTCAACTACCACTCCGTCAGGTTGTGTTGCGGCATAATATACTGCGTTTGCAATATCCTCGGGCATAAGCGTCTGGTTTTCTTCGCCGATGCCTGCGTTGCTCTGAAATCCTGTGCTTGCGGCGGCAGGGATAACGCAGGTTGCTCTTACCCCATAAGGTCTGAGCTCCACATAAAGTCCCTTTGTGAAATTAAGCACTCCTGCCTTTGCGGCGGCATAAATTGACCAGCCTGCCCAGCAATGCTTTGCGCATACGGAGGAAATATTGATAATGGAACCGGTTTTTGCCTCTTTCATCATGGGAGCAAAAACATTTGCGCCGTAAATAACGCTGTTTAAGTTTAAGGCAATGGTTTTATCAATATTTTCTTTTATCTGTTTGTCTGTGTCGCAAATAGCCACACCTCCGCCTGCGTTGTTGACCAAAACATCCAATCTGCCGTATTTTTCGGCGATAAAGCTTTTTAATTCAAGCCACTTTTCATAGTCGGTAACATCAATGGTAAAGCCTGCATCAAAGCCGTTTTCTTTAACAATGGCATTGACCTTTGCTTCGTTTCTTGATGCAACTATTACGGTGTCGCCGTTTTCTTTAAATTTCTTGGCGGTTGCCAAGCCGTAACCGCTTGTTGCTCCGGTTATCAATACGATTTTGTTCATTTTTTCAAATCCTTTCAAAATTTATTTTAACAGAAATCTGCACTTCTCTTCTTTTCCCATAATTGAGTTTATCATATCATTTGTAAGGCGTTTTGGCGTATTCCTGAAGGCGTCTTGGCTACCGCCTGCCGTATGTGGAGTAAGAGTAACATTACTTAATGTAACAAGGGGATAATCCACACTTGGCGGTTCAACATCAAACACATCAATGGCAGCGCCTGCAATCTTGTTGTCTTTAAGAGCGTTATACAACGCTTTTTCGTCCACCAATCCGGAACGGGCAGTATTGATTAAATATGAAGAAGGCTTCATTAAAGCAAGCTCTTTCTCGCCGATCATATGCTCCGTTTCCTTGGTAAGTCTTGCATGAATGGTAACGAAGTCACTTTCCGACATCAATGTTTCAAGAGAAACAAGGTTAACGGTTTCATCCTTGCAATACGGGTCATATACCAATATCTTTAAATCAAATCCGGATAATTTTTTGGCAACCAATCTGCCTATCTCTCCGTATCCGATTATACCGACGGTGCGTTCGTGAAAATCGGGAATGGTTGCGCTGTTGGGATATGACCTTATCCATTCTCCGTTTTTAATTCCGAAATGACCTCGTGCTATATTTCTTGCTTCGCAGAGCATTGCGCCGATTGCAAAATCACTTACGGAATGTGCGTTTCTTCCCGGGGTATTAAATACTTTTATTCCTTTTTGCATAGCATATTCTGCGTTTACATTCTCATAGCCGGCACGCATTACGCCGATATATTTAAGGTTTGGAGCGTTGTCGATAAACTCCTTGTTTACAGGGAAAAACTGAGTAAGCACAATATCCGTATCCTTTAGTTTTTCCAAAATGTATTCGGGAATTTTAAAGTCTTCCCGTCCGCCCTGTTCAATTTTTAAATTTATTGCCTGCAATTCATCAAAATCGGATAAACTCCAATCGATTGTTTCAATTTCAATTCCGGAATTTCTGAAGGCGTCTACACCTTTATCAATGAAATCAACCGGAATAAATAAATCTCCTATTCCCAATGCTTTCATATTCTGTTTACACTCCCAAATACTCTGATTTTATTTCTTATAATTTCTTTCATATTTTCTTTAGCTTGCTTATATGTATAAATCGGCCACATTGACATATTGTCAATTGATTCAAGGGTGTCCTTTAAGCCGACATGAAGTGCGTTTAACACCTCGGAATATACATTGATTTTTGTTATTCCAAGCTCAACTGCTTTTTTTACACTTTCATCGGGAGTTCCGCTTCCCCCGTGTAAAACTAAATATGCATCTGTAATATTTCTGATTTCCTCAAGGCGGTCATATGCCAGAACAGGTGTGCTTTTGTATACACCGTGAGATGTTCCGACTGCTACCGCTAAGGCATCTACATTTGTAATATTGACAAATTCCTCTACTTCGGATGGAATTGTTAAGGTGTCGTAAGGGTCTTCTACCACAGCTTCCTCTGCGGAAGAGTTGTTTCCCGCTATTGCGTTGCCCACATGACCAAGCTCTGCTTCGACGGAAACGCCTTTTGAATGAGCGTAGTCAACGATTTCTTTTGTTTTGCTTGCGTTTTCCTGAAAAGGAAGACTTGAGCCGTCAAACATTACAGACGAAAAGCCTGCATCAACAGCCGCCATAATATGTTCTAACTTTTCGGAATGGTCAAGGTGCAGACAAACAGGAATATTATATGCACGGTCCACTTCTTTAATCATTGATGTCAGAAATCCCATTCCCTTTGAATCCAGGTCGGGTTGTAAGCACATAAACAATGCAGGAGATTTTTCCTCCTCGCACACCTCTGCCACGCACTTTATCATTTCGTAATTACTTACATCAAATGCCGGTATGGCATATTTATTCTTTTTAGCATCATCTAATATTTCGTTAAGTGTTACAAACATTTTTATCTGCCTCCTTATCTCATTAACATTCCGCCGGTTACATCAAGTGTTGCACCGGTAATATAATCCGATTTATTTCCGGCAAGAAAAGCAACCGCGTTTGCTACTTCTGTGGGGTCGGCTATTCTGCGGAGGGGAATTCGCTTTAAATACTCATCTTCTCGTTCGCTTAAAGCCTCTTTGTTCATAGGGGTTCTCATCATTCCCGGAGCAACGGCGTTTACATTGATTCCGTAAGGGGCAACCTCCCGCGCAAGTGAAATCGTAAATCCTACCAATCCCGATTTTGATGCCGCATAATGAGCGTGTCCGCTGGTTGAACCGTGAAATGCCGCCTGGGATACCATATTGATAATCTTTCCCTTTTCGCCCTTTTCAATCTTACTGTTTACAAAGTTTTTGCACAAAATAAACGGAGCGATTAAATTTATATCCAATGTTGTTTTAAATGCCTCTGTTTTCATTTCGGTAACATAAGCAGAAGGCCATATGCCCGCATTGTTTATAAGAATGTCAGGTTCTTCTGCCTGTTGCCAAAGGCTCTCTGTTTGTTCGGCTGATGATAAATCCGCCGTTATATACCTGCTTCCTGCCAACTCTGAACAGTTATCCTTGAGCATAGCCTCTTTTTGGGGTAAATCGTGAAGAATAACATTTACGCCTTCTTCTGCCAATATATTGGCTATACATTTTCCTAAACCGTCTGCGGCTCCCGTTATAAGTGCTCTTTTGCCTTTTAATCCGTAATCCATCATTATCTCCTTATATTATTTTTTTAAAAGTATTATATTTTTGCTTATATATTTCCTCGTTTTTATTTTCGGGATAAAAAACTTTGTAATTGTGAAGCATATGACGACAGGCTTCATCTGTGTCCGAAAATTCACCCTCGGCAACTGCCGCCGCCATTGCATTTCCCAATACGCCCACATCGGCAAATTCGGGAACATACAGCGTTTTGCCCAGAATATCGGAAAAAATCTGACACCATATTTCGCTGTTGGCGGCGCCTCCCGAAAATACAATCCTGTCAAAAACACAACCGCTGTCATAAAGTGTATCAATTTGTTTTTTATGCCCGAAGGCTACCCCTTCATATACCGACCGTATCATTGTTTTGTAATTGTCATCGGGTGACATATATAAAAAACCACCGTATGTATCTTCTTTCAAATCTCCGTATATGTATGGCAAGAACAACATTTTAACATCACTTGCCGAAAAGGAAGATACTATTTCGTCCGCATCTTTATATGTAATATCGGGGAAAATATTTTTCAAAGTCCATTCCAGATTAACGCTTGAGGTTGGGGCAGACTCAATAAATATATACCTGTTGCCGTCAATGTATCTTGTGGTTTGCAGGAATTTTTGATTTTCGGGCAATGCCTTTTCGATAGTTGCATTGATTCCCCATGTGCCGGAAATCATTCCGAGAGTTTTGTTTGAATCGGCGCCAGAGCCTAAAAGGGAGGCGGCAACATCAAACATACCTGCCGCTACCTTTGTTTTAACCGAAAGTCCGGTCAGATCGGATGCTCCTTCTGAAACAAAGCCTATTATATCATCGCTTTTTTTAATAGGGGC
This sequence comes from Clostridia bacterium, assembly GCA_045615805.1. Classification (GTDB taxonomy): domain Bacteria; phylum Bacillota; class Clostridia; order Monoglobales; family Monoglobaceae; genus UMGS1820. Next base: position 13,191 of record JAZLFN010000021.1, on the reverse strand, counting down.
TACGCAATCATACATTTCGGGAATGCCTAACTTCTCAAAAATATCTCTGTCGTATTTGCCCGAACGGTTATCCATTATTCCGGCGGCGCTTGCATCCGAATAATCGGTGTATATCTCGCCGGTCAAACAATAATTTATGTAGTCCTTACAAAAAAAGAAGGTGCCTGTTTTATTATACAAGTCGATATTGTTTTTCTTAAAGTATGCAAGAATGGACAACGGCTGTCCCGACCAGATATATTGCAGGGTTTTGTTGTAAATACTCTCTGCCGTCCCGTTTGAGATCCATTTTGACACGATTTCTTCCGCCTTGTTATATGTTGCGGAATAGCCCTCGCTGACAGGCGTTTTGTTTTTGTCAAGTAAGTATAAGCCGTTCCCGTGTCCCGAGCAGGAAAGGGATTTAATATGGTTTGGGTCGATTGTGTTTTTGGAAATTAAATCTTTAATGCAATGGGAAACACAATGCCAAAGCTCGTCAAGATTGACCGTTTCATCTTTAAAAGGGGTATTATGATATTCGTTGCATATCAATGTGCCGGTATTATCAAAAAGAGCGGCTTTTATCTTTGTATGTCCGATATCAATTCCAAGAAAATAGCTCATAGCACCAATTCCAAACTTTACTTATTTTTTATTTTATGGGCGAGGTGTTTTCCTGCGGATTCGCCCAGCGTGAGCATGGTCCGTGAAAGCCTTGCGGATGATGCCGCTTCATGGGAAAATGATGCACCTTTGCACGCCACCAATAAATTGTCAATCTCATTGGGTATCAAGCAGTCCATAGGGATTGCGTATGGCTTTTCAATCTCCGTACATATGGGCTTTGTGCCGTGAATGTCAATGGCGTGGTCTGCTATTGCGGCAATTTCACAGGGGTATTCACTTCGTCCCGATACAACATCGTCCTTTGTAAGAACATATTTTCCTACCAATCGATGCCCTTCCCGTACTCCCGGTTGGGGGAATATATGAACAATCTCATAATTATCAAGTCCCCTTTTTTCTTTAAGCCATTTAAAGTATTCAGAGACTCGGTTTTTGCCTTCATCATCTGCCCTGTCACCAAGCTCCGAATATTCGGAGCCTAATACGGTGGGAAGCATATTTATGTTTATATCGCCGTTGGGATACATATTAAAGCACGAAACGGTTTTGTATTCCATTTCTTCGTTGACGGCATTTTTTGAGAATAACTTTCTTATTCTGAAAATATAAGACACGCCGTTTATGTTTTTTTCGTCATCCTCCGAGCCGATTTCAGCCTTGCAGCCTGCATCCCTTGCAAGATAAATATCCCCTGAGCAGTCAACAAAATAATCGGCATAAATCCGTGTAATGCCGTCCTTGGTTTTTATGTCTATGCTTTGTATGCGTCGGTCCTTTACAACGCATGATACATATTGGCTTTCGGAGAAGACGGTTGCATTTTCCGAATATTCTAAAATCATATCCTGCATTATTTTGCTCATACAATCGGGTTCAAATTGAAAACGGCGATAATCCTTGCCTCCTGTTAAAGAAAGGCATCTTTTCAGAGTATCCTCGTATTTTCCCTCTTTGTCCGGAATCGAAAGCCCCCAAGGGTATTTATGAAAGTCGCCGTCATTGTCCCCGAAAAGCAAGCCTCCGGGAATGGTTTTGCATACTGCACAGGCATTTGGGATTTGGCTTAATTTGTCTGCCAATATTTTATGTAATTCTCCGTTACAGACCCCCGGCTCCCAACAGTTTACACCGCTTGCAACGCTTGTTCCGCCAAAAACTTTATTTTTTTCTATAAGCGCGGTTCTGATTCCGTTTTTCAAAAGCATATAGGCGCACCCGAAGCCTGCCGAACCGATTCCCACAACCGCAACCCGGACTTTTTCTGTTTTCATATGATCACCTTTTGAAATATTGTATCACATTAAAAAAGTGCCGGCAATAACAATTCTTGCACTTTTTTGCATAAATTATAAAAAATTGAAAATTGAAAGCGAGAAATAAAGAGCATAAAAGAGAAAAACGGAGAATAAGAGAGATTGCAAAAAGCTAAATCAATTTTTTTCAAAAAAGGGTTGACAAAAGTAAAAATTCGTATTATAATAGCAAGGCGTTCTTAAAACAGAATGCCTTTTATTGATTATTTTGATAAAAGCTTATATGAAAAATGATTAGTTTTAATATACAAGGAGGTAGGCATTAAATGTCAACTTATATGGCTAAGGCCAATGAAATTGAGAAAAAATGGTACATTATTGATGCTGCCGGCAAGCCTCTCGGACGTGTAGCTGCAACAGCCGCTACAATTCTCCGCGGAAAGCACCGTCCGCAGTACACACCCGGCGTAGATTGCGGTGAATTTGTTATTATAATAAATGCAAAAGACGCAGTTTTGACCGGCAACAAGCTTCTTCAGAAGAAGTGGCACAGATATACAGGTTATATCGGCAATATGAAGGAAGTTCCTTATAAGGAATTGATGGAAAAGCGCCCCGAAAAGGCTATGGAGCTTGCTGTTTCGGGAATGATTCCTCACAACACATTAGGCAGAAAAGCTCTTAAGAAATTGAGAATATACAAAGATGCAAACCACAAGCAAGAGGCTCAGAAGCCCATTGTTTGGGAGCAGGCGTAAGAAAGGGGACTGAATAAACTATGGCAGATGTACAATATTACGGAACAGGAAGAAGAAAGAGTTCTGTTGCCAGGGTTAGATTGGTGCCCGGCACAGGAAAGATTACCATTAACAAAAGAGATATAGACGATTATTTCGGACTTGAAACCTTAAAGGTTGTTGTAAGACAGCCGTTGGAGCTTACCAAAACAGTAGGCAAGTTTGATGTACTTGTTACAGTACAGGGCGGCGGATTTACAGGTCAGGCAGGTGCTATCCGTCACGGTATTTCAAGAGCTCTTCTTGAAGTTGACGAGGAAGCTTACAGACCGGAGCTTAAGGCAGCAGGTTACTTAACCCGTGACCCGAGAATGAAGGAAAGAAAGAAGTACGGATTGAAGGCAGCTCGTCGTGCACCGCAATTTTCAAAGAGATAATCTGCAGAAAATTATTGCATATTTAAATCCCCGAGGGTATTACACCTTCGGGGGTTTTTCTATATAAAGCTCAGAAGCAGATTATCTCTTACTAAACTGCGGGCAATTCGTGCACAGCCCTCATTGCCCGAGGTTACAAAAAGAGAATTGAAGGATTTTTATTTAATATGCGTTCAAGGCTGTTTTTGCATATTCAGTCCTTGTGTATGAGATTTTATGACAATACCTCGTCGGGGGAATTGTTCAACTATATTATGGGAACTCCCATGAATAATATTAAGGAATTTTTATCACAGTTTTCATCTGCCACACCTATGTATATAGTATCTTTGTTTGTTTCCGTAACTGCTATGTTGTCCTAATATTCAGCTTGCAATGGAGGATTTAATGAAAACCCATACGGTAATTATTGTTGCTCACCGACTGACGACCATAAAAAATGTTGACAGAATTCTTGTTTTTGACAAGGGCAATATAGTTGAAGAGGGAACATTTTCGGAGCTTTCCGAAAAAGAGGGAATGTTTAAAGATATGCTTGATGCATCGATTAAAAATTGATTTTTGTGTGACATATAATTTCTGACTTTTTTACACAAAAAGATGGAAATTTTCCATTTACAAAGGCAATCAGGTGTGCTATAATGCCGAAAAAAACAAAAGGGAGGAATAAGTATGAAATATCCTGAATTTTGCAATAATATAATAGATGTTACAAAGCCGCCGTATAATGCGGACAATACCGGAAAAACAGATTGCACAAAGGTGCTTCGTCAAATTTTGGATGATGTATTAAAGGGTTATCCCGAAGAGCTTGAAAAGACCAGACAAAAGCTTTTGGCAATGAGTGATAATCTGAAAGAGAACGCACATATAGGAAGAGAAACCGGAAGAGTTCAAAACGGCGAGATGACAATTACATTTCCGGAGTTTATCCCCGACGGAATGATTATCTATTTCCCAAAGGGAATATACAGGGTAAGTGATACAATTACATATACATTGAAAAATGTAAATACAATGCAAAATCCGAATTATAAATGCGAGCTTTGCAGAAATATTCATTTTCTGGGTGAAAACAAAGAGGAAACAATAATAAGGCTTGATGACAACGCAAAGGGATTTGAGAAAAGGAAAAGCGTTATCTGTTTTAATACTGCGGCTAAAGAAGGTGATGCACGGGAAACCACAAACTGCGCAATGCAAAATACGGTGGTGGATTTAACCGTAGATTGCGGAAAAGGAAACAAGGGTGCAATCGGCATATTTTATGTTTCATCAAATATGGGCAGAATAGAAAATGTTGATATCAAAGGCGAGGACGGATATTGCGGAATGTATTTTGATATCGGAAGCGAAGGAGTATTCAGGGATATAAAAATAAAAGGCTTTGATTACGGCTTTGTTTCGCCGGTAACCTGTCCCATGATATTGGACCGTGTGGATTTGTCCCGGAATAAAAATGCCGGAATGAAGATGCAGAGAGGGTCAATGGTATTAAACGATGTTACATCGGGAGATATTCCCATGTTTGATTGGGGAGAAGCGTCAACAGGCCGATTTGTTGTTTGTGATAAGACAAAAGGGATAAAAGAAATGAATGAAACTATCTGTTATTCCCACACAGATAATACCATAGATATTCCCAAAGCTTTTTGGAGTGAGGATGTAAACGATTTTGCTTTTGTTGATGATTTCGGAGCCGTTGGCGACGGGAAAACAGATTCGGCAAGAGCGATTCAAAGGGCGATGGACAGCGGTAAGCCCATTGTGATTTTCGGAAAAGGAACATATCACATAGAAAGAACAATTAAAATTCCGTCAACGGTTAAGCTTGTTGATTTTATGTACGGCAATCTGTCATCGGGAATGTGCCTTACCTTGGGAGAGCTTGATTCGGCGTTTGAGATTTGCGAGGAGGCAAAAGATGTACTTCATATCAGAAATCTTTTGGCGCACGAGCAGTTTTACGGATTTTTCAGAATGTTTAAACATTCCGTGAGGCGAGATGTTGTCATAAGTGATATTTGTGCTATTTTCACCCCCTTGTATTTTAACACGGTGGGAGGAAGTACGGTTTATTTTGATAATTGTTTCATTACAACAGGCTCTTATGCCCAAACGGGCATTGTATATGTTCCCGGATATAACCCTGTATTTTGCGATATGATTCCCGTGGAGCTTCATTCTCAAAAGGTTTTTGCAAATAACCTTAATATTGAGAGGGCAAATGTTGAGCTTTTAAATGACAATTCGGATTTGTTTATGAACGGCTATAAAACCGAGGGCGGAGGAACGGCTTTAAAATCGATTAACGGCGGAAAAACAAAGATTAATTTGATAAATAACGGAATATGGAGGAATTCAAAAATAGAAAACGCCCTCTATGATATAGAAGATTCCGCTATTGAGATGTGTAAGGCATTGGTATTCCTCTTTAATAATGACAGAAGATATTGTACCGCATTTTCGATTGACGGCGAAAGAACAAATCTGTTTGATTGTTCCGAGCTTGAAAAAGAGGACTTCAGGCTGATAGATGAGTTTAAAAATTAAATATTTAGTTTATGACGGAGCCGGTAGCAAATTATTTTTGTTACAGCTCCTTGTTTTTTGAAAAATATAGAATAAAAATACATAAAAAGCGAATAACTATTGACTTTTTTAGAATAATATGATATATAAATGTGTATGGAGGTGGAACCCATGGCAATAAAGGAAAGTGCAAAGCAAGATATAATAAGGTATTTGCTTGATAAAATAGAGGACGATGAAAAAAGCGTTTCAAAGCAGGTTGCCGAAACATTTAAAATCAATCAAAATACCGTTCACAAATATATTACAGAGCTTATAGATAATGGCACGATACGCCGTGTAAAGCGTGGTAAATATGAACTGACAGAAACAGAAAAAGTGTATGTTTTCCACAGAAGCGATGGTGAATTGGAGAACGAAACGGAGATATTTAAAAAAAGTTTATGGCAGCATATGGATGGATTAAGCCAAAATACAAAAGAAATATGGGAATACGCTTTCAGTGAAATGGTAAACAATGTTATAGACCATTCCGAAGCAGAAAAGCTTGTGGTAATAATTCGGGAAAATTATCTTTACAAAACTGTGAGCATTGTGGATGATGGCGTGGGAATTTTCAAAAAGATAAAAGAGTATTTTTCTCTTCCTTCGGCAGAGGATTCAATATGTGAGTTATTTAAGGGCAAGCTTACCACGGATGCAAAAAACCATTCGGGCGAGGGGATATTTTTTACTTCAAAAATAATGGATGAGTTTATTATCTCGTCGGATGAAAAAATATTTACGGTGAACAGATTTGATGAGGAAGATGCTTGGAATGCGGATATAGTCGATGAGGGGACAACGGTATGTATGACACTTTCAAATTTTTCTCAGAAATATATTTGTGAAGTTTTTGATTTGTATGCAGATGTGGACGGGGGATTCACAAAAACGAAAATTCCCGTAAAAAATATTTTTGATACAGCTCCCGTTTCGCGGTCACAGGCACGAAGAGTATGCGCTAATTTAGAAAAATTTGAAGAGGTTATATTGGATTTTGAGGGAGTTGAATGGATGGGGCAGGCATTTGCCCATCAGATTTTTTCGATTTACCAAAAAGAGCATCCCGAAATCAGCCTTGTATCAATAAATATGAATAACGAAGTTTTAAAAATGCTCAATCATGTGACAAGGTAGATGTTTTGAAAAGTTAAAAACGGTATTGATTTTGTTCGAGTTTTAGAATATAATAATATCATAGACGAGGGGGATGCCATATGGAATATATGTCTGCAAGAGAAGCAGCTGACAAATGGGGAATTTCTCAAAGACGAGTAGATGTTCTTTGCTCTGAAAATAGAATTGATAATGTTACTATGATAGGCAATATGTGGATTATACCTTCTTGCGCCGAGAAGCCCATTGATGCGAGAAAAACAAGACATCAAAGCGTGGATGACGGAAAAGGAGCAAAGCCATTTTTGAAATGGGCAGGTGGAAAAGGTCAGCTTTTAAAAGAAATTAAACAGTATTATCCTTTTGGAAATAATATCACAAAATATGCAGAACCATTTGTTGGCGGAGGTGCGGTACTATTTGATATTCTTAGTAAGTATGACTTAAAAGAAGTATATATAAGTGATATAAATGCTGAACTTATAAATACCTATGTTATTATTAGAGAACATATAGAGGAGCTTTTGGATTTGCTTATCAAATATCAAATCGAGTATGCACCATTGGAAACAGAAGATAGAAAAGGATACTATATGGCAAAGAGAAATAGATTTAATGTTTTGAAAATCAATGGTAATGAAGCTGAAAATTTAGAAAAAGCGGCGCTAATGATATTTCTTAATAAAACTTGTTTTAACGGTTTATTTAGAGTTAATAAAAAAGGCCTTTTTAATGTACCGATGGGAGCGTATAAAAATCCTCTTATTTGTGATGAAAAAAATCTTCGAGCAGTATCTGGTAAGCTTCAAAATGTTGAAATTGTTTGTGGGGATTACAAGGAATCTGTGAAATTTATAGATCGAAATACATTCGCTTATTTTGATCCTCCGTACAGACCATTGACGGAAACATCAAGTTTTACAGCCTATACGGAAAATTCGTTTGCGGATAACCAACAAATTGAGCTTGCGGAATTTGTAAATGAGTTACATAAACGAGGTGCAAAAATTGTTGTAAGTAATTCTGATCCAAAGAACTCCAATACAGATGATGATTTCTTTGACAATATTTATTCGGGTCATAAAATAAAGAGGGTTGAAGCTACTCGTATGATTAATTGCAAAAGCGAAGCAAGAGGGAAGATTAATGAGATTTTAATATCAAATTTTTAAGGAGTTAACAAACATGGAGAATAGAGATTTTTCTACTTGGCTATCCGGCTTTCGTGATAGTATAGCGGATTATGGTTATTATATCAATTTTGAAAAAGTACATAGAAATGTTGACGGTATAAAAGTCGAGCTTAATATATTAAATTCCCTTATCGGTTCAAAAAATATTGAAACGGAATTTGAAGCTCTACTTGAAAGATACCCTGAAATATTAAGGTGTATTCCATTGCTTTTAGCTGTCAGGGCAAATGAAATTTATGCTATTGACGGAGACGGAGAATTTACATACAAATTTAAAGAGCCCAATCTATTTGCAGAACAATATAAGATGTTTATGCGTAAAACGGGATTGTTTGATTTAATGACAAATCACATTGTAAACAATCTTGTTGATTACGTCACCGGAGTCGAAACAGGTCTTGATTCAAACGGCAGAAAAAATCGTGGCGGTCACTTAATGGAAAACTTAGTAGAAAGCTATATAAAGAAAGCCGGATTCAAGAAAGATGAAACATATTTTAAAGAAATGTATATACATCAAATAGCCGAAAAGTGGAGAATTGATCTTTCAGCTATTTCTAATCAAGGAAAGATGGAAAAACGCTTCGACTTTGTTGTAAAAACTGATAATATGATATATGGAATTGAAACCAATTTTTATGGCAGCGGCGGCTCTAAACTTAATGAAACAGCTCGTAGCTATAAAACACTTGCATTGGAAAGCGATACAATAGAGGGGTTTACATTTGTTTGGTTTACAGATGGAAAAGGATGGACAAACGCAAAAAACAATCTTGAAGAAACCTTTGATGTTATGGAGCACATTTATAATATTGATGATTTAGAAAATGGGATAATGAAAGAGGCTTTTAAATAATGACAGAAAAGAAAATAACAAAATGGGAGCCTGATGCTTTTGAATTGGAAATGACTACTCATTGGTCATTCCCGAATCGTGGTGATTGGGCAACACATGATGCAAAGTGGCGTGGTAATTGGTCTCCGTATATACCAAGAAATATTATATTAAGATATTCACACGAGGGAGATTTAGTTCTTGATCAATTTGCCGGAGGTGGCACTACACTAGTTGAAGCAAAACTTTTGAATCGTGATATAATCGGGGTAGATGTGAATGATGTAGCACTTGAACGATGCAGAGAAAAAACAATTTTTGATTATGAACCTGCAAAGGGTAAAGTTTATATCAAAAAAGGCGATGCAAGAAATCTTGATTTTGTTCCTGATGATAGCATAGATTTGATATGTACACACCCGCCATATGCAGACATTATTAAGTATAGTGATGGCATAGAGAACGATTTGTCACAATTAAAAGTAAAAGATTTTCTTGAAGAAATGAAAAAGGTTGCAGCAGAAAGTTATCGTGTTCTTAAAAAGGACAAGTTCTGTGCTGTACTTATGGGTGATACGAGACAAAAAGGACATATGGTGCCAATGTCATTTGATGTGATGCGTATTTTTGAAAATGCAGGTTTTAAATTGAAGGAACTTATTATAAAAGAACAACATAATTGTAAGGCAACAGGGTATTGGAAAACGAACAGCGTAAAATATAATTTTTTGCTTATCGCACATGAATACTTGTTTGTGTTTAGAAAAATTTGAAGAGGTTATATTGGATTTTGAGGGAGTTGAATGGATGGGGCAGGCATTTGCCCATCAGATTTTTTCGATTTATCAAAAAGAGCATCCCGAAATCAGCCTTGTACCAATAAATATGAATGACGAAGTTTCAAAAATGCTCAATCATGTGACAAGGTAGATGTTAAAAATGACAGAAAGTATGTAAGAGTTTGTCTCATCATATATTGACTTTTCTCGTCAAATGTGCTATAATTGACGAGAAATAAGAAGAGGCGAACCGAAATGAGAGAGCTTGATTACAGAACCTTAAAGGATAAAAAGTGGGATAATGAGATAGTAAACTACCTTTCTTTAATTCACGAAGCTAAAGGTAAGCAGTCTGTGTATTTGAAGCAACAACCTTATGAGTTAAACAGGCTTGTTGAAATTGCAAAAATTCAAAGCACAGAGAGTTCCAATACCATTGAGGGCATTAAAACCACAGAAACAAGACTGCGTCAATTGATGAGCGAAAAGGTTTCGCCCAGAAACCGTGATGAAAAAGAAATTGTGGGATACAGAGATGCATTAAATATCATTCATGAAAATTTTGGGTATATTTCTTTGACGCCGAATTATATATTACAGCTTCATAAAATAATGTTCAGTCATACGGATTCAAGCTTTGGCGGCTCATTCAAAAATGTGCAGAATTATATCAGTGCAACAAATGCTGACGGCACGGTCTATACCTTGTTTACTCCGCTTGCACCGTATGAAACACCTGTTGCAATGCAAAAGCTTTGTGATGAGTTTAACCGTGTAATCGGTGAAGGCAAGATAGATCCTTTGCTTGTTATACCGGTGTTTATTCACGACTTTTTGTGTATTCACCCGTTTATCGACGGAAACGGCAGAATGTCTCGCTTGCTCACCACACTCCTTTTGTATCGCAGCGGATATGAAGTCGGTAAATACATTTCGCTTGAATCTAAAATCGAAAAAGATAAAGGTGCATATTATGATGCACTTGAAATGTCGCAAGACGGATGGCACGAAGGAAATGACGACAAGGCGGCTTTTATTAAATATTTGCTTAGTACCGTTATTTCCGCATACAGAGATTTTGACGACAGAATGAATATTTTAACCCCGTCATCGCTTGAAACCGTGAAAAATGCTATTCAAAGCAGAATCGGTAAATTCACAAAGAAGGATATCTTGGAGCTTTGCCCGTCCATCAGTGCTTCAACGGTTGAACGACATATTAAAAAGCTTTGTGCAGACGGCATTATTACAAAATGCGGTACGGGACGAGCGACATTTTATGTAAGAAATGATTAAAACGGGCATTTGACAAACAGGAAAAATCGTGATATAATGGTTTTCGGTTGGGAGAATATCCTTTTGGATTAGAAAGAGAGGCAGAGGTATGGACTCTGTTGATCCTGTTGTGAAATTATTATAAGAATATAAAGGCGTATCTGCATAAGCTATTATGCGGATGTGCCTTTTTTACTTTAAAACGGTGACTACAAGATAAATTTTTGTCGTTTATTGAATACAAGGAGAATGAAATATATGTCGGGATATATAATTTTGATGCTGGTTTTCGTGATTTTGTCCGCGTTTTTTTCGGCGACGGAAACGGCGTATTCCTCTTTAAACAGGGCAAAGCTTAAAGCGATGGCTGAAAAAGGGGATAAAAAAGCGAACAAGGCGCTTCTGATTTATGATGATTACGATAAGCTTATTTCAACGGTGCTAATCGGAAATAACATAGTAAATATTGCCCTTGCATCCGTTGGCACAATATTTTTTGTGTTTTTCTTTGAAGAAGCCGGTGTTACCGTGTCTACGGTTATAATAACGGTGGTAGTTCTGATTTTCGGAGAAATCACTCCAAAGAGTATAGCCAAAGACTGTCCGGAAAAGTTTGCAAGGTTTTCGGCACCTCTTATGAGAATTTTAATGTGGTTGTTTACGCCGTTAAACTTCATTTTCACAAATTGGAAACGATTTATTTCAAAGGTTTTCGGACTTAAAAAGGACGATAAAATGTCACAGGAAGAGCTTTTGATGTTGGTTGACGAGGTAGAGCAGGAGGGAAGCATTGACACCGACGAGGGCGAGCTTTTAAGAAATGTTTTGGAGCTTAAAGAGCAGGAGGCAGAGGATATTTTAACTCACAGAGTGGATATTGAGGCCGTTTCCGTCGATGCATCAAAAGAAGAAATTGCGGAAACCTTTTCGGAGACATCATATTCAAGGCTTCTTGTTTACAGGGACAACATTGATAAAATCGTAGGGGTTATTCACTTGAAGGATTTTTATACAAGCAAAGGAATAACGGGAAAGAAAACAGAGGAGATAATGACAAAGCCCGTGTTCATCCAAAAATCGGTAAAGATAAACGAGCTGTTAAAAATTTTGCAGAAAAACAAATCTCATGTTGCGGTGGTTATTGATGAGTACGGCGGAACCTTGGGAATTGTTACAATGGAGGATATCCTTGAAGAATTGGTGGGCGAAATATGGGACGAGCATGACGAAGTTACCGAGGATTTTGTGAAGCTCGGAGAGAGAACCTACCGTGTTGACGGCTCCGTGAACTTTGACGACTTTTGCGAGTTTTTCAAAATTGAGGACGAGAGTGACAGCGTATCCGTTGGAGGATGGGTTACGGAGAAGCTGAAAAAGATTCCCGAAAAAAGCGATAAATTCGACTTGGGAAATATTCGTGTAATTGTAGATGAGGCAGATGCTCACCGTGTGTTGAGAGTTATAGTAAAATGCCGTGAGGAAAACGCAGGGGATAAGGACAAGGAATAGAAGAAAAGGTTACAGAGTATAGATAGTACGGGGATAAATCGAGCTTAGATAGGAGAAAATACGATATGACGCTTAAGGATGTAAAGATAGGGGAAACCGTGACAATAACCGCAGTCGGCGGCGAAGGTTCATTAAGACAGCATTTTTTGGATATGGGCGTAATTCCGGGGGCAAGGGTAAAGCTTGTGAAATATGCACCCATGGGGGACCCTATGGAGCTTTTGATACACGGCTACGAGCTTACATTAAGACTTGATGACGCAGGAAAAATTCAGGTAACAAAAGCAAGAGAGCTTGAGGGCGAAGGGGATAAAAAACGAGAAGAATATAAGCCGAAGGTTGCCCATCCGGGATTTGGTGAAGAAGGCAAATATCATACAAAATCCGACGGACAGCCGGCAAAAAAGGGAGAGCTTCTGACCTTTGCTCTTGCAGGAAATCAGAACTGCGGAAAAACAACTCTTTTTAATCAGCTTACGGGGGCAAATCAGCACGTGGGAAATTTCCCGGGGGTTACGGTCGATAAAAAAAGCGGAAGTATAAAAAAACATCCCAATACAAGCGTTACCGACTTGCCCGGAATTTATTCTCTGTCCCCGTATTCAAGCGAGGAGCTTGTTTCAAGGCAGTTCATTCTTGAGGAAAAGCCATCGGCGATAATAAATATAGCAGACGCAAGCAATTTAGAGCGTAATCTTTATTTAACCATGCAGCTTTTGGAGCTTAATATGCCCACAGTGCTTGCTCTTAATATGATGGACGAAGTCAGAGGCAACGGCGGAAGCATAGACATAAACGCCATGGAGGAAAGCTTGGGAATACCCGTGGTTGCCATTTCGGCGGCAAAAAATGAGGGTATTGAAGAGCTTGTCCG
>JAZLFN010000020.1:0-77236 GCA_045615805.1 Clostridia bacterium | reverse complement strand
ATATGTTTTCATTTATACTTCCTCCTTTAATTCTTTGTATAAACTTTTAACTGTTGGATATATTTTTTTGAATTTATCATATTTTTCATTGTACTTTTCTACTAATTCACTTTGAGGTATTATTGTCTTTTTGATTTCCATATCAATTTTTAAATTTTCTCTGTCGCCGTTTGCAAGGGAAATAAGCGCTGCACCATATGATGGTCCCTCCTCTGTTTTTAAAACCTGCAACTCAATATTTAAAACGGATGCTAAAATTTTAAGCCACAAATCAGACTTTGCTCCGCCGCCGCAAACTGTGCTTTTATTAATAATGATTCCTGATTTTTTTGCAATCTCCATATTATCACGCACAGCAAAAGCAACTCCTTCAAGGACAGAAAGTACCATATCTTGGCGACTTGTGTCCGCACGCAAACCTATAAACATACCGCTTGCATCAGTATCGTTAATCGGACTTCGCTCGCCCATCAGGTAAGGAAGAAAATACACCGTGTTATTACCGAGCAAATCATCACTTATTCCTATCTGTTCGGCATTATAATCATCTGTATTCAGGATTGAACCGCAAAACCATTGATTGCATGATGCAGCGGATAGCATACAACCCATCAAATGATATCCACCGTCGGCATGGCAAAATGAATGCATTGAATTATTTTCATCAACACTGAACCTATCCGCCGATATAAAAATTGTGCCCGATGTACCCAGAGAAATATTACAGCTTCCGTTACTGACCGTACCGGTTCCTATTGCCGCACCTGCGTTATCTCCTGTTCCTGCCGTAACATACACGCTGTTATTTAATCCAAGCTCGGAGGCAACATACGGTAAAATATTTCCTATTTTCTCGTAGCTTTCATAAAGCTTTGGCATTTGTCTTTCGGACACTCCGCATATTTGAAGCATTTCCTTTGACCAACATTTATTTTTAACATCAAGCAGAAGCATTCCCGATGCGTCTGAATAATCCGTTGTATGCAAACCCGTTAGACAATAATTGATATAGTCTTTCGGAAGCATAATTTTTTTGATTGCGTCAAAATTTTCTTTTTCATTATTTTTAAGCCACAAAATTTTAGGAGCGGTAAATCCTGCAAAAGCAATATTTCCCGTATAATTTGACAGAGCATTTTTCCCGACCTGATTGTTTAAATAATCCGTTTCCTTATGGCATCTTGAATCGTTCCATAAAATTGCAGGTCTTATAACATTATCGTTTTTATCAAGAATTACAAGACCGTGCATTTGACCTGCTACGGTAATACCTTTCACTAAATCGCCGTCTACCCCACCAATCAACTCACGCACACCGGATTTGAAGGCATTCCACCAATCAGCGGGGTTTTGTTCACTCCATCCCGAATGAGGATAAAATATATCATATGTTTTTGAAACCTTGTTTATAATAATTTTATTTTCATCAATCAATAAAAGCTTACACGATGATGTTCCTAAATCTGCACCTATATAATAATTCATCTAATCAACTCCTTTTCAACTTACATTATAGTTTTTTTGTCTTGACTTTTCTCGCAAAAAACAATATAATGTATAGACAAAATTTGTTGTTTTGGAGTGATTTTATGTTTTATCAGATACAGCATTTTTCTTCATCGGAATATTTTTGCAAAGAATACGGCGAAAATTTCAGTTTTCCTTCTCATCTTCATCTGTGTTTCGAGCTAATCACAATTCTTAACGGGAAAATGACCGTCACAATTGAAGGTGACGACTATCTTTTGCATCCGGGAGAAGCGGTTCTTGTTTTTCCGCATCAGTTCCACTCTCTGCAAAGCGACAAATCAAATCATATGCTTTGTATTTTTTCACCTGAAATTGTTAAAGCTTACCATGCAAATATCTCAAAGAAAATTCCCGAAAACAACAAATTTTCCATAGGCAAGGATTGCGTTGACAGATTAAAAGCATTAGAACCCGACAGTTCACTTATTCAAAAAAAGGGTGCACTCTATCTGCTTTGTTCGGAATTTGATAATAAAGCGAAATATAAAATAATAAATAACGAAAAAAACGATTTGATATATAAGATATTTGAATTTGTAGAAGAAAATTGCAATAATGATTGTTCGCTTTATAGCCTTTCTTCACAAACAGGGTACAGTTACTCGCATCTTTCAAGATACTTTAAGGACATAGTTAAAATTTCGTTTAATGCGTATGTTAATCAATATCGTGTCAACAACGCTTGTTATATGCTTAAAAATTCAGATTCATCAATTCTTGAATGTTCTATGGAATGTGGTTTTACATCTCTCAGAAGCTTTAACCGAAATTTCAAAAGCATTACGGGTATGACACCCCAAATGTACAGAGAAAAGGGATAAGGCAAAAAAGCCTTATCCCTATATCCGTTTCTACATAAACAGTTACGCATTTGTAACAGGCAGTTGGAACATACTTTAATCTGTAAATAATGAAACTGTATTTGCAGATTCATTCCAATCAACACTAATATTAAAGCAGTCTGAAATTGCCCTAACAGGAACCAATGTAAAACCGTCAATCAATTGCGGGCAAACGTCCATTTCTGACGGCTGACCGTTTTTTACTAATATATTGCTTTCTATTTGCATTTTAATGTTTATATCACCTTTTGTCGCAATAATACTTTGGTCGCTATCATTCCAAATAACCTCTGCACCTATTGTTTCAAATATTTTTCTTAATGGGACAAGTGTTCTTCCGTTTATAACTTCGGGATAATGTTCAAAGGTTAAGTATTCATAATCAATTTTCACCTTGATTCCGCCATTATCGTTAAATACGGTCCAATCTATCAAATCAATGCTTTGTGTGTTATTTACAATTCCGTCCAATAAAAAGTGAGGGCTTAATCTATAATTAGTTGCTTGATTTTCAAAATTATCATTTAATATTTCATGGTTATAAGCTAAATATTTTGCACCATTAGAAACATTTATACTTGCAGTAACCTCTTTTAATGTTAATGTATTAATAGTATGTTTCACTCTGTTCATATCAGTCAAACACACATATTTGCCGTTGTCTTGAATAAGATGAAAAAAATCACCTGAGCTATATTCCAACGGCAACAATAAATCGCCATTTTTATTTGCTAACCCACAATTACTTCCTACCGCAACTAAAAAAACATCTTTATTTAACGTTGGCAGTACATAATCCCATTTACCAAAATCAACAATCATATTACCATCTTTGTCCATGACTGCTGCTGTACCACCGACTTTTTTTACCGAAACATAATTGCCTATAATTTCAGCGGAGCCACCTCTTCCACCATTATTAATACCTGCAATTCTTATTAGTTCCTTACCCTCAGTGTTGTAAACGGCAAAATCATCCCAAGGAGGGTTGTGGATTATAAAATTACTGTTCATATTATTTTTATACATACTATTTGAATATGAGGTGCCTTTAAATGTTACTTTTTTATTTCCATTCACATCGAATATAGATGTCATTGATTCTTGACTTTCAGAGTACATTACAGCTAAATACTTTCCGCAAGTAAACAATTCATATTTTCGAGGACATTCTTTTAAAATTTTTTCAGTTAAATCTTCACCGCGATAGTTATATACATTTCCATCATCGCTGGTAAAATACCAATACTCACCATTCTTTATCACTTCTAATGTCTTATCTACCGTTTTTTGATAATTTTTATCAACAAGTACTACCTGTTCTTTTCCTGTTGTTTTAACAATAATTCCAAAATCTCCATGCTTCTTATAAACTCCTCCGCCATTATACACACGTTCATTTTTTGAATTTATTAGATATACTTCCCCATCAACAGTTACAACCGTTGCTAAGCCATCACTAAAATCTCCAACTAATTTATATTCGCAAGGAATTATAATATTGCCATATGTATCCATAGCTCCAAACCGTTGAGTTGTCCTGTCTTTTACAGGATACAGTCCTTCTGAATAATTGATGGTTTCCAATGAGTAATTCTCATTATATACATGCCTTGTATCTGCCGCCGATACATTTAAATCAAAAAGAAAAACGATAAGTATTATCAATAATAGTTTTGTAAGCTTTTTCATGAATTTCACTCCAATTTTATAAATTATATTATTTTTTGCACATATTTTCGGGAAATTATATTTTTACTCCTTTCGTTCTTTCCGTAAATAAAAAAAGTGTGCAACTCATCAGAGCTACACACCGAAAAATGCACAACTCCGAATTGTTGCGACACAATTTCTCTACCTTAAAATATTCAATAAAAGTATGCGAAAATGGAGCATGCATTTTTACCAAAAAAATACATACCTTCATCAAAAAATTTTAAGGCATTACTATTAAATTGTGTCGCAACATAAGTATAGCATTATTTCTTGAAATATGCAACACATTTTTAACTTTGTAATATTTCCCCAAAAAGCAAAAGTGCCGTAAAGCCTTATTTTGCAAGGATTTACGGCACTTTATTAAAATTTATAAAACTTAAATTCTATTCCCACTCGATTGTGGAGCATGGCTTGGGGGAAAGGTCGTAAAGAACACGGTTTACACCCTTTACCTCGCTTAAAATTCTGTCGGTTATTTTTTTCAAAACCTCATACGGAACTTCGGGAACGGTTGCACTCATAGCATCTACTGTATTGACCGCGCGGATGACCACCGGCCAATCCCAAAGGCGTTTTCCGTCACGCACTCCAGTTGACTTTACATCGGGAACAACGGTAAAATACTGCCACACTTTATCCGAAAGTCCGCAATTTGCAAATTCTTCTCTTAAAATTGCGTCTGATTCTCTTACTGCTTCAAGCCTGTCACGGGTTATAGTGCCTGTGCATCTGACTCCAAGTCCCGGACCCGGGAAAGGCTGACGGTAAACCATCTCATCGGGCAAACCGAGGGTTTTACCGACAATGCGAACCTCATCCTTAAATAAAAGCTTAACCGGCTCTACAAGCTCAAATTTCAAATCTTCGGGAAGACCGCCTGCATTATGATGAGCCTTTACACCATCACTTTCCAAAATATCGGGATAAATCGTACCTTGTGCAAGAAATTCTATACCTTCTTGTTTTCTTGCTTCTTCTTCAAATACGCGGATAAATTCACCACCTATTATCTTACGCTTTTCTTCTGGCTCTTCCACATCTTTAAGCTTATCCAAAAATCTGTCAACAGCATCAACATAAACAAGATTTGCATCCATTTGATTTCTGAAAACTTCTACAACCTGTTCGGGCTCGCCTTTTCTCAAAAGTCCATGATTTACATGTACACAAACAAGCTGTTTGCCTATAGCCTTTATAAGTAACGCCGCAACAACAGATGAATCAACGCCTCCCGACAATGCAAGGAGAACCTTTTTATTTCCAACTTGATTTTTAATTATACTTACCTGTTCGTCTATAAAAGCCTCGGCAAGCTCTTTTGTTGTGATTCTTTCCATAGAATCTGGTCTTACATTTGAATTCATTAAATCGTCATAACCTTTCTTCCCGCATAATATATTACGGTTTTATCGGCGGGGCAGACAAAACACGAAAACCTTATTTATACTTTATTTTATTACAAAAAAACTTAAAAATCAAGATAAAATTAAGGGCTAAATGAATTTTGTCAACTTGCACAAAATATATCATAGAAATAACAAAAGACTTGAAAAAAAAATAAACTGTGATATAATATCATATTATGTTACTGAATTCTATAAATTAGGAGATTTGACCACTATGAAAATAATAATTATCGGAGCAGGTAAGGTTGGCAAAAAGATTGCCGACCAGCTCGCATCTGAAGAACACGATATAATTGTAATCGACAATGACCCAGCTACCATAAATACTCTTTACAACAATCAGGACCTTATGTGTATTCAAGGCAACGGCACACTTTTAGAGGTGCAACAGGAAGCCGGCGTAAAAAATGCCGATATAGTTATTGCCGCAACGGAAACAGATGAGGTTAATATGCTTTGCTGTCTTCTTGCAAAAAAATTAGGTGCAAAGCATTGTATTGCCCGTGTGAGAACTCCGGGATACTATAAACAACTTGATTATATGAAAAACGAGCTTGGAATAAATATGACGGTCAATCCCGAATACGAAACGGCGACCGAAATTACTCGTATTCTTCTTCTTCCGGACGCAGCTCAGGTTGAAGTTTTTGAGAATGGCAAGGTTGAAGTTATCGAATTTAAAATAGGTGAGGCAAACCCCTTTGTAGGTATTTCTCTTGCCGAGTCATACAATAAATTTAAGTTTAAAACACTCATATGTGCCGCAGAAAGAAACGGTGAGATTATCATTCCCGACGGAAGCTTTGTTCCTTTGGCAGGCGATAGATTAAGTGTTATATGCACCCCAAAAAATGCCGAAGAATTCTTCAAAAAATCCGGTAGCAGAAAAGAGAAAATAAAGTCAATAATAATTGTTGGCGGAGGCGTAATCGGCTACTATCTTGCATCCCAGCTTTCAAATATAGGTATGTCGGTAAAAATAATAGAAAAAGATTACAAGCGTTGTCTTGAATTAAACGAGCTTTTATCCGATGTCACAATCGTCAACGGCGATGGCACAGACCATCTTACCTTAAAAGAAGAAGGAATCGAAAGCGTTGATGCTTTTGTTGCTCTTACCGGAATGGACGAAGAAAACGTTATTATGTCAATGTACGCTCAGACAAAAAATGTTTCAAAAATTATTACAAAAGTAACGAGGGGAACTTATATATCACTTTCAAACCACATCGGTCTTGACAGCGTGATTTCACCAAAGCTTCTTGCCGCAAACAACATACTCGGATATGTTCGTGCAAGAAAAAATTCTGAAAACAGCAACAATATTGAAACCATATATAAAATAGTCAATGAAAAGGTTGAGGCACTTGAATTTATTGTAAGAGAAGATGATTTTTACACGGGAAAACCGCTCAGAGAGCTTTCTACAAAAAAAGATGTCCTGATTGCAAGCATTATTCGAGGCTCACAAACCATCATTCCCGGCGGAGCTGATGCAATCCAAAAAGATGACAGGGTTATTGTCATCACCACAGAGAAAAAATTACACGAATTTCGCGAAATATTCATCTAAAAGAGGTTAATGCATTTATGAAAAAAAGAATTGTTTTTTCTATATTGGGAAAATTTTTAGTTATAGAAGCCGTGTTGCTTCTTCTTCCTGTTCTTGTATCGTTTATATATAAAGAATACAGTTCAGCCGTTGCCTTTTTAATATCCGCGGCAATATCAGCTGTAATCGGGGTTGCTCTTTCTTATTTAAAGCCCAAAAACGACGAGCTTTACGCCAAGGAAGGTCTTATGATAATCGGTCTTGTATGGGTTGCTTGGTCCCTTGTCGGAGCTCTGCCTTTCTTTATAAGCCGAGAAATACCCAATTATATTGATGCGGTTTTTGAAACGGTTTCCGGATTCACAACAACAGGTGCTTCAATTTTAACAAATATAGAAGCTATGTCAAAGAGTATGCTTTTTTGGAGGTCGTTTACTCATTGGATTGGCGGAATGGGCGTTTTGGTTTTTGCTATGGCGTTTATTTCCATTTCAGACAAGAACTCTCTCCATCTTATGCGTGCAGAGGTTCCCGGGCCGGCAGTTTCAAAGCTCGTCCCCAGAGGTATGAGCAATGCGAAAATACTCTACGGCATATATTTTGGTCTTTGTGTCCTTGAATTTATTTTCTTGGTATGCGGAGGTATGCCTGTATACGACAGCATAATTCATACATTTTCAACAGCGGGAACCGGTGGCTTCAGTTGCAGAAATGCAAGTATTGCTGCATACGGAAGCCCTTATATAGAGTGGGTAATCACCGTGTTTATGCTCCTCTTCTCCATAAACTTTAATCTATTCTATTTCCTGATTATAGGCAGATTTACTTCTGTCACAAAAAACAGCGAGTGGAAAGTTTTTCTGGGAATAGTTGTATGTGCAACCGCACTTTTTGCTTTTTCCACCTACACTATGTATCCAACAATAAGCGATACAATAAGAACATCTGCGTTCCAGACTGCTTCGCTAATCAGTACCACAGGTTTTTGTACTACAAACTTTAATTTATGGGGCGGATTTGCAAAAATTATTATTTTGCTTCTTATGTGCATAGGTGCGTGTGCAGGTTCAACGGGCGGAGGTTTAAAGCTTTCTCGAGTTATGATACTTGCAAAAGCCGGATATAACACTTTAAAAGGCGTTGTTCATCCAAAGTCAATTACAAACATTAAAATTGACGGAAAAATCGTAGACAACGAAACCGTAAAGGTAACATACGGATATTTCACACTTTATGTTATATTGCTTGTTATTTCCCTGTTTTTAATTGCGTTTAATAATTTAGCCGTAGACGAAACCATATCATCTGTTATTACATGCTTAAACAATGTCGGACCCGGATTTGGAATACTTGGTCCCGTTGAAAATTTCAGTTCTCTTACAATTTTTTCTAAAATTGTTTTAACATTTGATATGCTGTTGGGAAGGCTTGAGATATTTCCGATTTTGCTATTGTTCGTTCCGAGCATCTGGAGAAAAAAATTCTTATAAAATCAAAAAGTCAAGTCTTACCTGTTACATCAATATTAAATTTTTTAAAAAACGAATTTTGTGGAAAATATGTCTTGACATATGAGTCAAAAAAGTATATAATATTGATTGTTTCGGGGCGTGGCGCAGTTTGGTAGCGCACTTGGTTTGGGACCAAGGGGCCGCAGGTTCAAATCCTGTCGCCCCGACCAAATTAGCCATACACGGAGAGGTGGTCGAGATGGCTTAAGGCGCAGCATTGGAAATGCTGTGTACGTTAATAGCGTACCGAGGGTTCGAATCCCTTCCTCTCCTCCAACTAAAAAACACTTGCAAAACGCAAGTGTTTTTTAGTATTATTTTCATTCTTTATTAAGTACCTTGGACGATTTTCTTCCCCCGGGGATTATTTCGCCGGCTTTTGTTAATGCAATCTTTGTAAGTAACGGTCCTATCAATTCATAAATTAAAACAGAAAAAAGAATTATATTTCTGACAATAGTTCCTTCCGTCGTTCCAAGCTGCATTGCTGTAACAGACATTCCAAGGGCAACTCCTGCTTGAGGAAGAAGCGTAATTCCCAAATACTTTGAAATGGTATCGCTGCAACCGGTAAGTTTTGCACTTCCCATAGAGCCGAAATACTTACCAATTGAACGAAACAAAATGTATATAACGCCTACACCGATTATAGCAACATCGGCAAACACGGACAATTCAAGTTCCGAACCGCTTATTACAAAAAACAATATAAATAGCGGCGTTGTCCATCTGTCAACTCTATCCATAAGCTCTTCCGATGATTCACAAATATTACAAAATACAGTTCCGAGCATCATGCAAGAAAGCAGAGGAGAAAATCCGACGGTTACAGGTCCTGCGTTAAACTTAAGCATTGAAATCGCAACTGTCAATATTACAAACATAACAGATACCGAAAGTCGTTTGCTTCGTGAATGAAAAAGCTTTTCAAATTCAGAATAAACATATCCCACAACAACACCGAGTGTAAGTGAAGTAATAATTTCGATTACGGGATTTACAATTATGGATATGAAATCTATTGATCCTCCGACAATAGCTTTTGCAATGCCGAAGGAAACTGCAAAAATAACTAATCCAACTGCATCATCCAAAGCAACAATGGGAAGTAACAAATCTGTCAACGGTCCTTTTGCTTTATACTGCCTTACAACCATAAGTGTTGCCGCCGGAGCAGTTGCAGTCGCCACAGCTCCCAAAGTAATTGCGGCACTATACGGAAATCTCTCTTGTCCAAGAATTGCACTTAAAACGCAAAGTGCAATGTCTACCAACAATGTTGCACACAATGCCTGCACAATTGCAATAACGGTCGCCTGTTTACCTGTCTTTTTCAATTGTGATAAACGAAATTCATTTCCAATTGAAAAAGCTATAAATCCAAGTGCAACATCGGATATAACTCCCAATCTGTTGACATAATCCATAGATACAAAACCTATTCCTTCTATTCCAAGCTTACCCAAACAATAAGGTCCAATCAAAAGTCCTGCAATCAAATATCCGGTAACAGCAGGAAGCCCGAAAGGTTTTACTGCTCTGGACATCAAAAGTCCTGCCAGAAGGGCAACAGCAATGCTTAACAATATTTCCACCAAAAACTACCTCTTTTCTTAACAACAACCCAAATTAAGCAACATCAACATTTAATAAGCAATTCCGCAGTTCAAGGGAATTGCTTATTACATTATTATTTTGCTGCAACATAGATAAAATCAAAACGCATTATTCAAAATTCAAAAATTTTGTAAATGCCGTTGCTTTAAATATCTCCATCATACTATCGCTGACATTTTTAATAATAAGACCTTCTTTACCGCTCATTGTTTTATGGACAGAAAGCACAATTCTAAGTCCGGCACTTGAAATATATTCAAGATCTTTAAAATCAAATATCAGCTTTTTAGTAACTTCCGAAAGTTCTTTTTCAATAAATTCATTTAGCTCTTTCGATGTATTCACATCAAGTCTGCCCGAAAGCTTAATCTCTGTAAGTTCTCCGTCGTTTACTTTTTGGATTTTTAACATAATATTTTTTCTCCTTTTATATAATTAACAAATATCAATTACAAGCATTGTAATATCATCGTTTTGCTCTACTCCGTTTAAATGAGCCGTCAGCTCATCTCCCAAGGTTTCTGTAATTTCATTGACATTCATCTCTTTGTGTTTGTTCATAAAATCAAGCAGGCGCTCTTCTCCGTATAACACCTTATCCTTGCTTGTCGCCTCTGTGACCCCATCGGTATAAAGAAACAAACGGTCACCTTTTTTAATTTCAAATTTATGAGATGTAAATTCAAGGTTCTCAAAGCTTCCGACTACTAAATCAGGTTCAATATCAATATATTCAAAATTGTTATCGTTTTTTCTGAGTAACGGACGGCAATGACCTGCATTCACACAAGTAACAACATAGGTTTTGGGGTCAATAATACCTGCAAACATCGTAACAAACATATTCCATTCATTATTATCGGACATGGCAATGTTAACTTTGTTAAATGCTTCGGCAATATCCACACCGTCTTCAATAAATGTTCTCAAAAGGGTTTTTGTTTTCGCCATAAACAAAGCAGCCGGAACTCCCTTATCCGAAACATCCGCTACAACAAATGCAAGTTGTCCGCCCGCAGTCATAAAATAATCGTAAAAATCACCGCCAACTTCTTTTGCAGGCTTCATCATCGCATTTATATTAAACGCTTCATGACTCAAAAGATTTTTCGGAAGCATACTTTCCTGTATCTTCGACGCAAGCTCAAGTTCATTTTTAATTCGCTCATTTTTAGCAGAAATTTCAGCTTGTTCCCAAACCATCTTCTTGCCTCTGTTGGCAATAAGAGAACAAATTGTACCTACACACCCCATCACCAATACCGTAGGAATATGGGACTGAACCATAAACAAATATAAATATTTATCTATGTTTATACCGGCGCCATAAAGAGATGTGTATAAATCGTTATATACGACCCATTTTTCGCCTAAATTTAAAACAACATAATTTAAATCCAAATCTGCCAGTCCGGTTTTAACAGAAAAATATCTTGTAAATGTCAACATCACAATGGAAAAAACAGTTGCAAAAATTGTAAATTTCGGCATAAAATAAATACAAGATAGAGCAATCGGTATAACTAAAATTATAGTAACCGCAATATAATCACCAAAGCAGGAAAAACCGACAAAGGCGACAACAAACAAAATTATAATTGCATATTTAATCCATCTTTTTCTGCCTCTGAATGCAAACAAAAGGACAAGACAAAAGATGGTTGACAAAAATGATATAATAAAAACAGAGTTTATAAGCAACCTCTTTCCTATAATTATGCTCCAATCAAAGGAAAACCACAAAAAAACAGTAATGAGAGCAAAAATCAAGAGAATAAGTGTTGATAAAGAATTTCCTATAATCTCATTTTTCAAGAAAACATCATCAGTATTTTTAGGTTTCAATCTTTTAAATATATTCATCTTAAGCCTCTTAACAAATTTATTATATATACTAAATATATCACAACGGAATAATAAAAACAATAGAATTTCGAAAAATATTTAAACTTTTCAAAATTTAACAAAAATGTGTTCATTGGGGCAGCTTTTAGGGATAATATGTACCATGTCTTTGTACAGTTCCGCAAAATAGTACACAAGCAATCCCGAAAAATCGCAAAATTTTTGAGAAGGACAAAAAGACGAAAAAAAAGCAAAGCTTCGCCAAATAGGCGAAGCAAAATAAACAAGGTGTACTCTGGGGACATCTGTATGATTTTGTCTTAACACACTTAAAGCACTTTATTAAAGAAATCAATAACACGAGGTTCTTTGGAGTTGTAAATAACATCCTCGGGCGTGCCCTGCTCAAGCAAGATGCCGTCGTCAAGGAACACAACTCTGTCTGCAACCTCTCTTGCAAATCCAATCTCATGAGATACCATAACCATTGTCATACCCTCGGATGCGAGCTTTTTCATAACCTGTAAAACCTCTCCAACCATTTCGGGATCAAGGGCAGATGTAGGCTCGTCAAACAACATAATATCCGGGTTCATACATAACGCTCTTGCGATGGCAACACGCTGTTTCTGACCACCGGAAAGCTGTGAAGGGTAGGCATCCGTCTTATCTGAAAGTCCGACCTTTTCAAGCATTTCAAGAGCCTTTTCTTTGTTTTCCTGTTTAGTCCCTTTCTTTAAGGTATTGGGCGCAAGCATAAGATTATCCAAAACATTTAAGTTGTTAAAAAGATTAAAATGCTGGAACACCATACCAATGTCTTCGCGAACTTTATTTATGTCTGTTTTCTTATCATTTAAATCAATTCCGTCAACGATAACTTCTCCGGAGTTAACCTCTTCAAGCTTGTTAAGACATCTTAAAAGAGTTGACTTTCCGCTTCCGGAAGGTCCGAGAATAACAACTACCTCTCCTTCATATACATCAAGGGAAATTCCTTTTAAGACTTCTAAATCACCGAAATTCTTTTTCACATCATTCAAATGAATTTTAATTTTTTCACTATTTCCTGCCACGATTCATTCTCCTCTCTACACGTTTTGCAAGCTTAGACAAAATCGTAATAACAATCAGATACATTACAGCAACAATTGCCCATACTTGGAATGATTGAAAGTTAATAGAAATAACATTTTTTGCAGTATTTACAAGTTCAGGGAATCCAATTACAGATAAAATTGATGTATCCTTTAAAGTAATAATGAACTGATTTATTATGCTGGGAATCATGGTTTTGATAGCCTGAGGAAGAACAACAAGCCGCATAGATGAGCTGTATTTAAGTCCAAGACTTCTCGCAGCCTCCATTTGACCTACATCAACAGACTGAATTCCGGCACGAATGATTTCTGCCATATACGCTCCGCAATTAAGTGCTAAACATATTGTACCTGCCTGAAGAGCAGACATTGTTATATTTATGTTTAAAAAGTTTTTCAACGCATAAGGAATTCCAAAATATATAAAATAAGCCAGAACTATCATTGGTACTCCGCGAATGGCATCAACAAAAACCTGTGCTGCAATATTACATGCACGATTTTTAACAACGCTCATCAACCCAAAAATCATACCTAAGATACAGGCAAAGAACAAACCACACAAAGCAAGCAGCAAGGTCTGTCCCATGGCAAGCAATAACAGTCTGCCAAAAGATGAAAGTATTTGTATCATAGTTTGCTAAACTCCTTCAAAAAAACATAGGGGGGACCACAAGGACCCCCGCATATTTTCACGGAAAATCAAATTATCCGAGGTACTTCTTTATAATCTGGTCGTAAGTACCGTTCGCCTTGATATTTGCAAGTCCCTTATTGAACATATCAATAAGCTGCTGATTTGCACTATTAAATATCGCAAATCCGTAAGGTGCGCCTTCGTTTTCGGAGCCTTCAACAATCTTAAGCGCAAGGCTACCTTCTTTTATCGAAGCGGACATAATAGGCGTATCCTCAAAGCAAGCAACAGCCTGACCGCCGATAACTGCCTGATACATTGTGGGCGAATCTTCAAAATATGTAATTTTAAGCTCGTACTTATCCTTTAAGCTCTCTGCATATGTTGCACCCTGTGTACCTGTCTTAACGGCAACCTCTTTACCCTTTACATCATCAAACGATTTGATATCAGCGTCCTTTGCAACTGTCATACACTGAGTTGCAACATAATATCCGTCAGAGAAAATCCAACCGGTCTTTTTACGCTCTTCGGTAATAGAAGCACCTGCAATCATACCATCAGCCTGACCTGCCTGACAAGCAGCAATTGAAGCATCCCAACCGATACTGTTGAGTTCATACTTAAATCCTTGGTCCTTTGCAATTGCATCCAAAATATCGACATCAATACCTACAAACTTTCCGCTTGCATCAGTGTATTCAAACGGCTTGAATACTGTGTCGGAAGCAATCTTCCAAACTTTATCGGCTCCGCCGTTTTCAGCAGGAGCAGATGAACTGTTATCAGCAGCTCCGCATCCAACCAATACACATGCAATTAAGCTTACGCAACAAATTAAAGCAATAACTTTTTTCATTTTCAAAATCCTTTCTTTTTTTAATCTACTTTATTATACTTCATTTTCCACATTTAGTCAAGAAAAACTTTATTTTTGAGAAATAAAATTATTAATTTTCTTAGCATATGCAATAGTCATCTTAAGCGCAGACTCTTTATCAATGCCCGAAAGCCGCAGTTTATTAACATATTCCAATATGTCTGAAAAAGATTTATCCGCATCAAGTCCCGAATCTATAAGGTCTTTTCCGGTAATGTATGGCTTACTCATTAAATCTTCATAAATTTTAAGCCTGTCATATAAAAATTTTTCGTTTTTACTCTTTTCATCAATATTTCCTGTTTTTATATCGGACAATGCAAGATAAATAATATCATTCGGAGAGGCTACATCATTAAACAATTTATTCGTCGTCTTTATAGACGAATTTTGTACCGCCAAAGCATTGGGACGCATATGATTTTCAACCATATTTAATACATATTTTTTTAATTTTCGATCATTCGTAAGTCTTTCGATAAATTTTTTTACAATAGGCAAACCAACAGTTTCATGCCCATAGGAAATAATTCTTCCATCCTTTATTTCAGTGCAAACAGTTTTCCCGAAATCATGTGCAAGTGCTGACAGCATAAATCCATATGGATATGATGATTCATCTCTGTATTTTGATGCATTTTCCAAAACAATCATTGTATGGGTATATACATCTCCCTCAGGATGATATACGGGATTTTGTTCTAACCCAATCAAAGCTTTGATTTCCGGAAACCAAAAATCAAGCATATTCATTTTTTGTAATTCTTCAAAGAAAATCTGCGGTTTATTGCTGCAAAGCAAAGCTTTTTTAAGCTCCTCTTCCACTCTTTCTTTTGAGAGCTTTGAAACATCCATTTTACTGCAAAGTTTTCGCGTTTCGTCACAAATCTTAAAATCAAGCCTTGCGGCAAGCTGTGCCCCTCGAAATACTCTTAACGAATCTTCTGCGAAAGAAAGATCATCTATATGACATATTCTTTTGTTTTTCAAGGCCTCAATACCGCCGTAAAAGTCAAGAAGTTTTCCGCTTATAACATTTTCCATAAATGCATTTATTGTAAAATCTCTTCTTTTTGTGGCAATCTTCGGGTTAATAAAAGGGTCAATCTCTATTTTAAAATCTCTGTGTCCTTTTCCGATTTGCCTTTCTTTTCTCGGAAAGGCGATATCAAGCGTATATCCCTTTATGCCGTAAATCCCAAAGCTTTTGCCGTACTCTGTTCTTTCACCGATGCTGTCAAGAATTTTTTCAAGCACATCAACCTCTATACCGTAAATCTCGATATCAATATCCTTGCTTTGAATTCCCAAAAGCTTATCTCTGACATATCCGCCCACATAATATGTTTCTCCGCCTGCTTTTTGGACCTCTGTGGCAATTCTTTCGGCAAGAGCTATGTTTTTATCAATATTCATTTAAACCACCGGTTAAATTATATCATACAAATAAAGTTTTTACAAGAAAAAAGTCGATGCAAAATCCATCGACTTTTTTGTGCTGTCAACACAAAACAGCGGAATATACCTCTTCGCCGCCATTTATATAAATCTCAATTATATATTCATCACGGATAATTTTCATATCTTTTACGCCGGTTTTGCATATCACATCAGGTCTTACTTCACGCTTAATCACAAATCCTTCATTTGACAATTTAACATATTCATCATCAGTCGTTCCGATATTCTCCGTTTCTTTAATCGGAATTGCAATAATTTTACCGTCTTTAACCACAAGTTCAAGAGGCATAGAAAGGCATCCGATTGATTTTTTATAAAACTCGGCATATTCCCATCCTGGAAGCCAAGTAATAAATATATGCCTCCCCGAATTATCAAGGAAAGCCTGTCCTGCATATTGGTCGGGACCTTTAAATGGTTCCGCTGTTATTTCGGACACAAACTTTTCTCCGTCAAAATCACCGTACATAACACAAAACCGTTTGGAATCATCAAGTGCTACCACAGAGGTTGTAAGCATAAATTTATCTCCGTACGGCATAAACGACGGACATTCACAATATTTGGATGAGTCCCATTTCTTGATTATTCCGGAATACTCCCAATCAACCAAGTTGTTACTTTTGTAAAGCACAAGGCGTCCCTCGGTATTTTCTTCATCGGATGTTGCAACAACAAGGCAAAAACCATCCTTATATTTCATTATTGCAGGGTCTCTGAAATCTCTGCCGCACCCTATGGGAGAGGTCTTTATTAAAGGATTGCTTTCATGCTTCTCAAAGTTTATCCCGTCTTTGGAATATGCCATACTGACGCTCTGTTTCCATTTTTCGCCGTCTTTGATTACCGAAGCATAAAAGAGATACAAAACTCCATCATGCTCTATTGCCGTGCCTGACCAACAACCATCTGTATCATATTCTTTATCGGCGTAAAGAGCAACCGGAAGCTCCTCCCAATTTTTAAAATCCTTGGTTCTTGCATGTCCCCATGTCATAGGAGCATACCACGGCTGCTCGTAATCTTTCATAAACTGATAAAACGCATGGTAATATCCATCAAATTCGCACAAGCCGTTGGGGTCATTCATCCAACCTTTTTGCGGCGAATAGTGGTTTTTAAGTCTTGCATCATAATTCATAATGCTTCCTCCTTATTTTTGAGTAAGCTTCGCCCAATCTGCATTAAACTTTTCTATGCCCTTATCGGTAAGGGGATGGTTTATCATTTGAAGAATTACTTTATATGGAATAGTTGCAATGTCTGCCCCTGCAAGAGCCGCACGGACAGCATCCTGAGGTCCTCTTATACTTGCCGCAATTATTTCGGTTTCAATTCCGTATATATCAAAAATCTCTGCAATTTCTTCTACAAGAACAGAGCCGTCATCAGAAATATCATCAAGTCTGCCTATAAAAGGGGATACAAAGCTTGCACCGGCTCTTGCGGCAAGCAAAGCCTGTGATGCACTGAAAATCAAAGTAACATTTGTTTTAATTCCATGCTTTTTAAGCTCTGCAACAGCAATTAAACCTTGCTCACAAATCGGAATTTTAATTACTATGTTTTTATGTATCGCCGAAAGTTCTTTTGCCTGAGCTACCATTTCATCCGCATTTGGAGATGTAACCTCTGCGCTGATTGGTCCGTCAACAATTTCTACGATTTCGGCAATTACATCTTCAAATTTTCTGCCCTCTTTGGCTATAAGAGATGGGTTAGTAGTAACTCCGCTCAATACCCCAAGCTTTGCGGCATCCTTTATTTCGTTTACATTTGCAGTGTCAATAAAAATTTTCATAATCTTATTTCTCCTTTATATATTTTTTAAATTTATTTAAGCTTTTTTTATAATTTTTAAAATCAAATCCCGGAAATCCGCACAAAAAGTGATTAAAATATGTCTTTCCGTTAACATTCCACTCAACAACCAAAAACCTTTTTTCGGGATACATAAGGGGAATTTCACCGACTTTAAGATTTGAATTCGGGAAAATTTCCATATTTCCCTTGCACAGTTCTTCGCCTGTGTCTATATCCGAAACCTTAAAGCTACCATTGACGGTATTTAATGTATCATTCGATGCAACAATATCATATGTCCAATCCTTCATATCATCAATCATAAGGCAAAAGGGTTCCTGCGAGCGCTTTATATACTCATACGCAAGCTTTTTATCAAAAAAGTAATCCACAACAGCATCCGACATCTGAGGCCAACCGTCAAGCATATTCCACCAAATAATACCGCTTGTATACGGCTTTTTAATTCGCACTCTTTCAATAAAATACTTTTTGGCTTCAGCCTGTGATATCTGAGATGCAAGACTAAAGTCGTCAATGTTATCGGGAACAAAGTCAAAAAGCTGTCGTATCTGGTCTTCCATAAGCTTTACTCTTGACATATTTCCGCTTTGGTCCGATGAATGAAGGCACCATTGCTCATTATAAACAGGGAAAACGCAATCATCATCCACAATCTTTTTAAGGCTTTTTACGTTCGGACAACCATGATAACCTGTTTCGCTGACAAAATGAGCTTTGGAATTTTTATAAAAATCAGCCTTGTAGTAATCTCTTGCACCCCACAAATGCCTTTCAACATAAATATCTTCTGCGTTTTCGTATCCGTCAGCGTATTTTCCGGGTAAATATGGTGAACTTGGAAGATACGGGCGTCTGCAATCGTTAATGTTTATTATATGAGGCAAAAGCTCTCTTGTAATAATATTCCCGTCGGTATCACGATGTCTGTAGGCATAATGCTCGTCTATTTCATTGTCACCTGCCCATAAAACTATCGACGGATGATTTCGAAGGGATACTACCGCCCATGTAAATTCTTTTTCGAGATTTTTCATCATCTCATCATTCATAATCATTGGATTGCAAGCCATCATAAAGTCCTGCCAAACCATAATTCCGTGACGGTCGCAATAATCATAAAATTCTTCCTGCTCATAAACTCCGCCACCCCATACTCGTAATATATTGCAATGAGTATCCGAGAAAAGCTCAAGTGCCTTTTGGTATTTGGCTTTATCCATACTGTGATACGGATTAAGAGGAACCCAATTACTTCCTTTACACATAATATCGGTATCGTTTATCACAAATTTAAAGCAATGGTTTTTTTCAAGCATAGTTTCTGTTCTGACAAGCTCAACCTTGCGAATACCCATATTCATTTTTCGGATATCATAAACCTTTCCGTCAATGATAAGTTCAAACTTCACATCATAAACATTAGCTTCTCCGTATCCGTACGGCCACCAAATTTCAGGATTTTCAATCACTACCGAACCAACCGTCACCTTAAAGTGATTTGCAGGAAATGTTTTTGAAAACTTGCTTCTTCCGCAAATGCCCGTTACTTTTACTTCAATATCACGGGAAAATGTCTTGTAAGGCACCTCAAATTGGGTTTTAAAAACTATCTCACACTTATCAAATCCAAACTTGTCCACATAATAACTACACTCTAAAAAACCGCAACTGTCATCGCCAATAAGCTCTACATCCTTCCATATTCCTGCACTTACAGTCCTCGGAAAAATATCCCAACCAAAGGAATGAGCAGGCTTTCTTAAATATGCCGTGTATGCTCTTTCGGTTATAATATTCATAGGTAAATCCTGCTTTAAAGCAAATCTCGCCGCAGATTTTATATGTACCTGCAAAATATTTTTGCCGTCTTTAATCAAATCGGTAACATCAAACTTTTGTTCAATGAACGCATTATCCGAAGATGCAAATTTTTCGCCGTTTATGTAATAATCTGCAAGACAATCAACGGCTCCGAACTTAATAAAGATTCGTTTTGCGTTTTTCAAGGTATTGTTAAATTCTTTTTCATACCACCAATCATGAGCCTCAAGCTTATAATTTTCAACCGTTGCCATACCTTTGAAAAGCTCCTTTGGTATTATTCCCGAATTTGCCAAATCAAGCTCAACATTTCCCGGAACAGTTGCATTTACACAATTAACACTCTCATTTTGAAGCTCTTTCGGAGAAGAAACCAAAACCTCGTCGGAATCATAATAATAAAGCTTCCATTTTCCGCTTAAATTCAATGATTTTTTCATATTGTCATCCCCTTACTTTTCTTCAAAAAGTCTTTTTTCAAGCTCTGCGCACAAAACATGATATATAGGCAAATGATATTCCTGAACCTTATATGTTTCAGTTTCGGGAGCTTTAATTATGCAGTCGCATATCTCCGAAAGCTTGCTTTCCTTCATTCCAGTCATTCCGACTGTTTTCATATCTTTTGCTTTTGCGGCAACAGCGGCATTTACAACATTTTTTGAATTTCCCGAAGTTGAAAGGCATATAAGCAAATCCTTGTCCGTTCCGTATCCGAAAACAAGCTGGGCATACATAAGCTCGGGTTCAACATCGTTACAAAAAGCCGAAAGTACAGCCGCCTGTGCCGGTATGGATATTGCAGGAATTGCTCTTTGAAGATTTTTTGTAAACAACTCGGGATTTTCACAAATACCGTTAAACATATCTTTTTCACAATCTTCAAGAGGTCTTAAGGATAAGAAACCTTTCATAAGCTCTCCTACAATGTGGTCGCTGTCCGAACAACTTCCTCCATTTCCGCATACCATAATTTTGCCGCCTTGTTTATATGTTTCTTCCATTAAATCAATGGCGTATTTTATATTATCGCATATGGGTTCAAGCTTTGGATATCTGTTTATTAACTCGTTTATCATCTTATTTCCTCCTATCAAATTATTCCATTGCAGCAATCGCAAGTGCCGCATAATCACCTAAATTTTCTTTCAGCTCGGCAGGCACAACCTTGCATACCTCTCTTGCATAAATCAAGCTTTCTTCTTCGATTACTTTTTCCATTTCCGGTCTTATCAAATTTTCTGCTCTTTGAAAAATACTGCCTATTACGATTTTTTCGGGATTAAACAAATCAATCAAAATCGACAACGTGTAACCAAGCTTTCGAGCAGACTCCTCATACACCTCAATTGCATCGGAAAAGCCTTGGTTTGCACAATCGGCAATATCCTTTGCATTTATTAAATCAAGCTCATATAAGGATTTGCAAAAAGATGCAGTTTTTCCAACCTGCAAAAGCTCAAGAGCTTTTGTTCTCCCAAGCTGTGCCAAGCCACCGCCGGAGCAGAAGCCCTCACAGGTTCCTTGCCTGCCATAGGCAACGGGACCTCTTTCGGAAATTTTAATATGACCTACCTCTCCTGCCATATCACTTGTTCCGCTGTACAATCTTCCGTTCAAAATCAGTCCTGCTCCGAAACCGGTTCCAAAGGTTAAGAATATCATATTCTCACAACCTCTCCCCGCTCCGAATTTCCATTCGGCAACAGCACAGGCGTTTGCATCATTCTGAAGCTTTACGCTTCCTCCCCATCTGTTTTTAATGTAATCAACTATTTTAATGTTATCCCAGCCTATGAGATTGGGCGGCGACTTAATTATCCCGTTTTTTGAATCAAGAGGACCGCCGCAGCTTATTCCTACTCTTGAAAAATCATCCGTCAATTCTTCGGCTATTTCACACATTTGCTCTATTATTCTGTATGGGTCTGCCCCTTTTTCTGTCTTAATTATCTTTTTATCAATAATCTTAACGCTGTCCTCGCTTATTTCGCCAACGCAAACCGCACACTTTGTTCCGCCTATGTCAAAGCCTATGCACTTCATATTTTTTGCCTCCTCTTATTTTTTCCATTCCATAAATGATGTTTCAAAAACACCGTCTTCATTTATCAAAAATGTTTTTACTTCTCCACCCTTAAAGCTTGCCGAAAACTCTTTCTCAAAAAGCTTTACGGAAACATTAGTATCTTTATTATCTGCTTCAAAGCACCTTAAAACAATTCCGTTTCCATCCTCTGCCGGCTTAATGGCGGTGACAATTATATTGCTTTCTGAAACATTTATTCCTTTAAAGCTTGTACCAAGCTTTCCCTTGTGGAATGTTTCAATTACGGCTGTAGGCTCATTGTTCAAAATCATACTCCGCTTTACCGCATCCGCAGGTTTTGTATATGGGAAAATTGAATATTTAAACCTATGCTCTCCCTGCTCGGTGTACTCACAAAACTCATCTCTGTTTCCGAAATGGTCAGCATATATCGCACCTCTTAATACTGTAAGGGAAAGTATGTTATCCTCTGCATCAAAGCTGTATTGCGAAGTAGTTGCAACGCCTATTCCCGATTTATCTCCCGTAAGAGCTATCCATTCCTGAGAAGCTTGTTCTTTTCCGTCTATGGGTTTTTCAATAAATCCGTAGGGTATTTCACAAAAAGCTTTGGGCTCTCTTGTATTTACGGGAATAGAAAATTTAAGCATTTTATGCTTCTCTCTGAAATCAATAAAAGTATTAACCGTAACTTCATCGCTTTCGGGCGTAATCGAATAATCACGAATAATTTTTGTGTTCTCAAATTCCTGAATACATCTTATCGTTGCCCTGACCGGACCTTCTTCTATTACTTTTACGCTTCCTTTTTTGCAC
Organism: Clostridia bacterium; assembly: GCA_045615805.1. Lineage (GTDB taxonomy): Bacteria > Bacillota > Clostridia > Monoglobales > Monoglobaceae > UMGS1820. Next base: position 54,622 of record JAZLFN010000020.1, on the reverse strand, counting down.
ATTGCATATAAATTTTTAAATTCAGCAATATCATGTGCCCATGTGTCGCAATGGGTTTCATCCATAAGAACCGTAAAGCAATCTTTATTTATTATCGCCGCTCCCTGTCTTTTATCAAATAAAGATGAAAGCTCTCCCTTTTCTTTGTTGAATGTAACGTTTATAACGCTGTTTTCAAGAACATTGTCATAAGCCTTTAAGTCTGTATTGTTCGCCTCTTTCTCGTTATAAAAATACATTCTGTATACGGAGTATCCCAAAGCAGGAACATCAGCTGTAAAAGCAAGCTTAAATTTATCATCAACATTCGTTTTTGAATCACGCACAAGCTGATAAGGCACAACATTCCCTTTTTCATCCGTTATGTATTTTGCCGTATCACGAACAAAAACGGTTTTAGATATGGCAAAGGGCAAGGAATTAAACACAACTACAGGAGTTCCAATATCCTCGGCACTGTGCCATGAGGGAACAGGCGGAACGCTTTGCTTATATGGCTTTATTTCCTTTCCGTTCATCGTATCTATATTCCACGAAATCTGCGTCAAATCAAAGTTAATATTTCTGTCGGCTATCGCCATTGCTTCATGGTGATAATATTCGGCGTCCTCATATGCCTCTCTTATGCAACAACCGCCGAGTATATCGTGAAACTGATTGAACAAAACATCGATCCACGCTTTACGCATATCTTCTTTTTTGTAAGGCGTTTCCATAAGATAATTGGAAAGAACGGAATAATTTTCAGCTCTCATAAGCATATTTTCCGCTTTACGGTTATTTGTCTTAAGCTCACTTAACGCACTGTAACATCCCTTTGCATGGAATTGCAAATCATCGTTATATACTGTGGGAACATCAATGTTCTTTACATCTTCAAAATATTCATCGGGAGTTGAATATATAAAGCTATCCGATAATGTTTTGTGCATTTTATCAAGAAGCTCTACAGTTGCCCCTCCTCCGTGGTTTCCGACACCGTAAAACGCCATCATGGGAATATCGCAAGATAGCTTTTCAATATTTGAAAAGACCTCAAGCCTTGACATATCAATATTGTAAAATTCGGGAATTCTGTATGTTTTAACCGAGCTTCCGTCATAGCTTACCCAATCAAACAAATAAGAAGGCAAATCCTTTTCGTGAGGCATGGGGCGCATAAATACATAGTTATTCATTCCGCTGTTTTTAAGAAGCTTTGGCATACTTGCGTTATGACCGAATGAGTCAACATTATATCCCGTATGTGCGATAACTCCGAATTTTTCGTAAAAATATCTTTGGGAAATCAAAGCATGCCTTGCAAAAGACTCTCCCGACGGCAAATTGCAATCGGGCTGAATAAGCTGACCGCCTGAGATACACCATCTGCCTTCTTTTACTCGGCGTTGAATATCCGAAAACATTTCTGGGTCACTTTCCTCTATCCACATATAATATACGGAAGCCGCAGATGTAAATTTAAAATCATCAAATTCATTCATTCTGTCAAGAGCACTTTTAAATGTCGCTTTTACCTCTGTGTATCCTTCTGTCCATTGCCACAGCCAAACAGGGTCCAAGTGAGCATTTCCTATAAGATGTATTTTATTCATCAAAACTCCCCCTTTTTCTCTCTACCTTTATTTTACACATATTAAACACAATAACAATATCATAAAAAACAAAAACATTGCAAATATTACGATTTTTTATAAATTTTGAACAAAAATTCATTGACATTATTTTATAAACATTTTATAATACAAGGGGAGATGATATATTTTATGAAAGCAAATAAGATAAACACTACAGAAAAAAAGTTTATGCTTGAGGATAAAAATTTTATAGAAGCTGTACGCAGAACTTGCGGAAGTGACACTCCCATGCACACCCATGACTATTATGAAATGGAGCTTATTTTATCGGGAAAAGCAATACATACTATAAACGGTAAATCCTATGAAATATCAAAAGGCGACATATATCTTATGTTTCCTTACAATTTTCATCTTTTGGAAATTAAAGAACCTCTTGAGCTTATAAACATAAAATTCAGCGAACAGACGGTTAATCCCGAAATATTATACCGTCTTGTTTCCGCCGATACACACATTGCTTACAGATTATCTCCGCAAAACTACGAAAAAACTTTTTCTCTTTTTGACCTTTTAACAGATGAATACCAAAAAAAGCAAACAAGCTATCAGTCCTTTATAAAAAATCTGTGCGAATGTATTATGATTTCCATGATACGAACCCTTAATATAACAACCCCTGTTTCATCAGGCACAAAGCCGATTTACAGAAGTCTATTGTACATTAACCGAAAATTCCGCGAGCCTGTCAGCCTTAAAGAGCTTGCCGACGAGGCAGGTTTAAGCAAAAACTATTTCAGTACAATTTTTTATAAAACTTTTGGAATTCATATAAATGAATATATAAATAATGTACGCCTTGACTATGCTAAAAACCTGATTATTTCAACCACCATTCCGATAACCCAAATTGCATTTAACGCAGGCTTCGGCTCATTTCCTGTATTTTCAAGAGCTTTTAAATCACGGTTTAAAATATCTCCGTCACAAATGAGAAAAAATTATTAGCTTTTGCACCGTGCATCTAATAGGCGTCCCAAGGGGCGCCCCTACCGGATGTTCCGCGTGGTTCGTCGTAGGGGCTCCGCTTGCTGAGCCCGTCCGAAAATTGCGGAAACGGCATGACAACCCTTCAGCCACTCCGTGACAGCTCCCCTTACACAGGGGAGCCAAGTGCCACCGGGAACCATCGCCCCTCCCCTTAATAAATAAGAGGAGGCTACGCCACGGCGAATTTGAACCATAATTTTCCATTTTCCATTTTCCATTTTTCATTTGAAAAGCGGCTGCCGGAGCAACCGCTTTTAATCATTCTTTTCCGTTCCAGCAATATGTACAAAGCTTACACTTCGGAAGTCCTATAGCCTCTACCATTCCGTCAAGGCTTTGGAATTCAAGAGAAGCAAAATTAAACTTTTCGCAAATGGCTTTTCTTAATGCCTTTCCTCTCTCCGTCGCTCCGTCAGCATATTCGTCCATATGCTTTTCTCCCTCTTCGCCCTCAAGCTCGGCAATAACCCTTCTTGAAATAAGCTCCATTTCAGAGCTTGACCGCGAAAAATCAAGATACTTACAACCGTACATAATGGGAGGACAAGCAGAACGCATATGAACTTCTTTTGCACCGTTGTTATAGAGAAAATCAACCGTTTCTTTAAGCTGAGTACCTCTCACAATTGAATCATCAACAAGCAAGAGCTTCTTATCTTTTATCAACTCACAAACGGGAATCTGCTTCATTTTTGCAACCTTATTTCGTACATCCTGATTTGAAGGCATAAAGCTTCTTGCCCATGTGGGAGTATATTTGATAAACGGTCTTGCAAATGGTGCTTGGCAGCCGTGAGAATAACCAATGGCATGGGGCGTGCCCGAATCGGGAACACCTCCTACATAATCTATTCCCTCTGCATTTTTTAACTTTTTATCGTTCTCTGCCATAATCTTACCGTTTCTGTATCTCATCACTTCCACATTTACGCCCTCATATTCCGAAGTTGAAAATCCGTAATAAGACCATAAAAATGAACAAATTTTCATTTCCTCTCCCGGATGAGAAAGTTGGGTTATTCCATTCGATGTTATTTCACAAATTTCGGCAGGTCCAAGCTCGTACTCACGCTCATAACCAAGCTTTTCAAAAGCAAAGGACTCAAATGAAACACAAAATCCGTCCGCATCTTTCCCCACAACAACAGGAGTGCGTCCAAGCTTATCTCTTGCCACAATCAACGAACCCTTTTCCGTAATAATTATAACGGTAGCGGAACCGTCTATTTTATTTTGAAGATTTTTAATTCCCTCTTCAATATTATCCTTTTGATTGATGATTGCAGAAGCAAGCTCAACTCTGTTTACCTTTCCGCCGCTCATTGCACCAAACTGACTATATCCGTTTTTAAGCTGTTCATTTACTAACTCATCTGCATTATTTATAACACCGATTACACAAATTGCGTAATTTCCAAAATTAGAGCGTATCAAAAGAGGCTGCGGATCAAAATCAGTTATACATCCCACTGCTGTATTTCCGTGCAATTCCTCAAACACCTTATCAAATTTGGTACGAAAGGGAGAATTTTCAATGCTGTGAATTTCTCTTTGAAAACCTTTTTCATTAAAAGATACAACTCCTGCTCTCCTTGTTCCCAGATGTGAATGATAATCCGTGCCGAAAAAAACGTCGGAAATGGCACTTCTTCTGCTTACCACTCCAAAAAATCCGCCCATAAATTAACACTGCCTTTCTTAAAAACTGAATATAAAATGGACTTGTATTTACACAAGTCCATTTTATTTTATTTTTTCATTGCTTCTTCGATTGCAACTGCAACCGCAACTGTCATACCAACCATAGGGTTATTGCCCGCACCGATTAAGCCCATCATTTCAACATGAGCAGGTACGGAAGAAGAACCTGCAAACTGAGCATCAGAATGCATCCTACCCATAGTGTCTGTCATACCATATGAAGCAGGACCGGCTGCCATATTATCGGGATGAAGTGTTCTTCCCGTACCGCCGCCGGATGCAACAGAGAAGTACTTTTTACCCTGCTCGATACATTCCTTTTTATATGTGCCTGCAACGGGGTGCTGGAAGCGTGTGGGGTTAGTTGAGTTACCTGTAATAGATACATCAACTCCTTCTAAATGCATAATTGCAACACCTTCACGAACATCATCCGCACCGTAGCAACGAACCTTTGACCTTTCACCGTCTGAATATTTGGTTTCCTTTACAACCTTAACTTCGCCGGTAAAGTAATCAAACTGAGTTTGTACATATGTAAATCCGTTTATTCTTGATATAATCTGCGCTGCATCCTTACCGAGTCCGTTTAAGATAACACGCAAATCTTCTTTCCTTGCCTTGTTTGCACTTTTAGCAAGTCCGATTGCGCCTTCTGCGGCAGCAAATGATTCGTGACCTGCGAGGAATGCAAAGCACTTTGTTTCTTCACGCAAAAGTCTTGCACCTAAATTGCCGTGTCCCAAGCCAACCTTTCTGTCATCCGCAACTGAACCCGGAATACAAAACGACTGAAGTCCGATACCGATTTTTTCGGCTGCGTCAGCCGCAACCGTACAACCTTCTTTGATTGCAATGGCCGCACCTACAATGTATGCCCAGCATGCATTTTCAAAACAGATAGGCTGAATATCCTTTACCATTTTGTATACGTCTATTCCCTTATCATCGCAAATCTTTTTTGCCTCTTCAATAGATGAGATGCCGTGCTTTAAAAGTTCTGCGTTGATTTGGTCAATTCTTCTTTCATAGCTTTCAAATAATGCCATTTTACATAACCTCCTATTCGCATCTCGGGTCAATGAGCTTATCAGCATCATCAACTCTGCCGTACTGTCCGCTTGCCTTCTTCAAAGCCTCGTTTGCATCTGTTCCGTTTTTAATCATTTCCATCATCTTGCCGAGGTGAACAAACTTGTAACCGATAATCTGATTATCCTTGTCAACTGCAACATCTGTAATATAACCTTCTGCAAGCTCCAGATATCTCGGTCCCTTTGCCTTTGTGGCGTATGTTGTACCAACCTGACTTCTTAAGCCTTTACCCAAGTCCTCAAGACCTGCACCGATAGGAAGTCCGTCTTCCGAAAATGCAGTCTGTGTACGACCGTATACAATCTGGAGGAACAATTCTCTCATTGCTGTGTTGATTGCGTCACATACAAGGTCTGTGTTTAAAGCCTCCAACAATGTTTTTCCGATTAAGATTTCAGACGCCATAGCAGCCGAATGAGTCATACCGCTGCAGCCCAAGGTTTCAACCAATGCCTCCTCAATAACGCCGTCCTTTACATTAAGGGTAAGCTTACAAGCACCCTGCTGAGGTGCACACCAACCAACACCGTGGGTAAGTCCCGAAATGTCTGTGATTTCCTTTGCCTGCGTCCATTTACCTTCCTGAGGAATGGGAGCAGGTCCGTGATATGCTCCCTTTGCGAGAGGGCACATCTTTTCTACTTCGCTTGAATACTTCATTCAAATACTCCTTTCGTTTATCATGTAATAAAGCTTAAATATTTATAAAATTCACGGAGTTTATTTCATCTCCTAATCTTATACCAACTATAATTATATCATAAAAAAATAAATATGCAAGCACAATGCAAAAATTAAGCGGTTAAATTTTCGCCTTCTTTTGACATAATATTTTGTGCAATTTTGTCAATATATTCTAAATTTCTCTTGTCTATTTTCCCTTTATGTGTTATAGTAATCATATCAAATCAAAAGGAATGATAAAAATGCAGGAATTAAATATTAAAGGAAAGCTTGCAAAAGAAGCATCTTATATTCTTTCGCGGCTTACATCTGCGGAAAAAGATGACGCATTGCATAAAATCGCAGAAGCCTTGCGGACAGAATATGAATACATTATAGCCGAAAACAAAAAAGACATTGAAAACGGAATAAAGAACAATATGCGCGAAGGTTTAATTGACAGACTCACTCTTACAAAAGAGCGACTTTATTCTATGGCGGAAGGTCTTGACCAGATCGCATCACTCCCCGACCCCATCGGAGAAACGACCGGTCAGGTAAGCCGCCTCAACGGCTTAAAAATCAGCACGGTTCGTGTTCCTCTCGGCGTAATAGGGATAATATATGAGGCTCGTCCCAATGTAACGGCAGATGCGGCAGGTCTTTGCATTAAATCAGGAAACGCCGTAATATTACGAGGCGGAAAAGAAGCCATAAACTCAAATAAAGCCATAGTCAAAATAATGCAAAATTGCGGACTTCCGCAAGGAAGCATAAACCTTGTGGAGGATACAACAAGAGAAAGTGCCAACGCTCTTATGCGTCTTAACGAATATCTTGATGTAATTATTCCGAGAGGCGGTGCAGGGCTTATAAAGGCAGTCGTTGAAAACGCAACAGTTCCGGCAATTGAAACAGGAACGGGCAACTGCCATGTATATGTTGATAAATCCGCAGATTTTGAAATGGCGGAAAAAATAATCATCAACGCAAAAACCCAAAGACCTTCGGTATGCAACGCCGAAGAAAAACTTCTTGTTCACAAAGACATTGCAGATGAATTTTTGCCCATTATAATTCCTGCTCTTATCTCAAAGGGCGTGGAAATCGTGGGAGATGAAAAGGTGTGCGCCCTGTTCCCTTCCGCAACACCTGCAACAGATGAGGATTGGGACACGGAATACCTTGATTTGAAAATCGGCGTAAAAGTCGCAGACAGCACAGAGGATGCTATAAGACACATTAACAGGCACAACAGCGGACATTCCGAGGCTATTATCACAAATGACTATTCCGCATCTCAAAAATTCCTTGATGAAATTGATGCAGCAGCGGTTTATATAAACGCCTCAACAAGATTTACAGACGGATTTGAATTCGGCTTCGGTGCAGAAATCGGCATCAGTACACAAAAAATTCATGCTCGCGGTCCTATGGGACTTAATGCTCTTACAACAACAAAATATATAATACAAGGCACAGGTCAGATAAGAGAATAAAAAACAAACCACCGGCACAGTCGGTGGTTTGTTTTTGTATGCATTATTTTTTCCGTTTCTTTACAAGGTATACAATTAGTACTATAATTCCGGCTATAAGTCCCAAACATATGACAAACGCAATTATTCCGATAATAACGTCTGCAATTAATGTTTCATAAACCTCAACCTCAAATGTATCTTCAATTCCATTTTCTGTTTTAGCTTTAACTGTAACAGTGCCATTGGTTACCCCTTTAAGCACCCCGTTTTCATCAATCTCAGCTATTGAATTATTATCGATTGACCATTTTACCGTTTTGTATGTAGTATCATAAGGTAATATGCTCGCTTTAAAAGAAATTGTATTTCCAACTTTGATTTTTACAAACTTTTCTTTTTCGGTTTCTATATCGTCAACAAGTTCGATTTTTACACTTTTTGCCAAAATCGGTTTTACTTCTATTTCAAACGAATCTGCAAGTTCTTTATGCTTGACGGTTATTGTTGTCTTACCAATACTAACCGCTTTTATTTTACCACTTTCGTTCACGGTAGCAACAGCGTTATCGGAAGATATCCATTCAACATCTTTATAAGTCGTATTTTCCGGGGCAAACATCACATCAAGCTGTTTTTCTTCACCTATAAAAATTTCAAACGGTTTATCCTTAACTTTAATCGTTTCGGCTATTATCTCTTTAACATTTATAGTGAACTTATTAGAAGTTCCTCTTGATGTTTTTGCAACAATTATTGCCGTTCCAATACCAACAGCCGTCAGCTCTCCCGATGCACTTACTTTTGCTATATCAGGTGTCTCGGATGACCATGTTATATTGCTGTCTTCTGCATTTTCAGGATATGCTTTTGCTTTTAGCGTTGTACTTTCTCCTGCGTTTATAGAACTTGGTACACTAACCGCGTTTACTTTGCTTGCATATGTAGGTCCGGTATATGTGCTATTACTTGACGAACTACCTGATGAGCTACCACCATTATGATAATGATACTGTCCTGTCTTTCTGTCATAGTGACCTCCGTTTGCATCTGTTCTACCCGGATGCGACGATACTGTGTACGACATCGCAAAAAACAAGGTTAACCCTATAATAAAGCATATTATTTTTTTAGTAATCTTAAATTTAATTTTCATAATTATCTATAATATTTCAGAATAAATTCCAAAATCGGCGTGTTGTCACCCAAACTGCGATGGTGACACCACTCTCCTTTCTTGATTATAACTTTAATAATCTTTCCATTGTCTTTGTATACATCATCGTTTTCTTCATATCACCTCAAACCATATTTTTATTTTAACACATATTTTCGTCGATTTCAATATTCTTGTATAAATAGTTTTCTTCAATATCGGAAATCAGTTTTTCGCTTATTTCAAATGTGCTTTTATCGAAAATCACGATATAAACGCTCATTTCATTTTCCGACAAGAATTTCCCGATTTCGTCAATGGCAACACGAAGTGCCTCACCTTTCGGATATCCGTAAATTCCCGAAGATATTAGCGGAAAGGCAACGGTTTCGCATCTGTATTCTTTGGCAATACGAAGAGATGTCTTATAGCACGAACGAAGCAGCATTTCTTCGTTATGCTCTCCATCCTGATATATTGGACCTACGGTATGAATAACATATTTGCAGGGGAGATTATATCCCTTTGTTATTTTCGCATCCCCTGTATCACAACCCCCAAGCTTTTCACATTCCCTTAAAAGCTCGGGGCCTGCCGCCCGATGAATACAGCCGTCAACCCCTCCGCCTCCAAGCAGAGAATTATTGGCGGCGTTGACTATGGCATCAACCTTAACCTTTGTTATATCATGTCTGATTATTCTTATAGGCATATAGTCACCCTCCTGCACTTAATTTTCGACATTTCTTATATGGATTTCTTTAAGCTTCCGTCTGTGCATCTTCCAATCGGGCATTATCTTTTGAAGCTCATCATAAAATTTTTGCGAATGATTTGGCTGAAGAAAATGGGTAAATTCATGAGCTACCACATATTCTATACACTCAATCGGTGCATATGTAAGATATAAATTAAATGTCAAAATTCCTTTTTGTGAATGACAGTTTCCCCATTGTGACACCATTTTTCTGAATTTTATTATGGGATAATTTACCCCAAGCCGTTCAAAATACGGATAAATCCTTTGGCAAAGTTCAAGAATTACATCGCGGATTTCATCATCATTAAAATATCTGACGCACGGCTCACGGCTTTCGTATCCGGTCAATGCATTTTTGATAAAATCCGTCTTTGAAATTATAAACCTTTCAATAACATCTGCGGAAACTGCCCTGTTTGCCGAAACAAAAACTCCACCGCCCGGCTTTATCCTGAGATTTATATTTTTTACTTTTTTATATTGCAAGTCATATTTAATTGTCATACCGTTTAAGTTGATTTTTCTAATCATATATCCTCTGCCAATCAAAGTTTTTCTTTTATTTTACTATATCTGCACCATTTTTGCAAGTGATAAAAACACCTCATCAAACCTTGACATAAAAGGTTTGTTTGTATATAATATATGTAAGTCTTGAATTGAAAGGAAAATCGGATTATGAAATACATCGTAGTTTTAACAGACGGTGCGGCAGATACTCCCGTTTCCGAATTGGGAAACAAAACACCTCTTGAAGCCGCACACAAGCCAAGCATTGACGAGCTTGCCAAAAAATCATATGTGGGAATTGTCAAAACCGTTCCGCAAACCCTTCCTCCCGGAAGTGATGTTGCAAACCTCGCGGTATTCGGCTACGACCCACTTAAATATTATACCGGAAGGTCACCTCTTGAGGCGGCTTCCATCGGCGTACCCCTTACTCTTACCGATACAACCTTCCGTGCAAATCTTGTCACCCTTTCCGATGAAGAAGATTACGCCGACAAAACAATGGTTGACTATAGCTCGGATGAAATCACAACCGAGGAATCCCACAAGCTTATTCAGACAATAAACGAAGCCTTATCAACGGATGAATACGAATTCTTCGGAGGCGTAAGCTACCGTCATCTTCTTGTATGGCACAACAGAGAAAACAAATTTTCTCTCACCCCTCCCCATGATATATCCGGCAAAAAAGTCGGTGCTTATCTTCCCGAAGATAAAGTTATTCTTTCACTTATGAAGAAAAGCTATGACATATTAAAGGACCATCCCGTAAACCTTGACAGAATTAAAAGAGGACTTCATCCCGCCAATTCTCTTTGGATTTGGGGAAACGGAACAAAGCCCAACCTTGACACATACAAGGACAAATTCGGTCTTGACGGAGTTGTAATATCCGCCGTTGACCTTATAAAAGGAATCGGTCGTCTTGCAGGTCTTGAGGTTGCTGAGATAGAAAACGCAACGGGAACGGTTTCCACAAACTTTGACGGAAAGGCACAGGCGGCAATTGACGGACTTAAAAGCGGAAAGAATTTTATTTATATTCACCTTGAAGGTGCGGATGAAGCAGGTCACCGCCACGAAATTGACAACAAAGTAAAAACAATAGAGCTTATTGACCAAAAAATTGTTGCTCCCGTCTTAAAGTATCTTCGTGACAACGGCATTGATTTTCGTATGCTTATTATGCCCGACCATCCCACGCCACTTGACAAAATGACTCATACATCCGACCCCGTACCCTTTGTTTTGTACAAAAGCGATGACGAAATAAGTTCCAAAGCCTCAGGCTACACCGAAAAGGAAGCTGAAAAAACAGGCATAAAAATCGAACAGGGTTATACACTTATACAAAAAATGCTTGAAAATTAAAAATTTGCTTGCAATTTATTCCTGTTTTTGATATTATAAATAAGTGTATTGTATTAAATCGTTTTACTTGGCTCACGGTAAAATGCTGAAAATTAAGTGAGTCGGAAAGGTAGAAAGACTATGGCTGCTGCTAAAAAAACAACCGCTTCAAAAGAAGCAAAAAAGAACGATATCCTCACATATAACGGAAAACCTCTTTTAAGATGCGGAAACGAAATATATTACGGAAACCCCGAGGACAAATATGTTGTTATCTTCCGCCTCGAAGATAACGAAGAGCTTGAAGACATTACTATTTCGAAGCGTGTTATAATCGAGCTTAAAACAAACGAAGGTCCCCGTTCCCAGCTTATCAGACAGGCTGAACGCGACGGGCTTTACAAAGCCTTTGACATCGGTATGTTTTGGCTTCAGCAGGCTCTTGAAAACGGATAACAAGACCAAAATACCGCCGAAAAATTCGGCGGTATTTTTATTATTTTACAACTACATTTATTAACTTTTTGGGAACTGCAATACATTTAACTATCTCTTTTCCCTCGGTAAGAGCCTTTACCTTATCATTGTTTAAAGCAAGCTCGGTCATTTCTTCACGGCTCAAATCCGGTGAAATAACTATTTTATCACGGATTTTGCCGTTTATCTGAAGAACAACTTCAATCTCGTTTACAACAAGAGCATCTTCATCATACTCAGGCCAAGGATGAGTTGAAATTGAATCGGTATGTCCTGTTATCTCCCACAGCTCAGATGTAATATGAGGCACAAAGGGGAATAAAAGCAAGATAAGGCTGTCAATTGCTTCGTTTATAACCGTTCCGTTAATATCCTCCGCTTTTACGCTTTCTTTATAGGAATACATAGCATTTACCATTTCCATAACAGAGCTTATCGCCGTGTTAAAGCTGAATCTGTTACAATCCTCGGTAACCTTCTTAATACTTGAATGTACCGCAAGTCTTAACTTTTTATCCTCATCCGAAAGTGTGCCTAACGGCTTTTCGCCCCAATAATCCTTTAAGTCCTCAACAATACGCCATACACGGTTTAAGAATCTGTACGCACCTTCAACCGCCGTATCATTCCAATCAAGGTCACGCTCGGGAGGTGCGGCAAACATTATAAACAATCTTGCCGTATCTGCTCCGTATTTTCCAACAATCTCTTCGGGACTTACGACATTTCCCAAGGATTTACTCATCTTTGTGCCATCTTTAAGTACCATTCCCTGTGTCAAAAGATTCTCAAAGGGTTCCTCACAGGAAATATATCCGAAATCACAAAGTGCTTTTGTAAAGAATCTTGCATACAAAAGATGAAGTATGGCGTGTTCAACACCGCCGATATATTGGTCAACATTCATCCAATAATCGGTTTTTTCTTTCGAGAAAGGAATTTTATCATTATGGGGGTCGCAATATCTCATAAAATACCACGACGAGCATACAAATGTATCCATAGTATCCGTTTCACGCTTTGCGGGACCTCCGCACTTGGGACAGGTTGTATTAACAAATTCCTCGCACTCGCTGAGAGGGGATTTACCCTGTCCCGTAAATTTAACATTTTCAGGAAGCATAACGGGCAAATCACTTTCGGGAATCTCAACCGTTCCGCACTTTTCACAATATACAACAGGAATAGGTGCTCCCCAATATCTCTGTCTTGAAATAAGCCAATCACGCAGGCGGAAATTAACCTTCTTTTTGCCGAAGCCGTTATCCTCGGCATATTTTGTCATAACCTTTATTGCCTCTTTATTATCAAGACCGTTAAATCTGTCGGAATTACGCATAATTCCTTCTGCGGCAAAGGCTTCTGTCATTTCCTCTCCGTTGATTTCCTTGCCCTCGGGGGCAATAACAACACGAATGGGAAGATTGTATTTTTTTGCAAAATCAAAGTCACGCTGGTCATGAGCGGCAACACCCATAACTATACCCGTTCCGTAATCCAAAAGAACATAGTTTGCAAGATACAAAGGTATTTTTTCGCCGTTGAAGGGATTTATCACATACTTACCTGTAAACACACCTTCTTTTTCCGTATCGGATGCAGAACGCATAATATCGCTTTGAGCCTGTACCTTTTTGATAAAGTCACGGCACTCCGATTCGTATTCCGTTCCGCCTATAAGCTCATCAACAAAAGGATGCTCGGGTGCCATAACCATATATGACACTCCGTATATGGTATCGGGTCTCGTTGTGTATACGGTAAGGGTTTCATCTGTTCCGTCAATTTTAAAGTCTATCTCCGCACCCTCGGACTTTCCAATCCAATTTGTCTGCATAGACTTTACTTTATCCGGCCAGCCTTTAAGCTTATCTATGTCCTTAAGAAGTCTGTCGGCGTAGTCCGTAATCTTAAAGAACCACTGCTCCAAATCCTTCTTTGCAACCTCGCTTTTACAACGCTCGCACTTGCCGTTTACAACCTGTTCGTTGGCAAGAACCGTCTGACAGGACGGGCACCAGTTTACATATGACTTTTTCTTGTACGCAAGCCCGTGCTTATAGAGCTGAAGGAACATCCATTGAGTAAATTTATAATAATCGGGCTTCGCCGTTGCAACCTCTCTGTCCCAATCATAGCTGAGTCCGAGGCGTTTAAGCTGACCGCGCATATTATCGATATTTGAAAATGTCCACTCGGCAGGGGGAGTTCCGTTTTTAATAGCCGCATTCTCTGCAGGCAAACCAAAAGAATCCCAACCCATGGGATGAAGGACATTGAATCCTCTCATCTTTTTATATCTTGCTACCACATCACCGATAGAATAATTTCTCACATGTCCCATATGAAGGTTACCCGACGGATAAGGAAACATTTCAAGGGCATAATACTTCTCCTTATCGGAATCCTCACATATTTTAAATTCTCCGGTTTCTTCCCACTTTTTTTGCCACTTTTTTTCTATTGAATCAAAATCGTATTTCATATATATCTCCCTTTCTTATTGCAATTAAGTCGAAATTATTTCAACAAATCGGAAATATCAACATTTAATGCATCCTGCCAAACATGCTCCAAATCGTAAAAGGCTCTTGCTTCGGGCTTAAATATATGAACAATTGCATCGTCATATCCGAACAATATCCAATCACCTGTCCTGTACCCTTCCTTGTTTACAGCATACACTCCTGTTTTTTCCATTTCTTCTTCCAGATTATCGGCTAATGCCTGGGTTTGTCTTTCCGTCTTACCTGTTGCAATTACAAAATAGTCGGAAAGGGTCGTTAATCCGCTGACATTAAGCACAATAATGTCCTCTGCCGATTTATTATCCAAAATCTTAACCATATTATTTATTTTTTCGTTTTCACAAGCCATTAAATCCACCTCTTTATATATTAATCCGTAACAAAATTTTCGTTAACCAAAGATTTTGTGGCGTTCTTATCATAAACAAAATACGAAACGCCTCCTATGTACTTTCCTCCTCCGGGGAGTGAATAAAACTTCATATTATCGGCTGTAACGGCAATATCCCTCAATACTCCCATCATTTCAAAAGCACTTAAATTCGTAGTGGAATTTCGCATAACCGCCGCAAGCACAACGGGAGCCATAATTACTCCCACAGGAGATAACAGCTTGTCCTTTACCGCAGAATACAACTGCTTTTGAGCAATGATTCTGTCCATATCACCGTTGGGATAACCTGTGCCGTCGTTATTCTTACGGAATCGCATAAACATTTGTGCCTGCTTTCCGTTAAGCTTTTGTTCCCCCGGCTGTAAATCTATGGTCAGATTTTGTACAGGGTCTGTATAATACATTCTGATCGGCACATTTACGGTCACGCCACCTATTGCGTCAATTATATCACTAAAGCCGTCGAAGCCTATTATAATATAATCCGTTGCTTTAAGACCGGTAACCTGTTTAAGCTCCGAGCTCATAACATCAAAGCCGGAAAAATAAGCGGAATTTATCTTCTTATCATTTCGATGATTTTCGGTTCGGGTATCACGGGGTATCTGCAAAATATTAAGCTCGTCTTTTCTTCTGTCAATCTGACAGAACATAATCAAATCCGTCCGATATCCGCCTTCATCAACACCTGCCACAACAAGATTTCTCACAGGCTGAGACGAGGGTCCCAATATACTGAATTTTTGACCCGTAGATAAAGAAACGATAAAGGAATACACCATCCAGATTATTATGATCACAAAAACAATAAATAATATAAATCTGCCGGGATGTGCCAATCTTCTTCTTTTTTTTCTTCTGTCCGGTGGGTTATAGTCGTCATTTACATTTCTCATAACTATACCTCATTTATTTGTCTTTTAACTGCTTTAACAAATAATTGCGTGCGTGAACGGTATCGGGATGAAACATACTCTTCTTCTCCATAAGCTCTTCTATCGTCCAGTTAAGACCGATTAAAAGTGCCTCGTCAATATCCTCATATGAAACCCTTCTTAATTCATCCACGCCGTCAAAATCTCGGTTTGGTTCAATGTAATCCGCAATATATATCACTTTTGTAAGCAAGCTCATATCCGCTTTTGCCGTAGTGTGATATTTAACGGCATCTATAATTTCAGGGTCGTAAACGGAAAACTCGCTCTGGGCAATGCAAGCTCCCAAAGGTCCGTGAAGAAGCTTTGGTGTACTGTCCATAACAAAGTCTGTGTTTACTCCGTATTTTTCTTTCAAAAGTTTTTTGGCGGTATCTGTGGGTATTTCTTTTGCAACATCATGCACAATGCCTGCAATATATGCTTTTTCGGTATCTGCACCGTAGTGCTTGGCAAGGCAAACCGCCTCATCGGCAACTCCCAATGAATGTTTGTATCTTTTTTTACTTAAGTTTTCGCTCAGATAATTTTTTATACTCTCAATATCCGTCATAGCCCTCAACCTTCATCCTTATATAATTTATTTACCTTAATATATTCCTCAACCGCCTTGGGAACAAGATACTTAATTGACCTTCCCTCTTTTACCAGATTTCGTATTTCAGTTGATGATACAGAGATTTTCGGCATTTCAACATAATGAATTTTCCCGCCGAATTTCTTCTCCAACACCTTTATTTTTTCAACAATATCTTCTGTTTCAAAACCCTCTCTGCCTACACAGGCTATTTCAGCTCTCTTAAAAACAAGTTCAGGACATTTCCAATTTTCCATATAATCAAGAGAATCTGCACCAACAATAAAATAAAGTACAGCTTCAGGATAAATATTCTTAAGCTTTTCAAGAGTTTTATACGTATAGCTGCATTCCGAAACAGATGTTTCGATATCGGAAATTTCAAAAAAAGGATTATCCTCTGTTGCAAGGCTTGTCATCATATAACGCTTTGCCGCAGAGGTTTTCGATTTATCCTTGTATATAAAATTTCCCGTAGGTATAAAAATTATTTTGTCTAAATTCAAGGCGTCCTTAACGGATGCCGCACAAATTAAATGACCAAGATGGGGCGGGTCAAATGTCCCGCCCATTATCCCGATTTTTTCTTTCTTTAAATCCATAATTTAATAATATAAAACCTTGGTTACGCCTTCTGTAAACACCTTCGGCGAGCCTCCGCTTATCTTGGTCTTATACAAAGATGTTGTCTGACCTTCTCCCTCTCCCACTTTCTTAAGCAGAAGCACTGTTCCGTCCTTTTTAAGACCATAAGCCGAAACATCCTCATCCAAAAGCTTTATTTTCGCCTTTTTTGAAACAGACTCAATCTTTCCGCTTTGCTTTCCTACATCAACATCTTTGGCATATATAGCATATTCACCTGTTTTATCAAATGTATATGCTCCAAGTCCCACTCCGTCGGAGAGAGCAAGGGTGTTGGAATTTGCATAGGACACAAGATTTACCGTGTTATTTTCAACATTATATCCCGAAGCAAATCTTACAACAGCACCGTCTGCCGATACATCACACGAATATGCGTCATCGGATATTCTCATTTCAGAACCTGCATAGTCATTTATTACAGCGAGTGTATAAAGTGCACCCTTATTTGTTGCCATATCAAATCCGCCTACATATGCAACCTTTGAAAAATCGTCGCTTGCATCAAATGAAACTACGCCCTTCTCAACTGCTGCCGTATTTATTGCGGTTGCAACCTTTTGAGGGTTGGGGGATTTAGCACTTACAAAGTAATAATCAGCCTTCGCGGTTTCATACTGCTTTGAATATATAACAGCCCCTTCATCATTTCTGACTTTTACTATATCCGTTGATTCATCCGTAAGCTTTGTGTTTGCCCCCGTTGTGAAATCAACGCAATTTAATGTCTGATATTTTTTACTGTCATAATTACTGTAAACATATGCCATTTCGGTCTGCTTCATAATCACAGGAGCAGAAAAGCCCTTTTCCGCAACAGACTTGGGACCCTCTGTATCGCTTTGAATATATAAGTCATATGAGCCGGTCTTTAAATCATAATTCTTTGCATAAAAGAATATCTTGCTCTTAGGTGTTGTACCAAATACAAACGCAACCTTTTCATCAACATGCTTAGGAGCAATATTTCCGTTTATAATGCTTGTGAAATAAAGATCACCTGTATGAACAGTAGGATTAAAGTTCTTTATATAGGTAAGGCTCTGGCAATCCTGAGAAAGCATGAAGTTTCCGGTTGTGATGTCCTTATCAATTGATATTTCCGCATTTGCCTCGGGCGTCCAATAGCAAAGCTCACCGTGAGCTCCGTCCTTGTCCGCATTTTTAATATATAATATGGATTTTCCGTCCTTGCCTATTGCAATATCATAATAAACATTCTGAGAAAGAACCGTACGGCTCTTCTTCTTTCCCGGCTCATAATATACAAGGTTACCGGATTTGGTGTTCATATTTGCATTTTCCAAGAAGAAAATTTTCGTACCGTCATCGGAAATTTTAATAAGGTCTTTTTCAATCGGTACCTTTGCCTCTTTTATTTTCGGATCTGCCAACGATGTCTTCTTGGAAACAGATGACATTTCTTCATCATCGTCATCGTCATCGGCATTTTTAACCGATTTTTCCTTATTCGCCGCCGGGTCATACGCTGTTGTTATAAAGTTTGAGCTGATTTGATTCTCATCTCCGTCAAAGTAAATATAAAGCTCATTTCCCTTTGTATACAAAGTGGGATACTCGGGTGATTTATTCGCAAAGAAAGAGCAAATATTAACTATGAGTATAATCAAAGCAACAACAACTGCAAGCACTCCTCCTCCGATAAGCAATCCTCTGTGGGACTTGCCCGTTGCACGCTTTTCCTTATGCTCCGAATATGACTTTGTGGGTTTTGCGGCTCTGAGAGCATCGCTTTTGCGTTTCTCTGTACGTGTAACTCGTTTTTTACCGCCTTCATTTGAGCTTCCGCCGTTCTTTCTACGCTCCCTTCTCTCCTGAGCACGAAGAGCGGCAGCCTGCATTTCTTCATATGTATATCTCGACTCGCCGGATTTTCCCAAAGAACTACTCCTTTTCGGGGTCGGTTCACGGGTAATACCTGCGTCCATATCAGCTATTGCCTTCTTTATCTCGCCGGAATCTCTGAATGTAAGGGTGTATTGCAAATCAAAATCATAACTATCCTTTGATGTATCAATATCAGCATATCTGCCTGTTTTAGGCTTCGAAGGCACTTCCTGTTTTGCGTCCGGGGTTTCTTCTGCAACATTTCCCTTTGAAATAGCAGTTTTGCAGAACGGGCACACATCAATGTGTTCCAATAAGTTTATACCGCATTTTGGACATTTCATCATTCTCACGCCTTTCTATAAGCTTTAAGCTTATTTTTATCAAAATTTCGTTATATCTTTTACTCAATATTCTCGGATTTTAAATCCTTAACAAATTCTTTTTCTTTCTCCGTAAGCTTCGCCTTCAAGAGCATCCCTCTGCGTTTTTTAAAGGTTGTATAAATAGACGCTTTCCTTTTCCACTCACAAATATTTTTATGATGTCCGCTAAGTAAGATATCGGGAACTCTTTTCCCCATCCATTCCTCCGGTCTTGTATATTGCGGATACTCCAAAAGACCGTTGTAATGGGATTCTTCGGAAAACGATTCTTCGCTTTTAAGCACGCCCGGAACAAGTCTTGCGACCGAATCCACAACCGCCATTGCGGCAATTTCTCCGCCGGTTAAGACATAATCGCCTATTGAGATTTCCGCATCAACGATTTCATCAAGTACCCTCTGGTCAACACCTTCATAATGACCGCACAACAAAACAATATGCTCATACTTTGAAAGCTTTTTAGCTGTTCCTTGCCTGAAGGTTTTTCCCTGAGGTGACAAATACACCGTATACGGCTTATAGTCAAGCCCCTTTACAATACTTTGATAAGCATCAAATATGGGCTGAGGTTGCATAACCATACCAAAGCCGCCGCCATATGGATAATCGTCAACACTTCTGTGCTTATTGTTTGCAAAATCACGGATTTGAATACAGTTTACTGTGATAAGACCGTTTTTTCTCGCTCTCCCGATAATGCTTTCGCCCAAAACGGCCTCCATCATCTCGGGAAACAGAGTCAGTATATCAAACCTCATCATCCATCAATCCCTTCATAAGGGTTACGGAAACATAACCGCCGTCAATGTTCACTTCATTAACTACATCCTCAATTACGGGGATAAGCACATCCTTCTTGTTCTCACGGCTTACCTGATATACATCGTTACTGCCGGTGCTTATAACATCGGATATCACTCCTATTTCGGAGTCCTTTTCATCTATCACCTTTAAACCGATTATATCGGCAATGTAATAGGTTCCCTCGGGAAGCACTCCCAAATCCGAGCGATTAACGGTCACCGTCTTATTTTTAAGTTTTTCGGCAACATTTATATCGTTTATGCCGTCAAGCAAAACAATCAGACAACTTTTGTGAAGTCTGACACGAGAAAGCTTATATTTTTCATCTCCGATGAAAATATATTCAAGCTCGTTAAACATCAGGGGGTCATCACACCAAGGTTGAATTTTAATTTCGCCCCTTATTCCGTGGGTATTAACAACCTTACCGATTTCAAGAATTTGTTTTTCCATATAAAGCACCTTTACACGATGTCAACCAATATTTTCATATTTTCATTGCTTGCCGCAGCTCTCATCACAACACGTATAGCTCTTGAAATTCTGCCTTGCTTACCGATAACCTTACCCATATCTTCTTCAGCAACATGAAGCTTTAAAACGGTAGCGTCCTCTCTTTCAACAACTTCGATTTCAACAGCATCGGGGTTTGAGACCAATGACTTTGCAATAAATTCCAATAATTCTTTCATCTTTTGTCATCCTTTCGAAAAAATCAAAGAACTCCCTTTTCTTTAAGCAAACGCTTAACAGTATCAGTGGGCTGAGCTCCGTTGCCAATCCATGTCTTAACCTTTTCTGCGTCGAATTCACAGGTTGCAGGGTCTGTCATGGGGTTGTATGTTCCAACCTGTTCAATAAATCTTCCGTCACGGGGAGATCTTGAATCTGCAACTACCACACGATAAAATGGCGCCCTCTTTGCACCCATTCTCTTTAAACGAATTTTTACTGCCATAATAAATTACCTCCAAAAAATATATAAATTTTAATTATTTTTTCAAAATCAGAAATTGAAACCGCCAAGCTTTCCGAATAGTCCGGAACGGCGTTTTCCTTTTTTACCCCCGAAGCCGCCCGACAGCTGCTTCATCATCTTTTGGGTTTGTTCAAACTGCTTTACCAAGGCATTGACATCGGCAAGCGATCTTCCGCTTCCTTTGGCAATTCTTTCTTTTCTTGAGGGTGTAAGTTTGTCTGCCAAATCCCGCTCCCTCGGTGTCATTGATTTAATAATAGCCTCAATATGTCCCAAATGCTTTTCGTCTATGTCAATATTCTTAAGAGCACTTGAATTTACCCCGGGCATCATTGACAAAATATCCTGCATTGAACCCATATTCTTCATCTGTCCCATTTGGTCAAGAAAATCCGTAAAGGTAAATCTTTGGGAGCGAAGCTTCTTTTCAAGCTCCTCCGCCTTTTTCATATCAAGTGCCTGCTCCGCCTTTTCTATAAGGGTCAGCATATCTCCCATACCGAGTATTCTTGATGCCATTCTGTCGGGGTGGAACACCTCAAGGTCGGTAAGCTTTTCGCCCATACCGCAATACTTAATGGGTTTTTGTGTAACTGCTCTGACCGAAAGTGCGGCACCGCCTCTTGTATCACCGTCAAGCTTTGTGAGAACAACACCGCTGATTTCAAGCTCTTTATTAAATGCATCCGCAACATTTACGGCATCCTGACCGGTCATGGCGTCAACCACAAGCAAAATCTCGGTAGGTGAAACCTCTGCGGAAATACGCTTTAACTCATCCATAAGCTCTTCATCAATATGAAGTCTGCCGGCTGTATCGATAATCAATATATCGTTTGCGTTTCTTATAGCCTCCTTAAGACCGTTTTTGGCAATACCGACAGCATCCCTGTTGCCCTCCTCGGCATAAACGGGAAGCTCAAGCTTACCGCCCACAACCTGAAGCTGTTTAACTGCCGCAGGTCTGTATACATCACAGGCACAAAGCAATGGTCTTTTTCCTTGCTTTTTAAGTATTCCTCCAAGCTTTGCGGCGGTAGTGGTTTTACCTGCGCCCTGAAGTCCTGCCATCATTATAACCGTAGGCGGTTTTGATGCTATTTCAAGCTTTGCGTCACCACCGCCCATTAAAGCCACAAGCTCTTCATTAACTATTTTAATAACCTGCTGTGCCGGTGTCAAAGATTCCATAACCTCTGCGCCGGAGGCACGCTCGGTAATCTGTTTAACAAAATCCTTTACAACCTTGTAGTTTACATCAGCTTCAAGCAACGCAAGCTTAACTTCTCTCATTGCGTCCTTTAAATCCTTTTCGCTGACCTTACCTTTTCCCCTAAGCTTTTTAAAGGTATTCTGAAGCTTATCCGAAAGACTTTCAAACGCCATACAGGTTCTCCTTTCAATTTGCTATTCCGATTCGTTTATGTCGCCTAAGATCATCAATATATCGTTAATTTTATGTTTAATATCGTCCGACAAAAACCTGATATTGGGCGACTGCTCAATATCCCTTATAATTTCATCTATGTTATCAAGCTTTTTCTGAATTTCCAAAAACTTCGCCGCAAGCCCAAGCTTTGCTTCTGTGTCAATCATAAAGTTTTCCGCTCTTTTAATATTATCCCGAACCCCTTGACGGGTAATCTTTAAATGCTCGCTTATCTCCGAAAGGGATAAATCCTCATTGCAATACAGGTCCACGCACTCAATCTGCCTGTCCGTAAGCATATTTCTGTAAAATGAAAAAAGCAAACCCATTTCAGCTTTCTTATCCATTTTCTCACCTTCCGAAGGATATCTGTAAAGCATTTTCGCTTTACAGTAAGATTATACCCTATCACCTGCCTTTTGTCAAGCAAAAAAATAATTTTTTATGATAATTTGTCAGTAAAGCTTGTTTTTATGTACAATAAACTGTATAATATAGTGTATTACAGAAAGGCTTGGTGACTTTATGCAAGAAAAACAAAGGTTAAAAGGAAGTTTAATTCTGATTCTTACGGCAATTATATGGGGGTCGGGTTTTGTTGCCCAAAGTGAAGGAATGAAGCATATAGGCGCAAACACCTTTAACGGAATCCGTATGCTTATAGGTTCTCTTATTCTCGTGCCTGTTATACTTATCCAAACAAAAGGCAAGCCCTTTAAATCAGAAAACGGAAATAACAAACTGCTTTTAATAAGCAGTGTTGTCTGCGGAATTATTTTATGTGCCGCAAGCACAATTCAAACATGGGGACTTGCCTATACAACTCCGGGAAAATCAGGATTTATTACTGCTATGTACATAATATTTGTTCCCTTAATCAGTATTTTTATGGGTAAAAAAATAACGGTGCGAACGGTTTTATGCGCCTTGCTTGCTCTTTTCGGAATGTATCTTTTGTGCATAACCTCATCGGATGCATCGGTAAACTTCGGAGATATTCTTACCCTTGTATGTGCGTTACTCTTTTCTTTACATATAATAGTAATCGACAAATATATCCAAGACTTTGATCCCCTTAAATTTTCCTGCCTGCAATTTTTTGTATGCGGAATAATCAATATCATCTTTGCATTTATTTTGGAAAAGCCTGCATTTGATGTAGTAAAAAGCTGTGCCGTTCCCATACTCTATTCGGGATTTTTTGCCTGCGGAATAGGCTACACCCTCCAACCTGTCGGTCAAAAGTACGCAGAGCCTACAACCGCTTCCATAATTATGAGCCTTGAATCGGTATTTGCTCTGATTTTCGGAATGATAATACTGGGAAGCATACCCACATTGAGAGAAGTAATCGGCTGCCTTATAATGTTTATATCAATAATAATCATTCAGCTTCCCGACAGACTTTTTAAAAGGAGGAAAAGCAATGAATAACAAAAGGAAAATACTTATATCCGCCTGTCTTTACGGGCAATGCACCGCCTATGACGGAAAGCACAGACTGTCCCTTGACAAAAAAATTCTTGAATGGAAAAACAGAGGAATGCTGATTCCTGTCTGCCCAGAGGTTTCGGGAGGCTTGAAAATTCCCAGATGCCCTGCCGAAATCGTAGGAGATAAGGTTATTACAAAAGACGGAGACGATGTGACAAAAGAATATACAAAGGGTGCCGAAGAAGCCTTAAAAGTCGCAAAGGAAAACAATGTAATATTTGCAATACTCAAAGACGGAAGTCCCTCCTGCGGCTGCAAGCATATATATGACGGAAGCTTCAGTCACACCAAAATATCGGGTACGGGAATATGTGCAAATCTGCTTATGGACAACGGCTTTTTGGTTTTCTCCGAAGATGACACTCTTACCGCAAATGTATTTTTAAACGAAAAATAAAAAAGACGCAAAGTCCAATATGCTTTGCGTCTTTTGTTATTATTTACTTACTGCTTATTGCTTCCTTTGCCTTTTTCACGACATTCACTGCGTCAAGTCCGTACTTTTCAAGAACTTCTGTAGCTTTTCCGCTTCTTCCGAATGCATCATTTACTCCCACTCTTCTTAAAATAACAGGACAGTTTTCCGACAGGACTTCGGCTACCGCAGAACCCAATCCGCCAATTATGTTATGCTCCTCCGCTGTAACTATGGCACCTGTTTCCTTTGCGGCGTTTATAATTATTTCTTTGTCTATAGGCTTGATGGTTGCCATATTTATAACGCTTGCGGATATTCCCTCGCTCTTTAATATCTCTTCCGCCTTTAATGCCTCGGAGGTCATAAGTCCCGTAGAAATTATTGTTACATCCTTTCCTTTTTTCAGATATGTACCTTTTCCTATTTCAAATTTATAACTTTCATCAAATATAATCGGAAGGGCAAGTCTGCCGAATCTTAAATATACAGGACCGTAATACTCCATTGCCGCCTTAACTGCAAGCCTTGCCTCCGCTCCGTCTGCCGGATTGATTATTACCATTCCGGGAATGGTTCGCATAAGTCCAATATCCTCATTACATTGATGTGTTGCACCATCCTCACCGACCGAAAGACCTGCATGGGTTGCACCTATTTTAACATTAAGATGAGGATAACCTATAGAGTTTCTCACCTGTTCAAAGGCTCTGCCTGCCGAAAACATTGCAAATGAGCTTGCAAAAACAATCTTTCCGCAGGTAGCCATACCTGCCGCAACAGACATCATATTTCCCTCTGCTATTCCGCAATTTATAAATCTTTCGGGATAAGCCTTTTTAAATCCAGCCGTCTTTGTTGCCCCCGATAAATCCGCATCAAGAACAACAAGATTTTCGTTATTTCCAAATTCCGCCAAGGCGTTTCCGTATGCCTCACGGGTTGCAATCTTTTCTCCTGCTTTATATGTCATTACGCCTCACCTCCAAGCTCTTTTATGTACCCATTCAATTCTTTTACTGCTATATCGTATTCTTCCCTGTTTGGTGCCTTTCCGTGCCAGCCAACCTGATTTTCCATATATGATACGCCTTTTCCCTTAACGGTATTCATAATTATGGCAGTAGGCTTTCCTTTACATTCTTTTGCGGCTTTCACGGCATTTTCGATTTCCTCAAAATCATTGCCGTTAATGGTGATTACATTAAATCCAAAAGCCTCAAACTTTTTATCAAATGGCGTTGGGTTCATTACCTCCGTAACCTTTCCGTCAATCTGCAAGCCGTTAAAGTCCACAAAAACAGTAAGGTTGTCAAGCTTATAGTGAGCCGCAAACATCGCCGCCTCCCATACCTGACCTTCTTCGCTTTCTCCGTCACCCAAAAGGGCGTAAACACGATAATTCTTACCGTCGATTTTTCCGCATTTTGCCATTCCGCAGGCCGCGCTTATTCCCTGTCCCAAAGAGCCTGTTGACATATCAACTCCCGGAGTATGCTTCATATCAGGATGTCCCTGAAGATAGCTGTCTATATTCCTGAATGTCTTTATGTCCTCCTTGGGAATAAATCCGCGTTCTGCCAAAGCTCCGTATAACGCAGGGGAACAATGTCCCTTTGAAAGGACAAATCTGTCCCTGTCCGCATCTTTTGGGTTTTTTGGGTCAATGTTTAACTCCTCCATAAAAAGATAAGTCATTACATCTGCCGCAGAAAGAGAACCGCCGGGATGTCCCGCCCCTGCGCTGAACACACCTTCAAGAGCCATTTTACGTACATTTGCGGCGTGAAGCTTAAGCTCTTTAATCTTTTTTGAATCCATTTTATATACCTCCTTAAAAATATTAAACTGTTTTTATTTCAAATCCGTTTCCCAAAACATCCTTTGCATCGGATATGACAACAAAGGCGTTTTCGTCCGCTTCTTTAATTATTTTCTTTATTCCGGAAAGTTCTCTTTTTCGTATTACGCAAATCAAAAACCTTCCGTTTTTTCCCGTGTACATTGAAACAGAGCTTACCGCCGTGACACCGCGTTTCATTACCTTGTATATAGCCTCGGTAATTTCTTCTGTCTTTGGAGAAAAAATATATACAACCCTTGCAGATTTTATTCCCTCCAAAAACAAGTCCGAAACATAGCTTGTTACAAGCAAGCCTATAATTGAGTACATAACCACCTCGATATTTTTAAACACCAAAGCGGCAAGAACGATAATTACGCCGTCAATTATTAAAAATAGCCTTCCCACCGTAAAATTCGGTCTGAATTTTCTGATAATCAAAACTGCTATATCCGTTCCGCCCGTTGTACCTCCGCCCTTTAAAACAAGGGCAATTCCAAAACCCATCGCCCCACCGCCGAACAGGCAGGCAAGCAATGTATCATTTGCAGGTATGCTGAAATTTGTCATAACCTCCGTTGCAACGGAAAGCATAACCGTTCCGAAAAGAGAACGCACAAGAAATCTTGTTTTAAAAAATATAAACCCCAAAACAAATATGGGTATATTTATTATAACAATAAGCAAGCTTACTCTTATATCAAAAATATAATGTATTACCGTAGCTATTCCGGCGACGCCTCCGGAGGTAATTTTAAAAGGCACAAAAAATACCGATAATGCCGTCCCCATAAAAAATGCTCCGATTATAATCAGCAGAAAATCTCCGATATATCCCTTTACTTTCTTGTACATAAATAAGCCTCCGTTAAATTTTATGTACAACAAAGTTTAAAACAAGACTTCCATAAGCTCGGCTATTCTGTCAATTCTTCCCGATACATACAAGTGTCCCATAAGAGTTTCAACCCCCGTTGCATTTTTATAATCCAAAACATCCGCGTTTTTTGGGGGATGGGATTTTGTATTTCTGCCTCTTTTAAATGCCGCCGTTTCTTCTTCCGTGAGCATTGCTTCAATTCGTCTGTAAAACTCTGCCTGAGCACTTGCCTTTACATACTTGGTAGACGCCTTATGAAGGTCATTAACCTTTTTATTTCCTTCTTTGATTAAATGGCTTCTCACAAACAATTCATACACACAATCCCCGATATATGCAAGGGTTAGTGCCGAATATGAGTTGGGGTTGTTGTTTTCTTTTTTTAATGCAGCTTCTCTGCAATCTTTGATTTTATATTCCATAATTTAAATTCTTGTAAGCTGTTGTCCCTGCGGGGTATCCTTTACGGCATATCCCATATCACGAAGCTTATCACGAAGCTCGTCGGACTTTGCCCAATCCTTATTCTTTCTCGCTTCTGCTCTTTCGCCTAAAATTTTCGCAACCTCATCATCTGTTTCCACCGAGCCTTTATGCAAAAGTCCGAGTACATCTCCAAGCTCTCTTATTGCTTCTGAGGATTTTCTGCATACTGTTTTTGAGGGATTTTTCGTAATTATACTGTTTACATCCGCAACAATTTCAAAAATAACCGCTATGGCATCTGCCGTGTTTAAATCGTCATCCATTGCCGAGATAAACTTGTTTTTATGTTCGGATAATCTGTTGATTACGGCTGATTCTTCATCGTTTGGTTCCCTGTCCTCTCCGGAATTTGAAAGAAAATCAAGAGATTCAAGACAGGTATATATTCTTTCAAGAGCAGACTTTGCCGACTCCATTAAATCCTTGCTGAAATTTATCGGACTTCTGTAATGAGCGGAAAGCATAAAAAACCGTATAACCTCGTAATCAAATTCCTTTGCAACATCTCTTACGGTAAAGAAATTGCCTTTGGATTTTGCCATTTTTTCGCCGTCAACGTTAATATACCCATTATGCAACCAATAATTCGCAAATTGACAGCCGTTAGCCGCCTCGCTCTGGGCAATCTCGTTTTCATGATGAGGGAAAATTAAATCCTTGCCGCCGCTATGAATATCAATTGATTTTGCAAGATATTTATTTGCCATGGCACTGCACTCAATATGCCATCCCGGCCTTCCCTGTCCCCAAGGACTTTCCCATGCCGGCTCTCCCGGCTTTTGCTTTTTCCATAAAGCGAAATCCATAGGGTCTTCTTTATCGGTGTTTACTTCAATTCTCGCTCCGCTTTCAAGCTCATCAAGAGGCTGATGAGAAAGCTTTCCGTAATCCTTAAACTTCTTTGTGCGATAATATACATCACCGTCAACATTATAAGCATATCCCTTTTCTTCAAGGGCTTTGATTATTTCGATTATTGCATCTATGTTTTCGGTTGCTCTGGGATGTACCGTTGCTTCTTTTATGCCCAAGCCCTTTGCATCTGTAAAGTATTCGCCGATAAAAGTGTCGGCAAGCTCTTTGACCGTAATACCCATTTCGTTTGCTTTGTTTATCATCTTGTCGTCCACATCGGTAAAATTCTGCACAAAGCTGACATCAAAGCCTTTATATTCAAGGTAACGCCTTAATGTGTCAAATATAATAAACGGTCTTGCATTTCCTATATGAAAATAGTTGTATACGGTGGGTCCGCATGAATACATTTTCACCTTGCCCTCTTGAATCGGTTTAAATTCCTCTTTACTTCGTGAAAGCGTATTATATAATTTAAGCTTGGTATCAATCATTTTCTCATCCACCTTTTTAAAATTTATGTATTTTCCGAAGCCGCCGCAACGAACTGCATAACATATGCAAACATATACATTTAGAATAACCTATTTTACTCTTTTAGTCAAGGGTTTATTACTTTTTTGTGTTATTTTATATAACAAAAAATAATACTTGATTTTTTCTGTAATATATTTTACAATAATACTATAACTATATACTTACGGAGGTATGCGTAATGAAAAAATTTATTGTAATATTGATGTGTCTGTCCCTTATTTTTATTCTTCCTTCCTGTGGGGAAAAGAACAAAACCGATGACCCTTCTGTAAAAATCGGAGATATTCCCACCGCTTCATCGGACGAAAACAAAAATGAAGAAAAAACAACCGACGGGAAAAAATCGGAAGCCTATGACAATTACTACAACGAAGACAGAAACAAAGAAACCGATAACAGCGAAATAGAAAGCAATCTCCATGATGCAAACGAGCTGATTCAGGAGGGTTGCTACCAAGACGCCCTTATGATAATCAACGGTCTTGAAACAAGGGATTTGACCGACAGGCAAAGACAACTCCTTAACGAACTTAAACAACGGGCAAGAAAGCTTTCTAACTGATAAAATATCAATGTGAGGTACAAAAGCCATGAACAACATTTCAAATTACATATGTTCAAAAGAAAAAGTATATTCAAAATATGAGCTATCAAACGACAAAAAATATATAACAATCAAAGATGATTCAAGCTTCAGGGAATACTGTCCCTATGACAATCTGAAGCAGCTGATTACGGACTACCTGATTATCGGCTATAAAGCTTACTACAGCTTTGATTTCACCCTTGATGCTTTAAACTTTATAAAAGCTTACGGTATGCCGGAGCGAAGAAAAAAGAAGCTTAACATTTTGGATTTTTCGGAAGATGCCATGGGATTATATCTCCATTTTTCCGAGATAAACTCAAAACCCTATCCCGATACATTTGAATGGATGCTTGATTGTGACCCTGTAGGATGCACGGTTGTAATACGAAACGATGTTCCTTACATTATGTGGAACACAAAAAGTCTGTCGTCTGCCATAGAGCTTGGATACTCTCAACTCTTATGCAATCCCGTTCGGCTTATCGGTCTTTGTAAGCATTGCAAAATGCCATTTATAGCCGAAAACCCCAAGACAGCGTTTTGTTCAGGCTCATGCAGAAATAAATTCAATGTATACAAATCACGGTCAAAAAACAAAAAGTAAACGGAGCTACAAATGCAAAATTCAGATATAACACCTGAAATAAATCATACACAGGAGAAGATAAATTCTTCAAGCATTATTGTGGGACTTATAGACAGTATGCTTGAAAAGAACACGCCTTTATTCCACATATTGATGTATGCCAAAAATTTGGATCCCGAACAACTTTTGTATATATACAAAATAAAGCTTAATTCCTACAAAGCGTATACATCCGCTCATAATCTGATGCTTCTTCAAGATGAAGATGACGAAATATCATCTGTAAACATGGCGTCATATAACGCAGAATATTTTTTAAAGGGCGTTGTCAGACAAACTCTTAAGCTTTTCAATGCAAACGACATAAACATTACATTAAACTGCAAATCAGGCTGTCGAAGTGTTTTATTTGACTTAAGGCGTACAAGTCTTATCCTCTTCAACCTTATTTCAAATTCTGCAATACACACAAACAAGAAGCAAAAGAACATTTTAATTACAACTGAAAAACACGGAAGCGATTTTGTTATCACTTTTTCCGATGACGGACAGGGAATACCCAAAAATAAAATTGACAGCCTGTTTGAAAGCTACAAAATAAAGCCTGATAAAACAAGACTTATTGAAACAGGCGGTATGTATATAAGCGGATTGGGTCTTGCAGTTTCACGAAAAGTCGCCCGTGATATGCAAGGTGAGCTTTCATACATTCCCACAAAAACAGGAGCAAAGTTTGAGCTTGTCATTCCACAGCTTAAGCACCATGACCGCATCAGCGAAACAATAGAAAAAGCACCCGATTTAGAGTTTGCCGAAAAATATCTTGCCTCTGCAATAATGTATATTAAATATAATGAATAAACCGTCGATTTAATCGACGGTTTATTCATACCAAATTTGAAAACAAATCTATTACTTCAGACTTTTCCATATAGCCTATGGATTTTTTTACCTGCTCACCCTTTGAGAAAACAATCAAAGTGGGAATACTTATGATTTTGTATTTCATAGCTAGGTCACCGTCATTATCTACATTGACCTTAGCGACTTTAATTTTACCGTCAAATTCATCCGCAACCTCTTTAAGTGTCGGGGCAAGCATTCTGCACGGTCCGCACCATTCAGCCCAAAAATCGACTATAACGGGTATTTCCGAATTTATAACTTCTGTTTCAAAATTTTCTTTTGTTACAACAACTTCTGCCATTTTTTTACTCCTTTTTTAAAAATGCACGGATATAAGCACATCATGTATTTTTTCAAATATAAGCCCTGCCGCAAACCAGGCAGGAGCGTAATCAAGGCGTATAAGACCGAAAACGGAATATTTACAGTCATATCTCCACGCTTCAATTCCGGCAAAACGAAAAATAAGTCCGCTTAAAAATTCTACCGAAAAAAACAACACCATCCAAAGCAAGCCTCTTACAACCCAGCTTGTATCCCGTATACAGTTATGAACCGGCTCAAAGATAAACACAGCCAAACCGTATACAAAAAACATCCACACAGAGGTATGTCCCGTAAGGTTAATATTTCCTTGAATTGCCGAGCCTATTCCTGTCCACAACACCTCTGTGACCATTCCTAAAAATCCGTAAATAAAAAATCGAATAATCATAATATTTAGGTTGTGCAAAACAGGAATTTTTATACTTTTCCGATATATTTTAATTCACAAATATCTTTCCATTCATCACAGGATACAATCAAATGTGCAAGCAAGGATATGCCTAAAACGCCAAGCTGACTTTTAACCGCATCTGTAATTTGAAAATCAGCATATGACGGTTCAATCCTGCCGCCCGGATGATTATGAGCAAGAACAACCGCAGATGCCTCCGCATTTAATGCAAGACGGGAAATTTTTCTTACCGACACATCGGAGGCAACATAAGTTCCCTCCGACACCTTATCAAACCTTATTACCTGATTGGCTGAATTCAAACTGATTAAGTATAGATTTTCAACGGTTTTACCGTAAAACAAAGTCTTTGCATAATTGCCGATATCATTCATATCATTAAGTACAAGGCTTTTCTGATTTCTCATACTTCTTTCCGCAATTCCGAGAACAGGAAGCAAATCATGCAAGAACTCGGCAGTCCTTCCACCCACTCCCTCAACTGTTTTAAGATTATCCGCATCAGCGGAAAGCACACCGTAAACCGAACCAAACCTCTCAAGTAATCTGTGTGCGATTTCGTTTGTGTTTCCTCTGGGAATAACGGCAAATAAAATCTTTTC
Source organism: Clostridia bacterium (assembly GCA_045615805.1). GTDB lineage: Bacteria > Bacillota > Clostridia > Monoglobales > Monoglobaceae > UMGS1820. The sequence goes on along the minus strand of JAZLFN010000020.1, from coordinate 22,348 downwards.
AAGCTGTTCATGCTCATTCAAAAATTCAAGTCCCATAATACGGCTTTTTTCATCAATCCTGTTACGGTGACCAATGTGTATTTCCGAATTGCTCATTATTTTGAACCTCTGCTTCCGGGTTTCACAAGAGGCAATCCCGATTTGCAAATCGGACACTCATCAGCTTCATAAGATACAATATCCATAGAAAACGCACTTTTATAAGGTACGCCGAAATCTATTTTTCCGCCTGTTCTGTCAACTATAGAACCTACGCCTGCAACTATTCCTCCATTTTCACGCACAAGCTCCATAACCTCTCTTACGCTTCCTCCTGTTGTAACTACATCCTCCACAACAAGAACTCTTTGTCCTTCTTCTATGGTAAATCCGCGTCTTAATGTCATATTTCCGTTTTCACGCTCTGCAAATATATTTTTTACCCCAAGCTGTTTTCCAACTTCATATGACATTTGTATTGCTCCGATAGCCGGACCGATTACCACATCAATATTATCGTCTTTGTATTTTTCGGCAAGCTCCGTGCAAAGCGGAACGCTGTATTTTGCATACTGAAAAATCTTTGCACATTGCATATATTTATTACTGTGTCTTCCAGATGTAAGCAAAAAATGTCCTTCAAGCAACACTCCTGCATCTTTGAGCATTTGTGTTATTTCTTCTTTTGTCATATATATTCTCCTCTCGCCGATACATTCGGCATAAAATTTAATAAAGTTCAACCTTACCCACAATATCCGAAGCTTTTTCGATACCGTTTTCAACAAGATACTTTTCAATACCATGTATAGTATCAAGCCAAGCATTTGGATTTACAAATCCTGCCGTGCCTACCGAAACGGCAGATGCGCCTGCAAGCATAAATTCTATGGCATCCTCTCCGTTTGAAATTCCGCCCATACCGATTATGGGAAGCTTTACGCTGTTATAAACCTGATTTACCATACGCACGGCAACAGGCTTAACCGCAGGGCCCGAAAGACCGCCTGTATTATTTTTAAGAACGGGACGTCTTGTGTGTATATCAATTTTCATTCCAAGCAGGGTATTTATAAGAGAAAGCGCGTCTGCTCCTCCTGCTTCTGCCGCCTTTGCTATTTCGCAAATATCGGTAACATTCGGCGAAAGCTTAACAATAAGCGGTACCTTTGATGCATCTTTAACCTTGCGTGTAACCTCTTCGGTAGCACTCGGATTTGTCCCCAGAGCCATTCCTCCTGTCTTTACATTCGGGCATGAGATGTTAAGTTCAAGCATATCAACGCCATCTCCTAACATTTCGGCAGCCTCGGCGTACTCCTCCGGTGTATTTCCGCATATATTTGCGATTAAATTTGTGTCAAGTTCTCTTAATCCTTCAAGATATTTTTCCTTAAATACTTCTATCCCGGGGTTTTGAAGTCCCACACTGTTTAATACCCCCATAGGAGCCTCCGCAATTCTGGGAGAAGGATTTCCCATTCTCGGTGCAACGGATAAAGCCTTTAAGCATACGGCTCCCAGCCTTGATATGTCAAAAAACTCATTATACTCCGCTCCGAACCCGAATGTACCCGAACCGCAGGTAACGGGATTCTTCCAGCTTACACCGGCAATATTTATGCTTAAATCAGCCATCCCATTCAACCTCCCATGCATTAAATACAGGTCCGTCCTTGCAAACCCTTTTCTTTTCTCCGTTTACCGTTGCGGTACAACCGACGCAAGCACCTATACCGCATCCCATACGCTCTTCAAGAGAAGCATAAGCAGGTATTCCGTACTCTTTCGCAACATCGGATACAGCTTTCATCATAGGCATGGGACCGCAGGTATATATCTTATCGACTTTGTTTGATTTAAGAGCATTTTCCAGAAGCTCGGTTACAAAGCCTTTATACCCCAAGGAACCGTCCTCGGTTGCCACAAAGAGCTTATCCGTATATTTTGAAAATTCATCTTCCAAAATAATATTTTCCGCAGACCTGAACCCAAGCATAACGGAGGCTCTTTTTCCTATTCTTTTTGTAAGCTCAAGCAAAGGAAATATTCCTATTCCTCCGCCGATTACAATAACATCTTCATCTGCATCTTCTATATCAAAGCCGTTTCCCAAGGGTCCGAGAAAATCTACCTCATCTCCCACCTTTTTTGAAGAAAGAGCCTTTGTACCCTCTCCCTTAACCTGAAAAATAAATCTCAAAGACTTTCCCTCTGCTACCTCGCAAATACTAATCGGTCTTCTTAAGTAAACTTCATTTCCGCACAGTATATGCACAAACTGCCCCGGCTTAACATCTTCTGCTGTTTCCGGACAAAAAACCGTAATATCAAAAATGTCATTTGCAAGCTTTTTCTTTTCTGCTATTTTGCACTTCAAATCGGTCACCTCTTTATAAAACACTTAATATATCGTCACGCATTCTTATTGCTTCACATCTTGCTGCTTCTCCCACGCTTCCGCCGTTTTTCTTATACGCACACATAATGGAGCGTGAGGCATTAACTATTGCACCCATTCCGTCCTTGTTAAAGCAGGGGGCAACATCCTTTGCTCCGCCGCCCTGAGCACCGTATCCGGGCACAAGAAAATATGTATTTTTCATTTGCTCTCTTAAAACTCTTGCCTGTTCGGGATATGTTGCACCAACCACAGCTCCAACATTGGAATAGCCGTATTTTCCCACGGTTTCCTTTCCCCAGCCTGTAACAAGATCTGCCATATGCTCATAAATATATCTGCCATCCGACTTTAAATCCTGAAGCTCTCCCGATGACTTATTTGATGTTTTAACAAGAACAAATATGCTTTTTCCGTTTTCATTGCACATATTTACAAAGGGACCGACACCGTCTGTTCCCAAGTATGGGTTTACAGTCATGGAATCTGCATCAAATGCAGGCTCATCATTTTCTCCAAGCTGTGTTTTTCCGAGATATGCGGCAGCATACGCCTCTGATGTTGCCCCGATATCTCCCCTTTTTGCATCAAGGATTACATACATTCCCTTTTCCTTTGCATAATCTATTGTTCGCTTAAGGCAAATAATTCCTTCGATCCCGTACATTTCGTAATACGCCGCCTGAGGCTTTACTGCAGGAACTATATCATAAAGATTATCTATAAGCTCCCTGTTAAACTCAAAAATCGCCTCCGCCGCACCTTTAAATGTTTCACCGTACTTTTCAAAGCTTAACTTCTTCATATCATCAGGTATGTAATCAAGCTTCGGGTCAAGACCTGCAACGGTGGGATTGTTTTTTTCTTTAATCTTTTCAATCAATGTGTCTATCATAACCACTCTCCTTAATCCATGTAAACTGTTTTTCCGCCAAATATAGTTCTTTTAACCTTTCCGAATAACTTCATCCCGATATAAGGGGAATTTTTACCCTTCGTTTCAAAATTTTTATCGTCAACGACAAATTCCTCGTTGGCATCAAATATCACTATATCCGCAGGAGAACCCTCGTTAAGCGTTCCCCTTTTACATCCTATTATTTCAGCAGGCTTTGTACTCATTCTGTCAATAAGCTGCATAACCGTCAGCTTGTTTGTTTTAACAAGATATGTATATCCCAACGCAAGAGAGGTTTCAAGTCCTACAATACCGTTTGCCGCCATTTCAAATTCTATTCTCTTATCGTCAATGTGATGGGGAGCATGGTCTGTTGCAATTGCATCAATTGTTCCGTCAGCCAAGCCCTCAATAACAGCTTCAACATCCTCCTCGTCACGAAGAGGCGGATTCATTTTCGCATTTGTATTAAAACCGTCGCACATTTTATCGGTAAGGGTAAAATAATGAGGTGCGGTTTCGGCTGTAACCTTTGCTCCTCTTTTCTTTGCGGCACGGACAGCCTCAATTGAATTTCTTGTGCTTATATGACATATATGGATTCTCGCTCCTAATTCCTCCGCAAGGAGAATGTCACGGCTGACCGCCGCACTTTCCGCAGATTTAGGAATTCCTCTTAAACCCAGATAGGTTGACATATAACCTTCGTTCATACTTCCGCCGTCAACAAGAGATAAGTCCTCGCTATGTGACATAATGGGCATATCAAGCATATTCGCATATTCAAGGGCACGTCTTAAAATCATAGCCGAGCTTACAGGTCTTCCGTCATCGGAAAAGGCAGATGCCCCATGAGCTTTAAGCTCTGCCATTTCGGAAATTTCTTCTCCCTTCTGACCTTTTGTAATACATCCTGTTGTCATAACATTTATAAGACCGGCTTTTTTTCCTGTATTTACAACATATTCAACCAAAGCGGCATTGTCTATGGGAGGATTGGTATTTGGCATACACAAAACTGATGTAACTCCACCCTTTACTGCCGCACGGCTTCCCGTAAGTATGGTTTCTTTATGCTCATATCCGGGCTCTCTGAAATGAACATGGAGGTCTACAAGTCCGGGAGCTACAATCATTCCCTTTGCATCAATCACCTTGGCATCATAGTCGTTAATATTTTCAGCAACACGCTCAATAACACCGTAATTTATAAGTATATCCGCATATCCGGAAAAACACTTTGAAGGATTAACCACATATCCGTTTTTTATAATCTGTTTCATTTGTATCTGCCTCCTTTCGCAAAATTCCTCAATCAGCTTGTGTAAGCAAGCTGAGAATTGCCATTCTGACACACACTCCGTTTGTTACCTGTCCGCCGATTACAGATTGCGTACCGTCCGCAACATCTGCCGAAAGCTCAACCCCTCTGTTAACAGGACCGGGATGCATAACTATTGCGTCGGGTTTTGCAAGCGCAACACGCCTTGAATCTATTCCGAAAAGCTTGTGATATTCCCTGACCGACGGAAATAATCCGCTCTTTTGTCGTTCAAGCTGAATCCGAAGTCCCATAACAACATCAGCGTTATGAACGGCGGCATCCGCATCATATGTAAGCTTTACTCCGAACTTTTCAATATCGGCAGGCATAAGGGTTGAAGGAGCACAAACCGTTATATCCGCACCCAGCTTTTTAAGACCGTATATATTGCTTCTGGCAACCCTGCTGTGTTTAACATCTCCTACAATAGAAACCTTTAACCCTTTAAACTCTCCGTATTTTTCACGCATTGTCATAAAATCAAGCAATGCCTGGGTAGGATGCTCATTCATTCCGTCACCGGCATTTATAACAGATGCTTTTGTACAGCGGGACAGCATATGAGGCGCACCGGATGAGGAATGTCTGACTATTACTGCATCCGCACCCATTTCATCGATGGTTTTTCCCGTATCTTCAAGGGTTTCCCCTTTTGCGACACTGCTTCCGGAAGCTGTAATATTTGCCGCGGTTGCCCCTAAATATTTTGAAGCAAGTTCAAAAGACAGCCTTGTCCTTGTGCTGTTTTCATAAAAAAGAGTTATTATGCTTTTTCCCGACAGCATATTATTCTTTTTGCCGCCTTCCAAAACTTCATGCTTCATTTTCTCTGCCATATCAAGAATATGTATTATCTCTTCTTTTGATAACTCTTTAATGCCAAGCAAATGTTTCATTTTTTACCGCCTCCGCAATTAATATACGATTGTCTATCTCGTTTATTTTACCATAACAAAATCATAATGTCCATACATTTTTACAAAACAAAACCGATACAGAAAACTTTTAATCTTCTGCATCGGCTTTAAACTCTTACTCAGTAACGAAAATTCGGCTCTTCAAGGGAAGAATTGAAGCAAGCCAATCAATATTATCTTTTCTGATTCTGACGCATCCGTGAGAAATTTTTACTCCGACTCTGTTGTCATACGGCGCACCGCTGTAATAAAGCAAGGTTGAATGAATAGCATATCCGCCGTAGAAAACAAGGCAAGGACCTACATAATAAGTATTATAATCCCATAAAGGTGCCTTATACTGATACTCAAAGCTTCCGGTTATCGTAGGTGTATCCGGTGCCCCTATTGCACAGGGAAATGTTGCGATGGGACGCCATTTATTTTTTGAGCCCTTATATACGCGAACCTCATAATCCGATTTGTCAACCCAAACCATATAATCGGTTTGACTTGACACATTCATTGAATTTATGGGAAGCTGTGCAAAATAATCTTTTAAAACAGGGCTTTCACCTATACACACATCAATATGGTCCTCGAAATCAATCGCCTCAACAGAGCATCCAAACGCCTCGGCAATAGCTCGAACCGGAATATATACGGTATCATTAAGCAAAATACACTTTTGATTCATAAATGTATCTTTACCCATAAATGTGGCATAATTTGTTCCGATATTAAATATCGTCTGTAAATTTCCCAATTCGCACACAACGCTTTGATACTTTTCATCATATCTGACATCAAGTCCCATAGCGTTCGCAACCTGTCTTACGGGAACCATAGCACAACTTTCATACAAAACAGCCTTTGGGTTATAGTTTTGCATTACCCCTTCCAAATACACAATAACTACATGCTCATACTCGGGGCAAGCGTCCAGATGAAATTCATTACCCTTTACATACTCACCTGCTTCATTTTTATATCCGTATGTAACAAGGGATATCTTTTCATCTTTTCTGAATAAATCGTCATAATATTTTACATAACTTAAGCCGTCCTCAACCTTTAAAACAAATGTCTTTCCCGGCTTGTATTCCGGAACCTCAAAATCAAATGTAAGATTTTGAGTGATTCCTCCGACCCATTGAGAATCTTCGCCCAGCAATACACCTTTTTCATCATAAAGTCCAAGCTTTGCAAATGAATCAATCACCTGCATTCTCGGTATCATTCTTAAGTTGATTTTTACATTATTAAAAGTAACATTGTCCGTCACCGCAGGCTTTTCTGCACTAATTGAATCTTTGACAGTCTCTTTAGGCACTACTTCCCTTTCTTCCTTGACAGTTACCGATTCCGTCTTTTCTGTAACGGAGGTGTCAAGTTGTTCCTGCTCCTGATTTTTATGGACATTAACCGTATACTCTGTTTTTGCAAATGCAGTATACGACATACATGAAAGTATCATTATCAAGCCTGTTATTATTGCTGTAATCCTTTTCATTTTCTCACTCCGCCTTGTTTTTTAAAATATTTAATACATTTCGGAAATACTCGGGTATCTCCGACTCAAATTCCATATATTTTCCCGTTGTGGGATGAACAAACCCTATTTTATATGCATGCAGAAGCTGTCCTTCCAGGTTAAAAGCTTCTTTTTTAACACCGTAAGTTTTATCGCCCACAAGAGGATGTCCGTGATATGACATATGCACTCTTATCTGATGAGTTCGTCCTGTTTCAAGCACACATTCCACAAATGTATACTTTCCCAGCCTTTCAATAACATTATAATGAGTAACCGCCTCTTTTGAATTTTGATAAGAAACCGCCATTTTCTTGCGGTCTGTTTTATGCCTGCCGATTGGCTCTGTATATATTCCCTTGTCCTCCGAAAATCCTCCGTGAACGATAGCCTTATATGCTCTGGTCAAGCTATGCTCTTTGATTTGCTCCGAAAGCTTAAGATGTGCATTATCGTTTTTAGCAACCATTAAAAGTCCGCTTGTTTCCTTATCTATTCTGTGAAGTATTCCCGGCCGCTTTTCTCCGTTGATTCCCGATAAACTGTCATTGCAATGATAAAGCAGGGCATTTACAAGTGTGCCTGTGTAATTCCCGACCGCAGGATGAACAACCATCCCCTGTGGCTTGTTTACAACAATCATATCCGAATCCTCATAAACAATATCAAGGGGAATATTTTCCGCCTCGATTTCAGACTCCGAAAGCTTTGGCATCACAAATTCAATTTTATCGTTTTTCTTAACCTTGTAATTTGCTTTAACGGAAATACCGTTTACAAATATTCTGCCCTCATCAAGTAGTTTTTTTGCAAATGACCTTGTTATATCCTCATATGTTTCACACAAATATTTGTCTATTCTTCCACCTTGTTCATCCTGACACAAGGATATGTATTCATCGTTATTCATCGGCACTGTCCTCCGTCTTTTTATCCTGAAAAACAAAATAAAAAACAAGAAAAGCCGCACCGACACAAACGGCAATATCCGCTATATTAAAAACAGGAAAATTGAAAATATTCACATCAATAAAGTCAACCACATATCCCTTAAAAACTCTCTCTACAAGATTTCCCACTGCACCGCTTATTACAAGAGCAGAGCCGAGCTTTAAGGGAAGAGTTCGTTTTTCTTTCTGTGTTGAAAACAAAATCCATAATATCAACGCTATTATTATAACCGAAACAATAATAAAAATCAACCTTCCGCCGCCAAAAAGTCCGAATGCAATTCCTCTGTTTTCAACATAAGTAAAATCAAGCAAATTATTTATTATCGAAACAGACTTAAGAGGCATCAAATTATTTACGGCAATAAGCTTTGTTACAAAATCCAAAACAAATACTGCAATTGCAATAATAATATAAATCATAAATTCTTCTCCGTTTGAAAAAATGGGGCAGTCAAGCTTTTAACCTAATCGGCTTCTGTCCCATTTTATATTAAATCAATTTTTTATTTAAACCTTGTCCGCTTTTTTTATCTTTACCGTATCCTCGTCAACGCTGAACCTTTTCCGTTTTTCGGCGGTTTCCCTTTTGGAAGAATTTTCGTGTTTTGATTCTTCTTGTAAATCTTCTTTGTTTCCGTCATCATTTTTGGGTCTGCTCCTGAAAGCAGGAAAATCAACTCTGTCGGTACCATGAGTTATTCCGCCTGTCATAGGATACCCCTTAAGAACGCTGAGCTGTGCATTTAAAAGCTCGACAATCTTGGTTTTATATATCTCAACCTCTCGTTTGATTGTTTCAAACTTATATTCTTCATCGGCAATTTTCTGCTTTGCACCTGCAATTATGGAATCAGCGGTAAGCTCTGCATTTTTAACTATTTCATCGGCATGCTTTTTTGCAGTCTTTTCTATTTCATCGGCGGATTTACCGGCAATTCCCACGGAATCTCTAAGAGTACCCTCCATAGACTTATAATGCTCTACCGTTTCAATAAGATTATCGTTGTTTTCTCTCAGCCGTCTGTTTTCTTCAAATATTACCATAAAGCTTTCGCACACATCCTGCAAAAAGTCGTCAACTTCAGACTCATTATATCCTCTCATTGAAATTTTAAATTCTTTATTTTCTATATCCTGAGGTGTAAGCATTAAAACATCTCTCCTTATGCTTTATAAAAATTTGGAAACCGTTATCGAAATTCGTCCTTTTCGTGTAAGCGTACCTATTGATTTAACCCTGAACCTGCCGTAACCTCTTGCGGAAATCAAATCATTTTCTTCAAGATTTAAAGTCTGAGATGAAGCTTGTCTGAAGTTAACCATAACCAACTCCGAATTTATCAAATCAGACGCAGACTTTCTTGATATTCCCAATGCAAAAGACAAAACTGCATCAAGGCGAAGCGATGAAACAGTTCCGTTTATATCTTTAAAAGCAGGCGGAGCAATATCTGCCTCGGAGCATGGGCAAATAACGGTTTTAACCCCATGCCTTCCGATTTTTTCAAGATTTGAATCAATATATGAAGCAATTTCGGGCTTTACAAAAACAGATGCACCGTCATCGGATGTTATTATATCCCCAATATTTTCACGGGTAATACCAAGCCCCATTAAGCTTCCGAGATAATCCCTGTGATTAAGAGTTTCCATATCTCTGCCGGTTATTTTTACAACGGATATAAATTCATCTCTGTCATAAAACGAGATCTCGGGCACGGCAACAATCAAAACCCGTTCCGCATCATCATATCCGCCGTCATAGATTACCTCTGTATCCGTCCCGATTTCAAGATTATTCAAAAGATATGCCCTTTGGTGCGGATTTAAAAACCCAAGTGTCTTTACACAAAAATTCTTGCGGGCTGAAAACAGATTATCCTCGGCTCTTGCAAGTATGAGCCTGTCGTCTTTATCCTGTTTATCTGCCCGAAAGAATTTATCTTTTTTTATCATTCCCAAGAATAACTGACTTTGCCGGCTTTAACCGATTCGCTTAAAAGCTCAACATTGTTGGGAGCTATAACAAATATCTTATTTGAAACCTTTTGGATGCTTCCGTCAAGAGCATATACAGCTCCGCTCAAAAAATCTACAATTCTTCTTGCAACGTTAGAATCAACAATTTCAAGATTTACAACTATAGGTCTTCTGTCTTTCAAATGATTTGTAATATCTCTTGATTCTTCAAATGATTCGGGTTGGATAACAACAACACGCATTTGTGCAGCCGAATCATGAAGCTTTACAACACGACTGCTTCTTCTGTCCGAAAATCTGTCAAAAGCACTCGGTCTGACATAATCCTCTTCGTAATCTTCCTCTTCCATAACATCCTCGTACTCGTCTTCATACTCATCTTCCTGAGGAAAACCTACCAAGTTAAGCATTTTGTTCATAATTCTTCCCATTAAAACTACCTCCATATATTAAAATATAATAATTTACAATTAAAATTTATTCACGGAAACCGAATATCCCCGTTCCTATTCTGAGCATTGTCGCTCCTGCTTCGATTGCTTCTTTATAATCGTGAGTCATTCCCATTGAAAGCTCTTTCATAAAGACATTTTTAATATTCATATCGGCTATTTTTTCAGACAAAGCTTTAAGCTTTAAGAAAAGTTCTTTATTTTCGTCATAACTGTAATCAAATACCGATATTGTCATAAGTCCTATAATTCTGACATTTTCAAGATCGGAAATCTTTTTGCAAAGCTCCACGCACTTTTTTTCGGATACTCCGGATTTCGTTTCTTCTCCTGATATATTAACCTGAATCAAAATATCCTGCACCTTGTCAATCAGCTCGGCTCTCTTATTTATTTCAAGAGCCAAATCATAAGAATCAACCGAATGTATAAGCTCTGCCTTGTCAATTATATGCCTTACCTTATTTTTCTGAAGCTGACCGATAAGATGCCATTTTATATTTTCGTCTTCAAACTCCGGATACTTGCGAACAATTTCCTGAGGTCTGTTCTCCCCGAATTCACACATTCCTGCATCTGTTGCTTCTTTCATCATAGACACGGGTTTTGTCTTGCTTACCGCAATGATTTTTATGTCCTCGGGATTTCTTCCGCATGCTTTCGCCGTAGCTTTTACAATATTTCTAACACTTTCTATATTTTCGGAAATGCTCATAAAATTCCTTCTTGCTATCTGATTATTTTTCCCTCGGTAATATTCTTACCGTCCGTAACCACCTCATCATATATCTGAAGTCTTGATGAGCCGGTGGCATCATTTGAAGGACTTACAATAGTCCATTCATCATTCTGATATTTCACATTAACAGGGGCAAACTTTGCAGCTCCCAATCGCAAAACAAAAACGCCTGTTTCTCCATCCTTTACATGAAGAGCGGTAATGGGAAGCTTTATACCTTCAACGCTCATAGTGACAACTTCGGCATTCATCTTGCTTTCCGAATAAATTCCGTCAACATACCTGTTTGTGTTTATAACAATTGCACACTTTCCGTTTCCTTTGGTTATCTTCTGAACAGTTCCTTTTACCTCAATGTTTGAAACATCGAAAAACCGGAGAGTAACATTTTGCCCTTCCGTTATATTTTCTGCGGTTTTTTCATCAACCACAGCACCGAAACGCCATTTATAATTGTTTATTATTTTGCAAAGAGGTTTTCCCTGCTCTACGGTATTTTGCCCCGACACCTCTTCGCTTTCAACAGATTCCAGATATTCTACTGTCAAGTTATCTGCTGCCGAATACGAAAGCTTTTCTTCATATCCGTCAATCCTTGAACTGAACACACCGCTTGACGGAGCATATATACATACACAACTGCCAAGCCTTGAATTCAGCGATGTCAACTCATTGGTAAGACGAACAAGTCTGTTCTTTGACTCCTCTGCATTTTCCGTCTTGCTGTCTGCCGCTATATATATTTCTTCCTTTTTTTCTCTTGCATATGTCAAATTATGCTCTTTTCGTTTATCCGAAAGGTCACGGCACAAGCTCGATAAAACAGTTTCTCCCTTGGCATTACCTTCGTATAATCGAGTATCTTTGTCCGCTCCTGTAAGGCGCATCTCTTTAATAACTTTTTTAATCTCCGCTATTTGCTCGGAACCGGGCTCATTTTGATATATATAAGCAACAATCTGACCTTTTTTTACTTTTTCACCCTCGCTTACCATACATTCAAAGAAGCCTCCCGAAGGTGCATTAACAACCTCCGCCTCCCGAAACACATAACCGCTTGCACGGAAGCTTTCCGATATTTTTCCGTTTAACGCAACAGTTGTGGAAACATTGCTTGCAATACCCACAATTATTGCCGCAAGAAAATACACAACCACAATGGCAATCGGGACAAATATAACAAGACGAATTTTTTTGAAATTACTTCGTCTTTTTCGAGCAGAGGAATTATTATTACGGTTATCCGCCGTCGCCATCTATCCGATGCCTCCTCCGGTAAAAATCTTTCGCTGTAAATTTAGGCGATAAAACCTCATATTTACATTATATGTCTATTATAACACCTTTTTATTGTATGTAAATACGCTTTGCTGTTTTGTACAAAAAATGTAAGGCATTTGTAACAAAAATCAAGCTACAGCAACACAAATTTGCCATAGCTTGATTTTATATTTATTTTTTGAGGTAAGGTTTGTTCGTTATGTGTATTTTTATACGCCCACTTTGTGGGCGACAGAAAAATAGTGCAGAATGGACAAACCGAGGTAAAAAGTCTTGGCTTTTTGCTTTACCCGAAGGTGTACGGAAGTACATCGAGCGGCGAGGTTTGTTCGTTATGTGCATTTTTATACGCCCACAACCCATTGGATGGACGAATTTCGCCTAAACCATGTCATTTGCCTTTTGGCATAATGTCTTGATTCCCTTTTTATAAGCTCTATTGCTTCATCATAGGAAATCTCTCCTTCGAGATGCCGAACAAGCTCTTTGTAGCCTATTGCCTGCATTGAAGTTGATTCTTTTTTTATTCCCATACTTAAAAGCTTTTTTACCTCCTCTAAAAGTCCGTCCTCAATCATTTTATCAACTCGTTTGTTTATTCTGTCGTAAAGGACTTCTCTGTCTGCATTCAATCCGTAAATTTTTGCATCATATCTTTTTTTACCGAGGGACAGCCTGTCGGATTCTGTCTTGGTCATTCCTCTTGTTTTACATATTTCAAGAGCTCTCATTACTCGCTTTACATTATTGGGATGCACCTTACGGGCTTCCTCTTCGTCCGCTTTTATAAGCATTTCGTAAAGAAAGTCCTTACCCTTGGTTCTTTCAATTTCCTTTAATTCTTCTCTGTATTCATCGTCTTTTTCTTCTTCCGTAAAGCTTACGTTGTTTATTATGCTGTCAACATAAAGTCCCGTACCTCCGCACAAAACCGGAAGACGGTTACGACTTAAAATATCGTCTATACAGATTACTGCATCTTTCACAAAATCCGCTACACTGTAGTTTATATCAGGCTCTAAAAAATCTACCATATGATGCCTGACCTCCGCTCTTTCGGCTTCGGTTGCCTTTGCCGTCCCTATATCCATATATTTATAAATCTGCATAGAATCGCAGGACACGATTTCGCCATTATACTCTTTTGCATAATCTATGGCAAATCGGGTTTTTCCGGATGCCGTGGGTCCCACAACACATACTATTTTTTTCATAATCTCACCGTCTGAATTATCAAATCACAATTTGCGCTTAAACATTTTCTCAATTTCCGTCTTGGAAAACTCTATTTTTACAGGTCTTCCGTGAGGACAGGTTTTAATTGATTTTTTCTCAAGCTCCCACACTTTATTTATTATATCCTGCATTTCGGCAGGATTTAATTTTTTATTTGCTTTTACCGCATACTTACAGGCAATCGTATCAAGCGCCCGCTCCTCAAACTCGGCTACGCTCATTCCGCCTCTTGTTTCTACGGCGTCGCAAATTTCAAGAATTAAATCACGAAGCTCACCTTCTCCACCCACAAGAGGGGATGCATTTACAATAACACTTCCCGAGCCGAAATCTTCAATATCAAACCCAAAACCGGAAAAAATTTCTGAATTTTGAAGAACCGTCTGATATTCGCTTAAATCAAGCCTTACTATTATTGGAACCAAAAGTATCTGTGACATCTTCTCTTTTGAGTAATATGACGCTTTAAGCTCTTCAAATCTCGCTCTTTCATGAGCTGCGTGCTGGTCGATTAAATAAAATGTATCACCTGACTGACACAAAACATATGTATCAAATATTTGTCCTATGGGCGACGGCGTTTTCTTAATTACAGCTTCCTCTATCGGTTCTGATTTCTCCGTAATTACAGGTTCTAAATCTGTCTCTCTTACCTGATAAACATCTCTGTTTTCCGAAAGGAAATCAACGGTTGAATAAATAGCCTCGCTTTCACGGTTTAAGTTTTCACGCTTTTCTTCATCCTCCGGAGAAAAGCTTTCCATAAACGCCTTTACCTCTTTGGGATTTACGGTTTCTCTTCTCGGCTCATAAAAAGAATCCGTTTTCTTATGTGTCATTTCCTCCTGAACATAAACAGGTTCCTCACGGTTAACATTTTGCTCTGTTACTTTATTTTCATCCTTTTTGATTTTTCCGTAAAGAGCATTGTTTACAGCGTGGTACACAATCTCATATATTCTGCTTTCATCGGAAAACTTAACCTCTGTTTTGGCAGGATGAACATTTACATCAACACAGTCAAGAGGCACGGTTATATTCAAAACAAAAAACGGGAATTTTCCGCCCATAATAGAATTTCTGTAAGCCTCGGAAACCACCTTTGAAATAACATTATTCTTTATATAACGGCTGTTTACAATAAGGGTTTGCCTTGTCCTGTTACCTCTTGCAAGCTCCGGCTTTCCGATAACTCCCGAAATTTCCGCTCCGTCCTCTTTATAAATTACCTCTATCACACCTTTGGCATGGTCCAAACCGTAAATTTTAAGAATTACATTTTTAAGAGAACCATCGCCTGTTGTACTGAAGATTTCTTTATCATCACAGATATAAGAAAAGGCAATACCGGGATTTGCAAGGGCAATTCTGCTTAAAACATCGTTAACATAGCCCGCCTCGGTCATATCCCGTTTTAAAAACTTCATTCGTGCAGGTATGTTTTCAAAAAGGTTTTCAACAACCATAGTTGTGCCTTCACCACAGGCAAGCTTATCCTTTTGAGAGCATTTGCCCCGTGAAAATTTGGCGTATATGCCTTCTTCGCAATCTGCGGTCTTTGTAATAATTTCCACATCGGCAACGGCACAAATACTTGAAAGTGCTTCTCCTCTGAAACCCATAGTCCCTATTTTGTAAAGGTCATCTATGGAAGAAAGCTTACTTGTTGCATGGCGCATAAACGCAGTTTCAATCTGGCTCTCTTTTATTCCGCAACCGTTATCGGTAACGCGAATGTATCGGATACCGCCATTTTTTATTTCCACTTCAATTCTGTCTGCGCCGGCATCTATTGAATTTTCAACCAATTCTTTTACCACGGCGGACGGTCTTTCCGCTACCTCACCTGCCGCTATTTTATCGGCAATATCCTGTGGCAAAACTTTGATTTCAGCCATAAATATGACCATTCCCTTCTTTTCCTGAGTCACAAACCTATGCCTCGTCTTTAATCGTTTTTGGCTTTTGCCTGCAAATCATATAAAACGGTAAGCGCCTGCATAGGCGTCATGGAATTTAAGTCAAGTGTCTTTAATTCCTCACACACCTTATTTTCTTTAACGGATAAAAACCCAAGCTGGTCGGCATTTCCCGTCTTTTTCATGTTTATTTTAACGCTTTTTATCTCACTTTTATCCTCTGATTCAAATGAGGCAACAATTTCTCTGGCTCGGTTTACCACGGATTTTTTAACCCCTGCCAAGGCGGCAACATCAACACCGTAGCTTTCGTCAGCTCCGCCTCTTATTATTTTTCTTAAAAAGCTTATTGTTTCGCCGTATTTTTTAACTGCAATGCAATAGTTTTTCACATTCGGCATCTTGTCCTCAAGCTGGGTTAATTCATGATAATGGGTTGCAAACATGGTTTTTGCACCGCACTTTTTACTGTCGGCTATATACTCAACAACCGCCCACGCAATAGCAAGACCGTCATATGTGCTTGTTCCTCTGCCTATTTCATCAAGAATAACAAGACTGTTTTTTGTAGCATTGTTTAAAATATATGAAACCTCGTTCATTTCCACCATAAATGTGCTTTGTCCCGACGCCAAATCATCGGATGCACCCACACGGGTGAAAATCCTGTCCACAATTCCGATTTCCGCACTGTCTGCCGGTACAAAGCATCCGATTTGCGCAAGGAGTACAATAATAGCCGTCTGACGCATATATGTGGACTTTCCCGCCATATTCGGACCTGTAATAACGGCAATCTGACTTTCACCGTTATCAAGATATGTATCGTTTGAAATGAAAGCTCCGTTCTTTATAAGCTTTTCCACAACGGGATGCCTGCCGCCTTTAATTATAATCTTGTCCGACATATTAACCGTAGGCATAGAATAATTGTATTTTTCCGAAACCGATGCAAATGAACACAACATATCAATAAGTGCAACCACCGAGGCAGTTTTGCAAACTCTTGAAAACGCCTCTGCCGTTTTATCCCTGACCTGACAAAAAAGGTCGTATTCCATTTCGACGCTTTTTTCGCTTGCGTTTAAAATCTCCTCTTCCAGCTCCTTAAGCTTAGGCGTAACAAACCTCTCTCCTCCTGTCAACGTCTGCTTTCTTATAAAATAATCCGGCACCGAGTCAAGATATGATTTGCTGATTTCGATATAATAACCAAAGACCTTGTTATAGCCAAGCTTCATAATTTTTATGCCGGTCTTTTCTTTCTCTTCTTCCAAAATATCCTTAAGCACTGCCTGACCGTTTTCCACAAGATTTTTTATTCTGTCAAGCTCTTCATTTGCACCTTTTTTTATAAGTCCGCCGTTTCGGAGCATTGCCGGTGCTTCCTCGTCAATCATTCTGTCAATAAGCTCCCCTACATCGCTGAGTGTATCAAGCTTTTCCGCACAGGAGCTTAAAAGCTTTGCCTTACAGCTTTTAGTCAGCTCAAGAATTTTTGGGAGCTGGAAAATTGAATTTTTAAGGTTCAGCAAATCGGCACAGTTTGCATTTTTATATACAATTCTGTTTATAAGTCTTTCAATATCCCTTACATTTTTAAGGGCATCCGTTATCTCGGCACGAAGAATCGGCTCTGACACAAGCTCATAAACCGCAAGATGTCTGTTGGCGATTGATACACAGTTACACAAGGGTGCCGTAAGATTTTTTCTCAACAGTCTTGCACCCATAGCCGTAGACGTCATATTTATGGTATGCAAAAGAGAGCCTTTTGCACTTCTGTCGCGAAGTGTTTCAAGAACCTCAAGGTTTCTCAAGCTGTACATATCAAGCTGCATTTTCTCGGCATCACGGTTTACATCAATGCCGGAAATATTTTTGATTTCGGTCTTTTGGGTTTCTTCAAGGTATTCAATCAACGCACCTAATGCACGAACGCATTGGCGTTCTTCATAAGGAAAATTCAATTCCGTCATTTCTGAAAATCCCGATAGCTTTTCCTGACCCTTTAAAAACTCAAACGCCTCTCCCCTGTATTCCTTAACAAAGCCGTGCGTTTTCTCAAATATTTTGTCCCGAAGCTCTTCATTTTTATATGCCGAAGGGTTTATTATTATCTCGGTCGGCATATATCTTACAAGCTCGTTTATAAGCTCTATATCGTCTTTTTTATTCTTAATATTGCAGACAGAGCAATCCCCTGTTGTAATATCAATAAACGCTGCTGCAACTCCTCCGTCATCTTTTACGAGAGAACAAAGGTAGTTATTCTTTGTTGAATCAAGGGCACTTGTATCCATAATCGTTCCCGGCGTAATCACTCTTATTACATCACGCTCAACAATATCTTTGGCTTGCTTCGGGTCCTCCATCTGCTCACAGATGGCAACGGAATATCCTGCTGTCACAAGCTTTGATACATAGTTATTGACCGCATGAAAAGGAACTCCGCACATGGGAGCTCTCTCCTCAAGTCCGCAGTTACGCCCTGTAAGGGCTATGTCCAAAACTCTTGATGCTATTTCGGCGTCCTCAAAAAACATCTCGTAAAAATCACCAAGACGGTACATCAGTATAGAATTTTCGTACTTATCCTTGACGGCAAAATATTGCTTCATCATAGGAGTAAGCTTTTCTCTGTCGATTATGGTAGCCAAGAAACATTTCCTCCGTTCCGGATAAACTTATCAGTGATGGCAATGTCCTCCGCAGCTGTCACACGAACCTGTGCAACCGTCGTGGCCATCCCCCACCTTAACACCTTGTTTTATTATGTTATCCATAGATGTTAAGGTCATTTCAAATATCCTTGAAGCCTTTACATATTCTTTGATAATGGCGTTTTCCATTATCTTGTTAAACTCGCCCTGAAGATAATCGTTTATCTCGTCAACTTCTTCTTTGGTAGGCTGTCTGTCCTTAAATTGCGACAGCTTTTCTTCTCTTTTTTCGTTGTAAGCGTTTATAAGTTCTGTTGCTTCCTTGTCCTCTATAAGGTTTTTGCTGGCTTCTTCTGCCGCCTTTTTCTCCTCGCTTGTTGCAATTAAGTCAGCAAGCTCCTTTGCTTTTTCAAATATTTGTTCCTTTGACATAATATTTCATCCTCTCTTAATTATACTATTTCTCCATACAAAGACCATGTCTGTGCCTTTGTAATTTTTACATTTACAAAATCTCCGATAATTGAGTTATCCCCTGTGAAATTAACAACCTTTCCGCCCTCTGTTCTTCCCGTTAAAACATCGCTGTTGGTTTTGCTTGTACCCTCTGCCAAAACTCTTTCCGTCTTTCCCACATAGAGGTCATTTTTCTTCTTGGAAATCTCATTCTGAACGGCAAGCATTTTATCGAAATTCTTGTGTTTTTCCTCGTCCGTAAGACAATCCTCCATTGATGCTGCAGGAGTTCCCACTCTTTTTGAGTATATAAACGAAAATATTGTATCGTATTCTACTTCTTTGAGCACATCAAGGGTTTTTTCAAAATCCTCGTTTGTTTCTCCGGGGAAACCTACAATTATATCGGTGGTAAGAACAATATCCGGAATTTTGCTTCTGACCTTTTTTACAATATCCATATATTGTTCCTTGGTATATTTTCGGTTCATCAGCTTTAAAATTCTGTCGGAGCCGGATTGAATTGGCAGGTGAAGCTGATTGCAAATTTTCTTTTCTTCCGCCATTGCACAAATCAGTTCATCGGATATATCCTTTGGATGAGATGTCATAAATCTCACCCTTTCTATGCCCTCAACCTCGCAAACCTTCCGTAAAAGCTCGGGAAAGCTTATTCCCCTTTCCAAATCGTTACTGTAAGAATTTACATTCTGTCCGAGAAGCATAACCTCACGATAGCCTTGACTTGCAACATCTCTCACCTCGGCGAGTATATTCTCCGCATCACGGCTTCTCTCTCTGCCTCTTACATATGGCACAATGCAATATGTGCAGAAATTATTACATCCGTACATAATGGGGATTTTGGCAAGAGGCTTGGGGTCGCGCTTATAGCTGATATTTTCAAAAACCGCTCCGGCTTCATCCTCAACATCAAACATACGGTTTCCCTCTAAAACACCGTACAAAAGTTGCGGAAATCTGTACAGAGCATGAGTTCCGAACACCAGATCCACATGCTTGTATTTTGCCTTTATTCGGCTTGCAATATGCTCCTGCTGAATCATACATCCGCAAACGGCAATTATAACATTTTCACGCTTACGCTTAATGATTTTTAAGGCTCCTAAATTTCCGAATACCCTAAGCTCCGCATTTTCTCTTACTGCGCAGGTGTTGTAGAGAATAAAGTCCGCATCCTTGGGGGTATCACAAAAGCCAAACCCCATATCACAGAGCATACCCTTTATTTTTTCACTGTCGCTGTTATTTTGCTGACATCCGTAGGTTTCAACAAAAGCAAGCGGATTACGGCCGGATGCCGCAATCCTCTCTCTTATTTTTAATATAAACTCACGCTGAAACATCATTTCCTCATCGCTGACAGTTCTCACGTTTCTTCTTTGAGTCATCTTTGTCCTCCGACATTATTTATTCTTATTTCTGTATTTTTCAAGGATTTTTTCAATACGCGAAATGGGAGTAAGCAAATCGCTTATTGATGTATCGTCGTTAAGCTGTTTAATAATAAGTGCAATATATTTTGACATATCAACTTCATGATACCACTTTGAAGTTTTAAGCTCGGGGCGTCTGTACACAAGGTTTGTTGTAAACACGGCGTCAATCAATCCGTCCTCATAAGCCTTGTCAAAGCCTGCGGTTCCTTCTGTGAAAAGTCCGAATGAAGAAAAGACTATTACCTTTTTGGCATTTCTCTTTTTTAGTTCCTTGGCAACATCTATCATCGACTCTCCCGAAGATATCATATCATCAACAACAATTACGGATTTCCCTGCAATGTCACTTCCCAAAAATTCATGGGCAATAATAGGATTTTTTCCGTTTACAACCGTTGAATAATCACGACGTTTATAAAATGTTCCCAAGTCCATACCAAGCACGGACGAATAATAAAGACATCTTCCCATTGCGCCTTCATCCGGTGATACAATCATAGTGTTCTTTTTGTCAAGAATAACACTTTCGTCATATTTAAGACATGCCTTAATCATCTGATATGTAGGATGAACATTTTCAAAGCTGCAAAGAGGAATTGAATTTTGCACACGGGCATCATGAGCATCAAATGTCACAATATTTGTTACACCCATATTTGCAAGCTCCTGAAGCATCAAAGCACAGTCAAGAGATTCTCTTGCCGCTCTGCGGTGCTGTCTGCCCTCGTACAGCATAGGCATAATAACCGTAATTCTTCTTGCTTTTCCGCTCATAGCCGAAATTATACGCTTTAAATCCTGATAATGGTCATCGGGGCTCATCGGAACTTCCTGTCCGTACATATTGTAGGTTACGCCGTAGTTAAATGTATCTACAATGATATAAATATCATATGTTCTTGTAGAATGCAAAATCATACCCTTACCTTCACCTGTGCCAAACCTCGGGCAGTTTATGGGAATAACAAATGATTCAAAATTCTCATCTATTATGTCCTCATTAAACTTTTTTAAGTGTTCGTTTACCTTCTGTGTAATTTCTTCACAGCCACGCATACCGATTACTCCCAATCGTCCCAAACGGCTGTATTTGTTGTACATTTCATTTGTCGGATTCATTTTAAACAGTCCTCTCCTTTTGCAATACAGAATTTTATATTAAATTTTAATTATATACTTATTTGTTGTGTTCCGATAACAGCTTATACCTTATATCCCACAGCTTTTGCGACATATCAACGTAGTATTCGTGGGGATTTTCAAATCTTTTCACCTCATCCCAGATACCGTCAACGCTCTCCGCACAATAATCCTTTATATCATCAAGCGTCGGCGTATCATACACACATTTACCTTTTTCAAATATGGGAACAAGCATTTCCTTTGCTTTAAAATCTGTAATAGTTTTTCTTTTCCAAGTATTATTCGGGTCGAATATTTCAAGGGGCTTACTTTCGTCTATTGTTTCATCATAGGTTGTTAAAACATCTGCTATTGCCTTTCCCGATTCATTGGAAAACAGCCTGTACACCTTTTTAAAATAGGGCGTTGTAATTTTTGAAACGTTTTCGCTTATCTTTATTTTTGGAATTATTTCTCCGTTTTTGTCCTCTGTAGCCACAAGCTTATAAACTCCTCCGAACACAGGCTCGGATTTAGAGGTTATCAGCCTTTCTCCTACTCCGAAGGAATTTATACAAGCTCCCTGCCTCAAAATATCTCTTATTATGTACTCGTCAAGAGAATTTGAAACAACTATACTTGCACACTCAAGCCCCTCGTCATCAAGAATTTTCCTGCACTTTTTGGTAAGATAAGTTATATCTCCGCTGTCAATTCTGACTCCGAACTTTTTAATTCCTTTGGGTATCAGAATTTCCTTAAATACCTTTATGGCGTTTTTAAGTCCGCTTTTCAGCACATTGTATGTATCTATAAGCAATATACAATTTTCCGGATAACACTCGGCATAGGCTTTAAACGCCTCGTATTCGCTGTCAAACGACTGAACCCAACTGTGCGCCATTGTTCCCAGAGCAGGAACGGAAAACATTTTATCGGAGATGGTACAGGCTGTACCCGAAACACCGCCGATGTATGCAGCTCTCGCTCCGTATATTGCACCATCATAGCCTTGGGCTCTGCGGGAGCCAAACTCCATAACCGGTCTGCCGTCT
>JAZLFN010000019.1:0-15760 GCA_045615805.1 Clostridia bacterium | reverse complement strand
TGATGAGCAGGTGAAAGAAGCGGCTGTTAAGGAAGCAAAGAAGAAGTTTGTGCTTGCAAAATATGCAAAGGAAAACGGCATAGATTTAACGGACGAAGAAAAAAAGCAGGTTGATGACCAACTGAAGGCAAGTCAAGAAAGCGATCCCGAGGGGTTGAAAACAACATTGCTTTCTATGGGGTTTGAAAGTGTTGACGCATACAAAAAGATTGCGGAGGTGGAAACACTTTACGGAAAATTCCAAGAGGATTTTGAAAAGAACGGAGATAAGTATATAAAGAATGAAGAAGAGCTTAAAAAGTACAAAGACCCTCAGTATGTAAGCGCTCAACATATTTTGTTTATGATAGACAGCGGAAAGTATCAGGACCCGAAAGCAAAGTGTGAAGAAATATTAAAAAGAGCTAAAGCCGGTGAAGATTTTGTTGCTTTAATGAAAGAATTTAACGAAGATACAGGCGAAACAGCGGCAGGATATTCATTCGGACCCGGAGAGATGGTTCCCGAGTTTGAGCAGGCGGCATTTGCCCTTGATTACAATCAGATAAGCGATGTTGTGGAAAGTGAATACGGTTTCCATATTATCAAGCGTATTGTAGGTCTTGCAGAGCTTGAAAACAGTCTTGTTGAAAAGTACGACATTAAAGTAAATGACGAATATCTTGCAAATTATTCGGTTGCCGATAAGCTTAATGCTATATTCGAGGCAAGCAGAAACGCACAAAACGCTAAATAAGACAGGAGATAAACATTATGGCAAATACAAAGGTTAAAGTAGAAATGGAAAACGGCAAAAGTTTTGTTATAGAGCTTTTGCCGGAGTTTGCTCCCGAAACGGCGGCAAACTTTGAAAACCTTGTTAAAGAGGGCTTTTATGACGGAGTTATATTTCACCGTGTAATTGATGACTTTATGGCTCAGGGCGGCGATCCCACGGGAACGGGAATGGGAGGAAGCGGCAAAAATATCAAAGGTGAATTCAGAATGAACGGCTTCTCGCAAAACACCCTTTCTCATCAAAGAGGCGTTGTTTCTATGGCAAGGTCGCAAAACCCGGATTCCGCCAGCTCTCAATTTTTCATTTGCTACGGCGATTGTTCCTTTTTAGACGGTCAGTATGCCGCATTCGGCAAGGTTACCGAGGGAATGGAAACCGTTGATGATTTCCTTAAAATTGACAGAAGAGGCCCCGAGGGAGGAACTCCCGTTGAGGACATCAGAATGAAAAAGGTTACAATTTTATAATTAAGCGTATATTTTTTGTTTCATTGCCGAATTATAGAAATATGTGCATTATGCACAAATGGACTTGACATTTATTTGTGTATGTGCTATAATAACCCTTGCGTGTTAATATTTGGAACAAATGTTTTTGCGCAAACGCATATTTCATTTGCTCACGGTGATAGTTGTGCGTATAAATATTTGTGAGCAGAAAGGCAATGGAATTTATATGCTCGGAAAAGTAAAATGGTTCAATGCGGAAAAAGGATTTGGTTTTATTGAAACCGAAGAGGGAACAGATGTTTTTGTTCACTATTCTGCAATAGCTATGGATGGCTACAAGACACTCGAAGAGGGTGCAGAGGTTGAATTTGATGTTGTTGAAGGTGCTAAAGGACCGCAGGCTACAGATGTTAAGCGTGCGTAATCCTTTCTAAATAACTTTTTGATTAACACTGATTAAACTTGAACTGAACTAAACAATTCGGACAGCGTTTGCTGTCCTTTTGTTTTAAAAAATACTTGCGTTTTGGAAGTTTTTTTGATATAATAGCACATACCGATATATAGATATAGACAGATAAAGGAGCACGATTTTAATGTTATGTTGCAGATGTAAGAAAAATCTTGCGGTTGTATATGTTACAAGAATGGACCCTGACGGTACCTCAAAAAACGAGGGGTACTGCTTAAGCTGTGCCCAAGAGCTTAATCTGGGACCCGTTAATGAAATAATGAAAAATATGGGACTTAACGCAGAGGAAATGGACGGACTTAACCGTGAAATGGCGGATATAATGGAGGAAATGGGCGAAGAGGGATTGGGTATGCCTATGGATATAATCGGCGGAGATGACAATGACGACGATGAAAATATGAGCAGAAGCATCCAGAAAAATCCCTTTGAGTTTATGAGTAAGATGTTCGGACAGAAGCCGGAGTCTGATAAAACCGAGGAAAATAAATCGGGCAAAAAATTTGAGAAACAAAAAGAGAAAAAGGATAAAAAGAGAAAGAATCTTGAGCATTTCGGAATAAACCTTACGGAAAAAGCGAGAAACGGTGAAATTGACGCCGTAATAGGCAGAGAAAAGGAAATGGAAAGAACTGCCCAAATCCTTAACAGAAGAACAAAGAATAATCCTTGCCTTATAGGTGAGCCGGGTGTTGGTAAGACGGCAATAGCGGAAGGACTTGCCCTTAAAATCGTTCAGGGTGATGTCCCTGCAAAGCTTTTGAAGTATGAAATATATATGCTTGATATGTCGGCGGTTGTTGCCGGAACGCAGTTTCGAGGTCAGTTTGAATCAAGGCTCAGGAATATCCTTACAGAGGTAAAAAATGCCGGAAATATTATTCTTGTAATAGATGAGATACACACAATAGCTTCGGCAGGAGATGCCGAAGGCGGTATGAATGCAGGAAATATATTAAAGCCTGCCCTGTCACGGGGTGATATTCAGGTTATAGGTGCAACCACTCTTGAAGAGTACAGAAAGTATATTGAAAAGGACGCCGCCCTTGAGAGAAGATTTCAGACTGTATCCGTTGAAGAACCCACCGTTGACGAAACAATAGAAATACTTAAAGGAATAAAGGGTTATTACGAGGATTACCATAAGGTTAAAATAAGCGATGATATAGTCAGATGTGCAGCGGTTTTGTCGGAAAGATACATTACAGACAGATTTTTGCCGGACAAAGCTATTGATGTAATCGACGAGGCGGCTTCCCGTGCAAATCTTAATAATACAGCGCTTATAGAAAAAGAGAAGCTTGAAGATGAATACAAAAAGAT
Organism: Clostridia bacterium; assembly: GCA_045615805.1. Lineage (GTDB taxonomy): Bacteria > Bacillota > Clostridia > Monoglobales > Monoglobaceae > UMGS1820. The sequence continues at coordinate 12,738 of JAZLFN010000019.1, read as the reverse complement.
ACAGGATGAGCTTGAAAATGCTCAAAACACCCAAAATGCCGAAAACGCAGATGCCGTTGACTACGAAAAAATTGCAGAGCTTAAAAGCAGAGAGTGCAGAATAAAGGAAAAGCTTGACGAAATCGAGGCAAATAATAAGGATATATATTTAACATCCGACGATATTGCAGGGGTTATTGAGCTTTGGACAAAAATACCCGTTAAGAATATAAGCGAGTTTGAAACAGGCAGACTTATAAACCTTGAAGAAAGACTGCATAAACGGCTTATAGGGCAAAACGAGGCGGTTTCGGCGGTTGCTCGTGCAATTCGCAGAAAGAGAGCCGGAATAAGCTTGAAACGCAGGCCGGTGTCGTTTATATTCGTAGGTCCTACCGGCGTGGGTAAAACCGAGCTTGTAAAGAGAATAGCGGAAGAAGTGTTCGACGGAGAGCAGTCCCTTATAAGACTTGATATGTCGGAGTATATGGAAAAACATTCCGTCGCAAAGCTTATAGGCTCGCCTCCGGGATATGTGGGATATGACGATGCAGGACAGTTGACGGAAAAGGTTCGCCGTCACCCCTATTCTGTCATATTGCTTGACGAGATAGAAAAGGCAAACGAGGATGTGTTTAATATTCTTCTTCAGATACTTGATGACGGAAGAATTACGGACAGCCACGGAAGAGTTGTGTCTTTTGAAAATACAATAATTATTATGACGTCAAATGCAGGCAGTGATAACAAATCAAATATTGTCGGCTTTAATGAAGAACAGGAGGCAATAGATATGAAAGCCGAAAGAGCTCTTAAAGGACTTTTCAGACCGGAATTTTTAAACCGTGTTGATGAAACCGTGTTGTTTAAAGAGCTTAAAAAGGATGAGCTTATTAAGATAATTTCACTTATGCTTGATGACTTGAAAGAAGGACTTTCCGAAAAGGGTATAGAAATAGATGTATCCGACGAGGCAAAGGAGCTTATTCTTGAAAAGTCCTACAAAAAGGAATACGGAGCAAGACCTATGCGGAGATATATAGAGAGGAATATCGAGGATTCTCTTGCCTCTCTTTTAATTGAAGGCAAGCTGAATTCAGGCGGAACGGCCTTGATATCCGTAAAAGATAATGAGCTTGAAATTAAAATAAAGTAAAAAAATCCGACCGTATGGTCGGATTTTTTTATCGGTAAACTTTATGGGAACTTATTGATTTAATATAGTTTTTGGGTGACATCCCGATATGATTTTTAAATATTTTTGAAAAATATTGAGGGTCGGAAAATCCGCAGCGGTAAGAAATATCGCTGATGCTTGTAAAGCCTTGCTTTGCCATGGTGCAGGCGTTTTGAATACGAACGGTGTTTAAATATTCAATAATCCCAACACCCATATTTTTCTTGAAAATATGAGAAATATATTTGGAATTGTAGGACAAGTCATTGCTTATTTGAGCTATGGAAAAATCCGTACGGGAAAAATTATCGTCAATATATTTTTTGATACGGGAAAGGGTACTGCTTCCGTCCTTTTCTGCGTTTTCCTCGGGAGATGTTCTGTCACATATATAATAATAGGTGTAAAGCAGTACACTCTCCGAGATTAAGTCCGAGTATTCTCGGTTGCAGTTTATGCCTGTTTTCCACATATCAAACAGAGCCGGGCAATTGTTAAGAATGAAGCCGGAGCATTTTGCTCCCGCTTTTTCGTTAAGCATATTCGCCCGTAGTCCGATATAGCTTATATACATCAAAACCAAATCGTCGCTGTTTTCTATCATATATGGCTCCGACGGAAACGTTATAAATATATCGTCTTTTTTTATGGGATATATTTGTCCCGGGATATGAAGAAATCCTTTTCCCGATACCACATAATACATTTTAAAACAGGTTTCGGAACTCAGACCGGGTTTTGCATTTGATATATTTGTTTCGTACACAAAATTTAAAGTCTGTATGGAATGATATTCCTTGTGATACGGAATATAATGACAAATATTGCTCTCCATTTCTATCACCTCACAGAGATTATATCACTACGCTTTGATTAAATCAAGAAAAATATAACTTTTTTCCATAAAAATATAGAAAATTTCCATTGCCAAATAAATATGAGGTGATATAATTAAGAAAACGCAGAAGGAGTGGTTATATTATGAAAAAAGTAAAAATAGGTGTATTGGGAGGATACAGAGGCAGCAGTATGATAAATTACTGTACCGTTGACGAAAACGCCGAGGTTGTTGCAATTTGCGATAAATCCGATGTTGTTTTGGATGTGCAGAAGGAAAAGTTTAAGGATACCGATGTGAAATTTTACAAGGAATTTGATGAATTTCTAAAGCATGATATGGATGCTGTTGTTCTTGCAAATTACGCAAATGAACATGCACCCTTTGCCATAAAGGCAATGAAGGCGGGAAAGCATGTGTATTCCGAGGTTTTGCCTGTTCAAACAATGAAGGAAGCGGTAGAGCTTGTTGAAACGGTGGAAAGCACGGGAAAGATTTATGCTTACGGCGAAAACTATTGTTATATGTCAGCTCCCTATGAGATGAGAAAGCTGTATAAAGAGGGTAAGCTTGGGGAATTTGAATACGGCGAGGGTGAATATATCCATAACTGCGAATCTATATGGCATGCTATTACATACGGAGAAAAGGACCATTGGAGAAATAATATGTATTCCACATTTTATTGCACCCATTCTTTAGGACCGATTATTCATATAACGGGCTTAAGACCTGTATCGGTAATAGGAATAGAGAGAGAAAAAAACCACAGAGGGAGCAGAACGGGATGCCTCAGTGCCCAAATGGGAATTGAGCTTGTAACCTTGGAAAACGGCGGAAAAGTTAAGAGTATTCACGGCGGACTTTACAAGAATTCTATTTGGTACACGATATACGGCTCAAAGGGAAATATGGAAACTGCGAGAGAAGCGGCTTTAAACAATGATGTCAGCCGTATATATGTAAACTGTGATGAATATGACGGCGAATATCCCGAAAATAAAACTCCGGAAACATATTTGCCAACTCATGTGGACGATGAAAGGGCAAAAAATTTCGGGCACGCAGGCTCTGACTTTTTCTCTATGTATAATTTCGTGCAGAAGATTCTGGGAAATCCCGATGCAGACATAATTGATGTGTATGAGGCACTTGATATGTTCCTTCCGGGAATGTTTGCATACCGTTCAATTCTTGACGGAAGCAAAGAAAAGGAGATACCAAATCTCAGGGATAAGTCAATTCGTGACAAATGGAGAAATGATACGGCATGCACAGACCCGAAAGTCGCCGGAGATATGCTTTTGCCTTGCAGAAAGGGCGGAAATCCGGACATTCCCGATTCGGTGTATGATGAAATGAAGCGTAAGTGGGAAATAGAGAAGTCGGAAAGCAATAATCATTTATCCATGGTATTGGGAACGAATAAGGAGAAAGACTGATGTATTATGCTTTGATTATCGGATCAACTGCAATGTTTTCGTTGCAATTTATATTCAGCAAGGGGTATCAGCGAGAATGTGGGTCGTCCTTGGATTCTGCAATGAAGTATAGCTTATACGCATCTCTTGTGGGACTTTTGGCAATGCTTATAATAAACGCCTTCAAGGTGGATATAACTCTGTTTTCGGTGATGGTTGCATTGTTAAGTACAATACTCGGCATTTCGTATTCCTTTGCAACGGTAAAGGCATTTGAGCATACAAGCCTTGCCCTTTATTCTCTTTTTGCAATGCTTGGAGGCATGCTGCTTCCAATGTTTTTCGGAATAATATTTTGCGGTGAGGAATTGACGGTTTATAAGGTTTTGTCGGCGGTGTTGATAATGATTGCCCTTGTTATCGGCAGCTATGAAAGGGGCAGTAAAAAAACAGGGCTTGGTATGTGCCTTTTGGTGTTTTTCTTAAACGGTATGTCCGGTGTGCTGTCAAAGTTCCATCAAATGAATGTGGATTTATGCGTTGACAGTCAAAGCTATATGATTATTTCAAAGGCTTTGAGTATTGCGATTTGCCTTTTTTATATGTTGGTTAAAGGTGTAAGCTTTAAGCTTAACTTAAAAGCGGCGGTGTGCTCTGTGGGAAACGGAGTTTTATCAACTTTGGGAAATCTGATTTTGCTTATTTCGCTTATCCATGTGGATGCGTCGGTGCAATACCCCATTGTAACAGGAGGGGTAATTGTATTTTCGACAATTGCGGAGGGCATTTATAATAAGAAAATAAGCTTAAAAGAAATAATCTCTGCAGTCGTCGCCTTCTTTGCAACCCTTATATTGATATTCTGAAATTCCCGAGGTAATCCCTCGGGAATTTCATATTAATTGAAAATGCAGAATGAATAATTATTGTGCAAATTTGCCGTGGCGGATTTGTTCCAAACCAAGCATCCCCTTTTTTGCAAAGGGGGCGGATTTATTATCCGTCCGATATTCCGCCGTTTTTTTCATAAAAATCGGGCGTTTGGAAAATATAAACTGTAGAGTATATAAATTGGCAAAAGCTCATATTTTATGGTCAAATTTGCCAAAAATGAAAAAAACACTTGCCATTTCGCAAAAAATAGGGTAAAATTATAAGGTGTTTTTTGTGGTATCGGATATACTCAATGTATATTTAGTTTAAAATCTGATTTGCATGAAAGGAATTGATTACATGACTAAAAAGACATCTGTGAGTTCTTCTGAATACAAAAAGAAAAAAGAGTTTATAAAAAGCGAAATTGTCGGTAAAATACGCAGATATTTCGGCAAAACCGTAGAGAGCGCAACAAAGCGTGAAATATATAATGCTGTTGCCTTTACAATAAGGGACGAAATAATGGAAAAGTGGGTTAAATATTCTCAAAAAGCCCAAAAAAAGCCTCAAAAAGAGCTTTATTATCTTTCCTTTGAGTTCCTTATGGGCAGAGCTATGGGAAACAATCTTATGAACATTATGGAAACAGAGCTTTACCGTGATGTTTTAAAAGAGCTTAATATTTCTCTTGAAGAGGTTGAGGAGCAGGAAGCGGACGCAGGACTGGGAAACGGTGGTTTGGGAAGACTTGCGGCGTGTTTTTTGGATTCGCTTACAAATCTTGAACTGCCTGCATTCGGTTGCGGTATTCGTTATGAGTACGGTTTGTTCAGACAGAAAATTGTTGACGGTTATCAGATAGAAATGCCCGACCCGTGGCTTCACGGAGGAAATGTTTGGGACATTGCAAGACCGGATGATATGAAAGAGGTTCATTTCGGAGGCAGAATAGAGGAGTATATGGAGGACGGCAGACTTAAATTCCGTCATGTTGATTACAACACGGTAATTGCCGAGCCTTACGATATGCCTATTACCGGCTTTGATACGGAAACCGTAAATACATTGAGATTGTGGAAGGCTCGTTCTCCCGAGGTTATAGATATGAGCGAGTTTAACCGAGGCGACTATGCCAAGGCAAGTGAAAACAAAGAGCTTGCCGAGGTGATTTCCAAGGTTTTGTATCCCGAGGATAACCACTATGAAGGTAAGCTTTTAAGACTTAAACAACAATATTTCTTTGTTTCTGCTACAATACAGTGGATTTTGGCAAAGCATAAGGCAAAAAAGCTTTCGGTTTACGACTTGCCGGAATTTATACAGATTCATATAAACGACACCCACCCAACCATTGCAATTCCCGAGCTTATGCGTATTCTTATGGATGAAGAGGGAATGGGCTGGGATGATGCGTGGAGCATTGTAGGCAGAACGTTTGCTTATACAAATCATACGATTTTGTGTGAAGCCCTTGAAAAATGGCCTATGGAAATGGTTGATAAGCTTTTGCCCAGATTGGGGCAGATTATCCATGAAATCGACCGCAGACAGAGAGAATTTTTAAATGACAGATTCCCGGGAGATGTGGGAAAAATCGAATATATGGCAGTTATTGCTCATGGACAGGTAAGTATGGCAAATCTCTGCCTTACCGCTTGTCACAGCGTAAATGGTGTTGCGGCGCTCCATACCCAAATTCTCAAGGATGAAACCTTTAAGGATTATTACAGCGTGTACCCATATAAGTTTAAAAATATGACAAACGGTGTAACCTTCAGAAGGTGGCTTTACAAGGCAAATCCCAAGCTTTCAAATCTTGTGTCCGAGTCCATCGGAACAGGCTGGATTAAGAATTACAAAGAGCTTGACAAGCTTACGCCCTTTGCGGACGACTCGGCTTTTTGTGATAAGTTTGCGGAAATAAAGGGAGAAAATAAAGAAAGACTTGCAAAATATATTCTTGAAAATAACGGCATTACAGTAAATCCCAACTCGATTTTCGATGTTCAGATAAAGCGTTTGCATGAGTATAAGCGTCAGCTTTTAAAGGTTATGCATATAATTTATAACTACCAGAAGATAATTGACGGAAAGGCTGACCTTGTTCATCCTACGACTTATATCTTTGCGGCAAAGGCGGCTCCGGGATATCATATGGCAAAGCTTATAATCAAGTTTATAAACGATGTTGCAACCGTTATTAACAATGATGAGCGTGTAAAGGATATTATGAAGGTTGTATTCCTTGAAAATTACAGCGTGTCCATTGCCGAAAAGATTGTTGCGGCGGCTGATTTAAGTGAGCAGATTTCCACCGCTTCAAAAGAGGCATCGGGAACCGGTAATATGAAGCTTATGTTAAACGGTGCTGTGACAATAGGAACCATGGACGGAGCCAATGTTGAAATCAGAGAGCAGGTAGGAGATGATAACATCTTCATCTTCGGACTTTCGTCGCAAGAGGTTTTAAACATCTATGCAAGCGGTAAATCGCCAAGCTCCGAGCTTTATGCCACAAATCCCGTAATTAAGAGGGTTGTTGACTCGATGATTGACGGAACCTTTGACCAGAACAACACCTTTTATGATTTGTATAAATCCCTTGTTATCGGAGATAACGGATTTGCGGACAATTATCTCCTTCTTCCCGATTTTGAGTCTTACTTGGGTGCAAATGCAAGGGTAAAGGCAAAGTTTAACGATAAAAAGGCTTGGAACCGTTCAGCCGTTATGAACACGGCGAAGGCAGGATTTTTCTCAAGCGACAGAACAATAGAGGATTACAACCGAGAAATATGGCACTTAAAATAATGTAAAAAAATAAAAAAATAAAACAAATAAAAAAATAAAAGGGAGAGTTTTATTATGAAAAAAATTGTTGCATTTTTATTGGTATGCGTAATGGTATTTACTTTTGTTGCTTGTGGTCAGCAGTCAGGACAGCAGGAAACAAAGTCGGCGGAAAGTGACCTTGCTTACATCAAGGATAAAGGTGAGATGATTATAGGTATAACCTTGTTTAAGCCGATGAATTACAATGACGACAAGGGTGAGCTTACAGGCTTTGAAACAGATTTTGCTACCGCAGTTTGCGAAAAGCTTGGTGTAAAGCCCAAGTTCCAGGAAATCGATTGGGATTCAAAAGAGGTTGAGCTTAATTCAAAAAATATCGACTGTATCTGGAACGGTATGACAATTACCGAAGAGAGAACAAAAAATATGTCTATAACCGAGCCTTATATGCTTAACAGACAGGTTATGGTTGTAAAGAAGGACAATGTTGCTAAATTTGAAAATAATGTAAGCGGCGCAATTGTTGTTGCTGAAAAAGGTTCAACAGGTGAAGAACTTGTTCAGGCAGAAGCAATGTTTAAGGATGCAAAGTACACGGCTCTTGATTCACAGGCAAAGGGACTTGTTGAGGTTAAGGCAGGTTCAGCCGATATTTTAATCAGTGACTACACTTTGACACTTGGTTCTGTAGGCGAAGGAACGGATTATACCGACCTTACAATTATTGATAAGAATTTTGAGGACCAGAAGTACGGCGTTGCTTTCAGAAAGGGCAGCGATGTTACAGCTGAAATAAACAAGATTGTTAAAGAATTGATTGCAGACGGAACACTTGTTAAGATTGCAGAAAAATATAAACTTCAGGATTTACTTATTAAATAATACAGAATGTGATTAAGGGAGAGGAGGTGTGTGCGTTGAACGATATTTTAATATCTTTAGCAGAAGGTTTCGGACAGAATTTAATTATTTTCGCAATTACACTGATTGCGGCAATACCTTTGGGTCTTGTTATAGCTCTTGGCTCAATGTCTAAATTCAAACCTCTTTCAGCCTTTACAAAGGTGGTTGTATGGATTATAAGAGGTACCCCTCTTATGCTTCAGATATTTGTGGTAATGTACGCACCCGGACTCCTTTTTGATTTTCCCATAAGACAGAGAATGACGGCTGTGCTTATTGCCTTTGTTATTAACTACGCTTGTTATTTTTCGGAGATATACCGAGGTGGTATAGAATCCATACAAAAAGGACAGTATGAAGCAGGTCAGGTATTGGGAATGACAAAAGTGCAAGTGTTTTTCAATGTTGTGCTTTTGCAGGTTATAAAAAGGATTACCCCTGCAATGGGTAACGAAATTCTCACTCTTTGCAAGGATACATCTCTTGCAAGAGTTGTAGGTATAGGCGAAATAATTATGAGTGCGGAAAGATTTACAAAACAGGGTCTTATTTGGCCTCTTTTTTCAACAGGACTTTTCTTTCTTGCAATGTGCGGAATAATTACACTTTTACTTAATTATTTTGAAAAGAAGCTTGACTATTTTAAGAGCTGACGTTTTTATAAATGTCAAATCGGAGGGAGTTTGTACATATGCCTATACTTGAAGTAAAGAATTTGTTTAAAAGTTTTGGTAAAAATCAGGTTTTAAAGGGTGTAAGCTTTTCCATGGAGGAAGGAGAGGTATTATCCGTAATAGGTTCCTCGGGAAGCGGAAAAACTACTCTTTTGCGCTGTGTGAATTTTTTGGAAAAGGCAGATGCAGGAGAGCTTTATCTTGATAATGATTTGCTTCTCCGTGCCCCCGAAGGTTATAATGTTCCGGCAAAGGAAGCAAGGGAGCGACAGCTTAACTTTGGACTTGTTTTTCAGGATTTTAATCTTTTTCCTCAATACAGCGTATTGGAAAATTTAATGCTTGCGCCCCGGCTTTTGGCTGAGGACAGAGCGGATTACAAGGCAAATAAAAAAGTAATTTACGAAGAAATCGAAAATAATGCAAGAGAGCTTCTTTCAAAGGTCGGACTTTCGGATAAGCTTAATAATTATCCTTGTGAGTTATCGGGCGGACAAAAGCAGAGGGTGTCTATTGCCCGTGCGTTAATGCTGAAACCCAAGGTGTTGTTTTTTGACGAGCCTACATCTGCGCTTGACCCTGAACTTACGGGAGAAATCTTAAAAGTTATTCGTGCTCTTGCGGAACAGAAAATTACAATGGTAATTGTTACCCATGAAATTGATTTTGCATACTCCGTAAGTGATAAAATTATGTTTATGGATAACGGAGTTGTTGCCGAATACGGCACACCGGAAGAGGTTGTCGATAATCCTAAAAATGAGAGAACGAAGACATTTTTGAAAAAACTAAGCGATAAATAGGGTGAATCAGTTAAATTTTTAACAAATTTATAAAAAACACTTGTATTTTTATTCTAAATGAGGTAGAATATGTTTTGGCAGTATGCGGAATACTACCTATGATTATTTTGTAAAAATAATAATTTAATATATTTCAGGAGGTTTTTACTATGTCAGTAAAAGTTGCTATCAATGGTTTTGGTCGTATCGGACGCTTGGCTTTCCGTCAGATGTTTGGTGCAGAGGGTTATGAGGTTGTTGCAATTAACGACTTAACAGATCCTAAGATGCTTGCTCATCTTTTAAAGTATGATACCGCTCAGGGTGGTTATTGCGGAAAGATCGGTGAAGGAGTTCACACGGTTGAAGCAGGCGAAGATTTTATCGTAGTTGACGGTAAAAAGATTACTATTTATGCAGAAAAGGACGCAAAGAATTTGCCTTGGGGTGAAATCGGCGTTGATGTTGTATTGGAGTGCACAGGCTTCTATACATCAAAGGAAAAGAGCCAGGCTCATATTGATGCCGGTGCAAAGAAGGTTGTTATTTCTGCTCCTGCAGGCAATGACCTTAAGACAATCGTGTTCAGCGTAAACGAAAAAGAATTGACGGCTGACGATAAGATTATTTCGGCTGCTTCCTGTACGACAAACTGTTTGGCTCCCATGGCAAAGGCTCTTAACGACTTTGCTCCCATTCAGTCGGGTATTATGTCAACAATCCACGCTTACACAGGCGATCAGATGATTCTTGACGGTCCTCACAGAAAGGGCGACTTAAGACGTGCCCGTGCAGGTGCTGCTAATATCGTTCCTAACTCTACAGGTGCTGCAAAGGCTATCGGTCTTGTTATCCCCGAGCTTAACGGTAAGCTTATCGGTTCAGCACAGAGAGTTCCCGTTCCCACAGGTTCAACAACAATTCTTACAGCTGTTGTAAAGGGTAACGGTGTTACCATCGACGGCATTAACGCTGCTATGAAGGCTGCTGCTTCCGAGTCATTCGGATATAACGAAGACCCGATTGTATCTTCCGATGTAATCGGTATGAGATACGGCTCACTCTTTGACGCTACCCAAACAATGGTTGCTGAAATCGGTGACGGTCTTTACGAAGTACAGGTTGTTTCGTGGTATGATAACGAAAACAGCTACACAAGCCAGATGGTTAGAACAATCAAGTACTTTGCAGAACTTTAATTAAAAACAAAAGGCTGTGCGATTTAAAAATCGCACAGCCTTTTGTTTTTTTATTTTTATAAAATTGTAATTACGCCTTGAACTGCAAGAGATACAATTATCGATGCAATAACAACGCCTATGAAAATTGCAGGGATTGCAATTTTAAGTCTTACCTCAAGCATAGCGGCAATAAATGCGGCTGTCCACGCTCCCGTTCCCGGAAGAGGTATTGCCACAAATAATATCAGACCGATGAATGTGGATTTTTTAACCAAGCCGGATTTTTTCATTGTACGGGCTTCAAAATTGCCTATTATCTTGTCTAATTTTTTGCTTTTGCTTCTGAGCCATTCAAAAATTTTTCTTATAAACAAAATTACAAACGGAACAGGGAGCATATTTCCGATAACAGAAAAGATTGCAGAAACATAGACGGGCAAATTGCAGAAGGTGCCGTACGGAATTGAAAACCTCAATTCACCTATAGGCATCATCGAAATAATCATAGTTGTGAGTATTTTGCCGAAATATGTGTTCGGAACAAAGGTGTTTGTAAAAAAATCTAATACAGCGTTCATAGTCAACCCTCTGAATTTATTTTATATATCTTATTATAACAGATGATAATTTTTTGTCAATCCCATATATGCATATACCGCAAAATCCGCCTGTTATAAATGCGACTGCCAAAAGTGGAGGGAGATATACAAAAACAGATGTTGTTTGAGTTATAAGAGCGGCACAGCATATCTGAACGGTATTATGCACCATTGCTCCGCAAATACTGATTTCCGCTATATATTTTTTGCCGAAAATTTTTAAAAGAATTAACTCGGATACAAGGCACACGGCACCTGCCGATATACTGTATAAAAGTGTCACCGGATTTCCGGAAAAAACAGAGCCCAAAAGTATTCTGCCGATTAAAATCAAAAATGCTTCCTCGGGGGTAAGGTAAAGCAGAGCAAACAGAGTTACAATATTGGAAAGACCGAGCTTTACTCCCGGAAGGGGAACAAGAGGAGGTATTTGCGCCTCTAAAACAAATACAACAAGTGCAATACAGCACAGCACCGCACATAGTGCAAGTCGTTTTGGTTTAAATTTGAGATTTTCTTTTTTCATAACATTACCTGCTTACTGCGTCGGGCTGATTTTCGTTACTGCCCGATACCTCTATCAATAATTTGTTGGGAAGGCACACTATGGGATATGTGCCGTGACCTTGATTTACACAAAGCTTGTCGGGACAGTCGGAATCCTTTACGGAAATTTTGTTCTTTTCCACAAATACGGTGTTTTGGTGACCCTTATAATCTACGGTAAATTCATACGGACTTTCCACTGCGGATAAATCAATGCTTTTGATAAGCTTGTTATCCGAGTAAACGGAGGCATAATTGCCGGAATTTGAAGGTGTAAAAATAAAGAGTATACCAAAGGATAAAGCCACGATTAAAACAAGAACCGTAAGAAAAATTATATGCTTCATACCAACACCTACAAGGATAGAATTTTATGTAAAAAATCAAAATAAGACTCTTTGCTTTTAAATCATAAACAAATAATAAAAAAAAGTCAAGTTTTTAACGAAAAAAAGTCAAGTTTTTAACGAAAATACTTGTCTTTTGTAATTTGTAATGGTATACTTATATTAATGTAACAAAACAGAAAAGGAAAAAGTGTTTTATGAATCATACATTACTTACGGATTTTTATGAGATTACCATGGCAAACGGATACTTTCGTAAAGATATGAAGGATAAAATTGCATATTTTGATATGTTTTTCAGGCAGGTTCCCGACGGTGGCGGCTTTGCCGTTATGGCAGGCGTTCAGCAGCTTATCGAATATATGAAAAGTCTCAGGTTTGATGAGGAGGATATAGACTTCCTTAAAAGCAAAGGGATATTTGATGAGGAGTTTTTAAGCTATCTTAAAAATTTCAGATTTGAGTGTGATGTCTGGGCAATGCCCGAGGGCACACCCATATTTCCCAATGAACCGATTGTTACGGTGAGAGGACCGATTATTCAGGCACAGTTTTTGGAAACAATGGTTTTGCTTACAATAAATCACCAAAGTTTGATTGCCACAAAAAGCAACAGAATTGT
>JAZLFN010000018.1:0-39271 GCA_045615805.1 Clostridia bacterium | reverse complement strand
AATGTCAGAAACGCAAATCATTCAACCGATAACCCCTTTGACGATGTTCCCGAAGATGAATGGTATAACGAAGCAATTTCCACCATGGCAAAACTTGGCATTTTAAAGGGCAGAACACCTACGAGCTTTGAACCCGACGCCGATATTACCAGAGCAGAATATTCTGCAATTTGCTCTCGTTTTGACAAAACAGAAGCTACAGGCGAAAATATATTTACCGACATTAGCGGTCATTGGGCAAAGGACGAGATAATTCACGGTGTATATTTGGGTTGGATAAAGGGATATTCGGACAACACATTCAGACCTGATAATAACATTACAAGAGCTGAATCAATGACACTTACAAACAGAGTTCTTCAGCGTATTCCCGAAAACACAAGTGACTTACTTGACGGTATGACAGTATTTCCCGATAACATTGAATCGGATTGGTACTATATTGCAGTTCAAGAGGCATCAAACGGTCACGAGTACGAAAGAAAAGAAAACGGATACGAAAAATGGACCAAACTTAAGTAACAAAATTGAACCCGCCTTATAGCGGGTTCAGACTGTAGAAAAAGTCGGTCTGAAGGGCAGGTGCATTTTGCACCTGCCTTTATTTTTAATAATTTTCTGCGTGGATTTCAAAGTATGCCTGAGGATGAGCACAAACGGGACAAATCTCGGGAGCGTTTGTTCCAACAACAATATGTCCGCAATTTCTGCACTCCCAAACCTTGACCTCGCTCTTTTTAAATACTTCCTGTGCTTCAACATTCTTAAGCAATGCACGGTAGCGTTCTTCATGCTTTTTCTCGATAGCGGCAACTCCGCGGAACTTTGCGGCAAGCTCGGCAAAGCCTTCCTCTTCCGCTGTCTTTGCAAAGCCTTCGTACATATCTGTCCATTCGTAATTTTCGCCGTCTGCGGCAGCCCCTAAATTCTCTGCTGTGTCGCCTATGCCCGAAAGCTCCTTAAACCACATTTTTGCGTGTTCCTTTTCGTTATCGGCAGTCTTTAAAAACAACGCCGCAATCTGTTCAAAGCCCTCTTTTTTTGCCTTTGAAGCAAAATATGTGTACTTGTTTCTTGCCTGTGATTCGCCTGCAAAAGCAGCCTCTAAATTTTTCTCTGTCTGTGTTCCTTCATACTTGTTTTTCATAATAAAACCTCCTATAAATATATTTTACCTGTAAACAGTAATCATTACTGTTATTGTAACACTCATTTATTTTTATGTCAATAGCAAAAATAAAATTTAAGGGGCAGGCACAAAATGCACCGGCCCCATTTCGTTTAGAATATCTGTCCGGGAAGCTTTAGCTTCTCCTTTTCGGGAAAGGCTTTGTCAAACTCCTCTACCTGGGAATCGGCTACATAATAGCCGACAGGCGTTTGATAAACTCCTGTAATTCCGTCCAAATATCCGAAAATCAACTCCTTACAAAGAAAGAATGAAGCATCTGCACCCTCGGGCAAGCCGTGGTATCTTATGCCGAACTTTTCGGCATAGTCAAATCCGCTTTTGCCGTAGAAGTCAATGTTACCTTCAAAAAGCACCGCTCCGAAGCCAATATCCTTTGCCTTTTCAAGCGAATAGTCAAGAAGCTTTTTGCCGTAGCCCTTGCGTTTTAATTCGGGCGTAATGCAAATGGGTCCCATTGTCAGAATTGGAATATCCCTGCCGTCATCGGAATTTATAACCGTTTTCATAAACATATTTTGTCCGATAATTCTGCCGTCTTTCTCCATTACAAAGTCAAGCTCTTTTACAAAGTCGCCGTCATCTCTTAATGTATGCAGAACATAATGCTCACTGCATCCCGGCTTATAAACATTCCAAAACGCCTCTCTTACCAGATTTTCCGTTTCTCTGTAGTCCTTTTCTTCTTCCAAACGAATTATATAATCATTTTTATTCATTATTTTTCCTCCTGAAAATTGTTGATTGCAATTGCCTGTGGCGGGAGGTTTGGGGACTTGCGACACAAACCTCCCGTCTATGCCGCAATATCCGTTGTGTTGTACTTCTTCAAAAAGCACTCTCCTTAAATAAATTATTTATAATCAAGCCTTTCGGCAGGATTATCAATCTAAATGAAACAACAGGTTTAAATCCTGTGAAACAGGGCTGTTATCGGGATTTGTTTCCATAATGTCTGCCATATAATCCCACCACTTTTTACAAATTGCGGTTTCAGCCGATTTATCCCACAAGCTTTCATCCTCAAGCTCAATGTAACCGAACAAAATATCCGTATCCCTGTCAAGAAAGATGGAGTAATTCTTTCCCCCATACTCATGTATCATATCAATCATCTCTTGCCACAAGGCATTATGCCTTTTGTGATACTCCTCCTCCATACCGTGATACAGCTTCATTTTAAACCCTTTTATCATAATAATCTCCATTCCGCCGCTCCGTATCGACACAAATATTCATTAAATATCCCTTATCAGCGGAGCAAGGAATGATAAGAGATTATTTCGCCCATGTGCGTTTCCGAAGCTTTGCGAGGAAAATTTCGCACGGGCAATTAAATCCGGCGGAGGCTTAACGGGAAAGTATCTTTCCCGTTAATACCTCACTCTTTTCTCACTGTTTGAATTATAACATTCATATAACAATATGTCAATTTACGCTGATAGAAATACGTAAAACAAAAAAGTGTTGTGTTTTTTGCTATTATATGGTAAAATAACTTCGCAAACAAAAGTCGAATTTTTTAACACGATGATATATTTTTGTTTGCAGAGGTACAATGATGAAGAAAAACAGTCTTGTTAGAAGAAAGCCTTCGTAAGCGGTTATACTGTTACCGACATTTCAAATTACAAAAAAACATAAATTTGACGGCATCATCAAAAGACAACACCGTCAAATCAAATATGAAAAATTATATTCAGTCAAGTAAAATGAAACGGACAAAATGCAGTTATTATGCGAGTTTATAAAAACAGTATTGCTTTATAATCAACTATCGGTCAAGTAACCTCATGCCCAAAATGGGAGATATTTTCTGTTTTTGTCTGATGTTGAATCGGGAGAAATCTTTATAAGTCCCAATGCACAGGTTTCATTTAAAAGCCTTGATATCATAGAACTGTTTTTGCTGTCAATACAAAAACGCTCACGCAGAGAAGAATTAGTCATTACACCTCGATTTACTCTTTTGAGGCAAGCATGAAAATAGCAGGCACGGTACCTGTCGTCCTTACTCATCTTTGCAAAGTCCTTGTGTGCATAAAGTATTACTTTTGTATGGTCATTGTATATTTCTATTTCCGGTGCAGGAAGCTGATAGTATTCGGTTTGAAAAACAACCTTGTCATACCCGCTTCCACGTTCTTCACATATTCCTATTCGGCGCATAAAAGACGCAAGCTTTTCATTTCGTGATACGGGCGGATGGTCAACAAACCTCGCTTTATCAATCAGTGGTGCACCGGGATTTGTTATTTCAAGCCGGTCATTAAAAATTTCAATGCATCCGCCGACTGAAATTCACCTCTTTTCTAACGACACAAGATACCACAAACTTTTTAATAAGCCTATCACAAAATGTAACAATATTAAATTTTTGCATAGAAAAACCTCCGCTTGTACGGAGGCTCATCGTTATAATTATGTATTATTTTTCTTTATCTTCTGCAATTCCCTCAATTAGATCTGTCACGACCTTATTAAGTTCTGTAGCATTTTTTGATGTTATAACCGGTTTTCCGGTGCTTTTTTCTATATTCTCTCGTGCTTGACCTGCAATTTTACCACCTTTTTTAGCAACATTTCTGTTTTCCTCAAAAGTTGACGGATTATCCGTTTTCGATATTTCGGTTGTACTCATATTATCTCTTAGGTTTTCTTTTTTAAGTCCTTTAAGATTTTTATATTGTCGTGTAGTCATTCCTGACCATGCTTTTGTGATTTCATCGGTAAGAATAGCATATTCCACACCTTTTTGTACTCCATGAGCATCCCATTCATCCGTCAATTCATTTCTAACCTTTATTGATAAAAGGCGTTGATAAATCCATTCACGAGTATATCCTTTTTTCAAATATACTTCAAATGCCCTGTCGATAGCAAGTTCCGGATCGATAGTTTCTTCAATCCGTTCTCTTCCGACTGCAGCAAGCCACATCTTAAACGGTTCTGCTTTCGGAGATGGAATGGATTGGATGATGCGAAGCAGTTGCTCGGTATCAGCCACATCAGTAAGTCGCTTTTTGCCATCTGCTACCGTCATTTTCAACCGGTTACAATTTGTAACCAGTTCATTCCCTTCATCTTTTAATCGTTTTTTTAAGACTTTCCAGTAGTTCCTTGCTCCTTGATAGTCCGGTTGATCGGTTAATACTCCAACTACATCGACAATCGAAAAATACCATTCTTCCGTTTCTTCATTCCATGCAGTTCTGATTTTTTTATCTTCAAATAATTGAATTTTATCATTATTATCCATAGCTAAACCTCCGATTTCTATGTATATATTTTAACATATCTTTCGACAAAAAGCACAGAGATTTTTTCTCCATGCTTTGAAATTGATATTAAGTCGGACTGTGGTTCATATCCTCAATAAAATACCCCGACAGTAAAGAAAATCAAGGTTTTTAAGTAGCGGATGCAACCCCTCAAAAACCGCATAAAAAAGCGTGATAACATCACTTACAGTAATATTATCACGCTTTTTTGGTGGAGATGGGGGGAATTGAACCCCCGTCCGAAGAAGCGTCCCCACAGGGCGCTACGAGCGTAGTTTGTGATTAAATTCCCCTGCGTAAAGGCTCACAAACAAGCCCATACACAAGGTAGCTTCATTAATACCCGACCGCATCAAAGCTTTTGCGATTCGTGTTCACCGCTAATGATGATACCTTACACCGAAACCGCGGTAATCCCGGGAAGGCATTTGCCTATAGATTAGGCAACAGCTAAATTATCTTCAGCGTTTAATTTAAAAAATTTTGGGCTTTTTACGCAGCTCCCACTGCGGCTCGCTCCCTGAGTATCTGCAACCCCGTCGAACCCTTTACATCCCCATATATTTATTTTTTAAAATCATTTATCCAGCGAACAGACATATCTATCCAATTTTGAGGAGCTTCCTTTATCCACGGCTCGTCCTCTCCCGTCTGATGATTTGAAAGAGCAAGTCCGTGACAACCCTCGGGATAAATATGAAGCTCAAAATCCACTCCGTTTTCTTCAAGTGCCGCCGCAAAAGCAATAGAATTATAAACCGGTACAGCCTCATCTGTTCTTGTATGCCATATAAATGCAGGCAGAGTATCGGGAGTAACAAACTTTTCAAGTGATGCAAGCTTTCTTACATCATCTCTTCCTGCCGAAAAATTGTCTATTGTCCCTCCGTGAGTGTTTTTTCCTGCCGTGATTACGGGATACCCCAAAATCACCCCTGCCGGCTTATTTTCCTCATTTTTAATGCCAAAATTATTTACCACATCCGGATGGTTATAATGGACTGCAAGGCTTGCGGCAAGGTGTCCCCCTGCGGAAAATCCGCAGACAAAAATCTTGTCCTTGTCAATCTTATGTTCATCCGCAATGCTTTTTACATATTTAACCGCCTTTGAAAGCTCTCCTATTGCTGCAGGCCATCCTGCAGGGCTGACCGAATAATTTAACACAAAGCTGTGAAATCCCGCTCCGCAATACTTAAGGGCAATAGGCTCTGCCTCTCTGGGGGAAAGCTCTGCATAACCACCTCCGGGACAAACGATTACGGCAGGTCTTTTTTTATCTCTACCGTACTTTATTGCCTCATTGTCCAATATAAACGCCTCAAGAAACGCCGTTTTTTCTGGTCTTTGAAGCTTTAAGTCTTCATAATCCGTATCTATCTCAATCTTTTTATAAATCATTTTATCCGCCCTTATCTGAACCGTTCCTTCATGGCTCTGTCAATATTTCTTTTTGCATCACGCTCCGCCATGGCGTCACGCTTATCGTAATTTTTCTTTCCTCGGCAAACGCCCACCTCAACCTTTATCCGCTGACCACTGAAATAAAGCTTTAAAGGTATCAACGTTACCCCTTGGGTGCTTGTAAGACCGATAAGCTTGTTTATCTCTTTTCTGTGAAGCAACAGCCTTCTGGAACGCAATGGCTCATGGTTATACACACTCCCCTGTTCGTAAGGGCTTATATGCATACCGATTAAAATAGCTTCTCCCGTTTTGCATGAAATATAGCTATCCTTTAAATTCGCCTTTCCTTTTCTCACTGACTTAACCTCTGTTCCCACAAGCTCTATTCCTGCTTCTATGGTATCGTCCACAAAATAATCGTGATAGGCTTTTTTGTTTTGAGCGACTATTTTAATTTCTGCTTTTTCCAAAGGTATCACCTCATCTCCGATGTTTCTATATTATACTCCCACTTCTGCAAAAAGTCAAGCAAATCAATACTTCACCATTCGACCTTATATGCAAAAGGGGCGTCGGATTATCGACGCCCCTATACTTTATTCTATTATATTGCCGTTTCCGTCAAACAACGGGAGCTGTTTTAAAACCGTAATATCCTCTCGATTTGCGGCGTCACCCTCGGCAAGCACCGCCATCTTACCCACGATATTTCCCCCTGCTTGTGTAACAAGCTTTTCAAGTGCGGCAAGTGATTCGCCCGTGCTTATAACATCATCCACAATCAGAACACGCTTGCCCTTTATTGCCTCTACATCGCTATCGCCTATGCAAAGAGTCTGACGACTTAATGTGGTAATTGAGTTTACATAAACCGTAAGCACATTTTCCATATATACCTTTGGCTTTTTACGAGCTATGATATAGTTTTTATCATTTGCCTGACGAGCCATTTCGTAAACCAAAGGAATACTTTTACACTCGGCAGTCACCATTATATCATATTCCGGAGCAAGCTTTAAAAGCTCTGCTGCCGCCGCCTTTGTAATCTCAACATCGCCGAACATTATAAATGCGGCAATCTGTAAATCATCATTTACACTGAAAAGGGGTAACTCACGGGTAACTCCCGCAATTTCCATTTTGTATGTTTTTTTCATTGAAACGACACCTCTTTAATTTTATGCAAGTCCCATAACCTTAAGCACGATATAAATTGCAAACAAAGCAACGGAAATCCACATAATTCCGCTTACTTCCTTAATTTTGCCTGTAACTATCTTAAGGATAACCCATGAAAGCATACCGAACATAATTCCGTTTGCGATTGAGTATGTAAGGGGCATCATGATGATTGCCAAAAATGCACCGATTGTATCAGCTGCATCGCCGTCAAACTTAACATTCTTAACAGATGAGAGCATCAGGAAACCAACATAAAGCATAGCCGGTGTTGTAGCAAATCCCGGAATAGCCGTGAACAACGGAGCAAGTACCAATGACAAAAGGAAGAGTATTGCTGTAACAACAGAAGCAAGACCTGTTCTTGCGCCGCTTGCAACACCTGCACTTGACTCAACAAAGCTTGTAACGGTAGATGTACCGAGAACAGAACCTACAACCGTACCTACAGCGTCTGCCATAAGAGCGCCGCCTGCCTTGGGAAGCTCACCATTTTCATCAAGAAGGTCACCCTTTGAAGCAACACCGATAAGTGTTCCGACAGTATCAAATATATCCGTGTAAAGGAATGTGAACATAACGATTAAGAACGCCGGCAGGTTCTTTGCTATGAAGCCAAAATCAAATTCGCAGAACAAAGGCAGTGAATACGACTGTGTTGAAAAATCGGGGAATACCGAATAAATACCATTTGCAGGGTCGGGAACATACCAGCCTACAAGCTCTGCACCCATACCGAGCAACCATGTAATAATAATACCGAGAAGTATTCCGCCCGGAACCTTGTAATGCTGCAAAACAGCAATAATCAAAAGGCCGACAATACCCAATACAACAGGAACCGTTGAAAGGTCACCGAGAGCAACTGTTGTTGCCTCACTGGGAACTACGATATTAGCATTCAAAAGAGCAATTATCGTAATGAAGAGACCAATACCTGCGGTGATACCGAACTTTAAGTTGCTGGGGATTTTGTTAACAAGTGCTTCACGGAACTTAAACAAGGATAAAATCATAAAGATAACACCTTCGATTAAGATAGCTGTAAGAGCAACCTGATAACTGTAACCCATTGCACCGCATACTGTGAATGCAAAGAACGCATTAAGTCCCATACCCGAAGCAAGAGCTACGGGGTAGTTTGCAAAAAATGCCATACACAATGTAGCTATAGCCGCAGAGATTGCCGTTGCCGAAAAGGCAGCTCCGATAGGTATTCCTGCTGCTTCCATATAATTCGGGTTTACAGCAAGAATGTACGCCATTGCGAGGAACGTTGTAATACCGCCGATAACCTCGTTACGGATTGACGAACCTCTTTCTTTGATTTTGAAAAACTGTTCAATTTTTTCCATTATACTTCCTCCCAAAAGTATTTTAATATATTTTTTTATTTTTTTACAAAAACATACTTATAATGAAAAAATCGTCCTCCAACTCTAATTTTATCATAACATTTTTAAAAATCAAGCTTTTTCGCGAAAAAAATAACTTATTTTACAAAATTTTTAATCAAAAAAGCCTTGAATGTTTTAGCCTGCCGCACAAAGCGATCAAAGCTTACCATCAAGGCTTAATTTTTCATTTATTCTTCTGTTTCAATCAGAAAACTCACCGGTCTGAAACCGTCGTTACAGGAAATCATTGCGGACTTTTTGTTTTTCATCCAGCCGTCGTAAAAATCCTCTCCTCCGTGGGCAAGGGTCATTACAAAGGGCGACAGGCTCTCCCATGCGCTGTCACAGAAGCCCTCGGGCTTTTCCCTGCCCTTTGCCACAAAAACCATGCCCTCTTTCATAGAGCAGGCGTGTTCTATGGGGTTTTCGTATTTTTCCATAAGGTCATCGTAATGAGCAACTCTCATAACCGTTATTTTTATATCCTTCATATTTCCCTCACACTTATATAGAGTTGACGCCTATGCTTTTAATAAATTCCATAAGTTCTTTTGCGTCACCGTTCTCGATTGTAACACTGTAACTGTATGCCGTGTTATTTATGGTTTTCTTCCATTCTGCATAAGCGGTATTCTGGTATTTTGAAAATGTTGCTTCAATTCCTACGGGAGCATCCTCCAAAGGATTGCCGCCGTATATTCCCGAAATATTTTCAAGAGTTTTTGAAACACGAAGCTCAACGGGGTTATCATTATATGTTCCATTCATTCCCAAAATCGAATTTCCGTCATCGTCAATTATCACATAATACCCTGTTTCTGTAAAACCGTCAATATATTTCATATCAGTTGGAAATCCAACCCCTGCTGCCGTTTCAGCTTCTGTAATATCGTCAAATTCCGAATAGGGATTTACAATCTCGGGCTTTGGCGTGTTCATATATTCTACAAAGCGAAGTATCATAGCTGCCGCCTCTGCTCTTGTTGCAACAGATGCAGGATTTATATATCCGTTATCACCGCTTAAAATATTATTCATAACAAGCCAGCAAATAGGTTCATAGGCGTATTCCGAAATCTTGTCCTTGTCTTTCATAGCCAAGTCAAACATCCAATCCCCCGTGAAGCCCTCGTCGTTAAACTGTGCATATCTGTACATTATTGCCGCAAGCTGTTCACGGGTAATAAGGTCATTTGGGGCAAAAAGCTTGTCCGAAACACCGTTTACTATTGCAGATGCACTTGCCCAATGCACGGCGTTTGCAAAATAATCGCTTTCCTTTACATCATCAAATTCGGTTGCATAATATGCTTTCGGCTCATGCTCCAAACGGTAAATTATTGTTACAAACATTCCTCTTGTAAGGGATTCGTCCGGGGAAAATTTATCCTGCTCCGTACCCTTCATTAAATCATGGGAATTTACATAACGCACCGGCTTATAAAACCAGTCCCCTTCCTTTACATCGGAAAAAGGATTTTTCCAAGACTCTGTTTTTTCATCCGTATATTCGGCAAAAACCGCCATCGAACAAAAAATCATACCCATTGCAAGCAAAAGTGCAATAATTCTTTTTTTCATATTATTCTCCTCCTTGGTTTATAATAAAAGGGTTGCAGAAAGAAAACTTTCCTGCAACCCTGTGCATTTTGCACGACCTTTTTATGCCTGAGGTGCGTTTACAGGACATACACCTGCACAAGTACCGCAATCAATGCACTGATCTGCATCGATTATGTATTTATCGTCACCTTCCGAAATGCAAGATACAGGACATTCACCTGCACATGCTCCGCACTTGATACACTCATCATTAATTGTATAAGCCATTACCGTTTCACCTCACTTAAAAATTTACTCTTATATAATAATACATTTTTCACGTTTTGTCAATAGCAATATTATGCTGTCAATCCTGTAAAAACAAATCCTTTGTATAAGGAAGTGTCAAAATCCAATCACAATACACATGCCATTCATCAAGCTTATGGTTTCTTCTTGCAAAATACATATTGAGAAGATTTTCGTAATTCATAGTCACGGTTCTTTTCTGGTTATAGCCCTCGGGCAGAAGCTGAATTATCTCATACCAAAGAGCCTTATCCTTTGTTTCGACAAATTTCAAACGGCAATCCTCCAGATAATCCATAAGAGCCTTTAAGGCTTCTGTCGCCTTATCCGAAAGCTTGTCACAGCTGAAATCCTCAAATTCAAAAGGCTTACTGTGAATTTTATGCATAGTGCTTGTGGAATTTGCAACGGTTGCAACCTTGTATGTGTCAAACTCCTTCCACCAATAAATCGGTGCCGTAATATCAACGGATACAAGTATCTGACGGATAAATTTTCTGTGGTCGCTTCCCGCCTTACAAAGACGCTTTGCAAGGGATAAATCATTCTCGCCCAAAACATAGTTGCCGTCTTTATCGTAAAGACTGTCCGACTTATCCCAACTGTTCATGGGATTTCTGGCGCCTCTGATTGCACCCTCCAAATTCATAACCTTGGCTTTTTCTATTTTTATCATTTTACCACCCTATATATCCAGATTCTGCACCGTGGAAGAATAATCCTCAATAAACTGGCGTCTGGGTTCTACCTTATCGCCCATAAGGATTGTAAAGGTTTCGTCCGCCTGACGGGCATCCTCTAAATCAACTCTTAACATAATTCTGTTTTCAGGGTCCATGGTAGTTTCCCAAAGCTGTTCGGGATCCATCTCACCAAGACCTTTATATCTCTGTATACTCGGCTGTCTGCCCTCTTCCATTGAATCCAAGATTTCACGGAGCTGTGCATCGCTGTAAGCGTATTTATGAACCTTGCCCCTTGTAACTCTGTAAAGAGGAGGCTGTGCAATATACACATGACCTTCCTCTATAAGAGGACGCATAAATCTGAAGAAGAATGTAAGCAAAAGGGTTCTGATATGAGCACCGTCCACATCGGCATCCGCCATAATAACGATTTTTCCGTATCTTAATTTTGAAACATCAAAATCTTCGCCAAATCCTGCTCCCAGCGCCGTAATAACCGGCATAAGCTTTTCGTTGCCGTAAACCTTGTCAAGACGAGCCTTTTCAACGTTCAGCATCTTTCCCCAAAGAGGAAGTATTGCCTGAAAACGTCTGTCCCTGCCTTGCTTTGCGGAACCGCCTGCCGAATCTCCCTCGACGATATATATCTCGGTATAGGTATTATCTCTTTCGGAGCAGTCGGAAAGCTTCCCCGGAAGAGATGTGCTTTCAAGGGCACTTTTTCTTCTTGTGTTTTCTCTTGCTCTTTTTGCCGCCTCTCTCGCCTTTGATGCCGTAAGAGATTTTTCAACCACGATTTTGGCAACGGATGGGTTTTCCTCAAAAAATTCCGTCAGCTTTTCGTTCACCATCTTTTCAACCATGGAACGAATTTCGCTGTTACCCAGCTTGGTCTTTGTCTGTCCCTCAAACTGTGCCTCTGTAACCTTTACACTTATAATACAGGACAGTCCTTCTCTTACATCCTCACCCTTTAAGTTGTCATCGCCGTCCTTTAAGTATTTATATTTTCTTGCGTAATCGTTTATAACCTTTGTAAGAGCCGCCTTGAAGCCTACCTCATGGGTTCCGCCCTCGGTTGTGTTAATGTTGTTGGCAAAGCTTATTATATTTTCCGAATATCCGTCGTTATACTGAAGGGCAACCTCTGCTTCGGAATTTTCACGAACGACGTTTACATATATAACCTCGGGGTGTATCGCCTCTTTGTTACGATTGATATACTGAACAAACTCCTTTATACCGCCCTCGTAAAGCATATTTGCTTCTTTCTTCTTTTCATCCGCATCGGGACGGGCATCACGAAGAGTAATACTTACCCCTGCGTTCAAAAACGCCTGCTCACGCAATCTGATAAGCAAGGTGTCAAAGTCATACACCAAATCCTCGAATATTTCAAAATCAGGCTTAAAATGAACCTTTGTTCCTGATTTGTCCGTGTCACCAATTTCTTTTAAAGGTCCGCAGCTTACACCTCTTTCATACTTCTGATAATAGATATGCTCGCCGT
Organism: Clostridia bacterium; assembly: GCA_045615805.1. Lineage (GTDB taxonomy): Bacteria > Bacillota > Clostridia > Monoglobales > Monoglobaceae > UMGS1820. The sequence goes on along the minus strand of JAZLFN010000018.1, from coordinate 26,771 downwards.
TTGATATTTCAACCTCCAGAAATTCCGAAAGGGCATTTACAACGGATGCACCAACGCCGTGCAAACCGCCCGACACCTTATATCCGCCGCCGCCGAACTTACCGCCTGCATGAAGTATGGTAAATACAACCTCAACGGCAGGTATTCCCATTTTGGGATGTATGCCGATAGGTATGCCTCGACCGTCATCTGTAACCGTAATAGAATTATCCTCTTCTATTACCACCTGTATATGACTGCAGTATCCGGCAAGCGCCTCATCTATGGAATTATCCACAATCTCATAAACAAGGTGATGAAGTCCCCTTGCCGATGTTGAACCGATATACATACCGGGACGCTTACGAACCGCCTCAAGTCCTTCAAGCACCTGTATTTGCTCGGCATCGTATTCATTTTCCACCGGAATGCTTGTTATATGTTCATCTGCCACTTAAATCAACTCCTGTACTTAATACCTTTCAAAGTAATTATTTATATTTTTCAACTCTGCCCGACAGTGCCTTAGACGAAATATTCGTAACATAGACAACCGACTGACCCTCAATTTCACATACTATATATGTTTTCGGAATGTCATCCGATACATTTCTTACAAAGCCTTCCTCCTCCACGGTTTTTAGAAAATCCCGTGTATGGATTGAACGGGAGGAGCTTTCAAGGTCCATAATCGCAATTATATCGGAGGTGTTTACAACCATCCCTTTTCCGAGATGCAAATACATAATTAAAACCTCCCTGATATCAATTTACCGCATTCGCTTTGCCGTCACATACCTCAATAAGCCTTGTGCCCTCCGTAACAGCAATATTATCCGTATCTGTGCAGGTAATCAAAATCTGCATATTCCCCATGGAATTTAAAATATATTCCCTTCGGCTTCGATCAAGCTCACTCATTATATCATCAAGAAGCAACACGGGCATTTCTCCCGTTTCCTGTTTCATAAGACTTACCTCGGCAAGCTTCTGAGCCATTACCACTGTTTTCTGCTGTCCCGACGAGGCATACATCCTTGCATCCTTTCCGTTGATGAAATAGCCTATATCTTCACGGTGAGGGCCTATGATAACTTCCTCAAGCCTCATTTCTCTTTCCGCCGCTTCATCAATTTTTTTCCGCAAAACAGCTTGGGTTTCGGCAACGGACATCTTGTCGGGTTCGTCAACACAGGACATATAGTGAAGCTTAAGCTCCTCCGTGCCGCCCGATATGTTATTCTGAATTTCGCTCGCTATCTCCCGTATTTTTTTCAGGTATGCCGCCCTGCAAACAATTATATTGGCGGAAACGGCGGCAAGCTTCTCGTTCATAATATCAAGAAGTGTTTTATTGGGATTTTCGGTGCGAAGAAGTGCGTTTTTGCTTTCGATTATTTTTTTAAGCTCACCAAGCTCCGCAACATATCCCGGCTTTATCTGACTTATCAGAACATCTAAATTTTTTCTTCTGACGGAAGGTCCTTCCTTAACAAGTCCCAGATACTCCGGCCCGAAGTAGACAACATTGAACCTTCTAACAAGCTCGCTGTTTTTTCTGATTGGTATATCGTTTACCGAAATCTTTTTTCTTCTGTCCCGAAAAATTTCCGCCTCTAACCTGTTCTCTCTTGCATTATCCGAAAACTCCAGCACAATTTTCGCAAAGTTCGCTCCGTGACGGATAAGCTCGGTATCCCTTCTGGCTCTGTGGGATTTCCCCACCGCAAAGAAATACACCGCCTCTAAAATATTCGTTTTGCCTTGAGCATTATCGCCGTATATTACATTTATATTTTCGCAAAAGTCAATTCTTTGATTTTCGTAATTGCGAAAATCGGAAAGCTCCAGCCCCATGGCTATCACAGAGCAACACTCCTTATTTTTTATTCCGCATGAAGTCTGAGGGGCAATATAAGATACAGAAAATCATCGCCGTCCGTAGGTGTAATTACCAAAGGACTTGTGGATGTATTGAACTTAAGCCTTACCTCTTCCTCCTCAATTACTCTTATTGCCTCTAACAGATATCTGTTATAAAATCCTATTTCCAAGGAACAATCGGGTATATCTGCCGGAATGTTATCATCTACATTTCCTGCCGTTGTGGAACACGAAATATTTATATTTCCCTCGGATATATTAAATCTCACCGGACTTTTAACAACATCATTAAGTATAATAAGCGACGCCCTCTGCACGGATTCAAGCATACGGCTTGTAGTGCAGTTAAACTCTATACTGTAATCCTTGGGAATAACGCTTTCGTAATTTATGTAATTTCCTTCAATAAGTCTTGTAACCAGCTTGAAGTTTTCAAACATAAATATTGCATTTCTGCTTGTTGATGTAATCTTAATTTCATCTTCCGCATCACCGAGAATTTTGCCAAGCTCGGAAAGAGATTTTTCGGGAATGATAAGAGAACGTTCTTCAAAATCATTTTCCAGCTTATTTTTGCAGATTGCCATTCTTCTGCCGTCAAGAGCTACCATGGTAAGTCCGCTTTTTCTTATTTCAAGCAAACAACCCGTAAGGATTGGATTGTTGTCGCTGATTTCTACGGAAAATCCCGTCTTTGTAATCATATCCTTTAAAATATTTGCAGGTATGCTTATTGTATACTCGGAATCAACCACGGGTAAATCGGGGAACTCCGCAGCGGAAATTCCGGCAATCTCAAACTTTGCTCCGCCGCCCTTGATAAGAGTCTGATTTTTCTCGTTGGTTTCAATGCTGACCTTGCCTTCGGGAAGGGACCTTACGATATTGGACAGCATTTTGGCATTTATTACGATTTCACCGGGACTTAAAACTTCAGCCTCCGAAACAGCCTCAATTCCTATCTCCATATCGTTTCCCGTAAGCTTGATTTTTCCGTCCTCCGTTGCACATATGCAGATACCCTCAAGAACCGGCAAACTGCTCCTTGACGACACCGCTCTCGATACTATCGAAACAATGTCCGAAAGTGCATTTTGTTCGCATATTATTCTCATAAAAATCTCCTCCTTAAGGCAGGCGAAAACCTATACTTATTACACATATTTATTATACCATAAAAGGTATTTTTAGACAAGCTTTTTTTAGAATTTTTTTATAAAAAATTAGAAATTTTTACAGATATTTATGTATTAAATTATTGTTACTTCTCTTGAAAATTTATGAAAAAAGTCATATAATAGATTTATATTGTTTTAAGGACTGATGTTTATGCGTTTTAAGAAAATAATATGTGCAATTATCATTATATCGATTATGTTGTCAATAGTGTCAACGAGCACTCTTGCCGACGAAAACGCCCCTCTTACAAGACTGCGTGCAGTAAAGCTTCTGGAAAGAATTTTGCCCTGCTACGGCGGAGGCGAACCCTTTAACGACACAAGCGACCCTACGGTTTTGTACTATCGCAGAATGGGCATTACAAACGGCGTTGATGGGAACAACTTTGTTCCCGACAGGCTTGTTTCAACTCAGGAATTCCTGTCATTTTTAAAACGAACTCTCGATGTTGCCTGCCCCGACCTTTTTTACGACAACAGGCAGATAAAATGGCACTATGACCAGAACGAGGTTTTGCCCTATTATCAAACCCAAATCGCCTTTTTGTCAACGGTTGGCGTATACAATAATTCGGGGTATTTAAAGCCAAACTCCATTATTTCGGAAGGAATGGCAAGCTATTACATAAATCTCGCCGTTCACGCAAGGGAATACGGAAAAAGAAGCAAAAACGGAGTTGCTCCCGAAAAAATGCCGCCTGTACTTATGTATCACATTATAGGCAACCCCATAGGTCAGTACCCGTATTTATATGTTTCAAAAAACAACTTCGAAGCACAAATCAAATATTTATACGACAACGGCTACGCATTTTTATTCCCCGAAGAAATCTCTCTTGCCTCTGAAATTCCAAAATCCGTGGTAATCACCATAGATGACGGCTTCAGGCAAATATATGACATAGCACTTCCTGTTTTGAAAAAATACAATGCCAAAGCAACTCTTTATGTTGTAACGGACAAAATCGGAACTCCCGATTACTGTACGGCAGAGGAGCTTAGATATATGAACGACACGGGGGTTTTCAGAATATACTCCCACACAAAAAAGCATCCCTATCTAACCTCCGTTGACAAAGAAAGACTTGATTGGGAATTTGAAAATTCAAACAATGAAATTTACAACATAACTAAACGAGAGGTTACCTCTATCGCATACCCACACGGATATTTTGATGACAATGTAACAGCAGAAGCAAAAAGGTATTACAAAAACGCTTTTTCGGTAAGGGATACAAAAAACGATATGTTCTCAATTGCAAGAAAAACCATTGACGATTCACTGTCCATACCGGAATTTGCAAAAAGACTTAAGTAAAATAATTTAATTATTTGACAACAAAAAATCGGAGCAGATTTGCTCCGATTTTTTATAGTTCCAAAACTTATTTAATAATTTCAGAAACGACACCCGAACCAACTGTTCTTCCGCCTTCACGAATAGCGAAACGGAGACCGTTTTCGATAGCGATAGATGTACCAAGCTCAACCTGCATTGTTACATTATCACCGGGCATACACATTTCTGTTCCCTCAGGAAGGTTAACAACACCTGTAACGTCAGTTGTTCTGAAATAGAACTGAGGTCTGTAGTTTGTGAAGAAAGGAGTATGACGTCCGCCTTCTTCCTTAGTCAAAACGTAAACCTCGCCCTTGAACTGTGTGTGAGGAGTGATTGAACCGGGAGCTGCAAGAACCTGTCCTCTTTCGATTTCATCTCTTGATACACCACGGAGCAAGCAACCTGCGTTATCTCCTGCTTCAACATAGTCAAGTGACTTTCTGAACATTTCCATGCTGGTAACAACAACTTTTCTTGTTTCTTTGATACCAACGATTTCAACTTCATCATTCGGCTTAAGAGAACCTCTCTCAACACGACCTGTAGCAACAGTACCACGGCCGGTGATGGTGAATACGTCCTCGACAGGCATCAAGAAGGGCTGGTCGCTCTTTCTGTCAGGTGTGGGGATGTAGCTGTCAATAGCGTCCATAAGTTCATGAATGCAAGCATATTCTGCTGCAGAAGGATCCTCTGATCCGCTTTCAAGAACCTGAAGAGCAGAACCCTTGATAATCGGAATATCATCACCCGGGAATTCATACTCTGTGAGAAGGTCTCTGATTTCCATTTCAACAAGCTCTAAAAGCTCAGGATCGTCTACCTGGTCAACCTTATTCATAAATACAACGATATAAGGTACGCCAACCTGACGTGAAAGCAAGATATGCTCTCTTGTCTGAGGCATAGGACCGTCAGCAGCGGATACAACGAGTACAGCACCGTCCATCTGAGCAGCACCGGTGATCATGTTCTTAACATAGTCAGCATGTCCGGGGCAGTCAACGTGTGCATAGTGACGGTTAGCTGTTTCATACTCAACGTGAGCTGTTGAAATTGTGATACCTCTTTCTCTTTCCTCAGGAGCCTTATCGATCATATCATAAGCCTCATACTGAGCCTTACCGTCCATAGCCAATACCTTGGTTATAGCTGCGGTAAGAGTGGTCTTACCATGGTCAACGTGGCCGATTGTACCAATGTTAACATGGGGTTTAGATCTTTCAAACTTTTCTTTTGCCATTTTAAAAATCCTCCTAAAATTAAAATAACATAATTTAATTATTTACCAAAATAAATTTTAACAATTACATTTTACTATTAAACTAAAATAATTTCAATAGTTTTTGTAAAAAAAGTTTTATTATTCCTCAGACTTGCTGCGTTCTTTAATAATTTTTTCAGCAATGCTCTTCGGAAGTTCCTCAAAGTGACTGGGTTCCATAGAATACTGACCGCGTCCCTGAGTTCTTGAACGGAGTTCGGTTGCATAACCAAACATCTCCGAAAGCGGAACCATAGCTGTGATTTCCAAGGCTCCTGTTCTTGCCTCCTGACTCTGTACCTGTCCACGGCGTGAGTTAAGATCGCCCATAACATTACCCATATACTCTTCGGGAACATTAACAACAACCTTCATAATAGGCTCAAGTATAACAGGATTTCCCTGCTTACAACCTTCTTTGAAAGCCATTGAACCGGCAATCTTAAACGCCATTTCAGATGAGTCAACTTCGTGATACGAACCGTCAACTACCGTACATTTAACATCAACTACGGGATATCCCGCAAGAACACCTGTCTGCATTGCGCCTTGAATACCTGCGTCAACAGCAGGAATATATTCCTTAGGAATAGCGCCGCCGACAATCTTATTCTCAAAGATGTATCCTGTACCGGGTTCAAGAGGCTCCATATCCATAACAACATGTCCGTACTGACCTTTACCACCTGACTGTCTTGCGTACTTATGGTTAACATGAGCAGCCTTTCTGATGGTTTCACGGTAAGATACCTGAGGTTTGCCGACATTTGCTTCTACTTTAAATTCGCGGAGCAAACGATCAACAATGATCTCAAGGTGAAGCTCACCCATACCTGCGATAATGGTCTGACCTGTTTCTTCGTCTGTATATGCCTTGAATGTGGGATCCTCTTCTGCAAGCTTTGCAAGGGCCTCACCCATCTTATCCTGACTCGCTTTGGTCTTAGGCTCGATTGCAACACGGATAACCGGTTCCGGGAATTCCATGGATTCAAGAATAATCGGGTTCTTTTCATCACAAAGAGTATCACCCGTAGAAGTATTCTTAAGTCCTACAGCCGCTGCAATATCACCTGAATATACAGTTTCTATATCCTCTCTGTGATTTGCGTGCATCTGCAAAATACGGCCGATTCTTTCCTTGTTATCCTTAACCGAGTTATAAACGTGAGAACCGCTGTTAAGGGTTCCGGAATATACACGGAAGAATGCAAGCTTACCTACAAACGGGTCTGTCATAATTTTAAATGCCAAAGCCGCAAAAGGCTCTTCATCCGAAGAATGACGAACCGCTTCTTCCTCGGTTCTGGGAACGATACCCTTAATAGGGGGTACGTCCGTAGGTGCAGGCATAAAATCAATAACTGCGTCAAGCATATTCTGAACGCCCTTGTTTCTGTATGAAGAGCCGCAGAGTACGGGAACCATTTCATTTGCAATGGTAGCCTTACGGATTGCCTTTTTAATATCGGCTTCAGAAAGGTCGCCCTCTTCAAAGAATTTTTCCATAAGCTCTTCATCTGTTTCCGCAACAGATTCCAAAAGTGCCTGACGGTATTCTTCTGCCTTTTCTTTCATATCATCGGGAATTTCTTCTACACGCTCATCAGTTCCAAGCTCATCATAATAAACATAAGCCTTCATCTGAATAAGGTCTACAAGTCCCTTGAAATCATCCTCTGCACCGATAGGAAGCTGAATCGGAACCGCATTACACTTAAGACGGTCCTTCATCATCTGTACAACATTGTAAAAGTCTGCACCCATAATGTCCATTTTGTTTACATATACCATTCTCGGTACCTGATATTTATCAGCCTGACGCCATACGGTTTCAGACTGAGGCTCAACGCCACCCTTTGCACAAAGAACCGTAACACTTCCGTCAAGAACACGGAGAGAACGCTCAACTTCAACCGTGAAGTCAACGTGTCCCGGTGTGTCTATTATGTTAATTCTGTGGTTCTTCCACTGTGCTGTCGTAGCGGCAGAGGTAATCGTAATACCACGTTCCTGCTCCTGCTCCATCCAGTCCATTTGAGCTGCACCCTCGTGGGTTTCGCCTATCTTATGGATACGTCCGGTATAATACAGAATACGCTCGGTGGTAGTAGTTTTACCGGCATCAATGTGAGCCATAATGCCTATATTTCTGGTCTTTTCGAGAGTAAACGCTCTACCCATATTTTTCCTCCTACATTTTGTCTGTCACAAGTGACTTCTATCGTTTTTTGCTCTGTGATTTTGTTCTGAATTCATCAACTTTTCATCTTAAGGATTTTGCGCCGATGATTTTAGGGCAGTTTGTTCGTGCAGGGCTGTGAGGTATATGTTATATATCCGAAACAGTCCGAGCGGACAAAATGCACAAAATCAGCAAGCAAAATTACCAGCGATAGTGTGCGAACGCCTTGTTCGCTTCTGCCATCTTGTGAGTATCTTCCTTTTTCTTAAATGCACCGCCGGTACTGTTGGTAGCATCCATAAGCTCATTGGCAAGTCTTTCTGCCATAGTTCTTTCGGAACGCTTTCTTGCAAACAGAGTAATCCAGCGTAAGCCTAAGGTTTCTCTTCTGTCCGGTCTGACCTCAATAGGAACCTGATAGTTGGCACCGCCGACACGACGAGCCTTAACCTCTAAAACCGGCATAACACAGTTCATTGCTTCCTCGAATACTTCAACAGGTTCTTTACCTGTCTTTTCTTTGATAATGTCAAAAGCATCATAAACTATTTTCTGAGCAACACCTTTTTTACCGTCAAGCATGATGTTGTTGATGAGCCTTGTAACAGTTTTATTGTTATACATAGGATCAGGCAAAACATCACGACGTACAATATGACCTCTTCTTGGCACTTTTCTTCCCCTCCTTCTTTAGGTTTAATCACCATTAAGGTACTCAACGGAATTTTCATCCGCTGTCGTGCATACAGGTCATTATATATATGAACATATATGCACTTACATTTAGTTTAATCAGATTTAATTATTTGGGACGCTTTGCACCGTACTTGGAACGGCTCTGCAAACGCTTATCCACACCTGAAGTATCAAGTGTACCACGGATGATGTGATAACGCACACCGGGCAAGTCCTTGATTCTTCCGCCACGAATCATAACAACACTATGTTCCTGAAGATTGTGACCGATACCGGGAATATAAGCAGAAACTTCTATTCCGTTGGTAAGCTTAACTCTGGCAACCTTACGGAGAGCCGAATTAGGCTTTTTAGGTGTCATGGTTCTTACCGAGGTACATACCCCTCTCTTCTGAGGAGAGGCCTGATCGGTAAGCGTACTCTTCTGAGTGTTAAGACCCTTCAAAAGAGCAGGTGCAGTAGACTTTTTCTCAACAGTCTCTCTTCCCTTTCTGACTAACTGGTTAAATGTTGGCACTAATGTTCACCTCCATACATATAGATTTATATAAAAACACAATGTGTTTTTAACTTGGTTATTTGTTATTATTTATTATTGCCGCCGCAGTACAGAGCACATCAAGGGAGCAAGCCTTTGAAAGCTCCTTCCTTGTCATTCCCGTTACGGCTTCAATTCCTTTTCTACGGCAAAGCTCAAAAAGCTCATCCGTCAAAGAAGCATCGGCATCACAGGCAATATACACAACGGAGGTCTCATCGTTAAGTATGGCATTTTTCGTCTGTTTTACACCTGCAACCCTGTTTTGGGATTTAAGTCTTTCCATAAAAGCCCAAACCTTCTCCACCTTAAATAATAACTAAAACAGTATATCACCTTTTCCCTTTCTTGTCAAGCCTTTTTTGCCAACTTTCCCCGCAAATATAAAAACGGCGAAACCGCTATGGATTTCGCCGTCAAAAAACCGGTTATTCTTTGTTGATGCCTATCGTAAACGCAACCTCATAGGCGTGCACCGATACGGTTTCTTCTGCTTTCTCTCCGTTTGGCAATACTTCCAACGATGAACCGTCCTTTTTAAAGTTTATATAAGGACCTATATCATTACTGTCATGTGCCTCGATGTATAATGCCTTAAAATCGTCATTCGAGGCTTTTGCGTTAAGCTTGTTTGCAATCAATATTCTGTCGTTTGTGTTTTCTGCCTTTCTCCAAAGACGGAAAAGAATTGCTTTGTTGTCTTTGTAGATAACATCAAGTCCCATATCCGAATAATTATCAGCAGTTTCGGTGCTTTTGGCAGGTTCACCCAGCACCTTTCTTACATCCTCTTTTGAAGTTTCAAGATACAGATACTTTCCTGTTTGGGTATCGTATACCGAAACATCCTTTTTGCCATATTTACTGCAAGCCGTAAGGCTTATGCACAAAACAACAAGCAAGCATATCGTCGTAAATTTTTTCATTACAGTTCCTCCTATTCAAACGAAGTGTATATATCTTCTTCAAAATTTCGTGCCGTTTGTGCTCCGCTTCCTCCGTCATAGACCGAGTTTTTAAGATATATCGCCATAATTTTATTTTCGGGATCAACAAAGAAATGTGTTCCGTAAGCTCCGCTCCAGCCAAAGGCTCCTTTTTCAAGGTATTTGTCATTGACTATTACACGCATACCCAAGCCCCATTCGTCAGCCCAATCTCCGGGGATGTCAAATTGAACGGTTCTCATAAGCTTAACGGATTCCGGCGACAAAATTTTGTTACCGTTAAAGCTTCCTTCGTTAAGCAACATATTTCCGAAATTTGTATAATCCTTAAGGGTGGAAATAAGTCCGGCTCCTCCTAAATAATGGGTGCAGGGAAAGCTTTCAAAAACACAGTTTTCATAGGTCTTTGCCACATGGCTTTCAGACTTGTCATATTTTGTGACTATTCTTGCCCACTGCTCTTTTGAAGGCAAAAATGTGGTATCCGTCATATTGCAGGGAGTAAATATATTTTCTTTTATAAACTCATTAAAATCACAATTCGTTACATCGGACACGATTTTTGCAAGAATATCAAATGCAACGGTGGCACTGTACCAATACCGAGTCCCCGGCTTAAATTCAAGCTCCTTATCCGAATAATAATCAATATATCCCTCAAGGGTTTTGCGAATTTTGTCGGTTACGTTTTTTGCATGGATTTCGCCTGTCTTGTCCGCCTCTATTCCCGAAGAATGGGTAAGTAGATGGCGTATGGTAACTGTGACTTCTTCTTTGGGAGATATGGTTCCGTCGTCATTTACCTCGCCAACGGTCATGGTTTTGTACTTGGGCAGATATTTGCCTATTGAATCGTCAAGGCTTAAAAGTCCCCTTTCCGCCGCAATCATCACCGCAACAGCCGTAATCGGCTTGGTCATCGATGCAAGACGGAATACGGAGTTGTCGTCAATCTCCTGATATTTTGAAGAGTAATGCTTTTTTACAAGCTCGGTGCCGTCCTGCCATACGCATAAGGACGCACAGGAAATGTTTTCTTCTTTTATATCACTTTCCGCTCTTTTGTCAAGCTTTTGGGAAAGCAATTCTTTGTTAAGCTTTTTCATTATAATCATACTTCCTTTGGATTTTGTTGCTCTTTTGCAATTATATCACAATTTTTAAATAAGGTCAAGTAGGGGCACCCTGTGTTGTCGCACGAAATATTCGTCATTTCCGCAACGCAAAAAAGATGGGCAAAACCGCCCATCTTTTAAATATATTCAACTAACCAAGGCTTATCCACAAAGCAGGCCGAACAGCAATGCCATAGTTACTTACACTGATGTCAAGAAAATGAACAGAACCGTCATAGAGTACATACGAAGCACTGTCCTGAAGATCTCCCGGCGACCGTAACCACCACCAACAGGTGGGTTTGTTCCCATTTTCATAACCATAAACTGTATATACTCCTTGCTCTCTTGCATACGCTGTCGGTATGCATCGTCTATCCTCATCGTTTGTGAAATATTTTTCTGCTTCAGGTATGCTGAGCAAGAACACCTTATCATTGGTAGCATTTCCCGGGTCTGTATCATATTCCGGATTTTTATCTGCCGTCACATATGTGGTTTGAATCAACGCTTGCTGCTCTTTATTAAACGCTTCATTTATAAAATCATTATTCAGCCATTTCCTTAGCGTACAGGTTTCCCATGTTACACTCTCATCATATTCATTATATTCTTTAGCAATAAGCCCGTATTTGCTTATAAGCAAGGCTTTGTTTTCCTGCTTATCAACTACAAGCCATTCTATTTCTTCTTTATCATTGAAGGTATTGTTATACTGTTCGTATCTGCCGAAAAAACAGGTATTGGCTTCGGGGTTGAATACTGACATTATTTGTTTCCTCCTGTACATTCAGTGCATAATTACTATTCTGCAAATAAATCTATACCGTCTGTACTGCCAAGATTTGTTGCGGTTGTATCTCCGACTTCATTCGTCAAGGACTCTTCGCCACTTGTTGTAATTAAATCTTCAATGTTAATCTTTATAACTTCAATCTTAGGTTCTTGATATCTCATTTTCTCTTCTCCTTTTATATTATTTAAAATCAATCCCCAAATCCTTTATGAACATAGGCTCGCAGGTATTAAGTCCGGACCAAATCTCTACTTCTTCATCACCTGCTGACGCCCTTATGAATCCGAATCCGTAAATCGGCGAGAAATTATCCGGGTCAAGATTATATAAATCTGCCGAAAAAGCTCCTGCTAATCCTTCAACATCTTCTACATACCAAGGTGATTGCTCTGCATCTTCAAATACTGCCGTATTAAAGAATACTATCTTTGAGCTTTTAATGTACTCATCGGCAATTCCACTGTCAAAGAGCAATCTTACTACGCCCCTTTTAGCTCCCTCGCTGCCGTAAATACCCGAATCACTGTTATATTCCCAATTAAGTGAATTTTCAATCATATATGAGAATTCGGAGAATTCATCTGTTATAACCTCAATGAAATTTTCGCCGTTTTCAGTCTGTACAAGTGCATTGCAGAAGGGTTCGCCCTTATGCGATACCTTTGCAGGTGTTCCTGCGTTAATCAACGAAGATACGGGCAAGCGGAATTTTACGGGAGTTGTTGTCTTATGAAGCTCTGTCATAATCGTCTTTGTTTCCTGCTGACCATCGTGGTTTGTTGTCGTTACTTTTGTGCTTACAATCGGTGTTACATCAAATGTCATCTCGTTAGAAAGCACACCTACACCTTCTATCTTGCTTACTACCGCTGTCTTTAAGTAGATATAAAGTGAATTGTCAAGGCTTACCTTTTCGTCAATCTGGTCATCAACATCATCTATTCCCTCATTCTTTGCCTCTTTTTTCAATTGCTCCTTGATTTCTTCCTTATTATCCTCTACTACCGCAGGAATACCCGTGTTTGTAAAATCATTAACCGCCGGATTCTCGGTAACAATCTTAACAACTTCTTTCTTATCATCTTCAGTAATGTCTTGACCTTTATCGTCTTTCATATCTGCCTTTTCGGTCTCTTCGGGGTCAATTATAATCTCGGGGGTTCCGATCGGTACAACCTTATACGGATAGATATTTTTGTTCGCATCGGGATTATCGATTTTTTGATATCCATCTGCAACTAAATCATCAATATCACTACTGGTAAAGTATCCGCCTTTAAGCATCTTTTTACCTCCGTATGTCCATAACCAACCATCAAAGCATCCGCCTGTAAATTCATATGTTACATTATCAAATGTATTATTGCTAAACGGATAATCATACCAAGCATAATAGTTGGGTGCAATTATTTCGCCGCCTTTTATCTTTACCGTAACCTTTGCGGCTTTTGTAGCTTCCCAATCCTGTAACTGCGTTTGGAACGCTGTTCTGCTTCCGTTTTCAATAATACCGCCGGTGATTTCTACATAGTTGTCATCCGTTGCGCTGCATGCATACTGTCTGATAGTTGTAGCTGATGTTTTTGTCATCTTACCGCCCTTAATGTATAAATATGCAGGGCCGAACGAGTTTGAGCTGTTATCAATCGCATAGCAAGCACGACTGCTGCCGGCTTCTACCGCAACATTGTTCTGAATTAAACCGCTTTCAATGGTGAGTGTACCGCCTCTGTTCAGAATGGTATTATTTGCATATCCGGGTATTTCCTTCTGGTCAGGCTGAGATGCCACACTTGTAATCATACCGCTTCCCGTACCGTTGCGATCTGTATCGGTATTATCCTGAATTGTTAATGTACCGCGGTTTTCTATTACCTGTGATGCATTAGCATTATCCGCACTTCCCGAAATGGTATGACCATTTAGTTCAAGTACAATATTCTGTGTTTTTTCAATGAAAACACCGTTATTAGACTTGATAGCTTCATCATCAATCATAGTAATCGTTGTTTTTGTTCCGTCTTTCGGTACTGCCGCAATTGCATCTGCAAGCGTTGCATATTCGGTAGTACTGATTTTTGCAACGTTTGTTACTACAACAGGAGGCTTATCTGCGATTACATATCTGTATCCTTCTGCATAAGCAGGATCAGCTGCAGGAAGCTCGTACACCTGGTATCCGTCCGCTATAGCAGCATCTCCTGTCAAAGTCTTCTTTTTGTCTGCGACATCTGACTCTTTATCTGTATCCCTAATTTCATAATATTGGTCATTTGTGAAATATCCACCGGTTAAAACTGCATAACTGCTTAATGTTGTCGTGGTCGAATATGCTCCCGGGAAAAACTCCCAATTATCTCCATAAAAAGGATTATTGTATTTATTCGTCTTATTATTGAATTTTCCGCCACTGACATTTAAAGCAACATTATTGGGATTCGTAATCATGTGTATTTTTCCGCCGGACTCCTTATTGATGTAACCACCTTTAATATTTGCAGTCGCATTAGCTTGCAGATTAAACAAGCTTCCCTGTACATTGGACTCATACACACCGCTTTCAATATTTAACACTGCGTAATCTTTGCCTGTTCCCGATGATGTTCCAAGCTGAAGAAATGTTCCTCCGGAATAACCGATGCTATATGATATTCCACCATTGCCTGCTGCTGAATTATCAAGCCATGTCATTGTACCATGCATTAGCTTGAATAATTGCGTAACACTAAAGGTAATTCTATTACCATTAAAGTCTATTGTAACATTTTTTCCGTCACCAAAATCGTACGGCGTTCCTGTCATACTGTCGATAGTGTCATTCGCAAGCATTTTAATATTAACGTCTGTGGTGTTTGATTCTTTTACAGCTGTAGTAAGGCTACTTAGCGAATCATATGTTGCACCGTTAAACTCATACTTAGCACTGCCGGCAAATACCGGAACGGCGATGACCGTCAAAACCATTGCAATCGCAAGTAATGTTGCTAAAATTTTTTTAAGTTTCATTTTCTAAAACTTCCTTTCTTTGATTAAAATATTGTATTTAATTTATTTTTTAAATTAGTAAACGTACCATATCCTTACCACATAATAAGCATTATGTGGTAAGGATATGGCAAAAAATAATATGACACCTTATGACACTTTTATATAACAATAAGACCAAAGAAATTTTTATTGCTTTGGTCTGCTTTTGGTGTATCTTTTTTACTAGACAATAATTTTTTTGAAAAATATGTTACTTTTCTATTGACAAATCATTACATTTATGTTACAATACATCTCGTAATTAAATGTTCGTACCACATAATGCTTATTATGTGGTTTTTGTTTTTTGGGGTGGGGCGGAAAGGCATGACAACCCTTCAGTCTGCTCCGCAGACAGCTGTCTCGGCTGCCGCCTCGGTCGGCGATAAACGGTTGCCACCGGCAACCATCGCCCTTACACAGGGGAGCCAATACAAGCCTCCCCTGTGTAAGGGGAGGGGGACCACCGAAGGTGGTGGAAGGGTTGCAAAAATCAAGGGTTGCAAAATCAAGGGTTGCAAAGAGGGGATTCTACAAAAGCCCTCACCCACAAACGCTTCGTGAATATTCCTTACTAAACCCCAAGAAATATTCACGAGTCGCTTGACTCACTAAACTACGAAAAATAATTAAAAACTCAAATATATTTTAAACACAACAGAGGAGTTGAGGAAAAATGAAAAAGAGATTTATCAGTATTGTCTGCATAGCCGCATTGGTTATGTCAATGTTTTCTTTTTCTGTATTTGCAATTGAGCCGGAGGAGCCGGATAATTGCGACATATCGGAGCTTACAATAGATGTTGCCGATATTGACTTAGAAGAAGAAATAAGCCTTGAAGCGACCGTTGACAAAACAAAGCTTAAGGCGCTTATTGACATGGTTAGTGCGTCAAATGCAGAAGACGTGGCAGATGCCGAAAGCTATGGCGTTTTGGCATCGAAATTGGTTGAAGCAATCGAGGTGTATGAAGACCAAGCTGCAACAGACGCTCAGGTTAAAGACGCATACGATGCCCTTAAGGCAGCGATAGCAGGTCTTAAGTACATTGCGGATGTTGGTATTCTTACCAACAACAGCTTCACAAGCACGGACAAAGAGTGGTATCCCGAGCTTAGTGACCCCGAAAGCAAATTTGATTTTATCCCAACGGATTCAAGATATACTTACAATCTTGATTCTCCGGAGCCTATCCTTACATCCGACGGAACAGCTACAAAGCTTACGGACGGTAATATAGGAAATACGGCTTACGGTGTTGACAGCGGCACAGCCGATACAAGTGACACAGCTGTTACCTTTGATTTGGGAACATCTTACTTTGTAAACGGCGTTGATGTATTTTCACAGTTTGTATATCTTACCGCTGCGGCTTCAACCCACAGAAATATGAAGGGTTATAAAATCGAGGTATCGGAGGACGGCACAAACTATACAGACATTACCTATGTAAATGCAAAGACCGAGCTTGACGAGGGCGAGAAGCAAGCAAACTATGCAATCTGCACAGGCGAAACCTTCCCGGCAGTATCCTGCAGATTTGTAAGACTTACCGTTGGTATTGCCGATAACTCCGCAAGATACAACATCGGCGAGGTTGTAATCAAGGGCTTTAAGAACCCCTTCTCAAAGGACATACTCTTTGAAAAGCTTAAGGAATACTACGGTGTTACTCCCGCTATATACAATAAGGACACATACGCAGTATTTGCTGCCGCTTATAAGTATGCAGAGTCCGTTTATTGGGACGAAACTGCTACCGGCAGAGAGGTATTTGATGCAGCGGAAAATCTTGAAGCTGCTTACAAACAGCTCAGAGTTGTTGCAAAGACCGCAATTCTTACAAACAACCTTATTACAGAGGCAGACAGAGTTGCATACAGCGGTCTTACCTCTGTTGGAACAGAGTGTAAGTACACATATTTAGACGGCACCAACGTAGATATCGTATCTCAGGATGCAGGTCACACAAAGGCTACCGGAGGTAACGCAAAGTCACCTGATACAAGCTGTGCAATGTATGGTAAGTGGGACGACCACAGCCCTGCAAGTGTTTTGTTTGATATGGGTGAGCTTTGCTATATCACAGGCGTTGACGAATGGGATGTTGTTGAAGGTATATCGAACGGTCAGCTTATAGCGCAGCCTTCATCCGTATCGGGTATAATCGAAATTTACACAAGTATTGACGGTGTAAACTTTGATTTGGTAAGCTCCTATGACAACCAGAGAACCGATTACGCTGATAACAAAACCGGTTACTGCGTACCTCAGGACTTTGATGCAACACTTGCCCGTTTTGTAAAGGTTATTACCTATCCAAGAAAGAACGCTCATCAGCTTAAGTTTGGTGAAATTTACATCAAGGGTTACAAAGCAGGTGTTACGGCAGAAAATGATTATACATTGGGACTTATCGACTACAAGGACGAGAACGGTACAAGAATAATAAGCCTTGACGGTAAAAATTATGTTGAAGCAAAGGGCACGGTTACAAGTAACCTTTCTTACGAAAAGGATGCCTTTGTTGTTACGGCGGCTTATGACGAAAATGGCAGGATGGTAGGCGCAGATGTTTGTAAGGTTCCTCTCGGAGCCTATAACGGCGGAGAGTTTGAATGTAAGCTTCCTCTTTCGGACAGCGCCGTGTCGGTTAAAACATTTGTTTGGTCGGGACTCAGCAATACTTACGCACAGTCCGAAATCAAACATTTAGGTTCGCTTAAATAAGCAGGGAGGACAAGTATATGAAAAAGATAATAAGTGTTTTATTGTCGGCTGCAATAGTGCTTATGTCAACGGTTTGCTTTGCAAACTCCGTTGACACAGCGACCTATGATGCCGATGCAAATGAGATTACGGTTGCAGGCTTTGCCGACATTTTAGACAGTGACGGCTATCCCATTACATCTAACGGAAACGCTGTTGCAATCAAAATTTTAAAGCCGGATGTTACAGAGGCAACTATTTCAGACCCCTTTGATTTGAGCCAGTTTGAATATCTCGGACAGCTCATTCCGGGGGCAAAGGGTGAATATAAACTTTCTTATAACCCCAAGGATTTCGGCATAGGTTATAATACCGTTGTTGTTTCTTTCCAGAGCGGTGAGAGTATATATAAGAATATTCTCCTCGTTGACAGAGAAGAAAAGAACACCTTGCTCGGTGACTTAAACGGTGCGGCAAACACCGACGCTATGCTTGAAGCAATTAACAAGCATGACTATCTCTGGAATACAGATGCATTTAAGTATATGAATGCAACATATCCCGATGCAGAGATGAACAAAAAGATTGCAGGCTTGTTGGTTGGCGAAAGATTTACATCTCTTGACGATGTAATCGACAAGATGGCAAAGGCTACCGTTGTTGCAGGCATCAACGAAGCAACAACAAGCGAGGAAGCACGGGATTTGATAGTAATGTTCTCAAGAGAGCTTGACATTAACGACAGCCCTGTTTACAATATGCTCTATCTCTCCATTGCCGACAGCATAAGCGGTGCCTTCGTAGGACAGAACTACAAGTCGGGAGGTGCATTCCTGACAGACTTTAACGAAACAGTTATCCTTACAAGAATCAATACCGCTACAAACTATATTGACATTGAGTATATCGTGGCTAATGCATCTGATTACTTAAAGGGTGCGAACTTTGATAAGTTTGCCTCTCTTACGGGAACGCAAAAGAATGCGGTGGTTAAGAAGCTTGGCAACACATATACATCAATTGCGGAATTTGTAAAAGCGTTTAACGCTGCTATCGTAGATGTTATAAATTCAGGCGAAGGTAAGCCTCAAGGCGGCGGTGGCGGTTCCGGCTCACCCACAGGTTCGGGCTTCACTCCTTCATCGGGCTCCGGTCCCGTTACCTTTGATTCATCTGCGGAAAAGGATCCCGACACAGGCTTTACCGACCTTGCAGGCTACGAATGGGCAAAGCCCGCAATTGCAGCCCTCTTCAAATGGCGCATTGTAAACGGTAAGTCAGACAAGTTGTTTGCTCCCGGGGACAATGTTGCAAGAGAAGAATTTGTTAAAATGCTTATGCTGGGATTTGATATCCCTGTTTCACATAACGCATTGCCCTTTACAGACGTAGATATGAACGAATGGTATTATCCGTACATTTCAGGTGCTTTGGATAACGGCATTGCAAATGGTATTTCGGATACACAGTTCGGAATCGGAATTTCAATCACCCGTGAAGACCTTGCAACTATGGCTTACAGAGTAGCATCGGGCAAGTCGGCACTTAAGAACACCGATTCTTCAAATAAGTTCGGAGATGACAGCAAAATTTCGGATTATGCAAAGGACGCTGTTTACGCACTTAAGAATGCAGGAGTTATTAACGGTGACGAAAACGGCAACTTTAATCCCAAGAGCTATGCATCAAGAGCCGAGGCAGCTAAGATTCTCTACGGATTACTCAGTATAGGGGGTTAATGACAATGAAAAAGAATTTTAAAAGACTTATCACACTTTTCGTTGCCGCAGTAATTTGCATCACAAGCATTGGCGGAGTAACCTTTGCGGCAAGTGTTGACAATATGGATTCGGGAGAAGCATTTAAGCTTCTCTCAAGTCTGGGATTTTTCACATACACAGAGAACTATGCGGAAAACCATGAGCTTACACGTATTGCGGTAATCGATTCGATTATCAATGCAATGCCGGAGGAAAAGGTTTTCCAGTACAGAGGAACTGCAATAGGCTTTGAGGATGTTACTCCCACAGACGCTATTGCGAAAAATGCTTACAACGCTTATTTATACAAGCTTTTGGGCGACGAAACAATGCTCAGACCTTTTGAAATCGCCGATTTGGAATTTGCCTGCGGCGTGCTTGTAAATCTTTTGGGCGTAAGAAAAGAAAACTTTGATAATGCGTCATACTATGACATAGCTTCAACCTTTAAAATCACAAGCGGTGTAAGCCGTGGCGAAAAGCTTACCATGGCAACATATACAAAGCTTTTGTTAAACATCTTTGATGTTGAAGCTCCCAAGGTTACAATCAAAAGTGATGTTGTTACCTATAATCTTGAAGCTCCCAAGGGTACATTCCTTGAGAATGTCCTTCATATAGGAAGAGATTCGGGCGTTGTTAACGCTAACTGCTATGGTGCAATCAACGGAACCGAAACCGTCAGAGAAAACGAGCTTAAAATTAACTACACAGACTACACCGTAAAGGGCTATGACTGTGACGAGTATTTGGGACATTTTGTTGACATATACTACAGATTCTTTGAAAACGGCGACAAGAGCGACATCAAATATATGTCAATAAACGACGGTAAATCCTCTGTTAAGGTTGACGCCGAGGATATCGAAAACTTTACACCAAGTGATATGACATATACCTATGTTTACGGCAAAGACTTAAATAAGAGAAAAAAGATTACCGTTCCCAAGTCGGCGGAGATTATTTACAACGGCGTAAATATCTACTATCCCTTCTCGGATTACCGTCCCGTAGACGGAAATGTTGAGTTTATCGACAACGACGGCAAGGGCGGATATGATGTGGTAAAAATCACATCCTACAAGACCGTAATCGTAAACGCAGTAAGTATCACAACAGGTACGATTACCGATATTTACGATGCCGGCAATAAGGTTACCCTTAACTTAAACGAAGACCCCAAGAGATTTGAGGTTTACGACACGGAAGGCAACAGAGTATTGCTCTCTACCATTCATCAGTACGATGTATTGTTTGTTGCAGCCGACCAGTCGGAAAACAAGCACAAAATCATCATCAACAGAGAAAAGGTAGAAGGCTTTGTTGAAGCACTTTGGGGTGATAAGGTTAAAATCAACGGTATAACCTATAAAATCCGTTCCGACTTCAATAAGGAATTAGAGGTTGACAACTACGGAACCTTCTATCTTGACCCCAACGGTAAGATTGCAGGCTTCCAGAGCTCAAGCGGTATGAGCATCAAATCAGGTTATATTATCAATGTTGCACAGATTAACGAAGCCTTCAAGGATGATGCCTTGAAGTTCAAAATCTTTACCGATGCCGATAAGGTTGAAGAGCTTATGACAGCAGAAACCTTCTACTTTACAAACGGTAAGGCAAGCATTAATCCTGCAAGAGAAAAGGTTACCGATATGAGTGAGGTTTACAATGCCTTAAGAGATGACAAGGGCAATGTAATAAACCAGCTTGTTCTATTCAAAAAGAATGCAGACGGTGAAATGTCAGAGCTTAAGATTGCAGTTCCCTACAGTGCCGATACAACAGCCGAACAGGTTAAGGCTATGGGCGACACCTTCAGAGATGCAACGGGAAGATTAAATAACATCAATCATAAAACAGGTAAGTTTAAGCTTTCCGCACAGATCGGACCTAACACAAAAGTATATAATATTCCTTCAAACCTTGACTTCGAGGATGACTTTAAGGTTTACACGGGAACAAAAAACTGCTTTGCTTGGAATACCGAGTATAATGTTGAGTGCTTCTATTCAAGTGTTGACTCGCCTTATATGGACTTTGTCCTTAACCTTTCCGGTAGTACGGAGAGCGTTGACGAAAACTATGTATTTATAGTTGAAAGCGTGGGCGAAGGTCTTGATAAGGACGGCAATGTAGTTAAATCAATCCATGGCGTATGGGGAACCACCGAAAAGTCATTTACACTTGACGAGGATTTAAGTGAAATGATTATTAACGACGGTGACGTATTAAGACTTGCCATAGACGAGTACGGCAGCGTAATCGCAATGACAAAGGCGTTTGACAGCGTAAAGCGTGAATATAAAAACGGCTCGGGCGGTCTTGGCGGTAAGTACACAGACTTCTACGGCGATGTTTATAAGATGAACGGAACAAGAATGCAGGTATACTGCAAGCAGAGCTTAGATACTGTTGACCCGTCGGAAGTTAAGGAATCTGACCTTGTAAATATGTATACCCAGAACTTCCCCACAATCTACAGATACGACACAAGAAACAAGAAGCTTGAGGTTGCGGATATGACCGACGTATCGGACTACTGCTCAGATTCGGAGCATTATTCACAGGTATTTGCTTGGTTCTATTATGCCGACCATAAGATTATGGTCATCTACGACTAATTCGGGAAAGGAATGATATTATGAAAAAGATTATATGCATTTTACTCAGCGTATGCTTGATATCGGCTATCGGTATTACCGCTTTTGCAGACGATAATATGTTTGCAAAGGACGGCGCAGAAGTATTTATCGACGGTGTTGATGCAGGCTTTGCGGTACAGGTTTTATCCATTGACAATACTATTTTGGTTCCGGTAAGACCTATCTTTGAGGCTATGAATTTAAAGGTTGAGTGGGACAATAAAAGACAGAGAATTACCTCGGGTACTGCTCTGGGAAATACCGTATTCGGTATAGGAACCACTCTTGCCAGCGTAGGTGATTATCAGCCTCATATTCTTACAACCTATCCCAGAATATTCAACGGTCAGACCTTGATACCGATTGATTTTGCAGGCGAATGTGTAAGCGCAGGTATTACATATATGCCCTCCAACAATACGGTAATAATTTCAAGAAACAACTAATCGCAAGATAAGGAGGAATTAACAGTGTCAAAGAAAATAATTGCACTTTTTACCGTTATTACCGTACTTGTAACAATGCTCTGCCCTGTATTTGCGGCAGATGAGGATGTAACTGCAAGCATTACATCAAAGATTACAAGAGAAGTATTCTCGGTAAATGACCCCGAGGTATCGGACAAAAACTCATTCGTACTTGATTTGGGCGATACCTATGAAATCGACAAAATCGATGTAACTCAGTATAATTCAAATGTCAGCGGAATGAAGTCAATGAATGTTTACTTCAGCACCGACGGCAAGAATTATATGATGTATAAGACAGCTTATAACACCAACACCGTTGAAATCGGTGATTCTGTTGTCAGCTGTGACATAGACTCAGTTTTGTATGCAAGCCATATTAAGATTTATGCCGAGCTTGCAGACAAAAAATCCGGAATTGATGTTAAAACCGTTAAGGTTTACGGAAAAGACGGAAAAGAACAGGAAGAAATTTCAAAGAACGCAACATACTACTACTACACTCAGCAGCCCTATCAGACAGATACGGATGCAAGACTTGCAGACTCCGATAACAACAAGCTTTTAGACGGCGACACAGACGAGATGGTAGGAACGGAATGTAAGTGGATGACCTTTGTTGTTGACCTTAAAAAGCCCTATCAGATAGGTGATGTTGAAATTTACTCAAATTCCGAAGGGACATCCTTTATGGAGGGCTGCGAAATCCGTTACAGCTTGGATAACAGCAAATATTTGTCATACCCCTACTATGTAAATGATAACGAGAGAAACGCAGGAGGCGTTGTAAAAAGCACATTCTCCGGCATTCCCGGCAAGAATGCAAGATACTTAAAGTTCATTTGCCAAAGCACAACAGGCAAAATGGAAATCAGCGAAATTAAAGTTAACGGCTATGACATAGAGGTTGAAAAGGAAGAGGGCGAAGGCTTAACACAGGTTCCCTTCAACATTCAGATGAAGAACTTCCTTTTGGCATATGTAGATTGGTCAAGCTTTAACTCTCAGGGCGTATCACAGGTAAACCTCTATATTGAAAAGAACTACTTTGACAATGTAGACGGTATGGTGCCAAAGCTTTCAATCGCAAACACAGACGAGAGATTTGTTAATAAGTATGCTCAGTACTACAGCTTAGAGCCGGAGGCTACATACTTCTTTGCAATGACTCCCGTTGACGAAAACGGAAACGAGTTAAAGGCAGTTAAGCCTCTCCGTATAGACACCGAGAAGGTTGTATCCGGCAAGGTTTCAAACACCTTTAACATCACAAACCACCCAAGCTACGGCGGTGGTGCAACAGTGGGCTACGGCTCATACACACAGACAATGAAGGAGGAAGCTGTTCGTCTTTATGACGAGCTTGGCTGCTCCAACAAGAACTCACACTGGACAACGTCAAACAACGATATGTATCAGAAAATCGGTGTTTGCGTAATAGCAAACAACGATACCTGTGACCATAGCTTAGGTTGTTGGATGACAAACTCCGGTAACGAGCCTGACTTGTCAAGATCCGACGTTGTGGCATATTCTGCAAGAATAAAAGCGGCTCACGCAAAGCTTCAGGCAGAGGACCCGAGAAACGTTCTGGCTGACCCCCGTCTGGGCGGTACATGGACAACATCTACAAACTGGCTTGACCAGCTCTACGCAGCAGGCGGCGGAAGAGAATTCAGACAGTGCTTTGATGTGCTTGATGCTCACTGCTACTGTAAGTCTGAGGATGAGCAGATTCCCGGTCTTCCCACAGCTTGCCCAGAACAGCTTTATACCAAGCTTGCCCGTTTGCGTACGGTAATGGCTAAGTATGATGATGAGGATAAGCCCATCATTTGTACAGAGGCAGGCTGGCAGACAGGTAATGTTCCTCAGTTCCAGGCTATTATTACTTATGATGAGCAGAGAAACTATCTTGTAAGATACTACCTTATAGGTATTTCTCAGGGACTTAAGGAGAGCTGGTGGTACAACTTCCACGACGACGGTCTTAATGTTATGAACGGTGAGCATAACTGGGGTCTTGTAAACTACTTTGGTACTCCCAAGCCTTCATACTACGGAATGTATAATATGTACGAACAGCTTCGTGACTGTGATTTGGTAGGCCCCGTATCAGGTGTATCTCATCCTTACTACGGCGTTGACTTCTTTGACAGAATGAAGGATAAATATATTTCAACCCTGTGGGCTGCAGACGGTCAGCAGAAGGTATTGATGTTTGAAACAAAGTCAGGTAAGGACGAAAAAATTGAGGTTATAGGAACAGACGGAAGCTTCCGTACAATTCAGACCGAAAACGGCGGTAAAGGCTCTATTGATATAAGCGGCGCACCTGTATTCTTGTATTCCGAAAGCGGAATTCAGGCAACCACAATAGACGCTGCATTTGCAATTACCGAGCGTGATAAGACTACTATAGTTAACAAGGAAGTTACCTTTGAAATCGAGAGAAAGGCTCTCGGTGAGGGTATAACAGGTTATGTTTCACCTGTTGATATGCCTAACGGTTTCGAGGTTGTAGGTGATACTCACTTTACAGCTGACCAGCAGACAATCCCCGTAACCATCAGAGTTACAAACGATGCCCTTGAACAGCTCCATAAGTTCTCACTTAATGTAATCAGTGATGACCTTGTTGCATACCCCTTGGCAGTATCCGTAAATATCCTGTATCCCTTAGATATTAAGGTATATCCCACACCTGTTACTCCGGGTAAATGGGATGAGTGGAACCTCAACTTTGAGTGTACCAATATTGTTGATGCAAACATTGACGCTATGATTAACATCACAGGTTCAAGCGGTATCACAATCAAGGATATGGAAACCAAGAACATTACAAACCTTGTGCCGGGTGACAAGCAGACAGTTTCCTTCCTCTCCGACAGTCCGTCACCGTTGACAAGTACATCTATTAGCTACCGTGTAAATATCGGCGGTAAGATGCACGATGTTGACAGAAAGATGGCATTTGTAACCTGTATGAACGACGGTATTAAACCGGTAATTGACGGCATTAAGTCCCCGGGTGAGTATGACAACTGTCAGCCCATTTATCCTGATTCATCCAGACCAAGCAACTGGGGCGGAAATTCCGATGCATTTGTTACAATGTATTCAAAATGGGATGACGATAATGTATACTTCTATATGGATGTCGAGGATGATGTTCAAAGACAGCTTTACAGCGGAAACGAGGTTTGGAACGGTGACTCTATCCAGTTCACTCTTGACTTAGGCAGAAAAGAAGGTGTTGCAGGTTCTGCTACCGAGTATTATGAATTAGGTCTTTCGCTTAACGGAAAGAACGAACCTCAGACATGGTGCTGGAAGGCGTTATTGCCCACCAAGGTAGAAATGCCTATCGTTGCCGCAAGCACAGCGGGCAGAAGAACAAATGACGGACATACAATCTACGAGATTTCAATTCCGTGGGCATATCTCGCAACCGAGCCTACCACCAAAGAGCATGACGCATACGGCTTTGCATGGGCTTTAAACGATGATGACGGCACGGGAAGAAAGATTCCGTTGAAGTTCATGGATGGTATCACAAATTCCAAGAACCCCGAACAGTTTGCTGATTTGGTTCTTATAAAGAAATAATGATTTTCAGTCAGGGGAACGCACAAAAGTGCGTTCCCCAAGCGTGCAAAAATCCCTCACAAAATAAGCGCCCCTTGTCAAAGGGGAAAGAAAAGCCTCCCTTGTCAAAGAGAGCTAATACAAGCCTCCCTTGTTAAGGGGAGTGGCACTGAGATTAGCCACCCCTGTGTAAGGGGATGGGAGCCAAAACAAGCCTCCCCTGTGTAAGGGGAGGGGGACCACCGAAGGTGGTGGAAGGGTTGCAAAATCAAGGGTTGCAAAATCAAGGGTTGCAAAATCAAGGGTTGCAAAAATCAACAGTTGCAAAAATCAACAGTTGCAAACAAGCAGTAGAAAGGCAATAAGATGGATTACAAGCATAATGCGAAATTAGTGCAAAACGCAAGAAGCTTACGAAAAAATTTGACAAAAGAAGAAAACCATTTATGGTATGATTTTTTGCAAAATTTTTCGGTAAGGTATTTACGGCAAAAGGTTATAGATAATTATATAGCTGATTTTTATTGTGCAAAAGCAAAGTTGATAATTGAGCTTGATGGTTCGCAACATTATGAAGAAAAAGGACTTTTAAAGGATAAAATAAGAACTGAACATTTAGAGCAAGGAGATTTGTTGGTTGTAAGAATACC
>JAZLFN010000017.1:0-9361 GCA_045615805.1 Clostridia bacterium | reverse complement strand
CCCGGAGGTCGGGGGTTCAAATCCCTCCCCTGCACCCAGAAAGACATCACTTAATTAAGTGGTGTCTTTTTTGTTATGAGCACGACGAGCGGAGCTCGTTGGGTTAGCGAAGAAAAAACAATCCTGTGAATTGTTTTTTCAGCAAACTAAATCGTATTGTGTTAAAATCTTTTTTACAGCTTATACTATAACAAAGAAGGTTGGAAAAATGAATACACAAAAAAATATTCTTATTGCATTTTTGCTTAACTTATTCTTTTCGATTTTTGAATTTTTCGGCGGAATAATCACAGGGAGCATTGCTATAATTTCAGACTCGCTGCACGATATGGGCGATGCTTTATCAATAGGGATTTCATTCTTTTTAGAGAAAAAGAGCAGGCAAAAAGCCAATAATAAGTTCACTTACGGTTATATCAGATTTTCGGTTCTGGGAGGCCTTATTACAAACTCAATATTGCTTGCCGGTTCCGTAATTGTTATTTACGGAGCAATTATGCGGCTTTTTTCCCCTGTTGCCATTGATTACGAAAAGATGATACTGTTTGCTGTTGTTGGCGTTATGTTAAATTCTGTTGCCGCCTTTGTAACAAAAGACGGTAATTCCATAAACCAAAAAAGCGTCAATCTTCATATGCTGGAAGATGTTTTGGGTTGGATTGCGGTATTGGTTGGGGCGATTGTTATGAAATTTACGGATATTCCCGTTTTAGACCCGTTGTTGAGCATAGGAATTTCAATTTTTATCTTGGTAAATGCCGTAAAAAATATGATAGAAATATTAAATTTGTTCCTGGAAAAAACCCCCGACGGCGTTGATATTGATGAGTTGAAAGCAAAGCTTTTGAAAATCGACGGAGTAGATGATGTTCATCATATTCATGTGCGCAGCATAGACGGATTTAATAATTATGCCACAATGCATATTGTTTCCAAATCAGATAATATTAAATCCATCAAGGATGCAATACGAGATGAGCTTAAGCATTTTCATATATCTCACTCTGTTATCGAAACCGAGGACGAAATATGCGGCAACACCGAGTGTGCCCCACCGACTAACGAACCCCATCATCACCATCATAAACATTAAAAAATTTACCTCATATATTTACAATACTTCATTCAATTCTTTATAGCTTATTTTTCTTATTCTCAGCCTTGACAGGTGACAGCCGTCCTCCCTGCCCCCTGCGGAATATGAAATAATCATTGAATCCTCCAAATAACAGATAGCACAGTAGGTATATCCTCTCTCGTCATCCCATTCAAAGGCAACAGGCTCCGAAAAGGTTTTGGCGTTATCATGACTTACCGCTATAACAAGAGGTGTTCTGCCCCCTGTAAAGCACGCCTTTTCGCCGTAGCCGTTATAAAGAGGTATGGGATTCCATATGGCGTAAATATCTCCCGACGGTGACCTTTTCATGCTCAACGGACTGCATACCGCCGTAAACGCCGATGGTTCACAGGCAAACCACTTTTCGCCGTTGGTTATTGAGTGTGTTTCAAACTGTCTGCCCAAATCACATCTTGCCCACATCTTAAGCACATTGGGCATAAGCTCAATAATTCCCGGCTCCTGCAATCCCGATGATATGTTTGCAGTAAAGGGCAGGGCACATTTATTGTCCGACTCTTTCCATGTTATTCCGTCATCATCCGAATAAAAGCACATTATATCTCCTGCCCAATCACCGATTATTTCTTCGCCGCCAAGGACGGGATTTTTGGAATGATGCCGTGCCGCAGGTATGATAATTCTGCCGTTTGAAAGCTTTGTCACACGGTCATTGTTAACCACAAAATATCCCTGATAGGGCGTACAAAGTGTTCTTTCTCCCCATGTTTTTCCTCCGTCCGATGACCGTCTTAAAAACATTTGCAAGCAATTTGAATTGAATACCACCAGATAAAAAAGCCCTATATCACCATTGTTCATCGTAATTACAGACATCGAACCTACGGCACGGTCGGTGCCTTCGCTTTTACCGTCTATTACTGTTTCTTCGTCACAAAAGCTTTCTCCCTTATCATAAGAGTGAAGCATAATAATCGAGCCCGGCAAATCATCATCAATAAAATTGTTTTTTATTTCACCGGCTGGAGTTCTTGTGTAGAAAAACAAAATTTCACCGTCTTCCTTTTCATAAAAGCAACCATCACTGTTTCTTACACTCACACCCTTTTCAGGCGGAATGTCCATTATAATTTTACCCAAGTCAACTTTTTTCATTTAATTTTCCCTCCATTTGTTGTTCCTTGTATAATTTATAAATTTTAATTGATGCAAATGTAACGCATACCGTGCAATATATATTATATATGAAATACGGTATCATCAAAGGATTTTCAAACGCCATAACCCCGTAAAGCACAAAATAAATAATCTGATTGATTTCGGTCAAATATATATACTCAACATATAAAAGGGTACATAATACGGTTACGAATATGCCGAATATCATCCCCACATTGTCAAGAACAAGATGCTTTGAGCCAAGGGCGTTAAATATGATATAACAAATCACAAAAGCCGTCAACATCACTAAAAGGCAGATTACAAGCTTTTTTGTACCCAGTCTTTTAAATCTTGCAGATTTCCCGTAAGCGTGCTTTTTCCAATTAAAAAAGGTTATTATCTGCAAGGGGCAGGACACCAATACTGCATAGCAGGCAGAAGCGTAAAGTCCCAAGATGCAATATACAACACCGTAAAAAACGGCGTTTACTCCACCGATTAAAAATGCCACTCTGTTTACATTACTTTGCAGAAACATAATAAACAAGGATATATAAAGAGGCATTATCTGAATAAAATCCCACGGGAAATTGTTGTGGAAAACAATATATGAAGCCGTTATTAAAATTCCCGTAACGCCTGCAAAAACAAGCTTTAATTTATCTGACTTTTCAAGCTTTCCCATTATTCTTTCTCCTGTACTCACCCGGAGTTAACCCCGTTTCCGCTTTAAATATTTTATAAAACAAGGATTCATTTTTAAATCCTGCCATAACCGATACCGTTCCTATACTTAAAGTCGGCATATTCACAAGCAGTTTTTTCGCATTTTCAAGGTTCCTGTATTTTATAAGCTCGGTATATGTCATCCCGAAATCCTTTTTTATAATTCGCATCATATGCCGTCTTGAATAACCCAGCATTTCGGATATCTCGGAAAGATTATTATTTGTGTCAATAAGTGTTTCAAGCATTATCGCCATATCATCATCGGTCATATTTTTTTGAGGTTCACATTCATCCTCATCTGCGGGAAGAATAAAATCAAGCAAGGAATATAAAAGCTCGGTCGCCGTCAGCTTTTCATAAAGCCTGCCCCTTATTCCGGTTCCCTTCACTGTATGAAATCGCTCTGCTCTTTCTTCAAGAAGCCTTGGTATTTTTGTCGGCTTCATATTCAATTTTTCACTGCTTTGTAAGAACATATCAAATATATGGGGTTCACCTGCAATTTTGCTGACAGACAGACTGATAACATAGCTTGTTGAGTTTTCCGCTTCTTTTATAAATGAATAATGCTCATATTTAGGCTTTATAAGAAGAATGTTGTTTTCTCCCACAGTCACCTGTCCGTTCTTCTTCCAAAAGGTGTATGCACCCTTTTTTACAATATGTATTTCGTAAAATGAATGTCGGTGCAAAACAGGAGGTTCTTCTTTTTCCTCTGTTTTATTGCCGGTATCCATGCGATAAAGCACAAATCGGGCATCGCCGTAATCAACGCTTATATCTTTAACGGAGATAATCTTGTTTTCCACCTTCTGCACCTCCCTTTCCTAATTCTATCAAACACCACGGCAAAATTCAACTGTCATTTTGTGACACATTTCAAAAAAAATGTCTTTTGAATTTATCAACCAAAGATGCAAAAAAATGTATATACCAACCGTACAAACGAAAGAAAGCTTATTTAAAGCATAAAATAAGCTGTGGTATTTCGCCACAGCTTCAGCGTGTCGATAAACTATCGACACGCTGGCAGATGTTGAAAAAGGAAGGTATATTTTTCGATTTTGAGTGCGTTGCCGTACACCGGTACCGCAGTGCTCAAAATCGGGAAAAGCAAGCAACGGCAAGGGCTTCATCGAAAAACCCTTGCCGTTTTCAGATACTTCTGTCACCATCTCGTTTTTTCTTTTACATATTCTCGCTTGCGGTAGACCGACTTTTTCGACAGTCTGAAGCTGTGGCATTTCGCCACAGCTTATCATCCCATTTCACAAATTCGTTTACGCAACGCCGTAATTTTTGACGGTGAAACAGAAAGCTCGTCTATTCCCATATTCAGGAAAAATTCCGAAAGCTCCTCATCCGCTCCCAGCTCTCCGCATATACCTACCTCTATTCCTGCATTGTGGGCATTTTTTGCCACAATTTCAATAAGTCTTAAAACCGCAGGGTGATGTGGGTCAAAAAATCTTCCCAAATCGCTGTTTCTGTCACAGGCAAGGGTATATTGCGTAAGGTCATTGCTTCCTATGCTGAAAAAGTCCGCTTCCTTTGCAAGCTCGTCGCTGATTACTGCCGCCGCAGGAGTTTCAATCATTATTCCAACCCTTACATTATCGGAAAACGCCTTACCTTCTTTTTTAAGCTCTGCCTTTACTTCTTTTATAATCTCTTTGGCTTCCTGTATTTCCCAAAGAGAAGCAATCATGGGAAACATAACGGAAAGGCTTCCGTATACCGACGCTCTGTAAAGCGCCCGAAGCTGAGTTTTAAACATCTCTTTTCTGTCAAGGCATATCCTGATTGCACGAATTCCCAATGCAGGATTTTGCTCATCGGGAAGGTCAAAATAGTCTATCTTTTTATCGGAGCCTATGTCACAGGTACGGATAATTACCTCTTTACCCTTCATGGTTTCAAGAGTGGTTTTGTATGCCTCAAACTGCTCCTCCTCCGTTGGGTAATCCGTTCCTTTAAGATATAAAAATTCACTTCGGAAAAGTCCGATTCCCTCTGCTCCGTTTTCTGCCGCAAGCTTTGCATCATCGCTGTTTCCTATATTGCAATAAAGCTTTATTCTTCTTCCGTCCTTTGTAACCGTATCCGAAAATTTGTACTTTTCAAGTCCCTCACGAGTCTTTTTGTACTCCTCCTCCGCTTTTATACATTCCGAAAGAGTGTCACCCTCCGGCTCTGCAATAATCAAGCCCTTTGAACCGTCAATAAACACGGTTTTTCCGTCCAAATCATATGTAAGCTCTTCCTCGGGACGAATAATCGCCGGTATTCCCATATTTCTTGCCAGAATACCCGTGTGTCCGTTTGCCGTCCCCTTATAGAGTATAAAGCCTTTTACAAAATCCTTGTTAAGACGGAGAGTTTCGGACGGACTTAAGTCATCAACTGCAATAACGGTTGGCTCATCAAAGCTTAAAGAATTGTCGCTGTCCCCAACGATAATATTTATTATACGCTTTGCAACATCTCTGATGTCCGCACCTCTTGCCTTCATATATTCGTCATCCATACTCTCAAGAATTGCACAAAGGTCCTCGCTTGCACCCTTTACGGCTTTTGACGCCTCCATATTTTCACTTTTTATTCTGTCGGCTACCCCGTCTTCAAAATCAGGGTCCTCTGCCATCATAGCGTGAGTTTCAAACAAAACGGATAAATCGTCGCCCATTTCCTTTTTGGCTTTTTCAGCTAAAGCATTAAGCTGGTCTATCGCCTCCGAGCGTGCACTTAAAAATACTTCCCACTCTTTTTCGGAGCCTTGGGACTGTCTTTCCTCTTCCGCTTTCGTTTCGCTGATTATTTTAAGCTTAGCTACCGCACAGCCTTGGGATATACCTGTTCCCTTAATTTTTTTCATATTCCTTTTCCTTTCCCGTCAAAGCTTAAAGATTTTCTTTGAAAAACGCCTCAAGCTTATCAGCCGATGCAGCTTCATCTCCACCTTCGACGGAAACGGTTATTACATCTCCCTGCTTTATTCCAAGTCCCATAAGGGCAATAAGTCTTGTTGCGTCAATTTCATTTCCGCCCTTATCCACGGTAACCTTTGAATCAAGGGATTTTACAAGCTTTACAAGCAAGCCTGCCGGACGAGCGTGTATTCCCAATTCATCTGTTATTGTGTAATCAAATTTTTTCATAGTTAACTACTCCTTTAAATTATTTTTTATGTAAAGATTATCTTTATCCGAAAGCACAACCTCGCCGAAGTCATCGGCGTTGGTAATTACGGTAACAACCGTATCCGAAAATCCGTTGTTTTTAATTTCATTCAAATCCGCTTCTATAATTATCTGTCCTTTTTCAACTGTGTCGCCGACTTTAAGAGAACATTTAAAGCCCTTTCCTTTAAGCTTCACCGTGTCAATTCCCACATGGACAAGAACCTCCGCTCCGTCACAATCTATACATACACTGTGAAGTGTTTCCACAACCTGAATTACCTTTCCGGAAGCAGGAGCTTTTATCTCTCCGGACACCGGCTTTATTCCAAAGCAGGGACCAAGCACACCTTCTGAGAATACAGGGTCATCTATATCCTCCATTTTTATAAGCTCGCCCTCACAAGGAGGTGCTATCAAAATCTTTTCTGCCTCGTCTTGCTCGTCATCTCCCTTTTGCCATAAGAGCTTAAGCTCATCTGCCACAAATTGTACATCCGTTCCTATTACCACCTGAATTCCGTTCTTGCCAAGCCTGATTACCC
The DNA here is from genome assembly GCA_045615805.1 of Clostridia bacterium. Lineage (GTDB taxonomy): Bacteria > Bacillota > Clostridia > Monoglobales > Monoglobaceae > UMGS1820. The sequence continues at coordinate 2,666 of JAZLFN010000017.1, read as the reverse complement.
CCGGAGAGCCTGCACTTTTAATCAGCTTTTCGTCAACAATACTTGTGTCGTGAAGTTCAAGGCGAAGCCTTGTTATACAGTTATCCACAGAAATAATGTTTTTTGAACCTCCGAGACCTTTTATAATTTTCTCTGCCATTGCACGGTATTTTTCGTCCGATGAAGTATAGGTCTCCTTTGGATTTTCTTCTATTATCATACCTTCCAACGGATTTTTCTTTGACGCTTTGATAATAAGATAAAATACCCCGAAAAAGACTGCGAATGCCGCAATTCCCAAGGGAATTATCAGCCAAGTTTTCTCTGCCGCCGGCAATGTTGAAGAAAATCCCAAATCCATTAAGCCTGCAGAAAAGCTGAAGCCTGCTCTGAAGCCCAAAGCCACCGTAACAAATGTAAATATTCCGTAAAGCAAACTGTACACCACATATAAAAGAGGGCATACAAACATAAACGAAAATTCAAAAGGCTCGGTTACTCCGCAAATAAAGGAACATACGGCAGAGCCTAAAAGTATACCCGTTATTGCCCGTCTTTTGTTTTTATCCGCACATTTATATATTGCAAAAGCGGCACCGGGAATTCCGAACATCATACAAGGGAAAAATCCCGACATATACATTCCAAGGGACCAGCTCACATCGGCAGATGTTTTACCTGCCCAGAAATTCGTAAGGTCGCCCAGTCCAATGGTATCAAACCAAAAAACATTATTAAGTGCATGGTGCAATCCAAAGGGTATCAGCAAACGGTTAAGTGTTGCATATATACCCGCTCCCACAGCACCCATTTTGGCAATTCCGTTTCCCAATGCAACAAGTCCCGAAAATACAACCGGCCATACAAAGCACAGTATAGCGGCAATTATAAGTGAAAAAATTCCGCAAATTATTGCCACACAACGCTTTCCGCTGAAAAAGCTGAGCCATTGCGGAAATTTTGTGTTTTTAAATTTGTTAAAGCAAGCAGAGCCTAAAATACCGCAAAGTATTCCGATAAAAGGATTGGCAATTTTCTCAAACGCCATAAGCGTTATCCTGTCACCTTCAATCTGCGGAAACAGCTTGACGATATTTGCCGGTGTCAAAAGCGCTGTAATTATAAACCACGATACAATAGCCGCTAACGCTCCTACACCGTCCCTGTCATCGGACATTCCAAGTCCCACGCCGATTACAAACAAAACGGATATATTATCGAGGATTGCTCCTCCTGCCTTTACAAGAAAAAAACCGATTTGAGCCGTAATTCCGGCGATATCTCCGCCCTGCATGGCGGCAGGGCACAGTAAATATCCTATTCCCATAAGTATTCCGCAAAGGGGCATACACGCAACGGGAAGCATCAAGGATTTTCCAAGCTTTTGCAAATACCCAAGTATAGCACTTCCTATCGACATTCCCTTTAAAGCCTTTACCTCGGCACAACTTGCCATAACAATCCCTCGTTTCATATATTTTCATTTATATTACCGTTTATTTTATCATACTACATAACATTATTTTTTTCAATAATTTTCTTCCTTTTTTTTCAATTATACTTTTTATCCCGACAAATCTTCGCCCAAAGTCCGCAATTCCAAAAAGGAGCCGATAGCAAAAGATTAAAAAAATCATTTTGATATCGGCTCCCGATTTAACTGTATTTCTTATTCCGAGCTTTGTTTTTTGTATGCTTTAAGTCTTGTTTTTACATTTTCCCGTAAGTTTTTGTAGAAGAACATATAATCATAAATATGAAAAATTCCGTCGGGCATAATCCTTCCGGGATATTCTTCTGCACTGACATCGGGGACTTTTAATCTGTTTGTTTTTTCATCAATATACGCACCGCAGAAATTAGGCTTTTCATCGGTAAGATTACCGTATGTATCGAAAAAGCAAGCTCCCATATTCCGGCTTTTGTCCGCGAATGTTCCGTCTGTTTTCCAATTAAGCGGATTTATGCTGAAAAGCTTTGGGAGATTTTCGCTGCCATTATAGTCAACCGCCTCTGTATTATATGCGATTACAACCCCTGTATCGGTTTCACCCCGAGCAAACTTAACCTGAGGATTCTTCGCAGCGAATTTTTCGTCTTCCCCCCAGCCTATGGCATAGCAGGCAACCACATTTTTTGAAATCTTCGGGTCTTTCATTACTTCTTTATACATCAATAGGGCAAGAGCCGCACCTTGAGAAAAGCCTGCCAGATAAAAAGGCTTTGAGGAATCCCTTTTTTTCAAAAATTCACAAAACGCACTTTTTACATCATTGTATGCCAAGTTTGTGTATGCCTCAAAACGTTCGACATATTCGAGAGCCGGTTTTAAGGTAAGCTGTCTGTAATAGGGAGCGTAGATGTCGCACACATCGTTGTATAAGCCTTCCATTTGTTTAAGTGTTCCCGTTGCCTTTGACCTAAATTTTTTGCTTGTTACATCTGCAAAAAAGTTGCCGAGCTTTCCCATATCCACAGTGGGATAAACCAAAAAGCAGTCAGCTTCTTTGCACGATTTTTCGGGCCAAAATGCCCAATAATGCTTTTTTTGATAATTTAACGGTCTGAAATATTTAACTGCCCATATTACAGATGCAACGATGATAAGTCCTAAAACCACACACCCTGTAATAATCAATTCCTTCATTTAAGGTTGCCTCTAACTAAAAGAGTCCGGGGATATTAAG
>JAZLFN010000016.1:0-7369 GCA_045615805.1 Clostridia bacterium | reverse complement strand
TGCCGCCTCGGTCAGCGATAAGCGGTTGCCACCGGCAACCATCGCCCCTCCCCTTTGTAAAAAAGGGGAGGCTATGCGGGCGGGCGTCAGTAAATGCAAAAAAAGCGGGCGGATATGAAATCCGCCCATACATATTATTCTTTGTCCGATATTTCTTTTTTAATCTCTTCTGTAAAGCTTCCCAAATCCGATGAACCTAAGTCGCCCTTATCTCTGCTTCTTACCGATATGGTATTATCCTTGCTTTCGTTCTCGCCCAAGATAAGCATATAGGGTATCTTCTTCATCTGCGCTTCTCTGATTTTATATCCGATTTTCTCGTCACGCTTATCAATCTCTACTCTGATGCCCTCCGCCTTTAACTTCTCATAAACGGATTTTGCGTAATCATGAGATTTTTCGGACACGGGCAGTACCTTAACCTGTACCGGCGCAAGCCATGTGGGGAACTTGCCTGCGTAATGCTCGATAAGTATTCCCATAAATCTTTCGATTGAGCCGAATACAACACGGTGTATCATAATGGGACGATGCTTTTCGCCGTCCTCCCCTGTGTACTCCGCCTCAAATCTCTGGGGAAGCTGGAAGTCAAGCTGAATTGTTCCGCATTGCCATGTTCTGCCGATTGAGTCTTCAAGGTGGAAATCTATCTTCGGTCCGTAGAATGCACCGTCGCCTTCGTTTACCACATAATCAAGTCCCAATTCATCAAGAGCGGACTTTAAGCCGTTTGTAGCCGTTTCCCAATCCTCGTCGCTGCCCATACTGTTTTCGGGACGGGTGGAAAGCTCTACATGATACTTAAATCCGAAAAGCTTGTACACCTCATCAATAATACTGATAACGCCTTTTATTTCCGAGGGTATCTGCTCTGTTGTCATATAGATATGGGCATCGTCCTGTGTAAAGCAACGAACCCTCATAAGTCCGTGAAGCTGTCCCGACTTCTCGTGTCTGTGAACCAATCCGAGCTCGCCTATTCTCAAAGGCAAATCACGATAGGAACGAGGCTCGGACTTATAAATCAACATTCCCCCGGGGCAGTTCATAGGCTTAATGGCAAACTGTGTTTCGTCTATCTCGGTTGTGTACATATTTTCTTTATAATGATCCCAATGTCCCGAGGTTTCCCAAAGCTTCTGATTAAGCATTATGGGGGTAGATACTTCTACATATCCTTCACGGGTATGGATTTGACGCCAATAGTCAATAAGGGTATTTTTCAAAATCATACCGTTCGGCATAAAGAAGGGAAATCCCGGTCCTTCCTCCATAAGCGCAAATATTCCAAGCTCTTTGCCCAAACGCCTGTGGTCTCTCTTTTTAGCCTCTTCAAGCATGGTAAGATATGCTTCAAGCTCGTCCTTTGTCAAAAATGCCGTACCGTATATTCTTGTCAGCATCTTGTTTTTTTCGTTGCCTCTCCAGTATGCGCCTGCAACAGAGGTGAGCTTAAACGCCTTTATTCCCTTTGTATACAAAATATGAGGTCCTGCACACAAATCCGTAAACTCGCCCTGCTCATAAAAGCTTATCTGTGCATCCTCGGGCAAATCCTTTATCAGCTCTACCTTATAAGGCTCGCCCTTTTCTTCCATAAATGAAATCGCCTTATCCCTCGGCAATGTGTAGGTGGAAAGCTTTAAGTTTTCCTTGATTACCTTTTTCATTTCCGATTCGATTTTTTCAAGGTCCTCTGCCGTAAATCCGCCGTCCCTGTCAAAGTCATAGTAAAAGCCGTTGTCTATGGCAGGTCCTATTGCAAGCTTTGTTTCGGGATAGAGGCGTTTTACCGCTTGGGCAAGCACATGAGAGCATGTGTGTCTGACAGCAAAAACATCAGATTCTTTTTCCTCAATGGTTCCGTCGTTTAATAAAATTTTCATATGTCAGTCAAGTCCTTTCCGTTTAAATATCAGAATTAGTCAATAGGTTTTTTTGCTTCCTCAAACAAGTCGCAAACCTCTTTGCCCGGTGCCTTTGAAATAAGTGATACAATAATTGCCGCAAGCAAGCCTGCAATAAATCCGGGAATAATTTCGTAAAGTCCGGTAGGTGTTGCAAGGAAAGCAAGCCACAATGCATCAACCAAAAATCCCGTGCAGATACCTGCAACCGCTCCCGAATATGTAAGACGCTTCCAATAAAGGGCAAGGATTATTACCGGTCCGAAGGAGGCACCAAAGCCACCCCACGCATTTGCAACAAGGTCCATAATTCCGCCGAATTTTCCGCTTGCCGCAATAAAGTATGCAACAACCGCAATAATTATAACAACTATTCTGCCCGACCACATAACCTGCTTGTCCGATGCCTTTTTGTTAATAACAGGCTTATAAACATCTGCCGAAAATGCCGATGATGCAAGCAATAACTGTGAATCCGCCGTACTCATTGAAGCCGCCAGAATAGCGGAAAGTAATATACCTACGAGGAAGGGAGCAAACTTAAATACCTCTCTTACCATATTGATAAACACGAAGGATTCGTTTCCGTCATTTGCAAGAGAATCACCAAGGAAGTGTCTGCCTACAACTGCAACAACGGTTGCCATAGCCAAAATCAACGCTGTCCAGAAACAACCAACCTTCTGTGACTTCTTCATTTCCTTTTCGGATTTTATCGACATATATCTTACGATAATATGGGGCATACCTGCATAACCGAGTCCCCAGCCAAGTCCCGAAAGTATGTCCGCCACACTCTTCCAATCAAGCTTTCCGCTTGAAAGCACATTATAAAAGTTTGCATCAACATTTACTGCCGGTGCAACAAAGGTTGAACTCTTCATCATAAACAAGGCAATAATGGGTGCAAGCATAAGTGCCGCAAGCATCATCATTCCCTGGAAAAAGTCCGTCCAGCAAACGGCGTTAAATCCACCCAAGAACGTGTACACAACAATTACAACCGTGGCAATAATCATTGCAAGATTTTTATCCATATTTATAACCGAGTTAAACACATCTCCGCAAGCCTTAATGCTTGATGCGGAATAAACACAGTAAACGATAATAAATACGATTGCGGAAACAACCTGCAAGGATTTGTTGTCCGTCTTAAATCTGTTGGTTAAAAATTGGGGTACTGTAATTGAATCATTTGCACGAATTGAATATCTTCTCAATCTCGGTGCAATAAAAAGCCATGCGGCTATTGTTCCCAAAAGAAGTCCTACGGATATCCACACCTGACCTAAACCTAAAAGATAGATAGCACCCGGAAGTCCCATAAGCACCCATGCACTCATATCCGAAGCACCTGCGGAAAGGGCGGCAACCCAGCCTCCCATATTTCTTCCGCCTAAAAAGTAGTCCTTGTCGCCTGCCTGTGACGTTGACTTTTTCGACTTAATAAAGAAATATACGCCAACGCCTACAACAAGTACAAGGTACAAAATCATTGCAAACATTTCCCAAAAATTAAATTGCATATATATAACTCCTCTCTTTTTTATTCAAAATATCAACAAAAATTATTATATATGAATTTTACTGAAATGTCAACTTTTTATTGATTTTATAAAAAAGGGACTGAGGGGGAGCCGTGGCGACACTCGAAATCAAAGATTTCGGTCGCTGTGACATGGGTGCTGTTCGCCAAATCATAGATTTGGACAGCACTCCAATATAGCGCAGATTGGACAAGCTGAGGCAAAAAGCCTTGGCTTTTTGCTTTGCCCGAAGGTAAAGCCACAAGGGTTCCCGAAAAATCGCAAGATTTTTTGGGAAAGACGAAAAGCCGCCCGATAAAGCAAAGCTCCGCCTGTTTGGCGGAGCTTTGCAATTAGGGTGTGCTTTAAGGAGGTCTGTGCATTTTGCACCAGCCCCTTCGTCTTGCTTAATTTGTGTAGTTATCAAAATATCCCTGAACAAGAACAACAGGTGTTCCTTTATCTCCCGAACCGCTGGTGAGGTCACAAAGTGAACCGATAAGGTCTGTGAGCTGTCTTGGAGTTGTGCCTTGAGACGCCATATTTCCGACCAAATCCGAATCCTTTGCAATAATGCTTTTTGATATAGCCTCTTTTAAGGCATCGCCCGAAAGGTCTTTATAGTCATTATCCGCAAGATATTTAAGCTTAAGCTCGTTAGGTGTTCCGATAAGTCCGTCTGTATATGCAGGAGATACAACCGGATCGGCAAGCTCCCAAATCTTTCCCTGAGGATCCTTGAACGCACCGTCGCCGTATACCATAACCTCAACGCTTTTGCCCGTTGCGTCTTTAATTCTCCTTTGTATATCAAGAACAAGATCCTTACATTCTCTTGGGAAAAGCTTTACTTTATCATCCGTAGATTTATTTGAACCCAGAAGTCCGTATTTTTCATTACAGCCGCTTCCGTTTACGGGAGCTGACATAATGTCATCCATTCCGCATACAACCTTTGCTCCTGCGGCTTTTAAAATACGCTTCGTGCGTGCTCTTGTATGTATATCACAGGTAAGAACGCAATCGGTATATTCAAGAATGGCTTTCGGCTGATTTGCAAAAATTATCTCCGCCTCCGCTCCGCATTCGCGAATGAGATTGCCGTAATATTCAACATAATCGACACCTGTAAATTCGTGCTTGTTTTCCCCGAAATGCTTTCTGTACTCATCAAGGGTCAAAACATCGGAATAGGGGTTAATTCCCGCTTCATCAATCTTATCTATACTTACAAGCTGATTTCCCACTTCATCGGAAGGATAGCTCAACATTAAAACAATCTTCTTTGCACCTTTGGCAATACCCCTTAAGCAAACCGAAAAACGGTTTCTTGAAAGTATGGGGAATATTACACCTATGGTTTCGCCGCCTAATTTTTCACGAACATCGGCTGCAATATCGTCAACCGTTACATAGTTTCCCTGTGCACGAGCAACAATTGATTCGGTTAAAGAAATAACATCCTTATCACGAAGCTCAAAGCCCTCAAACTTTGCAGCCTCCAACACGCTTTCGGAAACAATTCTCGCAAGGTCGTCCCCTTCACGAATTATGGGGCATCTTATTCCTCTCGAAACAGTTCCTACTCTTCTCTCGTATTTTTCCATAACTATGACCACTTCCTTATACATTGAATGTGTTTACCACAATATTAGATTATAATACAACCGTTTTTTCTTGTCAATATTTTTATTACCACATATTAAATTTATTTAACACATATCTTGATATATTGAAATTTATGTGTTATACTTATTTCAAATGATAATAAGAAAGGATAATGATCTATTATGAATATAGACACAAAATGCGTTCAATCGGGTTACGAACCCAAAAACGGCGAAGCAAGAGTTTTGCCCATTTACCAAAGCACAACCTTTAAATACAGCTCTACCGAGCAGATGGGTAAGCTTTTTGATTTGGAGGAGGACGGCTATTTTTACACCCGTCTTGCCAATCCCACAAACGATGCAGTTGCCAAAAAAATAGCCGAGCTTGAAGGTGGCGTGGGCGGTGTGCTTACATCTTCGGGACAAGCGGCTTGCTTTTATTCCATTTTCAATATCTGCGAAGCAGGCGACCACTTTATCTGCTCTACATCTGTTTACGGCGGTACATTTAACCTTTTCGGCGTCACCATGAAAAAGCTTGGCATTGATGTTACGTTTATAGACCCCGACAGCGACGAGGAAACCTTAAACGCCGCATTTAAAGAAAACACAAAGGCAATGTTCGGCGAAACAATCGCAAATCCTGCCCTTGTTATACTCGACATTGAAAAGTGGGCAAAAATCGCTCACGCACACAATGTTCCCCTTATTATAGACAATACCTTTGCAACTCCTGTAAATTGCAGACCTTTTGAGTGGGGCGCAGATATTGTTGTTCATTCAACCACAAAATATATGGACGGTCACGCAACAAGCGTTGGCGGCGTGGTTGTGGACAGCGGAAACTTTGACTGGAATGCAACAGACAAATTCCCCGGACTTACTACCCCCGACGCTTCCTATCATGGAATTACATACACGGAAAAGTTCGGCAAGGCGGCATATCTTACAAAGCTTACGGCACAGGTAATGCGTGACTTAGGCTCAATCCCGTCGCCTCATAACGCATTTTTGCTCAACCTCGGACTTGAAACACTTCATTTAAGAGTTAAAAGACATTGCGAAAATGCCCAAGCAGTTGCCGAATATTTAAGCAAAAACGACAAAATATCCTGGGTTTCGTTCAGCGGATTAAAGGGGGACAAGTACTACGACTTGGCTCAGAAATATCTTCCCGACGGCTCCTGCGGAGTTATCTCCTTCGGAGTTAAAGGCGGAAGAGAAGCGGCTGTCAGATTTATGGACAGCTTGAAGCTTGCCGCAATCGTTACCCACGTTGCCGATGCAAGAACCTCTGTTTTGCACCCTGCAAGCCATACCCACAGACAGTTAAACGACGAGGAATTAAAGGCTGCCGGTGTTACTCCCGACCTTATAAGATTTTCGGTTGGTATCGAGAGCGCCGAGGATATTATCGCCGACATTGAGCAGGCACTTAAAAATGTTTAAAATCAAGATTTAATCAGTCAAAGAGATGTAAATGGCAATCACCTTTTACATCTCTTTTTTGGTATAAACGCAACATCCCTACCCACAAAATCCAAGTAATAAGAAATATGGAAGAATCGGAATCCTTCCACCGCATCCCGAGGCAATGCCTCGGGGAATCCCCCATGGAATCCCACCACCACAAGCGGTCCCTCCCTTTAACAAGAGGGCTTAGTTCGGAATAAAATTGCCGTGCGATTTTGCATAATTCATTTGTATAACTTGATTTATTTCTGCATATTTATAATCATCTATTTTATTTCGGAGGTATCAGCATGATTATTTATACTGCAACGGGCGGAGAAACCCTTTCACGGCTTGCATCAGAGTACGGGGTATCACCTGTAAACCTTGCCGCAGACAACGGTCTTTCATCAGACGACAGCCTGATTGCCGGTCAGGCAATTGTTATACAGATTCCCGATACGGTTTATGTGGTAAAGGAGGGTGACACTTTATCCGGAATTGCCCGTGAGTTTGGCACTTCCGCCTTAAATCTTCTGCGCAACAACTTTCGTTTGGGCGGCATTGACAGGATAAATCCGGGGGATGAAATTATTATAAGCTACAAGGACGAAAACAAAAGAAAAACCTTTGCAACAAACAGCTACGCTTACCCTTACATAGAAAAAACTCTCCTTAGGGAGCATATGCCTTATCTTACATACTTTGCACCCTTTACCTATGGGATAACCGAGAACGGCGGACTTGTCAACCTGAATGACACAGAACTTTTGACCGTTGCAAAGGAATACGGCGTAAACCCTCTTTTGCATCTTTCAACCCTTACGGAGGGCGGCGGCTTCAGCAGCGACAGGGCAAGCCTTGTATTTGACGA
>JAZLFN010000015.1:0-32062 GCA_045615805.1 Clostridia bacterium | reverse complement strand
CTTTGGCGGAGTGGGTGGGATTCGAACCCACGGAACCTTGCGGTTCAACTGATTTCGAGTCAGTCCCGTTATGACCACTTCGATACCACTCCGTATATAAAAACTCAAAAATAGAGTTTTTAGCAAATATTAAATTTTATTAGATAAATCGTTAGATACGATTTATCAATTTGTCAGCGGCAACTGCCGAAAACCGCACTGAGTAAGGGATTGCGGGATTATAAGTTCCAACAAGTTCAAAAATAGTACTACGTTTTCGAGTCAGTCCCGTTATGACCACTTCGATACCACTCCGTATATAAAAACTCAAAAATGAGTTTTTTGCAAATATTAAGTTTTATTAGATAAATCATTAGATAAGATTTTTCGTTTTGTCAGCGGTAACTGCCGAAAACCGCACTGAGTAAGGGATTGCGGAATTTTAAGTTCCAACAAGTTCAAAAATAGTACTACGTTTTCGAGTCAGGGCCGTTATGACCACTTCGATACCTGTCCCTATATATTAACAGCTCGGAAAAGCAAAGAAAATTTTTGGGAACTTTCTTTGGGAACTGCTAAAAGCAACAATATTAAATTTTCATAAAACCCGGATACCACAAGGGTTTAAGCCACTTTACAACGAATAAATGTCAATCGTTTTCGAGTCAGGACCGTTATGTCCTGTTGTGGCACCCAAAAATTTTGTTTCGATAATCACTCACAAAATTTCGACCGCCGACACTCGCTGTTGTTCGCTTTAGCCCACGGCTCAATACAAAGGACAGTATACCACAAATTTAAATGTATTTCAAGCATTTTTTTTAATTATTTATAATTAAATTTAAATTAATCACGAATTTTCAATAGATAATGATTGAGTTAATCGAAAAAATAATCACTCTTGTAGCTTCGATAACAAGCTTAGCGGCATCTATCATCAGCTACAGAGCGATTACAAAGAAAAAGGGGGATAAATAATCCCCCGCCCCTTCGGGGGTAAATATATTATAACTCAATCAAAATAAAAATGCAAGTATTATCTATTTTTTCAATTATTATTTCTATTTTTTCAATTGTTATTTCTATAATAACTCTTGTGAAAGTTTTTAATGACAGAAACAGGAGGTAATAAAATGGCTGCAAACACATCGCTAAAAGTAATTCAACGCTACAAAAACAAGGTATATAAAAGAGTTGTTACAGATATAAAAGGATGTGGTTTGTTACCACATCCTTTTTGTGTTTGTTTTATCAGAAAATAAGTGTGTCTGTTTTATCAAGAAGTTCAAGCAGGTTTTTTGTGCAATGGTCAATAACATCGTTATATGGCAAATCGTCGAAACTGCCTCGTCTGATAGTTCTGCGAAGTATTCGTGCATATGCCAGAACACGAGCTTTATTTTCCTGCTTTGCAAGGATTTCTTTGTCTTCGGTGTTAAAATACCTGGTAATTGTCCTGTTCCAAAATTTAAGAGACAATTCTCGCGAAATTCCAAGAAATCGTTCAACCTGATTGGCGTCTAACTCACTTGTAGCCACATATGCAAAGTACATTGAAGCAAGCTCAAATACAGGGTTGCCAAGACAGAGAGTGTCCATATCAATCAAAAAAGGTTCACCGTTTTGAATCATTATATTTTTGATATGAAAATCGCCGTGCATCAAATGATTATCTTTGGGAATATCGGATACAAGCTTTAAAAGCTTATCGTAATATTCAGGAGAAAGAGCGGCTTTTAAATCTGTTACCCACCCAATGGCAATATCCCTCATATCGGCAATTTCGCCGTATTCTAACTGAGTAGAATGCATTTTTAAAAGCAATTCGGTTGAAATGTCCGCATATTTTTCTATGTTTTCGGGATCGGCTTTAATTACATCAGCAAACGGCTTTGCGTCAAGAAGTTCAAAAACAGAGCCGAAACGGTCTCCCACCTTCACTATATCGTAAGGAATAGCAGTAGGGATTCCCATAATAAATGCTTTTCTGGAAAGCTCCCGCTCACGGTTGATGTCATCAATGCTGCTGAATGAGTTATGCACTTTTATAATTGTGTCTGCATTGTATCTGTAAACGGTACCGTTTGAACCGGAACCGATTATTTCGCAGCCGTCAACAGATAATTCGCGATATGCCTTTTCGATATTGATAATATCTACAAAGCCTGTCATCTCAAATATTTCGTATACAGAGGATTTAACATTTATTATTTTAAAATCAGAGTTTTGTTTTGCGTATTTTAATATAATTCTAAGTCCCATACTTGAGATGTAATTAAGCTCTATTGCGTTAAAAACTAAGCTTTTATAAGCTGTGTCTGAAATTATACTTTGAATCTCGTCATCAACTGTTTGAGAGTTTGCGGCATCAATGTTGTCTGCCAAAACAATGGTTAATGTTGTGTTATCTACATCGTATTTCATGGTCTACTCCTCCCTTGAATCGTATCTGTCAAACAGCCAGCTTACCAACTGTAAATATTCAGTGTAAGTAGAACAATCTTTAAGTTCCGAAATTGAGTCTGCAACAGAACGGTAATACCAAGCCTGCTGAACAGGGTCTTTTTGATTAAGTTTCAGCCATATTTCATTGCCATGGTCGAAGTATTCACGACACAATGAACGCAGATTCGATATTTTATCCGCAAGCCATATGATTTTTACATTTATATCATTAGTTTCTTTTAATACCTTAAGGCTTGCCTCTTTGCGGATTTTCCATGTGTCGGAAGGAGGAAGCTCCGCTAATTTATCTTCTGTTTCAGAGTCAACAAGGTTTGCTACCTTTTCTCCGAAAATATCGGTAATTTCTTCAATTGTTGTGTTGGTGTCTTCGACTGTGTCGTGGAGTATTCCGGCAACAATTACATTTTCGTCGGAAGTGATGGTCGAAATAATTGTTGCAACCTCCAATGGGTGGAGAATATATGGAATATCACCGAATTTTCTCGTTTGCCCCGAATGTTTTTCTGTTGCATAGCAAATGGCTTTATTTAATAATTCCATAAAACAACATCCTTTATTTGTTTTCGTTTTTCTTCTTCATCAATGCACGAACCTTAAGGGGAAGTCCGAATAAGTTGATAAATCCGGCAGAATCCTTATGGCTATACAACTCGTGACTGTCACCGAAGCTTGCGATATCCTCGTTGTAAAGAGAATATTCGGATTTTGCACCTGCGGGAGATACGGTACCTTTATATAACTTTAAACGAACTATACCTGTAACGGTTTCTTCCATAGAGTCAACCATAGCAGAAAGTGCTTCTCTTAAAGGCGTAAACCATTTGCCGTCATATACAAGCTCACTGAATTTTATTGCGGCTTGACGCTTAAAGGCTTGGGTATCTCTGTCGAGGCAAAGATATTCAAGCTCGTTTATAGCAGTGTACAAAATGGTTCCGCCGGGTGTTTCGTAAACGCCTCTTGATTTCATTCCCACAAGACGGTCTTCTACGATATCGGCAATTCCGATACCGTTTTTGCCGCCCAGCTCGTTAAGCTTTTCAACAAGAACTCTGGGAGAGAGCTTTTCTCCGTCGAGAGAAACAGGCTCACCCTTTTCAAAGCCTATGGTGATATAGGTAGGAGTATCGGGAGCCTTTTCGGGAGATACGCCAAGCTTTAAAAGACTGTCAAGCTGAGGCTCGTTTGCAGGGTCCTCAAGGTCCATACCCTCATGGCTGATATGCCATATATTTCTGTCCCTTGAATACAAATCCTTTTTGGTAACGGGAATTTCAATGCCATGTGCCTCTGCGTAATCAACTGCATCCTCACGGGATTTAATATCCCAAATTCTCCAAGGAGCAATAATTTTAATATGAGGAGCAAGAGCCTTTATTGTAAGCTCAAAACGCACCTGATCATTTCCTTTTCCTGTTGCACCGTGGCAAATTGCAACGGCACCTTCTTTTTCGGCAATCTCAACAAGACGCTTTGCGATAATAGGTCTTGCATGAGAGGTTCCCAAAAGATATTTGCCTTCGTAAACAGCACCTGCCTTTAAGGTGGGGAAAATATAATCCTTTACATAATCATCCCTTAAATCCTCTATGTAGCATTTTAATGCGCCGCTTCTGATAGCACGCTCCTCCAAACCGTCTGTTTCTTTGCCCTGACCGACGTCGCCGCACACGCATACAACATCATAATCGTAGTTTTCCTTAAGCCACGAAATAATAATAGATGTATCCAGTCCGCCGGAATAAGCAAGAACAACTTTTTCTTTTGACATTGAAATTTCCTCCTTTATATGATATAATATTATAAACTTTAACTATTATATCATATTTTATCTGCAATTTGCAATAATGACAGCAAAAAAAATAACAAAAAAATATAATAAATATCAGGCTTTTATTGTAGGTTATATTATTTAAGTGAGGTATGGAAGTATGAAAATTCTCGGAATTGACCCCGGATATGCCATTATAGGTTACGGCGGACTTGAATTTGACGGAAATAAGTTTAAAACAATAGAATACGGAGCAATTACCACAGAGGCAAAGGAAAATATGTTTGACAGGCTTAAATCAATATATGATGACTTAAACGAAGTGATAGAAAGAATTAAGCCTGATTTTATGGCAATTGAAGAGCTTTTCTTTAACAGCAATCAAAAAACTGCCATAAATGTAGCACAGGCAAGAGGTGTAATTTTGCTTTCTGCAATGAATCACAATGTAGAGATTTTTGAATATACACCCCTTCAGGTAAAGCAGGCTGTTGCAGGCTACGGACGGGCGGACAAAAATCAGGTTCAGCAAATGGTAAAGCTTCTGCTTGGACTTGAGGCTGTTCCCAAGCCCGATGATACGGCGGATGCAATAGCTATTGCCATATGTCACGGTCATTCGTATAATCCGAGAAGAGTTTTGTGATTTAAAAGGAGAAGGCTATGGAAAATGTATTGATTACGGGAGCATCCCGCGGAATAGGCAAAGAAACGGCAAGGCTATTTGCAAAAAAAGGATTTAATGTATTTATAAATTACAATAAATCGGAGGAAGAGGCACTCTCCCTTGCAAAGGAAATCAAAGGTACCGCTGTCCGTGCAGATGTTTCTGATTCTTTGGAAGTTAAGAAAATGATAGAGTCTGTCGGCAATGTGGATATATTGATAAATAATGCCGGAATATCGGGATTTTATATGCTTGATGCCATGACAGATAATGAGTGGAAGAAGACGATAGATGTAAACCTTACGGGGGTGTTTAATTGTACTCGTGAAGTTTTGCCCGGAATGATAAGCAGGAAAAGAGGAAGCATTGTAAATGTTTCGTCAATCTGGGGGATATGCGGAGCGGCTTGCGAGGTGGCGTATTCCGCATCAAAGGCAGGGGTAATAGGCTTTACAAAAGCACTTGCCAAGGAAGTCGGACCATCGGGAATATGCGTAAACTGTGTTGCACCCGGAGTGATTGATACGGATATGAATAAAAATATAGACAAATTCGTAACAGATGAGCTGTGCGAAGAAACCCCTTTGGAAAGAATGGGAACGGCAGAGGAAGTTGCAAGAGTAATTTATTTTATGTCAAGGCAGGACACATTTGTAACAGGCCAGATCATCAGTCCCAACGGCGGATATGTGGTGTAAATAAAAAACAAGCCAAGTAAAGCTTAAAAACAATGAAATTCGTTTGGATAAATAAATGATGAAAACTATGAAGGAAAGAATAATAACATCGGTATTACTGCCGATAATAATATTCGGCTTGTGTGCTTGCAACCGCACAAAGCGACAGGACGAAGAAATCCTGTCAAAAAATGGGGAATAACGGCAACTGCCGAAAATAATTATTGACTTTGATTGCGGCAGCGATAAAAAAAGATGCAACAATAGTTGAAGATGCCGCAGAAATTATCGCAGTAGGAGGCGATTTTTCGGTTCGTGCGGATGTGCCGGATGATTACGATAGCTTATTATCTGTGTCCGTCAATATACAACGATGTTCAGGAAAGATATGTGTGCGTAGATGATCGAGAGGGTATGACATAGGGACTGACCCGAGATTGGACGTTCGGCACAGAGCCACAGGGTGTTTCGAAGTGGAGGACACCTATGAGGTGCGACAGAGAAAATTTCCGGGATTTTATTTCCGATTTGTACTCTGCAGAAAAAAGCAAGTGATGTTTCACATTCTTTGGTTGTGGCAATGCTGTAGTATGCCTTATTTTTTCCCTTTGAAGCGTGTGCCGATTTGTTCGCCGTTTATTATCTTGTATAGATTTTCGGGATTTGAACCGTTGGTTATAATCATATCTATTCCTTTTTCGCCTACGATTTCGGCGGCATTTATTTTTGTTACCATTCCGCCGGTGCCTCGTCTTGTGCCTTCGCCTCCGGCACACTGCCTGATTTTATCGGTAATTTCATCTATAACCGGAATAATTTTTGTTTCCTTGTCATTGGGGTTTCCGTTATAAAATCCGTCTATGTCCGACATAAGAATAAGCAGGTCTGCATCAACGAGCTTTGCAACATAGGCAGATAATGTGTCATTGTCCCCGAACTCAATCTCATATGTGGAGATAACATCGTTTTCGTTTACTATGGGAATTACACCGTAGCCTATCATGGTATTAAAGGCGTTTTTTGCACTTTCATATCTTGTTTCGTCATCAAGTATAAACTTTGTGAGCAGTACCTGACCTGTTATGTATTCGTATTCCTTAAAGAATTTTTCGTAAATTGACATAAGGCTTGCTTGCCCGATTGCGGCAAGAGCTTGCTTCTGACGAGTGGAGGATGGCTTTTCAGAAAGCCCCAATTTTCCGACACCAACGCCGATAGCACCGCTTGAAACAAGTACAATCTCATGTCCCATATTCATAAGATCGGATATAACCTTTACCAATGTTTCAATAAGCTTGATATTAAGCTTTCCCGTACTGTGGGTAATGGTAGAAGTACCAACTTTTATAACTATTCTTTTGGATTTGTCCATCTTAATCTGCCTCCGTAATATATTTTTTGCAAAATGTATTAAGTAAAGATTCCATTTCTTCTTTTGTTTCGGCTCTATTTATTTCCGTGCGGAGAATTGAGCCGCCTTTTAAGCCTTTAAAATACCAGCTCATATGCTTTCTGCCCTCTAAAACCCCTCGGTGTTCGCCCTTGTATTTAACAAGCAAGTCAAGGTGAGATGAGGCTACGGATAAAATTTCATTAACAGACGGAGGAGGAGGCGATACGCCTTTTCCCAAATATTCGGATATTTCTTTAAATATCCACGGGTCTCCCTGTGCACCTCTGCCAATCATCAAAAAGTCACAGCCTGTATATGAAAGCATCTTTTCCGCACTCTTTCCGTCCGTTATATCTCCGTTGCCGATTACGGGGATTTTTACGGCTTCTTTAACCTTTTTTATGATTTCTATATCGGATTTTCCCGAATAAAACTGTTCTCTTGTCCTGCCGTGAACCGTGATTGCATCTGCTCCGTTTGCTTCAATGATTTTTGCAAATTCAACTGCATTTATGTTATCATTTGTATATCCTGCCCGAAACTTGACGGTCAAGGGAACATTTACGGCTTTTCTAACCGCAGATACAAGCTCTCCTGCAAGCTTTGGAGATTTCATCAATGCGCATCCGTCGCCGTTGTTGACTATTTTCGGAGCAGGACAGCCCATATTTATGTCAATCATATCAGCACCGCCCGATAAGGCTTTGCTTGCAATCTCTGCAAGAATTTCAGGTTCATGACCGAAAATCTGTACCGCCACAGGCTTTTCGCAAGGCTGTGCCTCTAACAGCTCGGCTGTTTTACGGCTTTTGTAAAAAAGACCTTTTCCCGATACCATTTCGGTGTACATAAGGGCAGGACCGAACGGCTTTGTTATTTCTCTGAATGCCCTGTCGGTTACGCCTGCCATGGGAGCAAGTATTAAATTGTTGCTGAGGGTTAAATCTTTAATTTTCATAAAACCACATATTCGTATATATTTTCTTCGGTTATTTCTTTGTGTTTTGTATAGAGTAAGTCGGGAGAGAGAATAAGTCGTTCTTTTTCGGCTTTTGAGAGCTTTTTCAAATATGCTTCAAGCTTCATTGCCGATGACCTTGTTTCTGTTTCCCACAATGCTTCGATTTTTACAACATTATGAGTATGAGTGTATTTGGCTCCTTTTTTTGATTTGCTTTGATGCTCCGAAAACCGACGGTTTATATCGGTTGTAAATCCGCAGTAGAGGGAGTTGTCGCTACACCTTAATATATAAGTAAAAAACATACTAATCACTACCTTTAAAATCAGAAAGAAGCTTTTTTCTTAACGCTCCGATTAAGTAAAGTGAGCCGGAGGCGACAACGGTATGACTGTCCTTGGTTTTAAGAGCTTCATATACGGCATCTGTTGGGTTTTCAATTATCTTTGAGGGTATGCCGTATTTTGAAAATTCATCGGATATAGTCTGTGGAGGACAACATCTCGGCATATTGACAGATGTAACATATACTGTGGGCTTTAGCTTTGCAATTTCTTGTATATACCCTTTTATATCCTTGTCCTGCATCATTGCAATACATAGTGTTACGGGTTTATTCAGCTTTGTTAATTCCTTGCATAGCTCTTTTGCAGCAGGTACATTATGAGCACCGTCCAAGTATATGCCACAGGGCATAAGCTCCATTCTGCCGGGATTTAAGGCGGAAAATACTCCGTCACTTATGTTTTCAAAGGATATGTTATACCCTGTGCTTTTCAATATTTCGGCAGTTGATATTGCACAAACTGCATTGTACGCCTGAAAGTCACCCTTCATGGAAAGGCGGTATTCGTTGTTTTTGAATATAAACCTTCCGTCAGATAAAATTTGAGGTAAGTCTGGAATTATCATTGTTGCGTTTTTTGCCCTGCAATTTGATTTTACCGTGTCCGATATCTCTTTTTCGGAGTCGGGATATAGCACAACCGTTCCGTTTTCTTTGATTATCCCGCATTTTTCCGAGGCAATCTCTTTTAATGTGTTTCCCAAATATTGCATATGGTCAAAGCCGATAGACATTAAAACGGATACAAGACTTTCGTCTATAACATTTGTGGCATCAAGCCGTCCGCCAAGCCCTGTTTCCAAAACAACTATATCGCATTTGCTTTCACAGAAATATTCAAAGGCAATAGCAGTATCAAGGGCAAATTCCGAAACGGGAGTTTCGTTTTCCTCGATAATACGGCGGATTTTTGAAGCAATTTTTGCAAGAGCATCATCGGGTATCATTTCTCCGTTTATTTGTATTCGCTCGTTGAATTTTTCAAGGAAGGGGGAAATAAAAAGTCCTGTTTTATATCCGCTGAGTTTTAGTATTTCAGCCAGCATAATTGCACAGGACCCTTTTCCGTTTGTGCCGGCTATATGAACAAATTTCAACTTTTTTTGGGGATTACCCATTTTTATGAGTAGCTTTCTGAGTAAATCATTTCCCAACACCCGTGAAAATTTGGGAGTGCTGTGAATATATGAAATTGTTTCAATATAGTCCATCAAACATCACCGTATTAAATTATTTAAGCTTCTCAATGCTTTTAAGCACAGTTTCGTACATACTCTTGTAGCTCTCGCCCTTTGCACGTTCTTCTTCAACCAAAGCCTTAGGTGCTTTTTCCGTAAAGCCTTTGTTTGAAAGCTTGCCCTCTACACGCTTTATCTCGGATTCCAAGCGTTCCTTTTCCTTGTTAAGGCGTGCAAGCTCCTTTTCTTTATCGATAAGCTCGTCAAGAGGAATAAGTATCTCACCCTCCGGGGTTGCAACGGAAGCCGAGTTTTCAGGGGCGTCCGATTTATTGCTTGTGATAATAACCTCCGATGCAGAAGCAAGCTTCTTATAAAATTCAACGCCCTGTTCAAAGATGTCTTTGTTATCCGTAACGATATAAAGCTTTGCTTTTTTTGAAGGAGGTACATTCATACCGCTTCTTGCATTTCTGATTTCTTTGATTGACTGTATAATAACATTCATATCGTCACAGGCTTTATCGTCAACGAATTTTTCGTTATAAACAGGGAAGTCGGAAATCATAATGCTTTCGCCTTCATGAGGAAGAGCCTGCCAGATTTCCTCCGTAATAAATGGCATAAACGGATGCAGAAGCTTTAATGTGTTTGAAAGAACATATACAAGTGTGTTTTGTGCAACCAAGTTGCTTTCGTTCATTTCGCTAAATCTTGGTTTTACAAGCTCAATATACCAATCGCAGAAGTAATCCCAAATGAAGTCATAAAGCTTTGCAACGGCAATGCCCATTTCGTATTTTTCGAGATTTTCGGTAACCTGCTTTACAAGCTCGTTATATGTGCTGAGAACGCTTTTGTCCTCAAGCTTAAGCTTGGATAAGTCGGGTTCTTCAACCTTGTCGATGGTAAGGTTCATAAGAACAAATCTTGAAGCGTTCCATATCTTGTTTGCAAAGTTGCGGCTTGCTTCAACACGCTCCATATAAAAACGCATATCGTTCCCGGGGGAGTTGCCGGTAGCAAGGGTAAATCTTAATGCATCGGCACCGTATTTTTCAATTATTTCAAGGGGGTCTATGCCGTTACCCAAGGATTTACTCATTTTCCGTCCCTGACTGTCACGAACAAGACCGTGAATATAAACATCTTTAAAGGGAACCTTGCCAATATGCTCAAGACCCGAGAAAATCATTCTTGAAACCCAGAAGAATATAATGTCATATCCCGTAACCAAAACAGAGGTGGGATAAAAATGCTCAAGCTCAGGAGTTTTATCCGGCCATCCCAACGTTGAAAACGGCCATAAAGCAGAGCTGAACCAAGTATCGAGAACATCGCTGTCCTGTTTAACTTTCCCTCCGCATTTGGGACATACGGTAATATCTTCTTTTGATACGGTAGTTTCTCCGCAATCCTCACAGTAAAATGCGGGAATTCTGTGTCCCCACCAAAGCTGACGGGAAATGCACCAATCGTGGACATTTTCCATCCAATGAGTGTATGTTTTTGAAAATCTTTCGGGGATAAACTTTGTTTCTCCGTCAAGAACCGCCTGAAGTGCAGGCTTTGCAAGAGGTTCCATTTTAACAAACCATTGCTTTGAGGTAATAGGCTCAACGGTAGTTCCGCAACGGTAACAGGTTCCCACATTATGAGTGTGAGGCACAACCTTAACAAGATAACCTTGGTCCTCAAGGTCCTTAACCATAGCTTTTCTTGCTTCGTATCTGTCCATGCCCTCATATTTTCCGCCGTAGGAATTGATTGTTGCATCGTCGTTTAACACCTTGATTTGTTCAAGATTGTGACGAAGTCCTACTTCAAAGTCGTTGGGGTCATGTGCAGGAGTGATTTTAACGCAGCCTGTACCGAATTCTTTGTCAACATAGTCGTCGGCAATAACGGGAATTTCCCTTCCCACAAGAGGAAGAATAAGTGTTTTGCCCACAAGATGAGCATATCTTTCATCATCGGGATTTACTGCAACGGCAGTATCGCCCAAAAGTGTTTCGGGACGGGTTGTTGCGATTTCTATATAGTCATCGCTATCCTTAATGGGGTATTTGATATGCCAGAAAAATCCGTCTTGCTCGGTATACTCAACCTCGGCATCGGATAAGGCTGTGGTACAGCTGGGACACCAATTTATAATACGGCTTCCCTGGTAGATAAGACCTTTTTCGTAAAGGTTAACAAAAACTTCACGAACAGCCTTGCTGCAGCCTTCGTCCATGGTAAAACGCTCTCTGTCCCAATCGCATGAACAACCGAGAGTTTTAAGCTGATTTATAATTCTTCCGCCGAATTTTTCTTTCCACGCCCAAACACGCTTTAAGAATTCATCTCTGCCTAAGTCGTAACGGGTAAGTCCTTCGTTGACACGCAAATCTTCTTCAACCTTTATCTGAGTAGCAATGCCGGCGTGGTCTGTGCCCGGAACCCAAAGAGCATTATAACCCTGCATCCTTTTGGTTCTGATTAAGATATCCTGAAACGTTTCGTCAAGGGCATGTCCCATATGGAGCTGACCTGTAACATTGGGGGGAGGAATAACTATGGTAAAGGGTTTTTTGCTTTTGTCGACCTCGGCATGGAAATAACCCTTATCACACCATTCCTGATATATTCTTTTTTCGACCTGTTTGGGGTCGTAAGTTTTAGACAATTCTTTTGCCATATGTAAATCACTCCTAACTGTTAGCGGTTAACATCTAATCACATTATTTTACCACATAATATCTGTAAGTGCAAGCATTTTTGAATAAAAAATGTTTTGCATTTCTTATTTTATATAGTATAATAGAGTGGCAGAAGAAAATTCGGAGGTAAAAGAAATGTATTTATCGGATAAGTTTATAAAGGCAAATGATGATATTTGTGATTTTGAAAATTATGTTCCGGCGCCTTATTTCAGGAGAGTTTTTGAGATTGACGAAAACACGGCATCTGCGGAAATAACCATATGCGGACTTGGCTTTTATGAGTTATATATAAACGGTGAGGAGGTCACAAAAGGATATCTTGCACCGTACATAAGCAACACGGATGATATATGCTATTATGACACTTATGATATTTCGGATAAGCTCGTAAAAGGGAAAAACTGCATAGGAATAATTCTCGGAAACGGCTTCAGAAATTCATACGGCGGTTTTGTTTGGGATTTTCATAAGGCGGAATGCAGAGGAAATGTAATTGTTGCCCTTTCGGTTGAAACAACAGATAATAAAGGAAATAAAGAAATTTTATTTGAAGGGGATTCAAAATTCAAGACGCATCCGTCGCCGATTTTGTACAACGACTTGAGAATGGGATATTATTATGATTCCCAAAAGGAAATAAAAAATTGGAATATGGCTGACTTTGATGACAGCGATTGGGAGAATGCCTTACCGGCTGAAGCTCCGAAAGGTGTTAAAAAGCTTTGTGAAGCGGAACCGATTAAAGAATCAAAAAAGATAAAACCTATAGAAATAAAGCATTTTGATAAGCTTCCTTTTGCATATGATTCAACTTCTCAGGATGCAAAGCCGGTAGAATCAACTATAAGAGAAAATGTGTATATATATGATTTTGGCGTAAATACGGCAGGAGTTACAGCACTTAAGATAAACGGAAATCCGGGGCAGAAAATCACAATTCGCCACGGGGAGCATTTGATAAGAGGCAACTTTGATATGGGTAACACAATATTCTACGATGAAAAATTCATTGATAAATATTATAACTATGCCCAAAAGGATACATTTATCTGTAAAGGCGGAGAAGAATATTTTGTTCCCAAATTCAAGTATGACGGATTCAGATATGCGTATGTTGAAGGATTGTCGGAAGAACAGGCAACCTCGGATTCGTTGGTTTGTATCGAGATGCACTCGGATGTTATGAAAAAAGCAGAATTTGAATGTTCCTGTGATATACTTAATAAGTTATATAAAGCGTCTATGCGGTCGGATATGTCGAATTTGTTTTATTTTCCCACGGATTGCCCCCACAGGGAAAAGAACGGATGGACAGGTGATGCAAGTGTTTCAGCCGAACAGTTTATGCTTAATTTCACGGCTGAAAACAGCTACGAAGAATGGCTTAATAATATCAGAATGGCACAAAATTCAAAAGGAGCGATTCCGGGAATTGTCCCGACAGGCGGCTGGGGCTTTGAATGGGGAAACGGTCCTGCGTGGGATTCGATTTGTGTTTCGGGACCGTATTACATATATAAGTTTACAGGCAATAAAAAACCGATTATCGACAATACGGATATGATTGTCAAGTATTTTAACTATATTATGACAAGAAGAGATGAACGAGGCTTAATTGCAGTCGGTCTCGGTGATTGGGTAGACCCGTATGCTTACATAAACGGAAAAATATCCGCACCCCTTGAGGTTACGGATACTATTACTGTGTATGACATAGCTGTAAAGGCGGAAAAGCTTTTTAATGTGACGAAGAATCGGAAAGCCGAGAAATTAGCTGTTGATATTCAAAATCAATTAAGAAATTCGGTCAGAGAAAATTTAATTGATTTTGACAAAATGACCGTTTCGGGAGAATGTCAAACTTCACAGGCATTAGCCATCTCTTGCGGAATTTTTGATAAGTCGGAGGAGGATGCCGCAGTTAAAAGATTGATTAAAATAATCGAAAAAAACCACAATGAAAATGCTTGCGGCATGATAGGCTTAAGGCATATTTTTCACGTACTTACCAAGTTTGGATATGAAGATTTGGCGTATAAGATGATAGTATCCAAAAACAGAACAGGTTACGGTTCGTGGATAGAGGACGGAGCGACAACACTCTATGAAAGCTTTAAGGACATAGATGGCAATATTGATTCAAGAAATCATCATTTCTTGGGAGATATCAGCAGTTGGATGATTCAAGATGTATGCGGACTTAAACCTAATCCGTCGTTTAATGATGTGAATTATTTTGAGGTTTCGCCCAAATTTGTTTCCATGTTATCATATGCAAAAGCGTCATATAAAACAGAGTTTGGTAATGTTTCTGTTTCGTGGAAAAGAGAGGGTAACGGAATTGAAACCGAGGTTATTATTCCTAAAGGAGTATGCGGAGTTTTGAAGCTTCCGACAGGCGAAGAAAAAGTATTAAAAACAGGGGAAAATACCTTTTTGATTTAGTGATTAAGTAATGGATGAAATCCGAAGCGTGGATTTCATCCATTTTTTGTGATTATAACTTGATTGAAGCAGATTTATTACCAATGTAAATGTTAATAACAGGAGAAAACATTTTGTTATTATTTTCTACAATATTTAAGTCGCTGATTTTAAGTGAGAGATTGACGGTAACTTTACCTTTAGCCGGAATAAGCACCTTTTCAAAAGCTTTAAGCTCACGATTCCTGTGCAAAACGGAATCTCCTTTTACATTAACAAATAACATAACAACCTCCTTGCCGTCAATATCGGAAGTGTTTTCAACTTCAACTTTTGCGTTTATTTTATTATCACATATATTGTATTGAATTTCGCCGTATGAGAATTTTGAATATGAAAGACCGTGACCGAATGGGTATATAACAGGGGTATCTTCGTTGACATATGCTTTTTTGTTTGAAAATGTGTTGTAGCACACAGGCAGACATCCGCTGCTTGCAGGGATTGATACAGATAATTTACCGCTTGGATTTACGCTTCCGCACACAATATCGGAAAGTGCATAACCGCCTTCCTGTCCGGGATACCACGCTATCAATACAGCGTCGGATAAGTTGTCAATTTCTTTTAGTGCATATGCTCTGCCCTGAATTACTATTGATACAATCGGCTTGTTTAATTCCTTTAGTTTTTTTAGAAGTGTTATCTGTTGACTTGGCAGTTCTATATCGGAAACATCTGCACCTTCTCCGCAATCTATAAAATTAGAACTGCTTTCCAATGCACCGTTTTCCAAATATTCGCTTTCGAAATCCCGTACACTGCTTCCACCGACACAAAGGCAGATTACATCGCAAGACTTTGCTTTTTTAAAGACTTCTTTCGATAATTTTTCGGAGTCGAAGGTGTAACCGATATCAAAGGTTACATTATCAAATCTTGTTTCAAACGCTTCTTTAACGGAAGCACCTTCGTCTGCCTTTCGCATTGAAGTATAGTCACCGAGCAGGTAATATATATTATCTACGTTTTGACCGATAAGACAAACCTTGGTATCCTTCTTAAGAGGCAGAATTCCGTTGTTCTTTGCCAAAACTATACTTTCGCTTGCAAGTTCATATGCTTCTTTTTGCATATGTCCGTCTTCAACAAATTCCTTTACTTTTCCGCAGGGCACAAATAATTTGTCATCCATCAGACCGACATCATATTTTTTCTCAAGTATTCTCGCACAAGCCAAATCTATTTTTTTCTCGTCAATTATTCCGTCGTTTACTAATTCTTCAAGTGTTTCATATTGACCGGAATCCACCAGGCTCATATCTATTTCATTGTTAAAAGCTATGTATGCGGCGGTTTTGTTATCAACATCAAGCTGACCTGCCAATGTGCCGAGCCCAAAGCCGTCGGAGAGGACAATCCCATTATACCCAAGCCTTTCTCTTAACACGTCTTTTAAAAGATAAGAATTGCCGTGTATGGGTACTCCGTCATATGGATTATATGCAATCATAATTAAATCGGCTCCTGCATCCACAACGGACTTGACGATGGGAATATTAAGCTCTTCAAGCTCTCTTGTGCCGCAGTTGATATTTTGAATGTTAACTCCGCCTTCGGTTATCCCTGCCGAAATAAAATGCTTGGCACAAGGAAGAGCGCCGCCTTCTTTGATATTTTTTATAACTTCTTCGGCAAGCTTTGATGCAAGATATGTATCCTCGCCGAAGCATTCCTCCGAGCGTCCCCATCTCGGGTCACGGGCAAGGTCAAATACCGTAATAAATCCGATATGGTTTCCCGATAAACGAATCTCTTGACCTATGCTTTTCATAGCCTTTCCAAGTAGTTTCGGGTTAAAAGAGGAGGATGAGCATAATCCTGTGGGGTACATAACGCTTCCCAGAGATTGTAAACCGTGGCTTGCTTCGACTTCTATAAGTATCGGAATTTGAAGCCTTGTGTTTTCTTTAATGTACTTTTGAAGAGCGTTTGCACACTCTTCCCGTTGGGGAAGCTCAATTCCCGTTCCGTAACATCTTCCGGACCAAGGGTCGGCTCTTAAAAGTCCGCTTCCCGCACCAAGTCCGCCGTAATATGCTATCTTGTCCTTAAGAAATGAGTCGAATTCAATTCCGTTGTCTGTGATGTCGTAATGTTTATATAATTGAACATCCTGAGAAATCTGACCGACTTTCTCTCTTAATGTCATATTTTTTGTAAAATTAACTGCTTTATCAAAGTTAGCTCCCACAACAAATGCCCCCTTTTGTTTTACTTTTTATATCATAAAATTGCGGTAAATTCAAGGCTTTTTTGAAAAAGAAAGTATTTTATTAAAAACTTAACTGATTTTGTGAAATAACTTTATCATTCACAAAGACAGCTTGTTTGCATAATATAAAATGAGCCTTAAGGCTTATAGACTTAATATCAGGAAAGGAAGTAAAATGCTATGCCTTTTGCAGGTGAAACATCGGAAATAACCGCCCCAATGGTTGGATATGCATATGTGCCCATACAAATTGCGGAGCCGAGAAATTTGTATAGTGCATCGGATGCCTTGATGTACGGAACGGTTTTTCCCATTTTAAATAAACCCTTTGGCGTTTACGGAAAACAATACGAAGGGGAAAAAATATTTGCGGAGGGAAAAAACAATGGATGAAAGAACGAAATTATTAAAAGAGTTCAGTGCATATGCTTTTGCGGCGTATGACTGGAATTTGTATCTTGATACCCATCCCAAGGACACGGAGGGGATAAAAATATTCAAAAAGAATGTGGCAAAAGCAAAAGAGCTTGCCGAAAAAATCAATCGTGAGTACGGACCGTTAACTGCCGACGAGGCAGGAGGCACGGAATGTTGGAATTGGATTGCCGACCCGTGGCCATGGGAAAATTGAGGAGGTAGAAATTAAATGTGGCAATATCAAAAAAGACTTGAATATCCCGTAAATATTAAGAATACAAACCCAAAACTTGCACAATATATTATTTCACAATACGGCGGTCCTAACGGGGAGTTATCGGCATCGCTCAGGTATCTTTCTCAGCGGTACTCTATGCCTGATGAAGTGACTAAAAGCTTGCTTACGGATATAGGCACGGAGGAGCTTGCTCACCTTGAAATTGTGGGAACAATAGTAAGACAGCTTGTGAAGAATGCAACAAGCGAGGAAATCGAAAACAGTCCTTACGGACAGTATTTTATGAATCATGGAAGAGGAGTTTATCCGGCAAATTCCGACGGAATGCCGTTTAATGCTGCTGCTTTATCGGTTGCAGGGGATCCGATAGCAGACCTTGCGGAGGATTTGGCGGCAGAGCAGAAGGCAAGGGCGGTATATGATAATATCTTAAGAATATCCGACGACCCTGATGTAAATGATGTAATTAAATTCCTGCGAGCAAGAGAAGTGGTTCACTTCCAAAGATTCGGTGAAGCCCTTGATCAGCTTCAAAATAAGCCGAATAAAGTGATGTGCAACGGAATAAACAAAAAATGACGGAGGGATTTCCTTCGTCATTTTTTATGTGAAAAATTATTTAGAAAATCAGAATATCCTTAACCAATATGTTGTTTAATTAATAATCATTGACAATAATGAAATTTATGATATATTTAAGAAGTAATCAACACTACATCACAATGAAATTGTGGGGAAAGGAGAGTTAAATGAGAAAGAAAAAGATTTTAATTGTGTTTTTAATTATTTCGGTGTTTGTCTCGATTTTGGCAGGGTGCGGTGAGGTATCCGAAAAAAAGTTTAAAATCGGATTTTTGCCGCTTGACACAAGACCTTGTTGCTTGGATATTCCTCTTGAGATTGCAAGGATATACGGAGCAGAGGTTTTGTCGCCGAGCAAGGAAGATTTAACATATTTTAAAGATGAAGCGGATACGGAAGCTGCAAAAAGTTGGCTTAAGGAGAACGCCGCATCTTGCGATGCTCTTGTAGTGAGTATGGAGCAGCTTATTTACGGCGGACTTATTCAATCTCGAAACGGAAGCAAGGATACAAAATCAAGAGATGAAGCGTTGGGGCTTTTGAGAGGTCTTAAAAAAGACAGACCTGATGTTCCTATATATCTTTCAAATGTTCTTATGCGTACATATACGAGCGTATTCAACCAAGAGGACCTTGTTTGGTGGGAGAAAATCAATGAATTTTCGTCGGCGTACTATAAGGCTGAAATACTAAAAGATGCAGACGCTATTAAAGAAGTTAAGAGATTAAAAGAAGAAATACCGGCGAATGTGCTTGATACATTTTTAAATGTCCGTGCTGTGAATCATGAGCTGAATATGATGTGTATAAAGCTTGTCGGCGAAGGTGTTGCCGATAAACTTGTTATCTGTCAGGAGGACTGCAGTAAGGGCGGAATACAAAGCGTTGAACAAGCCGAGCTTTTGGCTGAAATCAGTAGTTTAAATGTTGGAGACAAAGTCACTGTTGCAAACGGAACAGATGAAGCCGGAGCGGAGCTTATTATGTATGCGGCTAATCCGTCGGGGTGCAATACCTCTGTTTGTTGGCTTGGAAAAAACCTTGATTTTACTGCAAATTATGAGGATAGAGAGTTCAAGGATAATCTTAATGAACATTGCGGATTTATGAATATTTCAATTGATGAAAATTCCGAGAATGTTATCTGTATAATAGCTCCCAAAAAGCTGCAAGGTGACTACGCCACAAATGATTTCAAAAATCACGAGGATTATTCCGAACAGGAAATTCTTGATATGTGTACCGAGATCAAAAATCTTTCGGATAAGGGAAAGCATTGTTATATTCTTGATTTGGATTGTGCAAACGGAGGCACTCCGAAGCTTCTTTCCTGTCTTGGACAAATAATGGATATTAAGAATATCTGCGGATATTCCGGTTGGAATACTGCCTGCAATTCATTGGGAACATTGCTTGCCCAGCTTGTTGCGACGGACGGTAAAAATTCGGATTTGAATAAAGCTTATACTGCGGAGCGTATTCTTGATGAAGTTGTATATCAAAGCGTTGTACGCCCGTCAATGTATAAAAAAGCCGAAAATATGTATGAGGAAACAACGGGAGAAAAGGTTAATATTTTTGAATTGAAAAATCTCAATGAAAAAGAAAAGTGGCTTAACGAAGAATTTTCGTCGCAGAAAGAATTGATAAGCAGTATATTTAAAGAGGCTTTGCCCGAATATAATGTTAAGTTGAGATGGCCGAGATTGTTTGAAATATCCGTGAAATGCAATGGATTCACTGAATAAGCGGAGGTTTTCCTCGGTTTTTTCAAAAATATGTTGTGTATTAAAATTCGTTATGTTATCATAAAAGTAAGGAATTGCAATGATTTTACATTAGTTATAAAGGTGTTTATAACAGAAAGCCAAAAATACAATTATCAGAGAATGGGTGTATATTAAATGATAGAAAAAATAGTAGAGCTGTTAGGGTCAAAGGAGAATATTTCGTCTGCAATGAATTGCATGACAAGACTGCGTGTAACGGTTAAGGACGAAGGTCTTGTAAAGGAAGATGAATTAAAGAAAACGGCTACTGTTTTAAGCTTGGTTCATGACAGACCGTTTTGCTATGAAGTTGTTGTGGGTCCCGGGAAAAGCCGAAAATATGCGGATGCATGTCATGAAATGGGCATACCTGCATCTCAGGGTGCAGTGGATAAAAATTCAAACTCAAAACCAAAAAAGAGAAATTCCGTACAAAGATTTCTTAAAACCTTTGGCGATATTTTTGTTCCGCTTATACCCGGAATTATTGTAGCAGGACTTTGTTCGGGCTTTGCAATGCTTATTGTTCAGCTTGTCCCTGATTACAAAGAAAACACGGTATGGAATATTATTCACGAAATACTTACTCTTATAAATGCCGCTTTTGTAACATATATTTCGGCATGGGGCGGATACCGTGCGGCTGAAAGATTCGGCGCAACTCCGATTCTCGGTGGTATGCTGGGAATGATTACATCTCTTGACGGCATCAATACCATATCCAAAACATTGGGGCTGTATAATGCCGATGTTCCCCTTGATTCCATCCTTTGCAGCGGCAGAGGCGGTGTAATTGTTGCAATTATCGGAGCATGGTTTATATCCGTTGTGGAAAAAAAGATACGGAAGCATATGCCGGATTCTCTTGATATTATATTTACTCCCCTTTGCACAATGATTATTTGTGTTGTACCATACATATTTGTTCTTATGCCTGCACTGGGATATGTTTCGTCGGGCATCTGTGCCGTTATAGGAAAGGTTTGCCTAAGTGAAAGTGCGATTGCAAGAATGATTGCAGGGTTTGTGTCGGCGGCTTTGTTTTTGCCGATGGTTGCAACAGGTACACATCACGGACTTATTGCGCTGTATACGGTGCAGCTTCAGCAGTTTGGGTTTGTTACCCTTTACCCTGCCCTTGCAATGTCGGGAGCCGGTCAGGTCGGAGCCGCTATTGCTGTTTGGATGAAGGCTCGGAAAGGGAAAAATCCTCGTCTTGTCAGCATTATTAAAGGCGGATTGCCGGCAGGGGTGCTTGGTGTAGGTGAGCCTTTGCTTTACGGAATGTCTGTTCCATTGGGGAAACCGCTTATTTCGGCAGGTATTGCCGCAGGCTTCGGCGGTGCCTTTGTTATGCTTTTTAAAGTAGCATCCACAACATGGGGACCCTCGGGACTTCTCGGGACATTTGTTATGACGGCAGGCCCTAATCCGCCTGTAAAAACAATGTACCTGTATCTTATCGGTTTACTGATAAGCACAATAATGGGAGTACTTATTTCGTGGGTGATGATAAAGCAAAAAGATATTTTGTCTGACGATGACTTTGATGAAGAAGAGTTTAATAACGAGCACTTGGAAGAAATTCCTCCGTCGGCTGACGGTAAGATTATTCCTATGGAAGCCATTTCGGATGAAGTGTTTTCAACAGGAGTTCTCGGAAAATGCGTGGGGGTTGTCCCTGTATCAAATGTTGTATATTCGCCCTGCAACGGAACGGTGACAATGATTGCGGATACATTTCATGCTGTTGGAATTCAGACAGATGACGGAAACGATATTCTTGTTCATGTGGGCATCAATACCGTAACTCTTGGCGGAAAAGGATTTGACTTAAAGGTTAAGGTCGGTGAACATGTAAAAAAAGGTCAGCATATTATGGATGCAGACTTTAAATTTATAAAAGAATCGGGGCTTGA
Organism: Clostridia bacterium; assembly: GCA_045615805.1. Classification (GTDB taxonomy): domain Bacteria; phylum Bacillota; class Clostridia; order Monoglobales; family Monoglobaceae; genus UMGS1820. Next base: position 10,295 of record JAZLFN010000015.1, on the reverse strand, counting down.
TACAACAGTAATCACCGTGATTAGCTGATGTACGAAAAATGACGGAGAACGGAGGGAAATCCCTCCGTCATTTTTTTGGAAATTTTTTCAGAAAAAGTATTGAAACAAAAAAGTCGATATGTTATAATACAATTGTAACAATAGAAGTATTTTGATAAAATTATTGATAAGTATAAGAAAATTTACAAAAAGGGGTTGACATAAATGTTGAGCAATGGGATAATCTCTAAGCAAGCAAGCAAGCAAGCAAGCAAGCAAGCAAGCAAGCAAGCAAGCAAGCAAGCAAGCAAGGCATAACTATGCCCTTTTTTCGAATAAGTCAATATTTTGTAATTTAAAGCACAATATAGGTGTTTCGGTTTTTGGAATACCCATATTGTGCTTTTTGCGTTAAAAATGCCGGCGGATAATAAATCTGCCCATACGACGAACCCACGAGGAACATCCGGTAGGGGCGCATAGGCTCCTGTGTAAGGGGAGCTGTCACGGAGTGACTGAAGGGTTGCTTCCATCGGTGTGGCGAATCTGCGGAATTTGACGGAATTGGCGAAATAAAAACGGGCTCAGCAAGCGGAGCCCCTACGACGTAATACGCCAAAATATGCGGAAAATGGTGAAACAAAAACGGGCTCAGCAAGCGGAGCCCCTACGGTGTAATACGCCAAAGAATGCGGAAAACGGCGAATGGTTTTATATAAGGAATGATAACCGCCTGTATTCCGTGGGGGTATATCCGAAATGTGTCTTATAGGCTCGGCAAAAATTATATACGCCGGAAAATCCACATTTCTCTCCGATTTCGGAAACGCTTTTTGGTGTGGTGCTGAGTAAAATGTTTGCTCTCTTCATACGCATATCGGTAATATATTTTTTCGGAGATAAATGCATATATCTCTTAAAAATATTACGAAGGTATATCTCCGAAATCCCCAAATATGCGGAAATTTCCGAAACCGAGAGATTTGGGTTTGAAATGTTTTCGGATATATATTTCGTACCGCGGTTTAAAATGGGAGGCATACCGCAGCTTAAGTATTCGTCGGAGGCGTGAGCTATAAGAGAATATAAAAGGGAATACGATTTCGGGGTATTATATTCCAAACCGTCCTTTGCATACCTCATAAGCTTTTGATGTATTGACAGAAAATCATCGGGATGATTTGTCTTAACCGAGAAAAATTCTTCGGGGGCATAACCTGCCGTTGTCTGAAAGTTTACAAGGGTAAATTCCCCCGGCTCAATACATTCAAGCCTGTATGTTGCACCTTTGGGCAGAAATATTATACGGGATTGGTCGGAAAGAGTTTTCGTGCCGTTTAAGGTGTACTGTATTTTTCCGCTTTTGGCAAGGGAAATACCGTGCCATTCTCTGTCCTTCATAATATAATTTGAATGTGTGTGGCAAAGAGTATATATTCCGCACACATCTGTTATTTTGATTTTATTAAAATCTGTTAAATTCATAACTATCACCCGTGTTCATTTTAACAAAAGAAAAAGCAAATTGCAAGCAAATTTGTATCGAAAATGATAAAAACTGATTTTTATGATATTGAAAGTATAGCAAAAACGTGATAATATACAGGCAAAACTTAAAAGGAGATAAATTTTGATATGAAATCGTTTTTGAAAAATGAAAGACCGATTATAACCTGCTTTTTAACCCCCGGGAAAAAAGAGGATATGGAAAATGAGATTAAAAATGCAATAAATCAGGGAGCGGAGGGCTTTTGCTTTCAAATGGAGCTTCTTCCGCCGGAAAGCAGAAGCGAAGAAACAATCAAAGACCTGTTTAACAAAATGGGAGACAGACTGATATATGTGACAAATTACAAAAGAGGAGGCTGTCAGGAGCTGACCGATGAAGAAAGAGGAAAAGAGCTTCTTGATTCGATAGAGTGGGGAGCAAAGCTTATTGATATTCCAACAGATATGTTTGCAGACTCCGAATGTGAATTTACAATGGAAAAGGAAGCCATAGAGAAGCAGAAGGCGTTGGCTGAAAAGGCTCATAAAATGGGAGCAAAGGTGTTGATTTCTTCACACATATTTAAGTATATGCCCAAAGAAGCGGTGCTTTCCATTGCACTATCTCAACAGGAAAGAGGAGCGGATATTGCCAAAATTGTAGTATGGGCAGACACGGAAGAAGAGCTTTCCGAGGCGTTTGAAACAAATGCGTTATTAAAGAAACGCCTTGACATAGATTTTCTGTTTTTGATAAATGGGAAAATGAGCAGAAAACACAGACTTATGGGACCGTTGATTTCAGGGGGGATTTATCTTACCACACTTAACGAAAAGAACGAAACTCAACCTAAAATCTGCGAGGCACAAAGTCTTATTGATTTGTGTGAAGGGGGAAAGGAAAATGAGTAAAAGGGTTTTGATACTCGGTGCAACGGGAGCAATGGCGACGTATCTTATCCCCGTATTGCTTGAAAAGGGATATTATATTGACGGAGTAACCCTTGAGGATACTAAATCCGATAATGACAGGCTTAATTATATACAGGCAGACGCCATGGATATTGAGTTTTTGAAAAAGCAGGTTTTGTGCGGCTATGACGGGATAGTTGATTTTATGATATATCCCTCATTAGAGCTTTATAAAAAGTATTATAAGATTTTTTTGGATAATACAAAGCATTATATCTTTTTATCCACCTACAGAGTATACGGAAGCAAATTCCCCATAACGGAGGAAGCACCGAGAGTTTATGACGAGGAGCGTCCCGAGGATTTTAAAAACGAGGGAGAATATTGTATATATAAGGCTCAGGAGGAGGACTTCCTTAAAAATTCGGGATACAAAAATTATACCGTGATAAGACCTGCAATTACATATTCAAAACGCAGATTTCAGCTTACCGTTCTTGAAGCCGATGTTGTGATTTATCGAATGATGCAGGGCAAAACCGTGGTGCTTCCAAAGGAGGCAATGGAGCATCAGGCAACCATGACATGGGCAGGAGATGTTGCGTGGATGATTGCCGGAATATTATTTAACGAAAAGGCAATGGGAGAGAGGTATACCGTATCTACCGCAGAGCATCACACATGGGGCGAGATTGCGGAAATATACAAAAAAATCGGCGGACTTAAATATATCACAACGGATGCCGAAACATTTTTAAATATTGTATCCGGCGGCGGTGATTGGTATGTTTACGCAAAGCAACAGCTTTTTTATGACAGGTGCTATGACAGGATTATTGACAATACCAAAATATTAAAGCTTTGCGGCAAAAGCCAAAATGAGCTTATGCCTCTTGAAAAGGGGATTGAAATGCTATACAAAAATGTTGAGCCAAAGGATGTAGGGTGCAATGAGGACATAAACAAAAGAATGGATGAATATTTAAAGAGTATAGGGATTGACAAATAGATGGGTATTTGATATAATACAAAAAATTAAATAGCCGTAAATGTGTCGGTTATGCCGTCCGGGGTAACCGCTTAAAAGGGAATCGGGTGAGAATCCCGAACGATTACAGTCGCTGTGTGCGCCGAAGTTTTTATGTCCGTCGGTGAAAGCCGGTCATTGGGAAACTGAGAAGGCAGGATATAAAAATGCGTATATAAATACATAAGGCGTAAGTCAAAAGACCTGCATTTTCGGAGCGGATAAAAACGCACATAATAAACAAACTTCGCCGCTCGATGTACTTTCGTACACCTTAAGGTTAACGAAGAGTTGGGAAGGGTCATTTTTAAAAGCTCCGATTTGGCATAAACACAGGAAAAGTCTGCTGTGGTAATTTTACATTACCGCAGTTTTTTTATGCGGTAAAGAAAAGGAGAATGTGATATGAAAAACAAAGTATTGAAAAGGTTAACGGCGGTTACTTGTGTGTTTATGATTGCTCTTTCGGGAGCTTTGCTTTCGGGATGCAATCAAGAGCCAAGCCAAAATTCCAAACAGACGGAAGCAACATCTGTTCAAAGCGTTAAGCAGTTGGGTGAGGGAAGCATAAAGTTTACACTTTCCGTTGTTGATAAGGACAAGAACGAGAAGCAGTTTGAGATAAGCACAGACGAAAAAACCGTAGGTGATGCCCTTAAAAAGCTTAATTTGATTGAGGGAGAACAGGGACAGTATGGGTTGTATATAAAAAGCGTTGACGGCGTAACGGCTGATTTTAACAATGACAAAACCTATTGGGCATTTTATATTAACGGCGAATATGCCGCAAGCGGAGTTGACCAAACAGAGGTTAAAAACGGCGAAGCATATTCCTTGCGTATAGAAAAATGACAAAGCTTTCGATAAAAGAAATAACGGTTTTTGCCCTTTTGGGGGCATTGATGTATATTACCAAGGTGATTTTGCAGGTGCTTCCCAATGTACATCTTTTAGGCGTGTTCACCATTGCAATTACCGTTGTATACAGAAAAAAAGCATTGTATCCCATATACACATATGTTTTGTTGGAAGGGATATTTGCAGGCTTTGCCGTTTGGTGGATTCCATATCTTTACTTATGGCTTTTTTTATGGGGAGGGGTTATGCTCCTGCCTCAAAATATGAACAAAAAAATAAGACCGATTGTATATATGGCTTGCTGCGGACTTCACGGTCTGCTGTTCGGAACGCTTTACGCTCCATTTCAAGCCATTGCCTTCGGTCTTGGATTTAAGGGTATGATTGCGTGGGTTGTTGCCGGATTTCCTTATGATTTAATCCACGGTATAAGTAATTTTCTGTGCGGAATTTTAATAGCTCCTATTATCTCACTGCTTAATAAAGTCAAAAGCAGTTAGCTTTTTTCTCTGATGATTGGAACAACTCGTTTGTACAGGAGGAATGTCAATCCCGAAATTAAAATTCCTTTTACTGCATTAAAAGGAGTAATCACTGTTAATGCAATGTTGTATTTTGCGGAAAAATCCGCACTCGGCATATACAACGGAAGCATGAGAAAAAGATTGATTAAAAAGGCAGAGGCTGTCATAATGACAGTTGCTGTAAGCATTGATAAAGCGGCGCTTTTTTTGGACTTATTGAATTTGTATAATGCTCCTGCACTGAATACGAACATACCGTTTACCAAGAAGTTTGCAAGCTCGCCTATAAATCCCGTGGATGTAAACGGGCAGTGCAAAAGGTTTTTGAAAAATTCGACGGCAAGTCCCGAAACCGGTCCGTAGGCAAATGAGATAATAAGTGCCGGAATATCCGAGATTTCAATTTCCAAAAATCCGCCTATTTTTAAGCCTATAAGTGAGCCGAGCATTTGAAGCAAAAATGCCAATGCGGAAAAAATAGCGATAACCGTTATTTTTTTTGTGGTTGACTTTTTTTCCATAATGAAAATCCTCTTATTCATATTATAAATTCAATTATTAAAAGGGGTTGTAGCAAAATGATTTACTCAATAGGTTTTGTTGATTGCTCGTTTGCAGGTGTTTCGGACTCTTTTGCCGGTGTACTTGCGGGCTTTGTTGCCTCTTGAGTATTGGGCTTTTCCTCCGGCTTCTTTTCCTCCGGTTTCTTTTCCTCCGGCTTCTTTTCCTCTTCGTGGGGAACATAATGGCTTGATGACATCTGTTCTCTTGCAATTTCTTTGCCGTCCTTTTTTACAACACGGGTTACATAGAAATTCATATCGGAACCGCTTCTGAGTATTTCAACCGATGTGTTTTCCGGGTTATATCCGTAAATTGAAAATGTCAGAACGCCGCCGTCGGCAGAAGCCAGAATTTTTATTGGATATCCTGTTGTATTCTTAAATCGCATATCAAGATAGCCTTCCGAAACGGTGGCATCAAGACCTGCAGGCAAATAACCTACCGCCATAGAATGGTTGTGGCGTTCAAGTATTTGCAGGTTTGCATAAAGAGCCGCAACATATAAGGTTGATGATGGTTGGCAAATTCCGCCGCCCATACCGCTTTCTACTTTGTTGCCTACATAAACAGGTGCCGCCATATAGCCGTTTTCGGCTTTTCTCGGAAGAATGGTTTTGTCATATGAAAATTCTTTGTCGGGCATAAGCTCAATTCCGTTTATTCTTGATGCGGCAGTTCTTACATTGTTTGCACGAGCGGCAGAGCTTCCGCCGAAGCTTGTGGTATATGAGCTTAATTTATCCTTGTAAAGTGTAGATGTCAAATCCTCGGTTAACACCTTGGGTTTTGTTGTAATTGCATCTATTTCGATTATATTTGAGGTGGTTTGCTTTACATCATTAAGTGCCTTTTCCACAACCTTGCGGTCAACCTCGCACTTTGATTTAGAGGGTATAACCTGAATTTTCCCATCCTTTTTTTCATATCTTGCATCCTCTGCATCCGAAGTAAGCCATTTGTAAAACTCTTCAAAATCAACAGGTGGGGGTATAACGGATACAGGTGTTAACTCAACCGATGAAAAAGACATTTGCTTTATTTGAGATTCTACATTTGATGTGGCAAGCTCACGGTCAGCCTTCATACCGTTTACTGTACCGTTGATTGTAACCTTGTTATCTCCTATGGTAAAGGTGTACCCCACGGGTTCGTATTCAAAACCTGATGTAACCTTGTCAAAAGCAGAAAGAAGAACATCGTTTTTGTACTCAATCACAGGGTCTGCTGTCTTTTTGGAAAAAAGACGGCAAATAAATGTGAAGGTGTCTTTAAAAAGATTTCCCGATTTACCGGATTTCAAAACATTTTCTTTAAGAGTGTCATTTTTGAACTTTACCGATAAAGAATCGATGCCCAAATCCATTTTCTGCGTTTTGCAGGAAATGGCAACGGAGGAGCCTTTTATTTTATCTTCTTTGTATGTTGAATTGATGTAATCGGAAAGCTCGCCCTCGGTTATGCCGGACACATCCTTATCTCCGATATAGGTGTTGGGATATACTCGGTCATATCCGTTTACATAAGCCATACAGATTCCGAACGCAATAATAAATACCCCGATTACGGAAATTAAAATGGGGATAAGATGATTTCTTTTATTTTTTGATGTATGCTTTGGTTTATATTTTTGTCTTGATTTTTCAGAGCCGTCGCTTTTTTTTGCTGAAGTTGATTTGGTTGGCGGCATTTTATTCACTCCCGTATTTTCATATATTCTTATTATCCCACATTTTCTGATAAAAAGCAATGATAATTGATGCATTGTAACAAAATTTTAACCTAAAAACCATATTTATCTATTTTATATATATTATCTGTTTGCATTTTTAGTACAATCCAAAATCAATTATGGATATAGACATAAAATAAGGGCAATGGAATTTTCTAATCCACTGCCCTTATTTTATTTTTTAAATGCGGTGTGGCTTCCGTCTGCGTAAAATCCGATTGATTTATATTCGCTCGTAAGCTCGGTCAAATCAAAAGCGTAAATTTTGCCTTTTACATTATAAAGGTTATTTACCATACAAACAACGGCGCTTATGGTATCGTCGGATAATCCGTTTTCTTTTAAGAAGTCCGTGCCGTATTTGATTGCGTCCTGATAGGTGTAATTTGTATCGGCTTCGATTTGCTCCGGAGTTCTTACATATACGGCTTTGGGCATTTCTATGAAAACCGTAGATGTTGCATCGTCCCAACCAACCGTTGCTCCGAATGCTTCTGCAAACAATCTCAAAGGAACCAATGTTCTGTCGTTTAGCATAATAGGTTCGGGATCAATAACGGCTTTGCCATTTTCGTCGTTAAAGAAAATTGATACATAATCATCTTCGCTGTCTGTCATATTGTACTTGTGAAATCTCCATTTTCCTCCTACAATTGTGTCAACGGCAAAGTATTCTGCGTTGATAAGAGTTACAAGAGTCAAATCCCTGCGAAGGGTGATAAGATGTATATCATTGGGACATTCCTGATAATATACCTCAGCTCCGAAACATTCACACATTCTGCGAAGAGGAAGCATAGACCTGTCCTTGTACAAAACAGGCTCTGCATCGGTGAAATCAACCTTTTCGCCGTTCAGAATAACAGCAATATCCCTGTCCTCAAAATCGGATTTGGGAATGGTATACTCTGTATCAACAGCTGTTGTTTCCGGAACATTTGAGCCTATAACGGGAATTGTATATTCGGTTGCAAATGCCGAAAAGGCAGACAGCAATAATATTATCGCCGTTAATAAAGGTATTATTTTCTTCATATTTTTTCCTCCAATTTAATTCAGATAATTTATTTTATCATATAATTTTTATCTTGTCTACTAATTTATTTGAATAAAATTTTATTATATGTAAAAAATAACAGAAATAACAAATATCGGGAGGTCTTTTATGAATAACTGTTTGAAAATAAAATGTGTGAGGGCAAGAGAAATACTTGATTCAAGAGGAAATCCGACTGTTGAAGCAGAGGTTTTAACAGAGGGCGGTGTGACGGGCAGAGCATCTGTCCCGTCGGGGGCTTCAACAGGTGCCTTTGAGGCTCATGAGCTTCGTGACAATGATAAAGAGCGTTATGGGGGAAAAGGAGTAACGACGGCGGTTAATAACATCAATAACATTATTTCGGAAAAAATAAAAGGTATGAATATCCTTGACCAGACCAAAATTGATAACGCTCTTTTAATGGCGGACGGAACGGAAAACAAATCAAAGCTTGGAGCAAATGCAATTCTTGCCGTGTCCCTTGCCTGTGCAAGGGCAGGGGCGTGTGCAAGCGGACTTCCTCTATACCAATATATAGGAGGCGTGAACGCAAGGTGTTTGCCTGTCCCTATGATGAATATTATTAACGGCGGAAAGCATTCCGACAACAAATTGAGCGTTCAGGAATTTATGATTATGCCTGTAGGTGCAAAAAAATATTCGGAGGGACTTATGAAATGCGTAAATGTGTTTCACACCTTAAAAAAGGTTTTAGGCGAAAGAGGACTTTCCACGGCGGTGGGCGACGAGGGTGGTTTTGCACCCAACCTTGAAAATGACGAGGAGGCGCTGAAGCTTATAACGGAAGCCATAGAGCGAGCCGGATATAAGCCTTATGATGATTTTATGCTTGCCCTTGATATTGCCGCAACCGAAATGTACGAAGAAGCAAAAAAATCGGGAAATGAAGGAGGCTATTATTTTTGGAAAACGGATAAAATGTTAAGCTGTGACGGTATGATTGAGTATTTAAAGAGTTTGACCGAAAAATATCCAATTATTTCAATCGAGGACGGTTTGGCTGAAGAGGATTGGCAAGGCTGGGAAAAGCTTACCGAGGAATTGGGAGATAAGGTTCAGCTTGTGGGCGATGACTTGTTTGTTACCAACACAAAAAGATTGAAAAAAGGAGTAGAGCAGGGTTGCGGAAATTCGATTTTAATTAAGGTGAACCAAATAGGAACCCTGACGGAAACCCTTGATGCAACAGAGAGTGCAAAGAAGGCAGGCTATACGGCGATTATATCCCACCGTTCGGGTGAAACGGAGGATACAACAATTGCTGACCTTGCGGTTGGAATAAATTCGGGGCAGATAAAGACAGGTGCACCGTCGAGAACGGAAAGAGTTTGTAAATATAATCGGCTTTTAAGAATAGAAGAGGAGCTGGGAGAAATCTCGGATTTTCCGTCAAAATCGGCATTTTATAACCTTGGGTAAAACAAAAATATAAAAATTTTTTTGTAAAGCTATTGACAAATCAAGAAGCTTGTAATACAATGTAATACAAGGAGTGAAATAAAATGACAATTTCTTTAAGATTATCAGATGATGATACAATGCTTATCAAAAAATATGCAGAAATCAATAAAATGTCTGTTTCGGATTTAATCCGTCAGTCTGTTTTGGACCGCATTGAAACCGAATATGATATTGAAGTGTTTGACAAAGCTTTGGCTGAATATAAGGCAAACCCCGTTACCCATTCCCTTGATGAAGTTGAAAAGGAATTGGGATTGCAGTGATGTATAAGGTTGAGTTTGCGGAGCGGGCATTGAAGGATTTAAAGAAATTGGATAAACAGACGGCGGCGTTGATTTTAGGGTGGGTGCGAAAAAAGCTTGAGGGTTGCGAAAATCCAAGGCAACATGGTAAAGGACTTTCGGCAAACAGAAGCGGGCAGTGGCGTTACAGAGTAGGAAATTACAGACTGCTTGCAGAAATCAAAGACAATATTGTAACAATTTTGATATTGACAGTCGGACATCGACGGGATATATGCGACAGATAAGAATATTATAAAAAGGAGGGGCTGGTGCAAAATGCACAGACCACGCAAAGCAAAACAAAAGGCTTAAAACCGCCATTTTGAAATCACATAGCAGATAAAATGACATCAAAATTAAGGTGGAAATTCGTTGTTTGACGAATTTCAGGATTTAATTGCTTTGCATT
>JAZLFN010000014.1:0-57583 GCA_045615805.1 Clostridia bacterium | reverse complement strand
ATATCTTCCCATAAATTCAAAGTAAGCATTTAAAGAAGATATAACCGAGTTTACACTTCTTATCTTATACTTTTTAACAAGCAGTTCCTTGTAAGACAACGCCTTTTCCTTTGACAGTTCTTCATCATCAAGCCAACGAATGAACGCCCCCACATCACGGGTATATTTTTCCACCGTGGCATTTGATTTTTCTTTTGTAATTAAGTTTTGGGTAAATGGTTGTAAATCCTTATTTTTTATTGACATAAAAAAATCACTCCTTTAATGGTATTGTACCATTAAAAAAGTGACATTGAGTGACATTGTGGGTTTGGCGAAAAGGCATGACAACCCTTCAGTCGCCTTCGGCGACAGCTCCCCTCCTCGAGGGGAGCCTATGCGGGACGCCATTGGCGTCCCCTACAGACAAACTCCGCGTGATTTGTGCTGATTTTATTGGCGCCGGTCGCATTTTACATCGGTCCCTCACTCATTATATTTCTTTTCTATTTCAAGCTCTCTGGCGGTCTTTACCATATTTCTTCCGAAGCGTTGTTTTAAATCATACAGGGTATCACCCAATCCGCTTTTTTTATCGGTCGTGTTTTCTGTATCAAATGACATTTGCGTATAAGGCATGTCCGTCAGTCCCGATGTGGATATTCCGATTAGTCGTACCGGCAGGTTAAGTCGGGTTTCTTCCAGAATTTTATTTGAAATCTTATATATTTTATCACCGTCCCTTAAATATTCCCCCGTGACGGCACGGGTTATGGTTTTCATATTTGAAAACTTGATTTTAAGGGTTACCGTCTTGCACCAAAGCTTTTTTGTGTAAAGCTTGTAGCCTATATCATTTGCAAGATATAAAAGGGTATCATTGAGAATGTCGCGGTCTGTAACATCCTCCGAAAAGGTGGTTTCTCTGCCGATTGATTTTTGCGGTGCCATAGGTGTAACCTCCCTGTTGTCAATGCCGTTTGCGTGTTTTTTAAGCTCAACGCCCATTGTTCCAAAAGCAAGAAGCCGGCTGTCACTTGCCTTTGCAAGCTGACCGATTGTTTTAATTCCCATGGAAGCAAGTCTTTCTGCGGTTTTGCTTCCCACGCCGTGAAGCTCCTTTACAGGTCTTTCCTGCATAAGTGCTTTAAATTCCTCGGGATTGTTTATCACAAAAAAGCCTCTTGGCTTTTTTTCCTCACTTGCGCATTTTGCACTTAACATAGAATAGCCGACACCTACCGAGCAGGTTGTTTTAACATTTTCATACACAAGCTGTTGAAGCTCTTTTGCTATTTTTTCGGCAGGGCCGAATAACAGCTCGCTTCCCGTTACATCCATATAGCCTTCGTCAAGAGCTACAAATTCTATTTTATCCGTGTATCTCATCATAATTGAGCGGACTATGTCGGACGCCTCTTTATACTTTGAAAAATGAGGCGGAATAAAGACAGCGTGGGGACATCTTTGGTATGCCTCTCTGCTGCTCATGGCAGAGTGGACGCCGTACTTTCTTGCAATATAGTTGCAGGTGGAGACAACGCCTCGCACATCGGGGGGAGAACCTATGATTACAGGCTTTCCCACAAGGCTTTTATCGTCACGCTCTTCAATTGCCGCAAAGAATGCGTCCATATCAAGATGTATGATTTTTCGCATACCCATCACCCTAAAGAGATTATTGCACCCTGTCTGCCTGTTTTATCCTTTGTGGTTCTGTAGGAATAATATTTATCGCTGTGACAAACGGTGCAGACCTTGCTTAAATCAATATTTTCACGGGGTATTCCGCAGTTTGTGAGAATATCAAGGTTATATTTCCAGAGGTCAACAAAATATTTATCGTTTTCGGCTTTTTTAACATATTCTTCGCCGAATATATCAGGTGCCTCGGGACCGAATTCAAAGCAACAGGGACCTATGCTCGGGCCCATTGCAACGTATGTCTTTTCGGGATTGCAGTTAAAATTTTCTTTCATCAGCTCAACGCATTTTGAAGCAATCTTCAATACACTTCCTCTCCAGCCTGCGTGAACCGCGGCGATAACCTGCTTTTCTTTGTTGTAAAAGAGAATGGGGGTGCAGTCCGCCGAAAAGACAATCAAGGCAGAGCCTTTTATATTGCTTATAAGTCCGTCGGTATCGTATATGTCGCTGTCCTTTGTTATGCCCTTTCCCAAATCCTCTTCGGAAATAATGCGGATATTGTTTGTGTGGGTTTGCCTTGATAAAACGGTTTTATTAAGGTCAATGCCCATATCATTTGCCACAAGACGGTAATTCTCCTTTACGGATTCAATATTGTCATTTACTCTGAATCCTAAATTTAACCCTTTGATATCACCCTTGCTGACACCGCCGAGCTTTGAGGTAAAGGCGTGGGGTATGTCTATCATATTTGATTTTAAATAAAGCCTGTTATCAAATGTTTTTTCAAAAAACATAATCAGTCCTCCGGAATATTTTCAAATCTCAGTCTTTTTACGGATGTTGTTTTTCCGTTTGATTGGTCAACTTCAAATATACAACCGTTGAATGTAACGGTTCCGTGAGCCTTTTCAAAGCGCATCCGCTTAACGGATTTATAAAAATAATCGACGATTATTTCTTTCTTAACGCCCAGAACAGAATCCTCAACCCCTGTCATTCCTATGTCGCATATAAATCCCGTGCCGTTTGGCAAAATTCGCTCGTCCGCAGTTTGAACATGGGTGTGCGTTCCGAAAACCACACTTGCCTTTCCGTCAAGAAAATGCCCCATGGCAATTTTTTCGCTGGTTGCTTCTGCGTGGAAATCAACGATAATTATATCGGCTTCAAGTTTTTTCAGCAAAGCTTCCACGGCGTGGAAGGGACAGTCCGCAGGGGGCATATCCACTCTTCCGATAAGATTTATGACAGCCACACGGGCAAAGCCCAAATCGCACACGGTGTAGCCGTCGCCCTCTGCCTCCGAGGGATAGTTTAAAGGTCTGATTATGTTTTGGTTATCCTCTAAAACGATTCCCGATTCTTTGTTTGAAAAGGTGTGGTTACCCATAGTGAGAACATCAACGCCGCATCTTAAAAGAGCTTCGGCAGCAGATACGGTGATTCCGTTTGAGTCGGCAACATTTTCGCCGTTGGCAACACAGAAATCGATTTTGTATTTTTTAAGTATCCTGCCTAAATTGTTGTATATGTATTCCCGTCCGTCCTCGCCGTTTATATCGCCTATTGTAAGTATTCGCATAGTTTATCCCTCTTTTTTAATAAGTCTTTGCCTTACTGATTCAAAGAGCAGTACCCCTGCCGCAACCGAAGCATTAAGAGATTCCGCCTTGCCCTGCATGGGAATTTTACATAAAAAGTCGCAATGCTTTTCGGTGTTCTGACTTATACCGCTTCCTTCGCTTCCGATTACTATTCCCAAGGCTCCCGTTAAGTCGCAGTCATAACAGCTCTTGTCGCCGTTAAGGGAGGTTCCCGTAATCCACAACCCTTTTGATTTAAGCTCGTCAAGAGTCCGTGAAATGTTGGTGACCTTTGCAACCAAAATATGCTCAACAGAGCCTGCCGCAACCTTTGCGGCAACAGAGTTTAAGGAAACACTTCTGTTTTTGGGGATAATAACCCCGTGGGCTCCTGATGCATCTGCCGTTCTTATAATGCTCCCTAAATTGTGGGGGTCGGTTATTCCGTCGGCAATTACAACAACAGGTTCTTGCCCTTTATCTTCTGCAAGCTTTAATATTTCATCAACCGTTGAATATTTATAAGCGGCAACAAAAGCCACAACACCTTGGTGGTTTTCACCCTCGCATATTTTATCAAGCTTGCGTTTGTCCGCAAATTGATATAATATTCCCTGTTTTTTTGAAAGGGTTATTATATAGCCTATCTGGGAATGTCTGATGCCCTCCTGTATAAGAATTTTATCTATTGTGCGATTTGCGGAAATTGATTCTATTACGGGATTTCTGCCGTAAATAATATCTTCGTTCACTTTATTCAAAACCTTTCTTACTTTATAATCACATAATACCACAATAAATTGAAATGTGCAAGAGTATGTAATTACAGTTCAAATATATAGAAAAAAGAACTGAAATTTCATTGACAAACGCAGGATTCTGTGATAGTATGTGAGAAAACCTAACGGGAGGCACGAAAATGAAGAAGAATATCGAAAGAATGAGTCAAAAAAAGTGGGGAGTTTTTTCCCATTATCTTAATCAGGCACAGAATAATAAGGACAGTATATTAAGCTACGGAAAAGAAACGGATTGGGATACCTGTGTTCATGAATTTGATGTTGAGCTTCTTGCAAAACAGCTTCATGAAGCAAAGGCAGGATATTATTTTATCACAACAATGCAATACAGCAGGTATATGATTGCACCCAATGCAACATATGATAAAATAGCCGGAACCAAGCCCGGAGAGGCTTGCAGCACAAGAGATTTAATCGAGGATTTATATAATGCTCTTTCAAAATATGATATAGACTTATATCTCTATTGTACCGGAGATGGTCCCTTCGGAGATCCGGAAATCGGTGCAAAATTTAATTATACGGAGCCCCGTGAGGATGTACAGATTCCCGATGATTTTATTGAAAAGTGGGCATCTGTAATGGAGGAATATTCCGTGCGTTACGGTGATAAAATCAAAGGCTGGTGGATAGACGGCTGTTATGACTGGATGCCTTATACAAACGAAAAGGTTATGGTTTACAAAAAAGCAATCGAAAAAGGAAATCCCGATGCTATTGTTTCCTTTAACAATGCCACAAACTTAACATTGTGTACGGGATTTGTTCCGTCTTATGATGCGGACGACTATACTGCCGGAGAGGCGTTAAACTTTGTAAGAGTTCCCGAAGATAGATTTACAGACGGCAAGCTCGGTCATATACTTTCGGGTTTGGGTTGGGCAGAAAATCCCTACGGAAGATGGGGACAACCCGGACTTGCATACGGCAAGCAGTTTATGTTTGACTATGTAGAAGCAGTATCAAAGGTGGGTGCTGTTGTTACAATAGATGTTGCAACATACCGTGACGGAAAGTTTGACGAAGAGCAGATGGAAGTGCTCAAATACATAGGTGAAAATTTAAAATAAGTTTATGAAAATGCGACGGAAAAACACTTTCCGTCGCATTTTCCGTGCAAAAAATGTAGTATAAAGGCGAATATTCGGTGTAAAAAATGTAACGATTGCAATATTTTCGTTGCATTTTTTGTAAATGCGTGATATAATAATATCAAAAATTCAGAGGTGATACATTATGTACCGTTATGCCATAGAAAATCTTGATAAATGGAAAAAGAGCAAAAACCGAAAGCCGATTATCATTGAAGGGGCAAGACAGGTTGGCAAGACTTGGCTTATGAAGGAATTTGGAAAAAAGTCGTATAATAATACAGTATATATCAATTTTGATTCTAATGCACAAATGGCAGAGCTTTTTTCAACAGACTTAAATGTAGAGCGTATTATTACGGGACTTGAAATTTACGCAGGACATAAAATAACTCCAAGGGATACTCTTATCATATTTGATGAGGTTCAGGAAGTGCCTAAAGCTTTGTCCTCACTAAAATATTTTTATGAGGATGCACCCGAGTATCACATAGTTTGTGCAGGCTCTCTTTTGGGAATAGCATTGCACGAGGGAACATCATTTCCCGTAGGTAAGGTGGATTTTCTTAAGCTATATCCACTGTCATTCAAGGAATTTTTAATGGCAATGGGGCTTGAGAAATTTGCAGAGCTTTCAGAGAAAAAAGATTATGATATGATAAGCAAATTTAAAAATATCTATACCGATGCCTTGAAGCAGTATTACTATGTTGGTGGTATGCCGGAGGTTGTCAAGTCATTTGTTGATGAAAAAGATTTTAATGAAACGAGAAAAATACAAAAAAGAATACTTATGGCTTATGAACAGGATTTTTCAAAGCACGCACCCAAAGAGATTGTTCCTAAAATAAGGATGTTGTGGAACAGTATACCCTCACAGCTTGCCAAGGAAAACAAAAAATTTATATACGGATTGATTCGTGAAGGTGCAAGGGCGAAAGAGTATGAAGCTGCAATTATGTGGCTTTCGGATTGCGGACTTTTGCATAAGGTCAGCAGAATAAAAACACCTAATATACCCCTTAAAGCATATGAAGATTTAAAGGCTTTTAAACTGTTTATTGCAGATGTTGGTTTGCTGGGGGCAATGGCAGGATTGAATCAGAGCATACTTTTAAACGGGAATGAGTTGTTCGTTGAGTTTAAAGGGGCATTAACTGAACAGTATGTTATGCAGCAGCTTGCAGTCAATCAGGATTTGGGTGTGTATTATTATACTAATGACAGAAATTCATGTGAAGTGGATTTTATAGTGGATAACGGCTATAACATTATTCCTGTTGAGGTTAAGGCGGAAATCAATCTCAAAGCAAAGCGTCTTAAAGCATACAGAGAAAAGTTTTCTCCAAAAATATCAATACGATACTCTATGGCGGATTACAAAGAAGAAAACGGACTTATAAATATTCCGTTATATGCCATAGATGTGTAGAAAAATAAGGAGCTGATAGCAAAAGATTTTAAAAAATCATTTTGCTACAGCTCCTTTAAATTATTCCATGGTTTTTCCCAAGAATCCTGCGGCGGTTTCTGCCAGCTTGGTTTCAACCTCACCTACGTGGTTGGGCGGTTCTGCTATGAAAATTACCGAGCCTATACTGTCGCCGTCATATACGATGGGAGCCACAACTCCTGCCTCGTATTTATCGGTTTCGTCGGCAATCTGAACATATTTGCTTTCGTTTTCGGCACGGAAAACAGATTTTCCTTCCATAATTTTTTCCAAATCTCCCGATACCTTCTTTTCACGAAGCTCCTTTTTGGGTATTCCCGACACGGCGATTACATTGTCCTTATCGGTGATTACAGCAGGGATTCCAGCGGATTTTGAAAGAGATTCGGCATACTGTGATGCAAATTCTCCAAGCTCGCCTATGGGAGAATATTTCTTAAAGATAACCGTTCCGTTGCTGTCGGTGAAGATTTCAAGAGGGTCACCCTCTCTTATACGCATTGTTCTTCTGATTTCCTTTGGTATTACAATTCTGCCCAAGTCGTCAATTCTTCTTACAATTCCCGTTGCTTTCATATATATACATCCTCCAAATTACAGTTTCTTTTTACAAAAAATATTATTCTCAAAGAAACGAAATTTATCCAATGAAAAATTTGGGATTTGTTTTGGATTAGTTCCGCAATATGCCTGAAATCAAAAAACAGAGCTCATTCGACTTTGAACTCTTTTTTCAGCTCGAACATCTTTTAAATCAAAGCAATGCTATGCTTTGCTCGCAAGGAGCATAGCTTGCGACAGATTGCAAGCTATGCAGGGAGCGTTAGCTCCTCAGAATTTCAGTGGGAGATTACAACTCCCACTGAAATTCTGAAATGGAACCCGCCGCTTATAAAGGTGGGTTCCATCTGCATTCAGGTTATAGTGAAAAACAAAGTAAAAAAAGTTTTAAAAACAGAAAACTGCATTTAGATGCAAAAATCTATTTTAGATATTGACTTTTTAATGGTTTTGTGGTAATATTAATATAGAAAATTGCATTTAGAAGCAAAAATCTATTTTAAAGTGGTGAAAGTTTGAATAAAATCGCTCAAACTTAGGTTTTGTGAAAGGATTTGATGGTCATAAATATGGAAATTAAAAGAGATTTATATTTGAATAAGCTGATTAGTTTAAAGCACAACGGACTAATTAAGGTTATAACAGGTATCAGAAGATGCGGAAAATCATATCTTCTGAATGATATTTTTTATAATCACCTTTTGGAAAGCGGTGTAGATGAAGGTCATATTATCCGCTTTGCTTTTGATTCCGGTGATGATTTGGACTTGATTGGCGAAAGCATTATAGAAATTGAAAAGAAGAACAGAAAGGTCAATCCGGAAAAATTTATGGCATTTATACGCTCTAAAATGACAGATAATGAAATGTATTATCTTCTTTTGGACGAAGTGCAGATGCTTGATTGCTTTGAAACTGTTCTAAACGGTTATCTTCGCAAGAAAAACATGGATGTGTATGTAACCGGCAGTAATGCGAAATTTTTGTCAAAGGACATTATAACAGAGTTTGCGGGGCGTGGTGATGAAATTCATATGTATCCCCTCTCCTTTGCAGAATTTATGACCGCTTATACCGGCGATAAGTACGAAGGTCTGTCAGAATATATGCTCTACGGCGGTATTCCTTTGGTGGTATTAAGGGACGGACAGGAGAACAAAGCATCTGCACTTGAAAATCTTTTCAGTGAGATTTATGTAAGAGATATTCAAAAGAGAAACAAGGTAAGAAACATTGGAGAACTGGAAGATTTGCTGAATTTTGTATCTTCTGCCATAGGTTCTTTAACCAACCCTGAAAAACTTCGTAAAACCTTTAAATCAGTTAAAAATTCTAAAATAACATCTCAAACCATAAAGAAATATCTTGATTTTCTGGAAGATTCATTTTTGCTTGAATCGGCACAAAGATATGACATCAAAGGCAGAGCTTACATTGATACTCCTAAAAAATATTATTTTTCCGATATGGGACTGCGTAATGCACGCATAAATTTCAGACAATTCGAGCAAACACACGCTATGGAAAATGTTATTTACAATGAACTCAGGATGCGTGGGTACAAAGTAGATGTCGGCGTAGTTCAGGTTAGCGAAAAAGATGAAGCCGGCAAATCCGTAAGGAAACAGTTAGAGGTTGATTTTATATGCAATCTCGGTTCGATAAAATACTACATTCAATCTGCGTTCGCAATGCCGGATGAAGAAAAAAGAGCACAGGAAATCAGACCGTTTATGAAAATAAACGATTCATTTAAAAAGATTATAATAACAAAGGACATCGTTCCTCCTTTTTATGATGATTATGGTATTTTAACAATGAATATTTATGATTTTCTGCTTGACAAAGCAAGTCTGGATAGGTAGTAAAAACAGCACATCAGCTCTGCCTGCAAAATTAAAGGTTATGCTAAGCAGACTAATATTAAAAGCACAGACCAGAAACAGTCTGTGCTTTTTGCCCTAAAAACCCAGTAATAATGCGGTGTTCGGGGTATGTAGCAACAAGGCATAAAACGGTTCACCCTCTCTTATATGCATTGTTCTTCTGATTTCCTTTGGTATTACAATTCTGCCCAAGTCGTCAATTCTTCTTACAATTCCCGTTGCTTTCATATATATACATCCTCCAAATTACAGTTTCTTTTTACAAAAAATATTATTCTCAAAGAAACAAAATTTATCCAATGAAAAAATTGGTTTTATTGTTTTTTTGAGGGAATTTTAATTTTAAAGAAAAATGTAATAAAAAAACGATAATTTGTAATAAAAAAGAGGTTGTATAAAGTTAAGCCCTTGTGATATAATGAAAAAAACTGAAAAAAGGGTGATACAGATGATTGATTTTAAGCATAAGCTTCCGTCCATGAATATTGACGGAAAGAAAAACGGAACATACAATAACTGGGAGCTTGCAATTCCCGGGGTTCTGACAACAACAGACCCAAAGCTCGGCATATTCCTTCATACATTGAGAAAGAGTATTCAAAACGAAAGAACCCTTGTTTTTGTTGACGATATTGTAATGATGTGCTGCAAAAACTGGATAAGGGACCACGTTCATATTATGAAGGCGTTTAAGCATTGGGAATATGAATTAGGTAAGTTTTTGAATTTTATAATCAATACTCAAAGAGATGACGGACAGTATTATGAGCTTATAAAGCAGATGGATGACGAGCATTGGAAGTTTGTTGATGAGGACTGCTATGTAAAATATGAAGATGATAACCTTGCCCTTGTCAGACTTGAGCTTGAAGCAGATGTTGAGTATCTTGTGGTAGAGGGAGCAATGCAGTATTTCCGCGTGACAAGCGACCTTGAGTGGCTTAAATCCGTTTTGCCCTCTCTTGAAAAGGCAATAAATTATATGACTACCTCCGAAAAACGGTGGGATAAAGAGCATGGACTTGTTAAAAGAGCCTTTACAATAGACACATGGGATTTTGCCTGCACAAAGGAAAATCCCGGGGAAAACCGTCGGATTGAAAAGGACGAAAAAATGTCAATTATGCACGGCGATAATTCCGGAATATATCAGGCAATGAATCAGCTTGCGTGGATGAACAGGCGTTTGGGCAATGAAGATGCGGCTGTTAAGTGGGAAAAGAGAGCGGAAGAAATCAAAGCAAATATGTTTAAGTATTTGTGGAACGGCCGTTTCTTTATTCATCAGCTTCACTTAAATCATGAGGGACTTGATAATCTTGAAAATGAAAGAATATCCCTTTCAAATTCTTATGATATAAACAGAGGGGTTACAGATATTGAGCAGACAAGAAGCGTTATAGATTCATACCGTGAGAGAAAAGAGTCGGCAGGCTATTTTGCGGAATGGTTTACCATTGACCCACCCTATGAGAATTTCTGCGGCTACAAAAAAGGTCAGTATGTAAACGGTGCGGTTTCACCATTTACTGCAGGGGAGCTTGCAAAGGCGGCGTTTAATTGCGGCTACGAAAAGTACGGCTGGGATATAATTATGCGCTTTATGAAGCTTGCGGAGCGTGACGACAAGATTTATTTCCTGTACTTCCCCGATTCATCACCTCAGCCCGACGGCGGTCCCAGTGCGTGGGGTGCGGCGGCTCTTTTGAGTGCCGTTGACGAAGGTCTTGCCGGAATAGTTGACGCGGATTGCGGCTACAGTAAGATAGATTTCAGTCCAAGATTTGTCGTTACATATTATGATGAATTAAGATATATAACAGGGTATGAAAAGACAGGAAAAACCGTTGATGTAAAATTTGTTCTCGATGAAAAGGGAATGAGATACGATATTACATCTCCGGCAAAGGAGATAAACGCACATATTCTTTTGCCCGAAGGCAAAACCTGTAAGGAGCTTTTGGTAAACGGCGAAAAGACTGATTTTGAGCTTTGCGACATTTACGGCTCGGTTTATGTTGACAAAAAGGTTTGTGCAAGCGGGACCGTATCATTTGAAATTATTTTCTAAGGGGGTCGCAAAATGTTTAACGGAAAGAAAAAGGCGGTAACCTTTAGCTTTGACGACGGAGTTACGCAGGATATAAGGATCATCGAAATATTTGATAAATATAATCTAAAGGTGACATTTAATATAAATTCCGAGCTTTTGGGAAAGTCGGGAGAGCTTTTGATTAACGGAAAGCATATCAACCACAACAAAGTAAATCCCAATGAGGTAAGGGAGTTGTACAAAAACCACGAGGTTGCGGTTCATACCCTTACACACCCAAGACTTATTGAGCTTGAGGATTCCGAGGTAATCCGTCAGGCAGAACAGGACAGGTTAAATTTAAGTGAGCTTGCAGGCTATGAGGTTTGTGGAATGGCGTATCCCTGCGGAGGAGTAAACTTTGACGAAAGAGTAAAAGAGCTTGTGAAAAATAACACAGGCGTAAAGTATTCCCGAACAATAATACCAACCAAAAGCTTTGACTTACAGGATGAGCTTTGTGCATTTAATCCTACCATTCACTATTATGATATGGATGGATTAGAAGAGCTTGGAAAAAAGTTCGTTGAGCTTGAAACCGACAAGCCTCAGATATTCTATATATGGGGACACGCTTATGAGCTTGACGCTCTGCCCAACGGTTGGGAACGGTTTGAAAAATTCTGCGAATTTATCTCGAACCGTGATGACATTTTTTACGGCACAAACAGGGAAGTATTGTTGTAATACAAATTTTATAATATATAGGTTGTTTTTTTGGAAAAAATGTAATATAATATATGCGACGGTTTATACTGTCGCATATATTTTTAATGGAAAGGTTTTTGCTTAATGACAAATGATATGCAAAAAAAATCAGATAGCTTTATAAAAGGTGCGTTGATACTTTTGATTGCCAACGCTCTTGTAAAGGTGATAGGCGCAATATTCAAAATACCCCTTACATATATTTTGGGTGAGGAGGGAATGGGTTATTTCTCCACCTCGTACCAAATGTATACATGGATGTTTATTATAGCGACGGCAGGCTTGCCGGTGGCTATTTCGCGAATGGTATCTGAAAGCATTGCAAAGGGACGCATTGCCGAGAAAAACCGTATTTTATCCGTAAGTATGAAATTGCTGGGCGTTATCGGTATAGTCGGATTTTTGCTTTTGTTTTTCGGAGCGGACTTTTTTGCCAATACATTGCTTAAAAACCCCGGTGCCGCCGCCGGAATAAAGGCAATTGCTCCGGCAATGCTCTTTGTTTCTCTTATGAGTGCATACCGCGGATATTTTCAGGGACATCAGGATATGGTGCCGACTGCATTTTCGGAGGTTGCCGAAGCTGTGGGAAAGCTTGTAATAGGCTTCGGTGCAGCATACCTTCTTGTGAGCAAGGGTATGGAGCTTGCTTCGGCAGGAGCTGTATTCGGCGTGTCCTGCGGTGCGGCTTTGGGTTTTGCAGTCCTTTTTGTGATATATCTTAAACGCAAAAAGAAAATGGATTTGGTTTCCGCAATAAATGATGTGGACAGCGACAAAGATATTTTAAAAAAGCTTGTTAAAATTGCAATTCCCATTACAATAGGGGCATCTGTTTTTTCTCTTACAAGTCTTATTGATATGGCTATGATTATGCGAAGGCTTCAGGCAGGAGGCTTTTTGTATGAAGAGGCAAACAAGCTTTGGGGTTCATATTCTGGTTATGCTTTTCCCATGTTTAATCTGCCTCCAACGCTTATCAATTCAATAACCATAAGTATAGTTCCGGCTATTGCTTCCGCTTTTGCAATCGGCAATTACAAGGATGCGGCACATACGACCTATAAGAGTATGAAGCTCACCGTTTTGTTTGCTCTTCCCTGTGCAATCGGTATGTCAATCCTCGCAAAGCAGATATTAAATCTTGTTTATAACAATACAAATGCAACCGGAATGTTGACTATTTTGTCAATATCCATTGTTTTTGTATCCCTCGTTCTTGTTACCAACGCAATTTTGCAGGCAACAGGGAACGAGGGCGTGCCGGTAAGAAATATGCTCATAGGCGGAGTTGTAAAAATCATTATAAACTTTTTCCTTGTTGCAAACAAAAGCATCAATATAAACGGAGCACCCATAGGTACTACCATTTGTTATATAGTGATACTTACACTTAATCTTATTTCCATGAGGAAAAGGATGAAGCTTAAATTCCCTGTTGTTGAGCTTCTTGTAAAGCCTTTGGCTTCGGTTGCGGTTATGGGCGTAGCCGTATATGCAGTAAGCGGATTTTTTGAAAACTCGAACAAAATTCTTGCAGTAGGTGTGCCTGTTATAGCCGGCGTAATAGTTTATCTGCTTGTTCTTATTCTGATGAATGGAATAAACGAGGATGACATTGCACTTTTGCCAAAATCCGACAAGCTTATACCGATATGCAAAAAACTTAAAATTATAAGATAAGAAAGAGTTATATTATGGAACTAAAAAACGAAAAATACACATTTGAAGATTTTGTTGAAATTATAAGAAGGTTAAGAGCCCCCGACGGCTGTCCGTGGGACAGGGAGCAGACTCATAAAAGCATCAGAAACAACTTAATAGAAGAAGCATATGAGCTTGTAGAGGCAATAGACAAAGGAAACGGCGAAAAGATTGCCGATGAAAGCGGAGATGTTTTGCTTCAGGTAGTGCTTCATGCTCAGATTGGTAAGGATAACGGGGAGTACGATATTTCGGATGTAACCGATTTGGTGTGCAGAAAAATGATACACCGTCACCCCCATGTTTTCGGAGAAGTCAGCGTTAAAAACAGCGAAGAGGTTTTGAAAAATTGGGACAAGATAAAAAGAGATGACCGAAAACAAACCAAAACGGCGGACGAGCTTCGGGGGGTATCGGAGTATATTCCAACCCTTATGAGGGCAAAAAAGATATATAAAAAGGCTGCAAAAGCAGGCTACGAAATAGAAAATATAGAAAAAGAGGTCAAAACCGAGGAGGAAGTGGGAAGACTTTTGTTTGAGATTGCCGCATATTCCTCTCAGATAGGAGTAGACCCCGAAATTGCCCTTAATTCTTATATAAATAAATTTATAGATGATTTTGAGGCTTTTGAAGAAAAGGAGAAAAAATGAGACTTGATAAGTATCTTAAGGTGTCGAGAATAATAAAGCGCAGAACTGTTGCAAACGAAGCCTGCGACGGAGGCAGAGTGTCGGTGAACGGAAAGGTTGTACGTGCATCCTACGAGGTAAAGGTAGGAGATGAAATAACCGTTGACTTTGGTTCAAAGCCACTTACAATTCGTGTGTGCAAGGTAAAGGAAACTGCGTTTAAGGACGACGCAAGAAATATGTACGAAGTGGTGTAAAATGAAAAATGGAAAATTGACACAAAATCCTCCCGTGGTTTTGTTCAACAATTCCGCATAGTTTGCGAAAAAGGCGTGCAGAACGAACAAGCCAATTCCGAAGCTGTATGCAACCCTTCCACCACCTAACGGTGGTCCCCCTCCCCTTTGTGAAAAAGGGGAGGCTTGCGAGTGGTGAAAGATTGTTCGTTAAGTGCGTCTTTTTACATTCCAAATTAGGCGAAGGTTACGCATTTTCTCTTACCTACCTTGTCAACTATATCTTCAAAGCTTTCGGTACAATCCCATAAAATCTGGGCACAAAGCGCCTCAGAATACCAGATTCCGTCTGTGAGCTGTCCCACAATGCACATTTCCGGCTTTTCCTCTGCCATCTTTAATACTTCATTTGTAAAATCATACACATGCTTTCCGTTATTTATCCATTCGCCCTGTATAAACTTCCACTTTGGCTTCATAAGCTCAAAGTCGTTCTTTATGACGGCATCGGAATTTCTTCCCAATATAAAGGGTCCGCTTTGGTAAACAAATCTGTCCCAATCAAGGGTAAGCTGTCCTTTGTATGCAAGTCCTGTCTTTCCGTAATTTCTGAGAGCCACTATTTTTTTTGTAAATTCAAGAGCCTTCTCATAACCCTCTTTATCATATTCCACTATGTAATCATAGGGGAATGCACCGCAATCCTCCCAGAGAATTTCCACACGGCTGTCGGTCTTTTCGATATATTCAAGGCTGTCCTTTACGGAGGTTGCGTGAAGTCCGAACTGTATCTTGATATCGGGTGTAATTTTATAAAGCTCGTCGCAAACGCTGTTTACAAAATTCGTTACCGCCTCGGCGATAAGCACGCCACCAACTTTGTCTTGCTTAAGCTCGGTAAAGGACTGAAAATAAATTCCGTCCCCTGCACCCAAGTAATCATTCTTATACTTATTTACTATGTCCCACTTAAGCTCCTCAAGCTTTTCAATGTTTATATCTGTACAGTCTGTACTCCAGCCCCACGCAAAGCCCCAAAAAACTTCTATTCCCAAGGTATGGGCATACTCTGTTACTTCTCTGCCGTTAATGGGCATAAAGTCATTCCAGATAATAACTCTGTTGATTTTGCAACGGGCAAGGTTAAAGAGATATTTTTTGAAATCCTTAATGGGATGTCCCCATGTAAACACACTGCGAACCTTAAATTTAGGAGCAGTTTGACGAAAATAGGGCTTAAGCCTTTCTTCAAATGTATTTTCTATGGTTCTTACAACCCCTGCCTGAACCGCAGACTTTGGTATATAATCGTCAATAAAATCCGCTACCGCATAGAACAAATTTATCTCGTCATCAGCAGTAAGTATTACGGCGTCATACTCGGGATTTTTTATATTCTCCGTAACCTTTACAACATATCCGTTTTCGGGAATGTCCTCTTTTTTTATGTATTGAGAAATATATTCATTTTCATCATACAAGCCGATTATAACCACATTTTTATCATCTGATGTATATTCCTTTGAATAATTAAGGGTATGAAATGTATATACCCCTGCATCACGGATTAAATATTCGTCAATCCCCGAATTTAAAAAATCAAGAGCACTCTTTTGTATTCCGTCATAGCTTGAATAAATTATTTTCCATTCTCTTTTCATGGTCATTCTCCGTTCTTTCATAGAATATACTTGCATTTTATACCTAAAAATGCTGTAAAACAAGTAAAAACGAAATAAAAATCGGTCATTTTATGCTTTTTTCACAAAACATTAAAATCCAAAATATTCTTTTGCGTTCTCATAAGAAATGCCCTTTACTATTTTTTCAAGATATGTATAATCCTTTGGATATTCTCCGTCCTCTACCCATTCGCCTATCATATTACACATAATCCGTCTGAAATATTCATGACGTGGATATGATACAAAGCTTCTTGAATCCGTGAGCATACCCACAAACTTTCCGAGCACGCCCAAATTTGCAAGGGCTTTCATTTGTGCCTCCATTCCGTCACGGTTGTCATTAAACCACCACCCCGAGCCAAACTGAATTTTAGAGGATACCGGTCCTTTTTGGAAGTTTCCCAGCATTGTTCCCAACACATAATTATCCTTTGGGTTCAGGGTATATAAAATGGTTTTGGGCAGTATGCCGTCTTTATTGAGATTATCCAAAAACAGTGATAACTTTTCGGCAATGCACAAATCATTTATTGAATCAAAGCCTGTGTCCGCTCCAAGCTTTTCAAACATAATTGAATTATTATTTCTCAATGCCCCTATATGAAGCTGCATGGCAAAGCCAAGCCCTGTATATTCTTTTGCACATTCATAAAGCACCGCCGTTTTAAAGGAATCGACTTCGCTCTCACAAAGAGGCTCGCCGTTCATTCTCTTCCGGAAAATTTTATCGGGGTCGCCTGTGCCAAAGGGCACATATTCAAGGGCATGGTCAGATAAACGGCAACCGTTTTCGTAAAAATATTCTATTCTTCCCTTAAGCCATTTAATAAGCTCTCCGTATGAGCTGATATTGTTTTTGTTGATATAATCAACAAATTCCGCCTTTTCGATATTTACCGCCTTATCGGGACGAAATGTAGGCAGAACCCTTGTTTTAAAGCCGTCCGCCTTTATCTTTTTATGAAATCTCAAATCATCGGACGGGTCATCCGTTGTGCAGATAATCTCCACATTGGATTTTTCAATAAGGCTCTTTGCAGAAAATTCCGACATTTCAAGCTTTTTGTTGCAAATGTTCCATATTTCCTCTGCCGTTTCGGGACAAAGAGGCTTATCTATATCAAAATACCTTTTAAGCTCCAAAGCAGTCCAATGATACAGGGGGTTCCCAATGAGATAGGGCATAACCTTTGCAAACTCCAGCCATTTTTCGTAGTCATCGGCTTTTCCCGTGATATACTCTTCAGCCGTTCCGAATGACCTCATCTGTCGCCATTTATAATGGTCGCCACCCAAAAACAAGTCATATGCACCTTTAAATTTATAGTCTGTTGCTATGCTTTCGGGATTTAAGTGACAATGATAGTCTATTATGGGCAAATCCTTTGAAAATTTATAATATAATTCCTTCCCCGTTTTGTTTTTCAGCATAAAATCCTCATTAATTATTCCCATTAAAATCTCCCCTTTGTATCACAAATTATAATGTTACGCCGTCTTTAAATATTGCAATTTCACGGCATCCGTTTAATTCGTTTTTAGTGGGCGTACCGCTTGCCACCTCAATTATAAAATCTATCAGTTCATCTGTCAAGGGATTTTTCGACAGTACTCCCGATGCATCAAAATCAATCCAGTTGGCTTTCTTTTTCCCAAGCTCATTATTGGTTGAAATCTTGATTACAGGCACGGGAGAGCCGAGAGGCGTTCCCCTTCCCGTGGTAAATAATATCAGGTTTACACCGCTTGCGCAAAGGTTTGTGACCGCCACCAAATCATTTCCCGGTCCCTTTAAAAGAGAAAGCCCCTTTTCTTTTACGGCATCACCCATATTGAGAACATCGGTAACGGGAGAGCTTCCTCCCTTTTGAATACAACCCAAGGATTTTTCTTCAAGAGTTGTAATACCCCCCTCTTTATTTCCCGGCGACGGGTTTTCGTAAACAGGTTGGTTATGTTCTGTGTAATACGCCTTAAAATCATTTATAAGCTTTACTGTTTTTTCAAAGACTTCCCTTGAAGCACACCTTTCCATCAGCAAATGTTCTGCTCCGAACATTTCGGGAACCTCGGTCAAAACACAGCTTCCGCCCATATCCGTAATTTTGTCACAAGCACTGCCCACAAGTGGATTTGCCGTAATTCCGCTTAAGCCGTCACTTCCTCCGCATTTAAGTCCGATTTTCAGCTCGCTTATGGGTATTTCTTCACGCTTAAATGAAGATGCGTACTCCTTAAGCTCATTTATAAGCCTTACCCCTTCTTTTATTTCATCCTCTGCATCCTGAACATTTAAAAACCGCAGTCTTTCACCGTCATATTTATGCTCGGAAAGAACCTTTTTAAACTCATTTATGTTATTGTTTTCACAACCAAGTCCCAAAATCAACACACCGCCGGCGTTGGGATTTTCTGCAAGACCTCTGAGTATTTTTTGGGTATTTTCCAAATCATCTCCAAGCTGAGAGCACCCGTAGGGATGCTCAAAGCAAAAAGCTCCCGTTAAGTCCCCGAGCTTTCTTCCCACTCCGTTTACGCAGCCAACGGTGTTAATTATCCATATATCATTTCTTATTCCCACGGTGCCGTTTTTCCGTCTGTAACCCAAAAATACTCTGTCGCATTTTTCGGTTTTTTCAATCGTATAAGGCTTATCAAAGTAATATTCCTTTTTATCTTCAAGCAGGGTTTTTAAATTGTGAGTATGGATATGTTCTCCTTTTTTGATGTCACTTACGGCAACCCCTATAGGATTTCCGTATTTTATTACCTTTTCCCCTTTCTTTATATCACACAAAGCATATTTATGACCGTCTTTTATATTTACTTCCACATTGTCATTTTTGTTTATTATCATACATCTACTCCTTGATATACGGCAAAAGCTCGCTTAAATCTCTGCCCCAAAGGGACTCATTTGACAATATATCACTTATACTTGCTTCTTTCATAAACTTTATTATTTTTTCATCATCATTTGGCATATCGGTTTTGTAAAATTCAATCAGCTTCTTAAAGGAAAACAAAAGATTTTCAGGTGCTTTATTATATCTTTTTATAAATTCCGTAATTGACGGCAAAACTCTCACTTTAAATTTGCTTACCGAGTTTAAGGCTATTGACTTACACATATGCTTGATATATGGATTTTCAAATCTCTCAAATACATTTTTCGCATAATCCGAAAGCTCGTTTTCGGGAAGGTCAAGAGTGGGTATTATTTCCTTGTAAACACAAGCTTCAACAAAGCTTCGCATCTTTTTATCTTTCATACAATCCCCCACGGTTTCTATTCCCTCAAGCATTGCATAAGGTATCATCGATGTATGAGCACCGTTTAAAATTCTGACCTTTCTCGTCCTGTACCTTTCAAGCTTATCCGTAAGTATGATGTTAAGCCTTGTCTTTTCAAAGGGCAATTCCTCCTTGATGCATTCGGGGTCCTCTATAACCCAAAGATGGAAAATCTCACTTGTGTCAAGCATTTTATCTTCATATCCCAAATCAATCTTTTCGTCCTTGGGATAGCCTGTAACAATTCTGTCCACTAATGTATTACAGAAAACGTTTTCTTCTTCAATCCACTTAATAAAGCCTTCTCCGAAATTCCACCGTCTTGCATATTTGATTATATACTCCTTAAGCTTTTCGCCGTTTTTGTCTATAAGCTCGCAGGGCAAAAATATAAATCCCTTAAATCCCATATCAAATCTCCGTTTAAGAAGCAGTGTAACCTTTGCCGGAAATGTTATGTCCGGAGCGTTTTCGGGTATATCGGCTTCCGAAAACTCAATTCCCGATTCCGTTGTGTTTGAAACAATAAAACGATAGCTTTCCGTTTCACCCAGCTTTAAATATTCATCAAAATTCTCATAAGGTTCAACTACATTTGTTATGGCATCAATTTTCTTTTTATTCACGGTGGGTACTCCGTTTTCAAGTCCGCGCATTATATGTGTATAAACACAGCTCTGCTCTTTTAAAGCCTTGCACATACCCTGCTTTATAGGCTGAACCACGGTAACACCGCCGTTAAAATCTGTTTCTTCGTTTAATATCTGTACAATCCAATCAACAAAGCCACGCAAAAATCCGCCTTCGCCGAACTGAATAATTTTATCTGTTTTTTCCATATTTATAACCCCCGTACAGTTTTACAGTTTAAATTATAAATTCAAAAGTAAATTTATTCCTTAAAATTTTTGATTAAATTCAAAAAACATTAAATTTTTAAACAGGGCTGTATCAATGCATCAAACATTGGATACAGTCCTGTAATCCACATCATATTTTCATTGTAATTATAAATTCCGAGCCTTCACCCAAAACACTTTTTGCTTCAATCTTTCCTCCGTGAAGCTCAACTATGCTTTTCGCCATGGGAAGTCCCAAGCCATAACTTCCGTACTCGTCATTTCTGGCTTCATCTTCTCTGTAAAACCGTGTCCAGATCTTTTCAAGTCCCTCTTTTGAAATTCCGACTCCGTTGTCCTTTACCTTAATTTCAACATTTCCGTTATACTTAGAAGCGGAAATCATCACATATCCCGATTCCTTGCCGTACTTTATTGCATTGCTTACAAGATTTGAAACAGCACTTGTAATAAGGGCTTCATCCGCATAAAGCATTATATTATCTTCTATTGATGTTAATATGCTTATGTTCTTTTGTGCCGCAAGCTCCTCCATATCCTGAACAACTATATCCGCAACAGCATTAATATCAATTTTTTCTCTTTTAAAGCTCTGCCTGCTTTGGTCTATCCTTGCGAGAACAAGAAGCCTTGAAATAAGCTTTGATGCTTGCTTTGCCTTTGCTACAATATCTGTTGCAAGTTCCCTCTGTTTCTCGGTTTCCGCTAACTCTAACAGGTATTCACCCTGTGCAAGTATAACGCTTACGGGCGTTCTTAATTCATGAGAAGCATCCGAAGTAAACTGCTTTTCACTTATTATAAGCCCTTCAATTTTGTCAAGCATACGGTTGATTGTACGAGATAAATTCTGTAGCTCATCTTCATGAGCATTTGGGTCAATAGGCACTCGTTTTTTTATATCGTTATCCGAATATATCTCATCCGCAGTACGGACAATGTTATTTACCGGCAGAAATGCCTTTTTTGTAATATAGTAACCGCCCAATGCCGTAAGAAGCAGTATTATAGGTGCAATAAAAAGAATAATCATAAAGAATGAACGGCTGAATATCTTGGATAACCCCACAGGCTCGGCACCCCTGATCCAATATCCTCCGGTTTCTCCCGGTCTTGCCGGTCTGAATACATCATAAACAATGTATTCCTTGCCGTCTACCATCTCTCTGTGAGGAGCAAATTCCTTAAAAGGTATATCGGTTAAGTCATAAAGATACTGTCCCACAATGTATTCACCGTTAATATCGCAAATCGACACATTACGGAATTCCTTTTTGCTTTCTACATTGTAGAATATCTCATCTGTATGTCTGCCCATAATCCTTTGAGAAATTTCATTTACCTGCTTTTGAAGATTGGTTTCTATACTTTCCATTGATAAACGATAGGAAAATGTCCCGATTATAATAAGCAAAATCGAAATCAGTACAAGCATCAACGCCGTGTACCAGATGGTAATTCTCGTTTTAATGGATGTTATTTTTTTCATTATACATCATCCCTTATCACATATCCTGCATTTTTTACCGTGTGAATCAGTTTGTTGTCATGATTACCGTCAATTTTTTTACGAAGATAGTGGATATATACCTTGATTGCATCTGTTCCGCCGTCATATTCGTAATTCCATATATTTTCTTCAATCTGTTCCTTTGAAACAACAACGCCGCGATTTCTCACAAGGTACTCAAGTATTGCATACTCTTTGGCGGAAAGGTCAATAACCTCGTCGCCTCGTTTTACCACTCTTGTAACAGTATCAATGCTCAAATCACCTATTTCCAGAGTAACCCCGGACACAGTATCCTTTACGCGAAGCAATGCACGAATTCTTGCACAAAGAATATCAAAGGAAAAGGGTTTTGTCAGATAATCATTTGCGCCCGTGTCAAGACCTTTAATAATATCTTCATCGGAATCCTTTGCCGTAAGCATTAAAACAGGTGTATTTATTTTTTTGTCCCTGATGGTCTTAAGTACCTGAAAGCCGTTTAATTTAGGCATCATAATGTCAAGAATTATTCCGTCATAATTTGTGTTTTCTATATAATAAAGTGCATCCTCGCCATCAAAGCAGTTATCAACACAGTACCCTACCTTTGTAAGGCGTTCGGTTAATGTTTTATTCAGACTCTTCTCATCCTCTGCTATCAGAAGCCGCATTTTCATCACTCCAATCGGTATTATACCACAAATCCGAAGGATTTTGGTATAATTGTGCATCGCCGTTTCCGAGTTTATCGAGGAAAATTTCGGCGGCACCATTAAATCCTGCGGAGCATATAATAAACGCTTCTATGCGTTTATTATACCATACAATTTTAAAAAAGTAAATTAAGGGTTTTCATTTTCAAAAACCGTTAATCTTTAAATGGTTTTACTTTGAATTGATTGTAATCAATTTGCCGTTATCATCCCATTCAACCTTCATTCCCAATTCTTCCGCCATAAACCGAACAGGTATCATTGTAGAATTTCCTTCAATCTTTGGTGCCTTTAAAAGTTTTTTGGGTTCTCCGTTTACATAGGCAATATCAGAGTCTATTGTAAGACTTATGGTTTTATCATCCTTGGAAGCCGTGACTGTTTGCGTTTCTTCATCCCATATAACCTCCGCTCCCAAAGCTTCCATTATCGCCCTGTAACCCACCAAGGTTGTTCCGTCAACTTCTATGGGGTCTGTGTCAAAGCTTAAAATATGACCGTTTAAATGAACTCGGATTACGGCATTTTCTGAAGGCATATTTTTGCCGAAGTTTCCTCTTTCCCCTTGTGGTCTTTGAATTCGATTACCCATATTTTCATTGAAAGGCTTCATATTGTTCGGATCAAATTCTCCCTCAGGCATTGGAGGCATATCATTTGGATTAAGTTCTCCGTTTCCCATCGGCGGCATATCACCTTTTCCGAACCCCCGTGAAGCAAAGCCTCCTCTGCCTCCAACTTGACTGCTTGTGTCCGTAGGTGCTTCACCGTTAAACTGTGCATTAAGATTTTCAAGTCGTTTTTCCACGCAATTTATAATAGATGTACCCTTTCCAAAGTCGCCTCCACGAGATCTTTCGTCAAAAGCTTCCTTGTTTTCTGTGGGAACAGGCTCTTTTTTCATATCTTCGGATTCATCTGACCTTGTGGTTGATTTTTCAAATTCCTCATATCCGTAAAAGCCCGTCGGGTCATTTTCTGCGTATGGATTTATTATCTTTTTAATCTCATTGACTCTGCTTTCAAAGTCTTTAAGCATATCCATAAGCTCTTTTATATATCCGTAATAACGCTCCTTGTATTCCGGAACGGCTATAAGATTTTTAATCATGGGCAGATTATCTACAGAGCCTCCGCTCACCGGAGTATCTATTCCGACGGTTAATCCGTCTCCCATACCACCGAATGACATATTAAAATCCCATGGAACTACCGTAAATATTCCGTCATTATTTTCGTACAGATAATAGTTGTGGCTGTTATTTCCGTTATAACTGTCGTAATTGCAAAGCACCGTATTTGACGCAATGTATTTAAGAGCACTGTCAACATCAAGATATTTTTCAATATCCCCTGTTTCTCCTTCGGGCATATTGTTAAGAGCTTTTATAAACTCTTTAAGTCCTGTTTGTTCGTTATCCGAGCCCGTTTTTAATTCGGCATAGGTATAATCTTCATTTTCCTTATATTTAAGATTTGCCCCTTGCTCCATTTTATATAAGTTTCCCGTTTCATCCTTATCACCAAACACTCTTTCAACAAAAGAACTGTCAAGAGCCTCAATTCCAAGATAAAGACCTACAAGCTCTCCGTTTATATAAAGATTACAAAACACAGTTTTCGGAGTATTGACCCCAAGCTTGTTAAGGTATTCATAATGCAAATATTCTCTCATATATGACGGGTCACAATAGCAACTGTTTAAAACCATTTCGTTAAGTCCCAAAAGCTTTTGTCCCTTGACATATTTATTAAATTTTACACGGTAGCTGTATCTGTCGGAATCGGAATTTGCAATGGATGACAAAGTCATATTGCCCTTTGTTCTGATGCCTGCATTTTCAATTACAATTCCGTCCACCGTAATATTTGCCGTGTGGTATTCCTCATTTTTCGGATATGCTCTCATATCTGCAAGGTCGGCTTCGTCTATATTAATATTTACATCAATAACTTTGTCTTTTTCAAATATATCCGAATAACTTTTTTCTCCAACATTTTTTTCAGCAAAGGAGATAATGCCGATTCCTGTTAAAATTACTGCTATACAGGTTATAACCGCTATATATTTTTTCATTCTTCCTTTCCCCCTTATCTATTTAATTTTAACCGGTGCTACTGCAAGTATAATTGTCAAATTTCCGTTTCGGCAACGAAGCTCGTTTATAAATTCCTGTTCGTTCTGTCCTTTGTTCATTGTTACTCCGTATACAACTTCAAAAAGCGAACCTAAATCCGTGGTTTTAATCTTTTCTAAAGTGTAGCTTTTTGTGTATTTTGAAAGGATATCATCAAAAGCACCCTCATAATTCAAATTTTCCGGTATTGTAATTTTAAGGGTTTTTCTAATATCTTTTTTCGTAAAAACGCCCACCTTCTCCAACGCAAAAATCACGATACAGAGTATTATCACAAACAAGGCTCCGTACCCATAAAGTCCAACCCCGCAGGCAAGCCCTGCCGCAATGGCAAAAAAGATAAAGCCTATGTCTTTGGGATCCCCCGGGGCACTCCTGAAACGAACAATGGATAATGTTCCGGCAAGGCTGAATGCACGGGCAATATTGCTGCCTACAAAAAGAATTATAATTGATAAAATTACAGGCAGCATAACTATGGTAATTGCCATACTTCGCTGATAGTTTTCTCTTTGGGTTTTAAAATATGTAAATCCAATCAAAAGCCCGAGCAAAACTGCCACACCCAATGTAATACACATTCCCGAAACACTCATATTCGTCGTTGTATCTGCAAGCAGATAATTAAAAAAATCATTCATCTTTATCACCTTTCATATTGCAATTTTTTCTGTGTGATTGACAAAATTTCCAAACTCCGTCCCGTATTTTGAAAAGCTTTGACGCTTTATATTTAATTCGGTCAACATTTTTGTAAGCCATAATGGCTTGGAAAGACCCGTTTTTATTTCCATCAGGTAGTATTCACCCTCCAACACCTGTTCTCCGAAATCCCCCTCTTCCGGCGTTAAATTATAACGCCTTGACCGAATATTGGTATCAAAAGATATTCGTAAGTCGTTATTTTCTTTTTCAAAGTATGCAATCCTGTCATAGGCTAAGTATACCTTCGGAAACAATTCGTATCTGGAAATAAAATAGTTTAACTCTCTCATGACCTGTTCATTCATATAACTTTTTTTCGGTGGTGCTTTGCCCGTGCTTACAAAATTGTATGCTTCCTCAAGGGTTAACGCCGTACGCCTTTTATTGACAATACCGTTAAATTTCTTCTTTATTTCAAGAAACACCTTATCCTCCTTATGGGGGATTCCGTAAGCACGCAACCTCAGCTTTTCCTTATAGCGTGGCTTTTCCAAGGAATGACGGATTAAATAGTCATCCCTTGTATCAAAGTAAATGTTTGCAATTGTGTAGGGAAGATGTCCTGCGCTATGCCGGTCAAGCTCCATATGTTTATCCATTACCTTAATTACTTTTTCGTATGTGTCTTTATCCAGCATATATTTGTGTTCATATCTGTTAAATACTTCTATTACCATTTTTCCACCGCCTTAATTCTGTTGTATTATAATAGATTTTCCGTCGCTTTCAATATTTACATCACCATTTCTGCTGTAATATGTTTTGCAAGAAATTGCATCTAATGCCGAAGTAACCTTATCTTCTGCTTTGTTTTTTTCACTATCGGTAATCACCGCATATTTCGGGTTTGTAACCTCAATCAGTTTTTTTGTGTTTTTATTGTATTTCCCATGATGAGGAACCTTTAAAACCGTATATTCTCCACGGCATTGCCGAAGCAACTCGCTTATTCGTTCCTCCTCCGCATCTCCCGGAAACAGGAAACTGTTTTCCCCGTGCCTTGTGCTAACAGCCAAAGAATAATCATTGTCGCCTTCTTCGTAAAACTCCTTTTCCGGAGGATATACCTCAAACAAAACATCATCTAAAACAAATGACATATTGTCGTTTATTTTTTCAGACTTTAAGCCAAGCTCTTTAAGCTTTTTTATATATGTCTTATATTCTTCTGTTTCGCTTTCATAATTAGGCGTGACAATCTTATCAACGGCAAGGTTATCAAGAACCTTGGGCGCTCCCCCTACATGATCTTTATCAAAGTGGGTAATAAAAAGATAGTCCAATCGGTCGATACCTTTTTCGGTCAAATATTTTACAACTTCATCTCCGTCGTCCTCCTCGCCGCAATCAATAACCACGCTATGATTATCTGTTGTGAGGATTATTGCATCCGCCTGACCAACCTTTAATATTTCTGCTTCAAATTTTCCCGAAGCCTCGGGAGCGTCTTGCGTTTCAATCTTTTGGAATTCGCA
This sequence comes from Clostridia bacterium, assembly GCA_045615805.1. GTDB lineage: Bacteria > Bacillota > Clostridia > Monoglobales > Monoglobaceae > UMGS1820. Next base: position 30,846 of record JAZLFN010000014.1, on the reverse strand, counting down.
AGAACAAAAAATATTCAAAATAGCCAATATGCCAATTAATATCCCCACTAATCTTTTTATGTTCATATATAGCCGCCTTTCACACACAAATTTGTCTTTCGTTGAATTCAGTATATCCCTCCAAAGTTAAACCAAGGTTAATAAAATAAAATTTTTATAATAAAATGTCCGGTATTCACGCAAAGTAAATACCGGACATTTTATTATTTTTTATAACCGCATGCCTTTAATATAATGTTATGAAGCCTTTTTTCATACTCATATGAATAAGGGTTTTCCGCCTCGCCTTTTATATATGACGCAAAGGCTTTAAGCATTTCGGCAAACTCTTCGTCAGACTCGCCTCCCGGCTTATCCATTTGAATATGAAGTCCCTTTTCAGCCACTGTTTTTGAATATTTTGTAAGAAGCTTTTCCTCTTTATAAGCACTTAAAGCCGGCTTTTTCGTGCGCCTCCAATAAGTCGTCGCACATTGAAACAATATCGTCGATTGAAAGCTCTGCCGCCGTATGGGGGTCCATCATAGCCGCCTGATAAAGAGTTTCTTTATTTTTTGTAACTGCAGCTTCAACCGCAAGAAGCTGAGGATAAATATTACTGCTGTTCATTGCGGCAAGCTGAGTGGGAAGATCACCGATTACCGTTCCGTTTATCCCCGTTGCATCTACCATACAGGGAACCTCTACCGTTGCATTTCGAGGAAGATTTGTAATATATCCGTTATTTAATATATTACCACCTATTTTGTACGGCACATTTGTAACCACTGCTTCGATTATTCTTGAACCGTATTCTATACTTCTCTCATGGGTCATTTCGCCGTTTTTCAAAAGCTCCTCTTTATCCTTTTCCCAGCCTTCTATCTGGTTTACGCATCTTCTCGGATATTCATCAAGAGGAATATTAAATCTGTCTATAAGCTCGGGATAGCGTGTCTTGATAAAGAACGGATTATACTCGGAGTTATGCTCACTGCTCTCGGTACAATAATATCCAAGCCTTTTAATATACTCAAATCTTACCATATCGTTATGCTTTTCGCTTTCGTTTTTCTTAATGGCAAGCTCTTTAAGCTTGGGATATAAGTCGTTTCCGTTTTTGTCCTTTATTTCAAGAAGCCATGCCATATGATTTATGCCTGCAATCTTATAAATGGGGTCCTCTGCCTCAAGTCCGCACTCTTCAATCAAGGTTTTGGCACAAACCTGTACGCTGTGACACAAGCCTATTGTTTTTATGGGTGTATACCTTTGCATAAAGTTTGAAAGCATTGCCATTGGATTGGTGTAATTTAAAAGCCATACATCGGGGCAAACCTCTTCCATATCCTTTGCAATATCATTCATAACGGGAATAGTTCTGAGTGCTCGGAATATTCCGCCTATTCCCAATGTGTCGGCAATGGTCTGTCTTAGGCCGTACTTTTTGGGAATTTCAAAGTCTATAACCGTACAAGGCTCATAGCCTCCGACCTGAATTGCGTTTACCGCAAAGCTTGCGTTACGCAATGCTTCTTTTCGATTTTCAACTCCGCAATAGCATTTAATTTTCGCTCTGCCCTTATTCACATTTTCGTTAAGTGCTTTTATAAAAAGCTCGGATTCCTCCAGCCTTTTTCCGTCTATGTCATAAAGTGCAATCTCCAAGTCCGCATTAAATGCGTCGCACATCATACAATCGCCCAAAACATTTTTCGCAAAAATAGTGCTTCCTGCTCCTATAAATGTAACCTTCATAATATGTTCCTCCCTTTATTTAATAAAACAATCTTATCATTTTTTGTATAAAAATACTATTGATTTTTGTCACCTAAATATGTCATAATGTCACTATATTACTTGATGTATGAAATGGAGATTGTTTATGTTTTTAGCTATAGAATCAAAAGATTTTACGGATTTTATTCCTGTTGATTTCGGGTATGAAAACTGCGAAAAAAGCTACTCCTTCGGTCCGAATATCCGTGATTATTATCTTATTCATTATGTAAAATCCGGTTGCGGAACCTTTCATAGCCCTCATGGCAGCTTTACCGTAAAAGCAGGTCAGGCATTTTTGATTTGCCCCGATGAAATTTGCACATACACAGCCGATAGCGAAAATCCCTGGACTTATATCTGGATAGGCTTTAAGGGCAACCTCTCTGAAAGCTTTAAAAAGCTCCCTCCTGTTTTCTCGGCAGACGGTACAATTTTCGAGGAAGCACTTACGGCATTTTCCCTTGATTCCTGTGGCGAGGAATTTCTTGTGTCAATAATCTTTAAGCTGTATTGCAGTCTTTTTTCGGAAAAAACCTCTCCAAACCATGTAGAAAGAGCCAAAGGATATATAAACTCTTTTTATATGAGAATTGAAAATGTTTCGGAAATTTCAAAGCATTTAAACATAGACAGAAAATATCTTGCAAGGATATTTAAAGCAGAAACAGGAATAACCCTGCAACAGTATCTGATAGACAAACGCCTGTTTGAGGCAAAAAAACTTCTGGCAATGGGGTATTCGGTAAACGACACCGCTTTTATGACAGGCTATCGGGATTCCTTTAACTTCAGCAAATCCTTTAAAAAGAATATAGGTATACCACCTATAAAATTCAAAAAGGACAGTTCAGTATGAACCGCCCTCTTATTCACTTTATTAACCTTTGGGGATAATCTTTGACTCCTTCTTTAAATGCTTCTGCCGTTTCCGTCGACTCATTTAAACGATATTCTCTTGACACAACGGTTTCAAAAGCCTCTCTCGGGTCAAAATCACAGGAATTAAACCAAACTGCAATTTTTATTTCCGGATAATCGGGAAGAACCTTAAACATATCATTTATCCACTTTACCTTATCTCCGCCCTTAGAGGCAGAAGCAAATTCGGTTATTATCCACGGAAATTCCGAAAAATCTTTTTTATAGGTCTTATATATTTCGTCATATATATCCTTAAATTCACGCCACTTTTCGCCGTATAACTCGCTGTAATAATCACCTGTATTATATCCCGTTATGCCAAACATCTGAACATATTCGTTTCCGGGATAATAGGCAAGAGCGCTGTTCCAACCGCAGGGTGGGAATGATACATTGTTGGGATTAAATACCCAAATGGCATTGTTTACGCCCTCTTCTTGGAAAATTCTATATATTCTCTTCCATACCTCTACATACAAATCCGGGTCACATAAAATCGTGTTTCCGCCATAGCTTGTCCAATCGGAATTCATCTCATTGTTAAGTCTGAATATAAACGGCTTTCCGAACTTTGCCGCATCCTTTGCAAACTTATGAAGCTGCTCGTCACAAACACCGTCAAGCACATCATAAAACGGGTTGTAACCGCCAAGCTCCTCGTTCATAACAGTTGAAGTTTGCATGGTAAGCTCTGTAATTTTCCCGTCATTGTATGCTTCAACCATACCGTCCATGGGAAAATCCTCCCAATAATATATATACTCAAGAATAACAGGGAACCGAAAATTTACATCGGATTCAAGCTTTTTGGTTCTCTCTGTCTTAAGATATCTTAATGCAAGGGGATTAAAGCAGCCCCAATAAGGCCGCTCCGCAGTCCTGATTTTTTCGTAAACTTCTTTTGTTTCATCCGTCCAGTTCTCGGGAATTACAGGCTTAAAATCGGTAAACACATCAGACTTTCCTCTGATCGGAACATTTAAAGAAAAGGAATACAAAACCTTGTAAACCTTCTCCATAAGCTCCGGAGAGTATTCTTTTGCCTTAAACATTATCCTGAAGTAATGAGGAGAGCCTGTATAAATATAGGCATACACATATGTATTGTTTTCCAATTCCGACATGGGAGCCGGAGTTCTTGTAAACGCCACCACCTGCATCCACAGATCATTGACCTTGGTTGTGTTATCGCTGTGAAGAGTTATCCTGTTTTTATCTCTGTAATTTTCGTCATAAACATACTTGTTAAGATATTTTGCAATGTATTCTTTTGTGTTGTCCTCATGGGCATATTCCTTTGATATTACCATATCAAAATCAGAGGAATGTGCCTTTATAAATTCTTGGGCACAGGAAAAATCAAACTCCGTATCTCCGGGAACACCTACAGCAAAGCCTCTTGAATGATTTATCAAATATTTTCCGTCGCTTGAAACCTGAACCTCACGCACATCACAATTATCAAAATCAAGATTATTAAAGTCATATTCAAGCTTATTATTTTGATAATAAATCTTATAATCGCATTTATCCGAATCCGTGATATATAAAAGCTTGTCTTTAACCCAAACCCGAGCCGGCCTGAATAAAATAACCGTCAAAGCCGCAACAATGCATATTAAAATCACTGTTCCGAGTATAATTAAAACTTTTCTTTTCATAATACTACCCTCATACTAAAGCTTTTACCGTATCTCTATAATTTATCGGGATTATTTTGTCAATCAAACATTAAATCAAGCCTTTTAAAGCTTCTTTCCGCATACATTTCGGCTTTCTGCTTTTTGTCCCTTATTCTTACTCCAAGCTCTTTCATTATTCCGTAATTTACATTCATAGGCTGAAAATTCGTTATGCTTTGGTTTGAAACATAAGCAGAAAGTGCACCTATGGCAGTTTCCGAAGTAAACTTCGGTTCATCCTTACCCATACTTAAAAGGGCTGCCGACATACCTGCAACAAATCCTGAAGCAGCGGATTCTATATATCCCTCTACCCCTGTTATCTGTCCTGCAAAATATGTCTTTTCATACTCTCTCATTCTATATGTATCGGTAAGAAGATTGGGAGAATTTATATATGTGTTTCTGTGCATTACTCCGTATCGCACAAACTCTGCATTTTCAAGTCCGGGTATCATAGAAAACACCCGCTTTTGTTCGCCCCATTTAAGATGGGTCTGAAATCCCACAATGTTATACATATTTCCTGCACCGTTATCCTGTCTTAACTGAACAACGGCATAAGGTTTTTCGTCATACCTTTCATCAATCAGCCCCACCGGCTTTAAGGGTCCGAATCTCATTGTATCTTCTCCCCTTGACGCCATAACCTCAATGGGCATACAGCCCTCAAACACTTTGGGGTTTCCGTCAACTCCGTGAACGGGAGCACACTCTGCATTTACAAGCTCATTTCTGAACTTTATATACTGCTCCTTGTTCATTGGACAGTTTATGTAATCCGCTCCGCCTTTACCGTAACGGGCTGCCTTAAACGCCTTGTTCATATCTATACTGTCAAAGGTGACTATGGGTGCGGCAGCATCATAAAAATGCAGATAATTATTTCCCGTAAGATTTGATATTGCATCTGTTAAACCTTCGGAAGCAAGCGGTCCTGCGGCAATAATTGTGTATTCCGAAAGGTCAATCCGGGACACTTCCTCACACACTACCTCTATATTGGGATTTTCCTTGATTTTGCGTGTAACCTCACAGGAAAACGCCTGTCTGTCAACGGCAAGAGCACCACCTGCAGGAACCCTTGTTTTATCGGCACATTCCATAATCAATGAACCCATTTTCCGAAGCTCTTCCTTTAAAAGTCCTACTGCATTATATATTCCGTCTGCACGAAAGGAATTACTGCAAACAAGCTCGGCAAAACCCGTATCCTTATGTGCCGGCGACATTTTCTGAGGCTTCATTTCACAAAGCAGAACCTTTTCCCCCAGCTTTGCCGCCTGCCATGCCGCTTCACATCCGGCAAGTCCGGCTCCGATTACTTTTATCATAACAATCTCCTTAACACCAAACAATGATGGTGCTGAAAGCACAACCTTTTTTCCTTAAGTTGTTGCTTAGCATAAAACCTAATTTGCAAGTTTATTTCATTCTTATGCTTTATGCGTTCGGCGCGTTTTTTCACAGCCCAGTTGGGCGACTGAAAAAGTGTGCAGATTGAACAAACTGAATCCGAAGGCGTACATAGGTACTCCGAGAGGTGAAGTTTGTTCAAAGCATAAAGCATTATTTTTCTAAAATTCGTTTTTGACGAATTTTTTCCTTAAGTTGTTGCTTAGCATAAAACCTAATTTGCAAGTTTATTTCATTCTTATGCTTTATGCGTTCGGCGCGTTTTTTCACAGCCCTAATTATTTTTTCTTCTTTTGTACCTGTTCATAGTCACAGTCCTCGTTGAAGCATTTTAATGTAACAGGTCCCCTCCCCTTAAATGCACGGGATTTCATTAAAACTCCCGAACACTTGGGGCATTTTTCATCTGTAGGCTCGCTCCACGAAATAAAATCACACCGGGGAGCATTTAAGCAGGAATAGAATGTTCCGCCCTTTTTGGATTTTCTGACCGCAACCTCTCCTCCGCACTTGGGACATCTTGCTTCAATCTTTACAACTATTGCTTTGGTGTTTCTGCATTCGGGAAATCCCGGACAAGCCAAAAACTTACCGAATCTTCCCTGCTTATACACCATATTTCGTCCGCATTTTTCGCAGATTACATCCGACACCTCATCCTTAAGCTCAACATTCCCAACCTTTTCTTCGGCTTCTTTAAGAGTTTTATAAAAAGGTCCGTAGAACTTCTCAACCATCTGCTTCCAGTTTTCTTTTCCGCTTGCAACGTCTTCTATTTCGTCCTCCATCCTCGCAGTAAACTCAACATCAACAATATCCGAAAAGTTCTCTTTCATCAAATCCGTGACAATAAAACCAAGCTCTGTGGGGAAAATTGATTTCCCTTCCCTTGCAACATAACCTCTTGCAGATATGGTGGCGATTGTGGGAGCATAGGTGCTCGGTCTGCCTATTCCTTCCTCCTCCATAGCCTTTACCAGAGATGCCTCTGTATATCTTGCAGGGGGCTGTGTAAAGTGCTGTGTCGGCTCAAGCTCTTTAAGCAAAAGCTTTTGATTTACATCAAGAGTAGGAAGCTTGGCTGCTTTTTCTTCTTCCTCGTCCTTACCCTCAACATAAAGGGTCATAAATCCGGCAAACTTTATTTCCGAACCCGTTGCCTTTACCATATATTTATCTGTAACAATATCGGCGGTAATTGCATCTACAACCGCATCCGTCATCTGACTTGCCATAAATCTGAGCCATATAAGACGATAAAGCTTATAAAGGTCGGTCTTTAATTTTTCCTTAAGCTTTTCCGGCTCATTCGCCGATGATGTAGGTCTTATTGCTTCGTGGGCATCCTGAGCGCTTTTCTTTGCTCTGTACTGCTTTGGAACCTTCGGCACAAATTCTTCGCCGTAATGAGAAGCAATATATTCTCTTGCCTCATTTTGTGCAATTGATGATATACGCAAGGAATCTGTTCTCATATACGAAATATATCCCATTTCATAAAGCTGCTGTGCCGCAACCATTGTTCTTCTTGCGGTAAAATTAAGCTTTCTTGAAGCCTCCTGCTGAAGGGTACTTGTGGTAAAAGGCGGCGCACTCTTTCTCTTGGTTTCCTTGCGCGATACACTCTTTACGGTATACTCGGATTTTTTAAGCTCCTCTGCAATCATAAGGGCTGTCTTTTCTTCGCTTAAGACAATCTTTTTGCCCGATGAATCACCGTAAAATTTTGCTTTAAAGGGGAGCTTTCCTTTATCATTTGTAAGCTTTAAGTCTATTGTCCAATATTCTTCGGGACAAAACGCCTCAATCTCTCTTTCTCTGTCAACAATAAGTCTTACAACCACCGACTGAACTCGTCCGGCGCTCAATCCCTTTTTTACTTTTTTCCACAACAGCGGACTTATCTTATATCCCACTATTCTGTCAAGCACACGCCTTGTTTGCTGGGCATCAACCAAATCCATATCAATGGGGCGAGCCTCCTTTACCGCCTCACGGACAACATCCTTTGTAACCTCGTTAAAGGTTATACGGCAGTTAGTTTCCGGGTCAATACCCAAAACATTTGACAAATGCCATGATATTGCTTCTCCTTCACGGTCAGGGTCGGTTGCAAGATAAACTTCGGAGGCATTTGCAGCCTTCTTTTTAAGCTTTGCTATAAGGTCGCCCTTTCCTCTGATTGTAATATATTTAGGCTCAAACTCGTCATCAATATCTATTCCCAAGGTACTTTTTGGCAAATCACGAACATGTCCCATTGTGGCTTCTATATCATATCCCTTTCCGAGATACTTCTTAACAGAGTCAACCTTGGTAGGGGACTCCACAATAACCAGCTTCTTTTTTTCCGAGCGCTTGCCTGATTTCTTTTCGGGCATATCTTTTCCTCCTGCTCTGTTTTGTAAATTTTATTTTTTGGCTGAGTAATACTGTCCCGGATGCTCGTAAATCACACCCGACATCAAAAGCTTGATTATCGAAAAACTCAGCTCGGTCATACTTATGTCACAATCTCTTGAAATTTCGTCTATATGAATTTTATCATTCTTTTCATAAAGATATGTAATAATCTTCTTACTTTTTTCGTCAAAAGCCTCAATATCCGGCTTAATCTTTAATGCATTTATTTCGTATCCGTGAGTGTCTTCGGATATATGTTCATTATCCTTAATCAAATCAATTCCGTATTTAAGCTCTTTGGGATATACCGAAATATATTCTTCTATTATGTCTTCATGAGAGGTTACAAGCTTTGCGTTATGCTTAATAAGCTCATTTGGCAAGCTTGACCTTTCATCATCGGGCTTTCCGGGGACTGCAAACAAATCCCTGTCAAAGCTTGACGCCCAATTCGCCGTAATTTTCGTTCCGCTTGACAGCTCGCCCTCTGTAACCAAAACACCGTTTGCCAGGCCTGCGATAATCCTGTTTCTCTCTTTGTAAAAGTCTGCTCTGCCTGCCATTTCAGGCGGTCTTTCCGATATGACCGCACCTCTTTTTTGTATTTCCTTATAAAGTCCTTTGTTTGCCCCGGGATAAACTATATCAACTCCGCCTGCAAGAACGGCAACGGTAATATTCCCGCCGTCAAGCGTTCCTCTGTGTGCCGCTCCGTCAATGCCCAAAGCCATACCGCTTATTGTGGGTATTCCCGCTTTTGCAAGGTTATATGCAATTTTGTAAGTAAAATCCCTTGAATAATCGGAGCATTTCCTTGAACCCACAACGGCAATGCAAACAAGTTTGTCAAAATCCGGCATTTCGCCCTTTACATATAAAATCTGCGGCGGAGCAAAAATTGCTTTAAGTCTTTCGGGATAAGCTTTATCATCAATTGAAATCAAGGAAATTCCCTCGTCCATACAATCCTCGTAAATCTGCTTTGCTTCGTCAAGAGAACGCCGTGCACGAATTCTTCCGGCAAGACTTAAGCAGGAAAGCGCCTTATCGTAAAGCAGATCAGACTTAAATATCTCCTCCGGAGAATGACCGCCGGACAGACACTTATTTATATACGAAGGTCTGTGTCCGCATAAAATGTTAAGCCACAGCTTATATATAATATCATCATGGTAATCCATAACTTTTCTCCAACCGTCAGGGCCTGAGCAGATACATCAAAATGCCTGCCGCCACAGCCGCATTTAATGACTCGGTTTTTCCTCTCATATCAATTCTCACGGACAAATCACATTGGGAAATAACTTCCTTTGATACGCCGTGAGCCTCGTTTCCTATTACAACAGCTCTTTTACCGGAAATATCTGCATCCTCCAATGGCACAGAATCATAAAGGGTAGCCGCCGCAACGGTAAATCCCGATTTTTGCAAGCTTTTTACGCTTTCCAAATCACAGAACCTCATTCTGAAAACAGAACCCATTGCCGCTCTTACAACCTTGGGGCTGTATATATCCGCACAGTTATTCATAAGGCAGATAACATCAACTCCCGATGCTTCAGCCGTCCTGATTATTGTACCCATATTTCCCGGCTCCGAAACTCCGTCAAGAACCAATGCGTATCCGAATTTAGAAAAATCGGTAATTTCACGATTATCTTTTTTAAGCACCGCCCCTATTCCCTGTGGGGATTGGGTATCGCACATTTCTTTAAATATTTTATCCTCGATAACATATATGCTTTTGCTCTTTTTGTCAAGCTCGCTAATACGCTCTTGGTTTTCCGAGGCATAGCTTTTTGAAACAACAAAATATTCTATGCTGTCTTTCGAATGTATTACGGCATCCTCTACAAGACGAACCCCTTCGGCAAAATAACGTGCCTGCTTGTCCCGTCCTTTTTTGGTCAGAAGGGAACGGGTGTTTTTCACCGTTTTATTATCACGGCTTAATATGAAGTTCACCATAGCCTTCCCCTCCACACTAAAGCTTAACTCTTTTCTTTACAACCTTTAAAACAAAATATACAATTACCGACTGAACCGGAAGCATAATAATATTTTTAATTATTCTCGACGGTAATATTCCGATAAATCCGCTTCCCACCGTTGGTGCAAGGGCAATCGAATTAAGTAATATATTTACACCCAAAACAATTACAAGCTCCGTAAGGAAAATTCTGCCGAAGGTAATTTTTTTGTTATATAGCATAATACCGAGAATCATTCCTGCAATTCCCTCGTTAAATGTAAGTGTGATTAAAAGAGCACCGGTAGGCTTAATTAAAAAGCCTGCCAAATCCTGAAGAATTCCGGTAACGCATCCTGCTATGGGTCCGAAAAATGCCGACACAACAGGAAGAGTTGCAAACCCGAAGCTTACCCTGATATACGCCGTAATGTCTTGGGCAAAATATTCAAGCAATGCGTTTATTGCAATCATAACAGCACAAAATGCCAGAACCTTCGGGGATTTTATGCTTACAAAAAAGCCTTTTTTATTAAGCTTTAACGAAACAAATAAAAGTGCCGCAAACACAGCCGCAATGAGAATTGCTCCTGTCCAAAAGTTTGAAAAAATATCAAAAAAAGATTTAAGCGGTTCCAATACGCTTTTTAAAACAGATTTTGCATAATCCAGAAATCCGTCAAATTCAGCAAAAAAAACATGCATACACAACACCTCTTTCTGCTGTCAACACAGCAAAAAGCCTTTCGTTGTGTAAAACAGCGGGATGCAGTACCCATATCGCGGCATATCGCACTTCGTCCGTCTGCCAACTCCCTGTGCAAACGGCACTCAGACCTAATTTTAGTCAACGCATGGATACCTACTCTGTACTATAATTGATAAAAAGCACAAAAGATTCCCCGCGGTATTTGACACGCAGAAGAATCTTTAATGTCTTATTTTACGCGCTCTACCAAGCTCTTAAAAGCCTCGGGGTCGGAAACCGCGATTTCGGCGAGCATCTTTCTGTTGATTTCAATTCCGTTATTTTTAAGTCCGTTCATAAGCTTGCTGTAGCTGATACCGTTCATACGAGCAGCAGCATTGATACGGGCAATCCAAAGCTGTCTGAATTCTCTTTTCTTAGCCTTTCTGTCTCTGTAAGCATATGACAGGGACTTCATAACAGCCTGATTGGCTGTCTTGTAAAGCTTGCTCTTTGCACCTCTGTAGCCCTTTGCAAGCTTTAAGATTTTCTTATGTCTTGCGCGTGTTTTCATTGCGCCTTTAACTCTTGCCATTTTAGTATTCCTCCTTGTAAATCAGTAAAATCAATTAACAAAGCCGGTTCGGCTTATTTGTAAGGCATCATGCTCTTGATGGTAGCCTCGTTTGCGGGTGATAAGTAGCCACCCTTTCTGAGCTGTCTTTTTCTCTTGGTAGACTTCTTGTTAAGAATGTGGCTTCTGAAAGCCTTAGCTCTCTTAACCTTACCGTTTTTGGTAACACCAAAACGCTTTGCTGCTCCTCTGTGAGTTTTAATTTTAGGCATAATGTTTCTCTCCTTCCGTATAACTGTTTTTGTTTATGTTTTTAGTTTATGACCATTTGGAATTTGTTTTAAGCTTTTTTCGGCGACAGTACCATTGCCATGTTTCTGCCTTCCATCTTAATATCCTTATCCGACACACCGACTTCCGATACTCCTTCACGGAAACGAACAAGCAAATCCTTTCCGATAGAGCTGTGAGTAATCTCTCTGCCCCTGAAACGAACGGAAACCTTTACTTTATCGCCGGACTTTAAAAATTTCATAGCCTGATTTAATTTTGTGTTAAAATCATGCTCGTCAATGTTAGGTGTAAACCTGACCTCTTTGATATTACTTACCTTTTGATTTTTACGGTTTTCCTTTTCACGCTTTGCAAGCTCGAACTTATGTTTTCCGTAATCCATAATCCTGCACACCGGAGGCTTTGCCTGTGGTGCAATTTTAACCAAATCAAGATTTTTTTCGTCCGCAAGCTTTAACGCCTCATCAGCCGAAACAATTCCCAGCTGTTCGCCGTCTGCACCTATAAGACGAATTTCCTTGTCTTTGATTTCTTCGTTTATCATTAAGTCCTGCTTTCCTATTTAAAACACCTCCAAAAAGTCTTGCCGAATAAAAAAACGGCTGCACACAAAGTACACCGCAAAAAAATCTTATAAAAATTAAAAGATATACCCTTTTGCCTTTCTAAGCTGAGGGGAGAAGCGGTTTACTTCTGCTTTACCAAAGTATAATATCACATTTTTACATATATGTCAAGGATTTTTTTAATTATTTTCTTAAAAATTTTTATTGTGTTATATTCTTTAAATACTAAAAATTTGATTTTTTTAAAATTTTGTGATATAATAGTCTGCGTATGTTCTTAGATAACTTATTTTTGCCGTATCTACGGCGGTTAGGAGATTATATTACTATGCTTAAAAAGATGATATCATTACTTTTGCTTACTTCTTTTTGTATTACTCTCTCTGTTTACGCAGAGGAAGAAAATGACCTTTACACAGATGGCATTTTTGAATACGAAACAAGGGGTACGCAAGTAACAATTACGGGAGTATCGGACTCTCAAAGTGTTGTAACCGTCCCCGAAACCATTGACGGACACTCGGTTACAAAAATTGCAAAGGGCGCTTTCAGCGGATTATCCGAGGTTCAAAAGATTATTCTTCCCGATACGGTTACGGATATCGGTGATATGTGTTTTGCTTACAGCTCATCAATTCAGTCCGTACGCCTTTCGGGAAGCATTTCAAAGATAAACGACGGTCTTTTTTATCAATGCCCCTCACTTATCGGAGTTACAATTCCCAAGGGAGTTACCTCTATCGCCTCAAAGGCATTCGGAATGTGTGAAAATCTTTGTTCCGTAAGCATTCCCGACACAGTAAACGAAATTGCCGAGGATGCGTTTTCAGGCTCCGGTAATGTTAAATTCTACTGCAACATCAGTGAAAGCTGTCCTGCATATTATTGGGGGCTGTCAAGAGGAATTGAATGTGAACAGCTTGTCACCGTTATTTTAAACGGTAAGCTCGTTGACTTTGATCAAGCTCCCGTTACCGAGCAAAAAAAGTTCCGCACCCTTGTTCCTCTTCGCTCGGTTCTTGAGGATATGGGAGCGGATATCGAATGGTATCCCGATATGGAATATGCCGGAATAACCATTAACGGTCACAGAATCCTTATAAAAGCAGGATTTGATTTTATGCGTCACAATGAAAAGACAGAGTTTTTAAGCTGTCCTCCCATGGAGGTAAACGGCAGACTGGTAATCCCCATCCGTGATGTTGTTAAAGCGGTTGGCGGAAAGGTTGATTGGGACGAAAATTCTCATACGGCGATTATTGTTTATAACAAATAAAAAGTTGACAGAAAAGGCAACGGGCGCAGCAAGCGGCGCCCCTACCTGGCATACGCAAAAGTTTGCGGAACCGGCGTTTTTCGTCGCCAAACCTCGGGGTACCCATAGCCGAAATCGGCTATGGGTCGAGTATTTTAAATGATTTTTACATCGTCTGTGCCGCTCCATAGATGAATAGCACCCAATTTGTAAATCGCATACTATAACGCCGGCTTGCCGCAGTACGTGCTGAATAAATCCGGATAGATAAACTTTATCTTTTGGAGGTGCGATTAGGGGTGTCGGGGTCATCCCCGACCGGTTTTTGGTTACTTTTGTGCGTACAAAAGCAACATCCCTTCGTATAACGAAAAAATATATAATTTGCGTGCAAAAAAAGCGGGCGCACAAGCGGCGCCCCTACCGCGTAATGGGCGTGGTTTGCGAAAATGGCACAACCCTTCCACCGCTAAAGCGGGTCTCGGCTACCGCCTCGGTCTGCGATAAGCGGTTGCCACCGGCAACCATCGCCCCTCCCCTTTATAAAAAAGGGGAGGCTTAGTTAGGAACAAATTCGCCGTGGCGGATTTGAACAATAATTTTCCATTTTCCATTTTCCATTTTCCATTCGGCAAGGCTACGCCTTGCTGCTCCGCCCGTATTCAGATTAAATATTTCATTATATCTTCTATGGGTGCGTCGTCCTTACAAAATTCGTGGTCGCCTTCAAATATTACAAGCTCTGCCCAATCCATTGAAACGCCGGCTTTGTCGGCGGCTTTTTTTATTCTGTCAAATTCAGTCTTTGTATTTCCTTTATCAAATAAGGGGTCGCTGTCGCCCATTTCAATCCAAATCCTTCTTGGATAAATCAATGCTGCAACCTCGGCATCACCGAACATTTTCTCCGCATCCTGGAATGACCAATCACTCCATGCACGCTTTCTTCTTTCGTTAAACCACGAGCATGAAATGCCTGCCTTAATTCTTGTGTCTGCCGCCATAACAAATATGGTATAAAATCCGCCGTAAGAAAGACCTACCATACCGAAGTTTTTAACATAATCCTGTTTTTCAAAACAGTCCATCATCTTTTTGTATACATAAACTTCTATTGCTGTTATGGAGCTTCCCACTCTTTTAAGTCTTGAATCAATCTCAATTCTGTCGGTCAGACTGCCGTAGTCATTTTCGGAGTCACCCGATGACCAGTTAAGGGTTTGCAGGCAAAAGGCGTTTACATCATACTTAATTACCCTTTGAAGCATATCGTTATAGTTGCTTGTATCCCCTGTATAAAATCCGCTTATAAGCTCGGGCGAACCTGCACCGCCGTGCTGAACAAACACCATGGGTCTTTTTTTGCCGTCCTTCTTCTTATAAAGCAAGCCATATGCCACAACGCCTATATCAAGCTTAAAGAATGTTCTGAAAACTTCATACTCGCCGTCATCGCAAAGCTTTTCCGTTGTAAGCTCGGCATCCTTTTCGTCATTATAGCCCCAAAGAGGCCAGCCAAGCATTCTTTTATAGTCCTCTCTGTACTTTTCGCTGTCTTTAAAAATATCCTGAGTATATACATCTTTTTCCGCCGCCGATTTTTCTTCAAGCTTTTTAACAACGCTTAAAATACTGCTTTTATACTCATCTCTGCCCTTTAAAAAATCTCCTCTTTTTTCTCTGTAATCTGTCATCTTAATACCTCCGTTTTGTTTATTCCGCTTTTTAATAATTCGCCGTTGTAATACACATTTGCACCGTCGGGCACGGTGATGTTAAGCTTGATTTTATCTTCACGCTTCCACGAAACCCTTAATTTTCCTTGTGGAAGCATAACAGATGCATCAACATAGTCAACACCGGCAATAAATATGGGATTTACCGTGGTTTTTCCTGTATAGCCGAACTCGTCCTCTTGGTTAAATCCAACAAGTGTCTTTATTATCCACGACATAAAATCTGAATACATATGATGGTTTTTGGATTCCTCATGCTTTTCTTTTCCCCACATTTCCCAAAGGGTTGTGGCGTCATTTTTCACCCAATCGTTAAAGCAAGGGGATTCCTTGGCGGTAATTATTTTATAAGCGTACTCATAAAGTCCGCACTTGTTTAGTGCCTGAAACAAAAATCTGAGTCCCACCATTCCGCAATTATGTCTGAATCCGTTTTTCTCCACAAGCTCCTTAAGCTGTATTTTAAGTGGTTCAATATCTGACAGGCCATAGTATATGAGCATTGCAACAGGAGTTTGCTCATTGACCTTTGACCTGCCGTCCGAGCTTACGAAATTATCAAGCAACAGCTTTTTCTGTCTTTCCGTCTCTTCTTCATACTTGCTTTTATCAAGTCCCGAAAACTCTGCGGCAAGGGCGGCTATCATATTAAACTTATAGAGAAATACTGCGTTTACAAATTCAACGGGTATAAGCTCGTTTGATGTGGGATTTGTCCAATCCCCCAAGCCGAAACGGACGAAACCGTCGCTGTCTGTCCTTGTCCTGATATAATCAAAGTATTTCTCGAATTTATCAAGGGAATTGCACAAAAGCTCTTTCCTTCCCGTATGAATATATATTCTGTAGGGTATCTCAAAAAGCAAGCCGTCGGACACGGGACCGTTACCCCATTCGTAGCCCCAGCCTGCCGTGGGAATTATTCCCGGAAGAGAGCCGTCGGGAAGCTGGGCATCCCATACATCAACAATCCATTTTTCAAGAAGTCTTTCTATATCAAAATTTGTAAGCATCTGCTCCGTTGACGCCTGAGCATCGTTTGTCCAACCCAGCTTTTCACGGGTGGGGCAGTCGGTGAGCATATAAAACATATTTGACCAACACGCCTTTTTACCCAAGAAAAACAGCTTGTTTAAAAATTCATCCGAGGACGAAAACTCTGTTCTGTCCTTTATATCCTGATGAACGAACACCGATTCGACGGTTACATCATCGGCGTTTTCTATTCCTTCTATCAAAACATATCTGAAGCCGTGGTATGTAAACATGGGCGACCATGTTATTTTCTTTCCGCAAAGTATCAGTCTGTCTGTCTGAAACTCACATTGAGGGTAGTGCCGTTCCATATCGTTAAGCTGCAGGGACAAGTCCTCATTTATCTGCTCCGCATAACGAATTACAAGCTCGTCACCCTCATTGCCCGTCACGGTTATTCTTGCATATCCCGACAAATTCTGTCCCATATCGAACAAAAACTTCTTATCCGATATTTTATAAACATTCTTTACGCCGTAGGTTTCATGCTCGCAAATCGGCTCGCACTTACATTCTCTGAAAATTCCCGTGGGAGGGGTTTTATCAATTACGGCATTTTCCCATTTTGAGTCATCAAAATCTTTTTCTTTCCACTTTTCATCATAAAGACGAGAATCGAAAAACTCGCCCACTCTTAAATCATTAAAATAAATTGCACTTTCCGGCAGGCACTTAAAGCTTTCGTCACTTCTTAAAACTACCTCTCCGTCAACCTTAAGCTCCGCAATAAATTTAGGCACATCACGCCATATTGCCTCATCAAAGCTCCATGAGCTTTTGCAATCCTCGTTGTACCAGCCGTTTCCGCAGATAACAGCCAGAATATTTTCGCCCTTTTCCAAAAGCCCTGTTACATCATATGTATTATACCAAAGAGTTTTTGAATAATCGGAAACGGGAGCTGTAAACAAATCCTTGCTTATCTTCTTTCCGTTAATATAAAAATAACCGTACCCCAATCCGCAAACCGTCAGCTCCGCTTTTTTAAAGTCCTTTAATTCAAAGCGGCGGCGAAACATGGGAGCATAGTTTTTGTATGTGAATTCGTTATTGTTTTTTACATTTGCCTTAATAAATCTTGTGTTTGTAAAAGCCATAATTCTCACCTCATTTTTACAGAGTTGTAGCAAAAGATTTTTAAAAAATCTTTTGCTACAACTCTTTTTCGGGACAGATGGAAAAATAGTGCAGATTGGACAAACTGAGGCAAAAAACTCTGTTTTTTGCTTTGCCCGAAGGCGTACATAGGTACTCCGAGAGGCGAAGTTTGTTCAAAACGCAAAGCGTTTAATTCTGAAATTCGTATATAAACGAATTTCTACATTGGCTTTCGTAAAATAATAATCAATTTAGCAATATAAATATTTTTGATCTACTTACGCTTTGCGTGGTCTGTGCATTTTTCCCCTGCCCTGCTAATTATTCGGGTTTTGTTTCAAGCTGTAAAGGAAAATCTCCCAGCTTGTTTACTTTAAAGCCGTTCTTCTTGTATTCTTCATAGTCAAAAGCTTCAAGCTCGTCAATTGCAAGCTTGTGGAATTCATAGAAGTTCTTCCACCACTCATAGCCGGAGCCAAGCTCTGCATTTAAGTATGCGTCTGCTATGTCACAGCCCATAGCCGGTGCAACATAAAATGCACCCATAGCCAGAACATTTACGCCGTTTCCTGTGATTGCACGAAGTGCAGCGGGAACACTCTCTACAACACCTGCATGAACATGGGGACATTTGCTTGCGGCAATATGAATACCCATTCCTGTTCCGCAGAAAATCATAGCTCTTTCAAACTCGCCCTCTGCTATCATAGAACCTACTCTTAAGCCAACTCTGTGGAACATCAAATCCGTGTCATCGGGGTCTGAATCTGCTTTTACCCCAACATCTGTGATTGTCCATCCCTTTTTACGCAAATGCTCGCAAACTGCCTCCTTAAGAGGAAATCCTGCGAAATCCGCTCCTACCAACAACTGTTTGTCTTTGATTGTTTTCATAATATATCTTCCTTTCCGCCTTTTAAGGCATTTAATTTATTTTTAATCCATAATCGTTTTTAAAAGCTCATATGCAAAAAGCCAATGCATATTCTCTGTCGGGTGATTTATTCTGTTTATCAAAAGCTTGGTTGTGTCAACTCCGTTTTCCGAAAACTTTTTCCATACAGAATAGCAGTCGCAAACCTTTACTCCGTGATTTTTGCAGGTTTCCTTTGCGGCTTCCACAAAGGTATCGAAAATTCCGCTTGTTTGGCACTCTACCACCTTTCTAACATAATCCCTGTTTTCTTCCGCAACATTTTTTTCATCAACCCATGTTGCCATCATACAAGGGGTCATAAACAATGTTTCGATATTTGCCGCATTTAACTTTTCAAATATTTCGGAGAGTGAATTTTTATAAAGTTCAAGGGATGTCTTACTGTCGCCGCCCCAATCGTTCATTCCGAAATTCATTACGCAAAGGTCGGGATTGTAAGAGATTACATCTCTTTCAAGCCTTTCGCTTCCCCTTTTTGCGTTCTCCCCTGCTATACCTGCGTTTACAATACTTATGGGAAACTCATCTCCGTATATTTTTTCGATTAAGTATTTAAGCTTCATTGCATAGCCTGCACTGTGGTCTGCATAATCATCAAAGCATCCCTGTGTAATGCTTGCACCGAAAAACACAATGGTAAGGGGTCCTCTTTTTTTATCAAGTCTTTCCTGTATTTTTGATGTAAATTCCATTTTACTCCACCCCCCGATTATTCCATAATAGCCTTTAAAAGCTCATATGCAAAAAGCCAATGCATATTCTCTGTCGGGTGATTTATTCTGTTGCTTAAAAGCTTGGTTGTGTCAACTCCGTTATCCGCAAATTTTTTCCATATTGCATAGCAGTCGCAAACCTTTATATTATACTTTTTACAAATTTCCTTTGCGTTTTCAATAAATGTATCAAAAAGTCCGCTTGTCTGACATTTTACAACATCCTTTACAAAGTCCTTAAATTCGTCCGCAACATTTTTTTCATCAACCCATGTCGCCATCATACAGGGGGTCATAAACAACGTTTCGATATTTGCCGCCTTAAGCTTTTCAAATATTTCGGAGAGTGAATTTTTATAGGTTTCAAGAGCAAGCTTACTGTCACCGCCCCAATCGTTAAGTCCGAATGCAACAACGCAAAGGTCGGGATTGTGAGAAATTACATCTCTTTCGACCCTTTCGCTTCCCTGCTTTGAATTTTCGCCGCCTATGCCTGCGTTTATAATGCTTATGGGAAGGGCGTCGCTGTATATCTTTTCGATTAAGTATTTAAGCTTCATACAATAAGCCGCACTGTGGTTTGCATCGCCGTTAAAGCATCCCTGAGTAACGCTGTCACCTAAAAAAGCAATGGTGAGAGGTCCTCTTTTTTTGTCAAGCCTTTCCTGTATTTTTGATGTAAAATTCATATTGTATATGTCCTTTCGTTTGGTTTTTGCGGGCGGATAACAAATCCGCCCATTCGGGTGCCCAATGGGATGCCCCTACGGGAGCACCGAAGCACCCTTATCCATTGTAGATTGATTTTGTATGCTCTATAAGCTGCTTTTGCAAGGCTTCACGCTTTTCCCAACTGTCTATCATATATTTAAGCTCGCCGCTGACATACTCATCCTCTTCCTTTTCAAGCTCCTGCTTTGCAACCTTTTTAACTTCTTCAATATCCTTTATGTCGGCATGAAGAACATATCTTACAAACTCGCCCTTTTTCGCCTCAACCTCAAGGTTAAATCTCTTTTCTTCCCACTCATCATGACCTTTTGCAAG
Source organism: Clostridia bacterium (assembly GCA_045615805.1). GTDB lineage: Bacteria > Bacillota > Clostridia > Monoglobales > Monoglobaceae > UMGS1820. Next base: position 10,751 of record JAZLFN010000014.1, on the reverse strand, counting down.
AATTTCTTTCAGCTTATCATCATCATAGGTTACCTCTACATCAAAGCCCTGTGCCTTTAAGAAAAGGGCTGCCATAATCTCCTGTCCCTCATTTGTGGGATGTATTCTGTCGGGACCAATAGGAGATTTACCCACCTTGTACTGTACTTTTATAGCCTCAAACATGGGTATTGTAAAATCAACTACATTATCATCATAAGATTTTGCAAGGTTTATAACTCTGCTTCTTAATTCATACAAAGCCCCATAAGTTCCCCGATTAACGGTTGCTTCTATATCCGATATTTCATCATATGCCGTAGGGGTTGTAAAGCTAACCCTTATGCCTCGGCTTGAAAGCTTTTCCGCAATGGTTTTAATATTATTATAACCTCTGTCTATTGACGCTCTTCTCTTTTTCACAAGCTCTTCATCTGCCACGGTTTCTTCATAATCAAAGTATTCAATATCATTCATACCGAAGGATATTACAACATCCGTGGGGTTGTGGGAGAGGACTGTTTCCTCCATATGCTTTAAGGCATTTCCGGCACGGTTTCCCGATATTCCGCAGTTGTACATCTCAAGCTTTATTCCCAGAGTATTGCGATAATAATCATACACTCGCCTTATATACCTTCCGTTGTGGGTAATGCTGTCACCGAAGAAGCACACCCTTGAATTTTCCGTAAATTTGTACATCCTAATCTTCTCCTTTTAATTTGTCACCGAAAGCCAATTATCCGAAATTATATATTTCGGCGATTTGCATATTTGCAATTTTTCGCCCTTTGGCTTTCTTGTTGTATTTCCGTATGCGTCTACAACCCTGTAGTCCTCATTCGGATAAATATTTATTTTTCTTTCCTGTCCGTCTGCCGTCCAGATAGCCGTGATATACTTGCTTCTCGTTTCATCCCAGAATGTTATTGCATAATTGGGGTGATATATTCCCGAAACACCGCCCATATATTCGGCATTTTTTATCATCTTCATAAGGGTATAAGCCGTGTAGTATGCAGGCTTGGGATTTCCGTACCAATCAACCATTCCGTATTGATACTCCGAATAATCCCTTTCGTATCCCTCATCCTGAAATGCGTAAATATATGTGTTTACAATTCCGGCGGTAATGGAGTTTAAGTAGCATCTTACCACATAATCTGCCTGTCTGTCATAGGTCACCTGTTCCGCCCATGAACCTGATTGATTATGCGTTGCCCATCCTATTTCGGATGAAATAATAGGCTTATTGGGATTTCCCTCACAATCTGACAGCAATGCCCTTATTCTGTTCGCCTTTCCAATCAAATGCTCCGGAACACCGTGTGTTTCAAAGTCGTTGTAACTATCATCTGCATGAGTGTTACCCTCCGATAACTTACAATAAAGATGAATATCCATTGCCTCAAAATAATCGCCGAAATTGGGGTCCTCTTTATAAAGGCTTCTTATCCACGGAAGGGTATCCGTTCCGCAGGTGGTAGGTCCCGTTGATACATTTCTTGTGTCAACCGCCTGTGCTCTTTCGTGGTTTTCTTTCATTTTTTGAACCGCAAGCTTAGGGTCATCCTTATATGGAGCGGAAATATCAGGCTCATTAAATGTGCCGAACAAATAACTGCCCTTTGCGTTATTTCCCGCAACATCCCCTGTGCTCTCATGCAAAAAGTTTATTCCGTTTGCACGGTAATTATCGGTAATGGGATACCACCAACGAGTGTTGTGCATTGCCTCCATGGCATTTAAAAGCTTAAGCTTTGTTTCTATCATTGCGTTATCGTCATCATGTTCTACATGAGCTCCGCCGCCTGTGGGGTAGTCGTTAACACAAAATACCGACGAAAGCTTTTCACCTGCCAGCACCGTATAGGTATGGATTTTAACAGGTCTTACGTCCTGCTGTGCTTCCTTATTATTTCTTGGGGCAACCGCTACATAATAATCGGTATCGGGTTCAAGCCCCGCAAAACAACAATACCTTCCGTCAACCCTTGCATGGGCGTTTCCGTTGCCGTTTTCAAACACCGACTTTGGTGTTTTCTTTGAAGCGTTTGTAAAATCGCTCTTTTCAATATACACAAAATAACCGTCATTTATATTATTTGCCTTTTCGTCATAATCTGTCCAGTCTATATATAAAATATTATTTGATTTAAGCTCGGTATACACCTGTACTCTGTCAGTTTCAGGCTTTGGCGTTTGTGTATCATCAAACAGCTTTCTGCCGTACACATAAACCTCAGATAACTCTATCTTCGGCAAGTCACCTTTATGAATTATCAGCTTTACATACTTTGCGTTTCTTCCGGGTACTCCGCTTGCGGAAATTTTACCGTCTGTGCAGTCATAATATCCTGCCGTCCGATAATTCATTCCGTCGGGACTTGTTAAAATTTCCGCACCCGAAGAGCTTCCTGATATGTCGATACTGTCAATCTGATAATAATTATCAAAGGTATATATAAGATTTACATAATCGCCCAAGGCTTCAACGGTTTTTGTTATGTCGTTGTCGGAAAGAGCCTTTTTTGTGTAATCATTATTTGTTATATCCGTACTTGTCTGATATACAACATCCTGCTCATACTTATAATCTGTACATCTTACCCTGTCTTTTTCCGGCGGTCTGCCGTACACCTCAACCTCTGCTATGTTAAGGTAGTACGCCTCCGGCTTCTTCTTCATTACAATTTTAATATCCTTGGCAACAACAGGACGGGAAATTTCGCAATTTAAAGCCATAACCCTGTCAATTTCGGGCGCAGTATTTTCCGCCGTGGCAATATAGTTATATATCTCGCCGTTTTCAGATGCGTAAACATCAAAGGATTCCACATATGCATAATCAGCACAGGTTGCTCTGACCGAAACCTTGCTTATCTCCATAGGGGTATCAAGATGAATAATTATATTTCCGTATGAATCATTATTCATATTAAAGGATGACATTCTTGCAGTTGACGAATCCCCGTCAAATAACTCCTGCGTATCAAGGGCAAGACTTATGTCTGTTGCCATATTTCCGTCACGCACCCATTGATATGTGGGATTTGTGTCGTATGTATCTTCTCCGAACACCGAGTTTTTACTGCTGATAAGCAAATCCTTGCTTATATCCCGTTTACCAAGCTCTGCACTTTCGCATACAGGCTTTAACGTATCCATACCGTCAAACACAAAGGCTTTTACAACATCACATTCGTCATCGGGGGTAAAATTGCAGGCAAGAGTATCTCCCTCACCAAGGGCGGTTTTAACACCCAAAAGGCGTTGGCTTTCGTCAAACCACGCAACAATCATACATATGTTTTTACCGTCGCCGTCAAACAAGGCTGTAAGGTTCTTTTTTCCACCGCAGGAAAACGCCTTATCTCCGTTTTCGTTTACAAATCTGATGCGGTTTTCGGCGGTATTCTCCGCACCATAAGCCGTGCCAAAAACCGCCGTGATAACTATAAGCAAAATCATTATATGCTTTTTCATTCGGCATCACTCTCTTTAAATCCTTACGGATAAATCACATTGCAGTTTGCCAATGGAGTTATAGTCTTGTCGTTATTAAATATCATAGCTTTTATATATTGGGGTTTATTATCTTCATCTATGCCAAAATCACAAATAAGGCTGTATGCCTCTTCCGTTTTTTCACAATTACCGTAAGAAAACTCCGCTTTTACAAGGTTTCCCATACTGTCATAACCTGCAACAACCATTATGCAGTTTGTGTTTTTCACTTCCGCACAGGCGAAAATCTCACTTTCCCCGGAAAAGGCTTGTATTTCCTCGTTTTGAGAATTTCTAAATTTAATATCGCTTACCCACGGCTGTATGGGAAGCCGGGAAATCACCAATGATGCGGCGGCAGGCATAACGCTTGTGTCATCTCCGCAAACCGTTATTATAAAAGGCTTGTCTGTATCTGTCTTAATATGTGCATCATCACCGCTTTCAACAAAAAACACAAATTCCCCCGATTTTTCAATGGGTTGTTTTTGTTGTTTTTCGGCAACAATGGTCATAGTTTGAGGATTAAAGGGCGTAAATCCGCTTTCGCTTACGTAAAGGTTATCTCCTGCATAGGCAAAAAGACTGACACCTATTTTATTATCCGACGTGTCGTCAAGCTCGTATTTAACGGAAACCTCATACACGCCATCGCCGTCAATATCGTTTGCCGATATTGATGTGATTTTTATTCCCTTATCATAATATCCGATTCCGTCAGTTGCAAACACGGTAACAACGCCTGTAAGAAGTGCCGTCACAACAATGCAAACCGTTATAATTCCGGATAATATGTCAATTTTTTTCATTTGTGTTTACCCCTTGTCATAAACAAGATAATATATACAAATGCCCTTTTTTATCTCCTATATATATTTTACTATAATTGGTTGGCATAGTCAAGAAAAATGTGCAAAAAAGCGGGCGCCCAAGTAATCCGCATAATAAAACCACCCCGAAATTGGGGTGGTTTTATATTAAGCTTAATTATCCGATTGTCAAAGCTTCGTCGGAAATAATGTAGATAGGTGACTTACCTATTGCAACAGTTCCGCCGACAGAAGATGTTGATACATTTCCGTATGCGTCTATTACTCTGCATCTTTCTTCTGCGGAGATATTGACAACTCTGTCCTTTCCGTCTGCTGTCCAGAGAGCTGTTATATACTTATTTCTGCTCTCATCCCAGAATGAGCAACCGTAGTTCGGATGCGAAATTCCGTCAACAGGTCCCACATATTCTGCATTCTTAACAACCTTCATAAGAGTATAAGCCGTGTAGTATGCAGGCTTGGGATTTCCGTACCAGTCAACCATACCGTACTGCCATTCGGAATTGGTGTTCTCGTAGCCTTCATCCTGGAATGCATAGATATATACATTCTTATAACCGTTTGCAATACAGTTAAGATAACATCTTGCAATATAATCAGCCTGTCTGTCAACCGAAACCTTTTCTGCAATATGAGCGTTGTTATCATCGTTATGAGTTGACCAGCCAACCTCGGTTGTAATAAGAGGCTTGCTTGCATCATCATACTGAGCAAGAAGACTTCTGATTCTTGATGTCTTGCCGTAGATATGCTCGGGCACGGAATATGATTCAAAGTCGGTGTAATTATCATCATAATGCCCCGTTCCTTCAAATCTCTTACAGTAAATGTGTACATCGGCTACATCAAAATGACTTCCCAATGTGGGGTCTGCCTTGTAAACATTTTCCCACCATGAAAGCTTATCTGTTCCGCAGATGGTAGGAGCAACCATCAGGTTCTTTGAATTTACAGCTTTTATATTACTGTACGCTTCTGCAAGATTTGATGCAAAGCCTGAGTAGTTTGTCTTGTATGCACTACTTATATCCGGCTCATTTGCTATACTGAAAGTATAACATCCGTTTGCGTTATGAGTTGCAACATTTCCGCTGTTTTCAATCAAGTATCCTACACCGTTTGCTCTGAATGCATTGGGAACAGCAAACCAAAAACGGGTATTGTGTATTGCTTCCATTCCGTTTAAGAGCTTATACATAATAGCTCTGTTTGCCGTCTCATCGGGATGGTCAATATGAGCACCGCCGGGGGCAACATTTGCAGGATAATCGTTTATACAAAATACTGCCGAAAGCTTGCCGCTACCCAACGCATCATAGGTGTGTATCTTGGTGGTTGTAACCGCACCCTGTGATGCTACGGCGTGATTAGGTACAACTGCAACATAGTAATCGGTATCGGGTTCAAGCCCTGCATATGTACAATACTTGCCCTCAATCTTTGCATGAGCGTTATCATTTGCATTTTCAAATACGGATACGGGATTCTTTGCAGATGCATTTGTAAAGTCGGTCTTTTCAATAAACAGCTTATATCCGTCTGTTACGCCGTTTACTCTCTCATCATAATCTGTCCAATCCACATAGAGGATATTGTTACTCTTAAGCTCTGTATAAATGGGAACCTTTGCAACCGTTGTGTTTACAGGAGCATTTTCGTCAAAGAGCTTTCTTCCGTATACCTCAACCTCAGAGAGAGAAATCTTGGGAAGATGTCCCTTGTGAAGGATTATCTTTACAAACTTTGCATTTCTTCCGGGTACACCGCTTGCCGAAATCACTCCGCCGTCACATTCGTAATAACCAACATTTCTGAATGTCATACCGTCGGGACTGGTAAGAATTTCCGCACCGGCTGCCTGTCCGTAAACCTTGATTGTATCAACCTGATACTGATCATCAAAATCATATACAAGATTTACATAATCGCCCAAAGCGTCAACGGTGTTATCAAGATTACCGTTCGAAAGTGCCGTTCTGCTGTAATCGGCACTGGTGATATCCGTACTTGTCTGATAAGCAACATCCTGGTCGTATCTGTAGCTTGTGCTTCTCACTCTTCCCAAGGTTGCAGGCTTACCGTAAACCTCAACCTCGGCAATCTGCATATTGGAAGCGTCAAGCTTCTTGTTCATTACAATTTTTATATCCTTTGCATATATCTTGTTGCCTAACTCACAGGTTGATTGCATAACTCTGTTAAGCTTTGAACTGTTCGTATTAACTCCCGTTGCAATGTAGTTATAGCTGTCATCATTACCCGATGCGTAGATATCAAAGGATTCTACATAAGAGCTATCGGAACACATTGAGCGGATGGCAACCTTTGTAATCTCCATCTGACCGTCCATATGGATAACAATGTTTCCGTATGCATCCGTTCCTGCTGAATTTGCTGTGCTTCTTGAAGTCTGAGCATCACCGTCAAAAAGCTCTGCCGTGCTGCCTGCAAGCTGTGAATCTGTTGCGTTCTCACCGCTTGTAACCCACTCATATGAAGGATTTGTTCTGTATATCTTGGTTCCGTCAACTACGGCATGGGTACTGCTTATCAAGCCTTCGCCCGAAATATCGTCATCGGTCAATACCTTACAAGCTGTAAGAGGTGTAACCGTGGTCTTACTGTTAAACAGCATTGCCTTAATTGAAGCCGGCTTGTTTTCCGGATCGATTGTAAACTCACCTTTTATCTCATACTTCTTGCCCTGCTCTGAATATTTAGCATCGGTTATTGAAGTTTTGATAAGGTTTCCGTCCTCATCATAGCCTGCAATTACAAGAAGTGCGTTTACATTCTTTGCCTCTACATTTGCGTAAACCTTACCGCTTGCAGGATAAGCATATACTCTGTCGCCGTCTGCATTTCTGAACGCAAGCTCGCCAACCCAAGGCTCTATCTCAATTGAGCTTTCGTTACCGAATATCAATACATCACCCAAAATATAGCTGTTTGCAGCTGACGCCTTTGAAAAGCTGATGCTTATGTATCTTGCGTTTACAGGGTCAAACCTGCAAATATCAAGCACCGGATATTTAGCCGAGTCGCCGTCTGCAATTGTGGGAGTTTTTGCGGTAAATGTATCAACATCCGTATATTCCGCTCCGTCAAGAGACGCCTTTACCTTAATTTTACCTAACTGCTTCTGTGCCTGGCTTATATGCCAAACATCAATTCTGTTTACAGCATAGATTGACTTTAAGTCATAAATAACCGTTGATTCTGCACTGCTTCCCGATGTGCTTTCCCCCACATAGTCAGCCTCCGATGAGGTAACATGTCCGCCGGAGAGCTTCTTGCTCTCGGAAGAAAGAGCACTTACAATAGCCGAATCCGAACCGCTTTGCCAGCTGTATGTCGCTCCTGTTACAACCTTGTCCATTCCACCTGTAACGGTATAAAGTGTAAGGTCATTCTCTGTCAACGGGTTATCACTTAACAATCCAACATCCGCCGCATATACCATACCACAAACCATGGCAAGTATAATGCACATTGCTACTAATACCTTTTTCATATTTCCGCTCCTTATAAATTATTTTTAACGACGATTTCTCGTCCTAATCATTTTTTGTTGTTATGTTACATTTGTGTTACGGATATAATTCACGCAGATTACATTGTATCACGATTTTTCAATTTTGTCAAGAAAAATAACCCCGATTTTTGGCAATTTTCCAAAAATCAGGGTATATTTTAATAATGAGTTATTTTCGTATCCGAGAAAACATAAACAGGGGATTTTGATATTGTAACCTTGCCGTCGGATATAATGGAATTTCCGTTCATATCCACAACCTTAAGTCCCTTTTCGGGAAGTGTAATATTCCTTTCATTCCCGTCTGCCGTCCAAAGGGCGGTAATATATTGGTTCTTGGTTTCGTCCCAGAAAACACAGCTGTAATTGGGGTGGCTTATCTCCCCTGCACTTCCTAAATATTCTGCATCACGAAGCACCTTCATAAGTGTGTAGCTTGCATAATATGCAGGCTTGGGATTTCCGTTCCAATCAACCATACCGTACTGCCACTCGGGGTCCTCGGTTTCGGTCCACTCGTCCTGGAAAGAATAAATATATGTATTCTTTATACCTGTTGCAATGGAGTTTAAGTAACACCTTGCAGTATAATCGGCTTGTCTTTCGTGAGATACAGGTTCACACAGACCTTTTACCCATCCTGTATTGGTATGGGTTGACCAGCCTATTTCCGATGTAATTATGGGCTTGTCGGCGTTTCCCTCGTATTTGGTGAGCAGCTCCCGTACCCTTCTCGTCTTGCCGTAAAGATGCTCGGGCACAGCAGGGGATTCAAAGTCTGTATAGTTGTCATCTGCATGGGCATTTCCCTCCGACACCTTACAATAAAGGTGAATATCCATAATATCGAAATAATCGCCGAAATTGGGGTCCAGCTTATACAAGCCTTCAAGCCAATCAAGCTTATCCGTTCCGCAAAGGGTTGGTGCTTCAACAAGTATTCTCGGGTCTGTGCTTTTCGCTCTTTGATTTGCTGTCTTTATCTCATCTATTGCACCTTGCAAGTCCTCATCATAAGGTGCTCTTATTTCAGGCTCGTTAAACACTCCCGATTTGAAAACTCCCGTACCCATTCTTGTTTTTAATGTGCTTTCATCTCCTACGCTCTCGGGAAGATAGGATATACCCATAGCCCTGTATACATCGGGTATGCTAAACCAATAACGGGTATCGTGAAGATTTTCAAACTCTCGCAACAGCTTAAGCTTTGTATTAAGATTTGCTCCTTCATCGGGGTGCTCATGATGTGAGCCTCCGCCTGTGGGGTAGTCATTTACACAGAAAACCGATGTAAGCCTTTCGTCTCCCAGCTGTGAATATGTGTGTATTTTAACAGGATGAATATCGGGACGGCGGTCTATGGTAACTCTGGGTACAACTGCTATATAGTAATCCGTGTCAGGCTCAAAGGATGTATAGGTGCAATATTTTCCCAATGACAAAAGCCTTTGTTGTTCTGCTCCGTTTTCAAAAATCTGCTTTGCATCAAGTCCGTCTATATCATAAAAAGGCTCTTTTTCGATATACACATTATAGCCTGCAACATTGTTTTTGTTCTCATCATAATCGGTATAATCCATATACAAAATATTGTTGGATTTAAGCTCGGTGTAAACATTGACAGATTCCGCTTCTTTATTGTTGGTTATGTCAGGCTCGCCTTTTTCATAAAGAGGTCTTGCCTTTATCTCTATTTCGGATAATACTATATATCCGCTCTTCTCGCTAACAACAATCTTAACATATTTTGCATTTCTTCCCGGAACACCGAAGCAGGTTGTCTTTTCTTCGTCAAGGGGATAATAGCCGATTGCCCTGTAGCGTATTCCGTCCGCACTTGTCATAACCTCTATGCCGTCTGCATAGCCGTATATGTTTATGTCCTCTATCTGATAATAGTCATCAAGCTCATATACAACAGTTGCATAATCGCCCTCTGACACAACCGCATTTTCATAATCTCCGTCACACAATGCTTTGCCTGTTTTGTCCTCTGCTATTATATCATCGGAAGTTTTAAAAGGAACCTCTTGTTCATAAGAATACTTTGTGGCTTTTATTATTTCCCCCTCTGCCTTTTTGCCGTAGACCTCCACCTCGGAAAGTGTCATATTATCGGCATCAGGGCTTTTATGCATTATGATTTTTATATCACGGGCATAAAGCTTGTGTCCTACTTTATACTCGCAGGGATATATATTTCCGTCCTTGGGGTTATCATTTTCCGCTTTTCCTATAAATCCGTAATTTTCGCCGTCATTTGAAGCGTACACATCAAAGCTTTCCATATACGAATTATTTGAGCATAGGCTCCTTACCGTGATATTTGAAAGCTCTGCCTCGTCATTAAGATGAATAATCAGATTGCCGTAAGCATCTTCTTCACTTGTTGTTGCCCCTGTTGACGCATCACCGTCAAAAAGCTTTTCCAAATCACCGATAAGGTTTTTATCCGTTGCCCTTTCCCCCTCGGTAATCCATTGACAGCCTTTCTTCATATCCTCTGCAGCTGCACCGAGTATTGATTTATCGCTGCTGATTAAACAATCCGTTGTTTCATCCGTGATGCTTATTTCTTTGTTTTCAGCAAGAGGAACTAAACTATCCGTACCGCCAAAGAGGTAAGCAGAAACCTTCCCCGACTTGTTAACATCCGACATATCTATTTCATCTGTCAGCTTATATGGGTCGCCTTTTCCCTTTGTTCCTTTTTTGATTTTAACGTCTGTTAATTTATCATTTTCGTCATATTTTGCCACAAGAAGAAGGGCGTCCATTCCCTTTACTTCAGTTGTTGCCGAGAACTTTCCTGTTTGAGGAAGCTTATATATCTTTTCGCCCTTGGGATTTTCAAACTTTACAGGCTCTGCATATTCATCTGCATCAACAAGCTCTTC
>JAZLFN010000013.1:0-11241 GCA_045615805.1 Clostridia bacterium | reverse complement strand
CTACAAACAAATTCCGTGTGGTTTATCGTAGGGGCTCCGCTTGTGTCGCCCGTCCGAAAAATGCGGAAACGGCAAAGGCGGTGGATACAGCACAACCCTTCAGTCACTCCGTGACAGCTCCCCTTACACAGGGAAGCCAAGCACCACCGGCAACCATCGCCCTTTAACAAGGGGGCTATGCGTACGGTTCAAAATCGCTTTGCGATTTTGTGGATTTAAAATACAAGTTTTATTATACTGTGTATGTTAAGTTTATCCATTTTAATCTTTACGCAATCGTCACATATTTCGTATTCAAATTCTTCGCCTAAGGGCATTGAAACGCTTCTGCATTTTTTTCTGATTACAATTTCCAAATCCCGAACCTCGGGAACCTCATCATACACCACAATATCAAGAGTATGTCTTGACTGATTCATATTTATTAAGTTTACAAGTATTCCGTCATCCTCCTGCTGCATTGTTATATCTATGTTTTTCTTATTAAGAGAAACAACAGGCGTAAACAGTCTTGAAAACATTTCTTTAATAATATCCGTTAATATATACGCCCTTGCGCCGTGGTAAAAGCTAAACAAATCACAGGGCAGGTATAAAATCTCACCATCGCCCATTTTCTCAATTTTATATAAGGGTATATCCGTATCCCTTAAATCGTCTGTGGTGCAGCATAATTCATCTCCTGTTTTTATATCAAGATAATCGCAGGTCACACGCATAAACTCTCCGCTTTTATTTTGAACATATTTGGAAGCATTCTTTTGTAAATCGCCGAAATCTTTGTCCATAAGCTCGCCAAACTGCCGACACGCTTCGGCTCCGACTATAACAAGCTTACCGCCTTTGCTTGCGTACTCTGTGAACTTTTTCTTTAAGTCCTCGGTTATATACTCCCATTGGGGAATAACCACAACATCATAATCAAAAATACTGTCAATCTGATATTGAAGTATTACCCCCACCGTGTACTGACAGTCAAGAAGAATGTTTATACCTCCGATAAGCGCCTTTGTAGCTCCCGCCGCATTAAATATTTCGCTTTTTTGGTAATAGCTGTCCTCGGAATAGAAAACCCCTATTTGGGAAACAGGCTTCTTTTTGAAATTGATTCTTCTTGCGTGCACAAAATCAGCCGTTTCTTTAAATCGGCTGCTTCTTATCTGCCTTGCGCTTCCGTCGGAATTTTGAGTGATGTACAACTGAAAGCCTCCGCCCATTGCCAACGTAATCGCCGCCTCCTGACAAAGCTGGGGTGCCGATTTATGTGTCCAATGAGTTTTATAATCCACTTCAAAGCTCCACGACATCAAATCCCACGGCATATTCTGAGCCGCAATACACCTTGATTCATACCTTGCCTCGTGAACGCTGTTAAATGCGCAGTAATCCCCTGAAATAAAATCTATACCCACGGTGGGCTTTTCGGGAATATATGATGTATACATCCAGTTGCTTGTTATTTTAAAGTCAGGCTTATATTTGTGTATCTCGTCAACATATTTTTTTACATAATTCAAAAAGGCGTCATGCATAATCTTGTTATGCTCAACCTCTGTCATTCCCTCATACAAATGTTTTTGGGCATACTCCGAAAAGTCACGCCTTACCGCCCAGCAGTCGCCGTCTACCCATACGCCGTCTATATGATATTCATCAATCAATTCTTTTAATTGAGGAATCATCAGCATATCAACATAATTTCCGAAAAGGCTTACGGTTTTGCCGCATACATCTGTTAACTCTCCCTTTTCATCCTTTGCAGCTTCTTCGGGATGCTTTTCAACGAAAGCATTGTCTATAACTCCGGAATAGTGAACAAATACGGGAAGTCCGTGCTTGTGTACCGTATCACACCAAATCTTTAAATTATCCTTTACTAAATTTGAGGCAGCCGTTCCCACCTCGGTGGGATATGAGGCTATGCCGGGATGCCCCTTACAGTCGCATTGTACAAAATCAGGTCTTGTTTCTTTTATGTACCATTCGATATCTTCTGCATTTGTTCTGCTTCCGATTTTTGCAACATTCCCTGCGTGGAAGTCAAAATGAAGTCCGAAAAACCGTTCCTTTTCACTCATAAATAGCCAGTCCTTTCTTTTTCTGTTACTTTTATTATAGCAATAAATAAAAATATCACAAGACAAATATCGTTAAAATCAAGACATATATTTATCTTTATATTCGGAGGGTGTGCAAAAAAACTTTGTTTTAAAAACTCTGTTAAAGTTTCTTATGCTTCCGAATCCACATTCATATGCAACCTCGGTAACGCTCTTTCCGCTCCACAACAGGAGAAGCACCGCCTTTTCCAGACGGATATTGCTGACAAATTCGCTCATACCCACTCCGATATTTTTCTTAAATACCCGGCTTACGCTTCCTTTGCTTACACAAAGGCTCTTTGCCAAATCATCAAGGCTTATGTGTTCATTCATATGGTCATAAATATAGCCTGTTATCTCCTTAATAAGCCGTCTGTCGTTATTCGCTGTGCTTCTTCCCTTTTCAGCCTCCACGTACTCGGAAATTATTGCATAATATATACTTTTTACCGTGTAAATACTTGTGGCGTTAATATGCGAAAATACATAGCTTAAGGTTTCTTTGGACAAGGAAAATTTTACGGCATCATAATTCATATTTGCCATATAAAACTCCTCTGCCAAAAAATTATCGAACAGCAAAACATATGCCCCACAGTCCTCGGACACCGTAAACGAATGAAGTCCGAAAGGCATAACCAATGCCGATTCTCCGGCGTATAATTCAAGAGCTTCCGTTTCGTATCTAACTTTAAATGTTCCTTTTGTGACTATTATAACTTCAAGCTCTGCGTTTACATGGGGAGGGCAATTCAGATTGTTATTTACCGCCAACATATATTTTTTTACATACGCCACAGTTCCTCACCGCCTTATCTTCTCGGGATTTTTCTAATATTATATATTATTTGTCTTGACAATAAATCCGCCCATTCGGGATGCCAATGGCATCCACTACAAACAAATTCCGTGTGGTTTATCGTAGGGGCTCCGCTTGTGTCGCCCGTCCGAAAAATGCGGAAACGGCAAAGGCGGTGGATACAGCACAACCCTTCAGTCACTCCGTGACAGCTGTCTCGGCTGCCGCCTCGGTCGGCGATAAACGGTTGCCACCGGCAACCATCGCCCTTACACAGGGGAGTCAAGCACCACCGGCAACCATCGCCCCTCCCTTTAAGACAAGGGAGGCTATGAGTTGGGCGTTTTTACGCAGCCAAAATGTAATATCGTTTTGGGATAGGAAAAAGGTGTGCAGAACGGACAACACAAACCCGAAGGCGTACATTGTGTACGCCGAGCGGTGAAGGGTTGTTCGTTAAGTACGCCTTTTTACATTCCAAAATCAGTTTTGCTTTTTTACTATTGTATACTCATCCCCTTGACGATAATAGGGACATTCCTTAAAATTCCCCGTTATAAATCGGCTCATTTCGTCTTGATCCAAATCAACGGCACAGGAATAGCAATCCCATTCCTCGTCGTAATAATAATTCATACAATCATCACAAGTCATCATTTTACCTTTCTTTCATGGGCACGCTTTGCCGCAGTCAAAGTATTTTTCATAAGCATAGCAATGGTCATTGGTCCAACCCCTCCCGGCACGGGAGTAATTGCCCCTGCAATGGGTTCTACCTCATCAAAATCAACATCACCGCAAAGCTTTCCGTTCTCATCCCTGTCCATACCCACATCAATTACAACAGCACCTTCTTTTACCATATCCGCTTTTACAAACTTGGGTATGCCAACGGCGGCAACCAGAATATCCGCCTTCTTTGTATGCTCTTTTAAATCAACCGTCTTTGAATGGCAGGTGGTAACAGTTCCGTTCTCATGGAGCAGGAGCATAGACATAGGCTTTCCCACAATATTACTTCTGCCTATTACAACACATTCCTTACCCTTTATCTCAATTCCGCTTTCGTATATAAGCTCCATAACTCCTGCGGGAGTACAGGGAACAAAATCAAAGTCACCTATCATAATTCTTCCTACATTGGTAGGATGAAAGGCATCCACATCCTTTTCGGGCAAAATGTTGTTTATTATAGTCTTGTCATTTAAGTGCTTGGGAAGGGGAAGCTGCACAAGTATTCCGTGGATTTTATCATCTTCATTAAGTCTTTTTACAAGCGCCAGAAGCTCGTCCTCGGTCGTGTCCTCGGGAAGAGCGTACTTTTCGGAGTACATTGAAAGCTCCTCGCACGCCTTTTCTTTATTCTTTACATAGACCTGAGATGCCGAATCATTTCCTACGATTACCACCGCCAAGCCCGGTTTTGTTCCCTTTTTTGTAAGCTCCTCGACTTCTTTCTTTATTTCCTCTTTTACTCTCTTTGAAACTTCCTTTCCGCTTATCAGTTTTGCCATTTTTGTAATCTCCTTTTTTGTTATCTTTTATTAGGCATTTTTCGCCATTTCCTACCAAATCAAGTCTGCCTGCTTTTTTAAGTGCGGCATAAACAAGGTTGTGGTTTTCCTCGTTTCTGTACTGAAGCAAGGCTCTTTGCATTTCCTTTTCGCCATATGTTTTGGGGACATATACATCTTCCATTGTCCTTGGGTCAATTTCCGTATAATACATACAGGTTGACAGGCTTCCCGGTGTCGGATAAAAATCCTGAACCTGTCTTGGATTTATTTTATTGTCCCTCAAATATTCCGCAAGGGCAATTGCATCCTTCAACCGGCTTCCGGGATGTGACGACATAAGATATGGCACAAGGTACTGCTTTTTGGAAAGCTCCTCGTTTATCCGTTTGTACTTTTTCGCAAACTCATCATATACCGACCGAGGCGGCTTTCCCATATATTTTAATACATTATCGGATATATGCTCCGGTGCAACCTTAAGCTGTCCGCTTATGTGATGCATACAAAGCTCTTTAAAAAAGCTGTCATCCTTATCATATATCAAATAATCATAACGAATACCCGAACGGATAAACACCTTTTTTATACCCTTGATTTTACGAAGCCGTCTTAAAGCATCAAGATAATCCCTGTGAGAAACCTCAAGATTTTTACAAGGCTTGGGAAAAAGACACTGTTTATCCTTGCAGACACCGCTCTTTAACTGCTTTTCACACGAAGGCTGTCTGAAGTTTGCCGTTGGACCTCCCACATCATGTATATATCCTTTAAAATCAGGCTTTTTAACAAGCATTTTCGCTTCGTTGACCATTGAATCGCCGCTTCTTGCCGAAATCGTTCTCCCCTGATGAAATGTCAAGGCACAAAAGCTGCACGCCCCGAAGCAACCTCTTGAGGACACAATTGAAAATTTAACCTCGGCAAGTGCCGGTATTCCGCCCATTGCCTCATAGCTTGGATGATATTCACGGGTATATGGAAGCTCGTAAACCTCGTCAAGCTCCTTTTGGGACAGGGGATACGCAGGGGGATTTTGTACAATATACTTGTCATTATCCCTTTGGATTACGGTCTTTCCCCTAAAGGCATCCTGCTGTTCATATTGCATTTTTGCCGCCATTGCATATTTTCTTTTATCCTCGCATACCTCATCATAACCGAAAACCGAAACTCCGTCGGGAAGATTTTCTTCATCTTCCTTGTAGACCGTTCCCCTTACGGATTTAATCTCGGACACAGGAACTCCCGATGCCAGCAGGTTTGATATTTCCTTTATCTGATGCTCGCCCATACCGTAAATCAACAAATCCGCTCCACTGTCTATCAAAATA
The DNA here is from genome assembly GCA_045615805.1 of Clostridia bacterium. GTDB lineage: Bacteria > Bacillota > Clostridia > Monoglobales > Monoglobaceae > UMGS1820. The sequence goes on along the minus strand of JAZLFN010000013.1, from coordinate 5,492 downwards.
CTTCTGCGAACCTTATCCGACCAATAATCATAATGGGCAAACCGTCTGAGGCTTGCCTCTATACCGCCGATTACAATGGGAATTTTGTTTCCGTACGCCTCCCGCAATCTGTTGCAATACACAATAGTTGCCCTGTCGGGACGAAATCCCGACTTCCCTCCGGGGGAATATAAATCGGTGTTTCTGTGCTTTTTCATTACGGTATAATGATTTACCATGGAATCAATGTTTCCCGCGCCCACATAAAAACCGTATTTAGGCTTTCCCAATCTTTTAAAATCCTCCGTGCCGTGCCAATCAGGTTGGGCAATTATCCCAACTGTATAGCCCATACTTTCGATATACCTGCAAATTAAGGCATTGGCAAAGGCAGGGTGGTCCACATAAGCGTCCCCCGACACATAAATAAAATCAAATTGCTCTATGCCTCTTGATTTCATATCCTCTTCACTTATCGGTAAAAATAAACTTGCACTATCCATATATTTATGATACAATATTTTGAGTTAAATTGCAATAGCAAAGGAGATATTATGAGCAAACAATATAAAGGTGCAGTCTTTTTTGATGTGGATGGCACTCTGATTGATACAATTTCGGGAATTTATAAGCCTACGGATGCTACAAAGCAGGCTCTTAAAGTTCTCCGTGACAACGGTTATCTTTTGGGAATCGCCACAGGACGGGCAAAGCATTATCTTTGTGAAACGGATATTGACTTTGACGCTTATATCTGTTGTAACGGCTCCGTTGCCGAAACCAAGGACGAGCTTATCTTTATGGACTGCTTTGATACCGAAAAATTCAGACAGCTTGTAGAGTATATGAACAAAAACAACTTCGGCTATTGCGCCGAATCATATACACAAGGCTATTACAGCAAGGCTTGCGAAAAGAAAATATTTGACGTATTTGACACCTATGACCTGCCTAAAGACTTTTTTATGCCCATGCCCCAAAACCCCGATGATATAAAAGCGGTAAAGGCAATGGCTGCCTTTGATGATTTTGAAGAGTTTAACACCTTATGTGAAAAATTCAAGGATTATTTTTTAATTGCAAAGCACAGAGGAAGCAATTCGGCAGACATAAGCAGAATTGGCGTAACCAAAGCTCTGGGCGTAAACGCCGTTGTTGAACATTTTAACATAGATTTAAAAAACACCTACGCCTTTGGTGACGGCGATAACGACAAAGAAATGCTATCCGTCGTAAGCCACGGAATCGCAATGGGAAAACACGCAAAATCCCTTGACGATATTGCCGAATATATCACTGACACAGTTAAAGATGACGGAATATATAAAGCATTGAAATATTTTAACTTAATATAAAAAGAGGCTTTCCAGCCTCTTTATTCTTGTCCCATTATTATAGGCGCCGAGCTTTCTTGTGTTGCCTTTTTCTGTCCGACCACGCCTTGCTCTTTAATTCTTCTGTTGTCATTTTCGTTTGATTTTAAATATGCGTCCCATTCTTCTTGGCTCTTTGGCAAAAACACATCGCTTATCAGTTGGTTTGTTTTTTCACTGTTATGTTTGTACCACCACACTCCGTCCGAGTATACAGATTCTCCCGGAATCTGATATGAGCCTACATTGTTTATATCCAATGTCTTTATTATACCCATATGCTTAAGCAAATCCTTCATGGTATAATTGGTTCTTACATTTTCTTTTACCGCCTTAAATAAATCGCTTATTTTTGAGATATACTTTGCGTTACATTTCTGCTTTAACAATTCTTTTAAGAATTCCTGCTGCCAATACTCTCTGCCTTCATCACCCAAAACATACTCTCCGGGGGCAGAGCCATCATTGTTATGTCTGAATCTGACAAAATCATGGGCGCCCTGTCCGTCAAGATGTTGCTGTCCCGCTCTTAAATGAATATGCAAATTCTGAACAGGATCGTCATAATTCATATCATATGGAACATTGAAATCTATGCCGTCAACCGCATTTATTATATCCTTGAAACCGTCAAAATCAACTGTCATAAAATAATGAATGGGTAGGTTGGTCATCTTCTTAATCTCTTTAATCAAAATTTCCTCAGGTTGGGCAATTTTATTTGCCTTTGCCTGATTTACACCAACACCCATCAAGGCATTGATTTTCATAGTCTGATAGCCTGCAATCTTCACCATTGTATCTCTGGGAATAGATAAAAGATTTAAACGGTTTGAATATCCGTCTATGGAAAAAAGCATTATCGTATCGCTGCGCATTCCGCCCTCGTCAACGCCTATAAGCAAAATATTGACCATTCCGATTTGTTCGTCCTCTTCGGAAATACCCTCTACATAGATGTCTTCGCCCAAAGAAATCTGAGATACCTTCTTTGCCGCAAGTACGCCGAACATTGCAGAAAAAATAACAAATATTGTTGTAAATACCAAGACGGTAATCTTAAAAATTTTGTTCATATCCTTTTATATCTCCGATATTTTTTATAATACACTAATATAGATAATACCATATACACAAGAATTTTGTCAACAAAATAGGCTTACTATTCATCAATTGTTAAAAAATCGTAATGAAATATCTTTTGATTTGTAAAAAATAGCACTCAAAAACGGCAAGGGTATTTTAGCCCTTGCCGTCTTTTGTACTCTGTTTACTTCACCTTGATTAAACAAGCTCAAGAATAGACATTTCGGCAGCGTCGCCGCGTCTTGGTCCAATCTTGATAATTCTGGTATATCCACCGTTTCTCTCCGCATACTTGGGAGCGATTTCATCGAAAAGCTTTGTTACAGTATCACGGCTTGTAATAAAGCTGAGTGCCTGTCTTTTTGCGTGAAGTGTGTTGGTTTTGCCCAAAGTAACCATTTTGTCGGCAATTCTCTTAACTTCCTTTGCACGAGTTGTGGTTGTTTCTATCTTACCGTTTTCGAGCAAAGAGGTTGTCATACTTCTGAGCATTGCAATTCTCTGGTCTGTGGGTCTTCCGAGTTTTCTCTGGTGTGCCATAATATCACCTCATTTTCTAAATTCTTTAATAATCGATATGTCGCTTAATCATTCATCATCTGTCAAAGCCAATCCTAAAGCATCAAGCTTTGCAATAACTTCTTCAAGGGACTTGCGTCCGAGATTTCTGACCTTCATCATATCATTTTCAGACCTTGCGGTAAGGTCCTGAACAGTATTGATGCCTGCTCTCTTAAGACAGTTGTAAGAACGAACCGAAAGGTCAAGCTCTTCGATTGTTGTTTCCAAAGCCTTTTCCTTCTTGGTTTCTTCTTTTTCTATCATAATTTCCGCATTCTTTGCGTCATCCGACAAGTCAACAAACAAGCTCATATGCTCGCTGACAATCTTTGCGGCAAGGCTGACAGCTTCAGCAGGTGCTGTCGTTCCGTCCGTCCATACCTCAATGGTTAATTTGTCGTAGTCCGTAACATTACCTACACGAGTATTGTCAACTACATAATTTACTTTGCAGACGGGAGTATAGATTGAATCTGTGGCAATTACTCCGATAACAGGCTGCATAAGCTGTCTGTTACGCTCTGCCGACACATATCCTCTGCCTCTGTCTAATGTAATTTCCATAAAAAGCCTTGCATCTTCATTAAGAGTTGCAATATGCAAATCCTCGTTAATGATTTCCACATCGGAATCATGCTTTATGTCTGCCGCACATATTTCACCGGCACCTTCATAATTGATGTATACCGTCTTTGGTGCGTCGGAATGAAGCTTAACCGACAGCTTTTTGATATTGAGTATTATCTCCGTAACATCTTCCTTGACTCCCGGAATAGAAGAAAATTCGTGCAAAACACCGTCTATTTTAACAGAGGTTGCAGCTACACCCGGAAGAGATGATAACAACATTCTTCTTAAGGAGTTGCCAAGGGTTGTTCCGTAGCCTCTCTCCAGAGGCTCAACAACAAACTTGCCGTATTTATTATCTTCGGATGCTTCGACGCATTCAATTTTTGGCTTTTCTATTTCTATCATTGTCAGTCCTCCTAAATTTTTAAAGCATACGCTTTATTTATTACTTGCTGTAATACTCAACAATCATATGTTCCTCAATGGGCATATCAATATCCTCACGTTCAGCAAGGGAAATTACCTTGCCTTCAAGGGTATCTCTGTTCATATCAAGCCACTTGGGAACAAGTCTGCTCTCAGTTGATGCCAATATTGTATCAAACTTTGCACTATGACGGCTCTTTTCCTTAACGGAAATAACATCTCCCGGCTTAACGAGATAAGAAGGAACATTAACCTTCTTGCCGTTTACCGTAAAGTGAGCATGAGATACGAGCTGTCTTGCCTCAGGTCTTGATACTGCAAGACCAAGTCTGAATACAACATTATCAAGTCTGCTCTCTAAAATCGAAAGCAGGTTTTCACCTGTAACGCCTTCCTTTTTGTTAGCCATTTCAAAGTAATGTCTGAACTGACCTTCAAGCATACCGTAAGCGCGTCTTACCTTCTGCTTCTCACGGAGCTGTGTTCCGTACTCAGAAAGCTTACGGCGGCTTTGACCGTGCTGTCCCGGCGCATATGCACGTCTTGTAACAGCACACTTATCGGTGTAACATCTGTCACCCTTTAAGAATAACTTCTGACCTTCACGTCTGCATATTCTGCAAACTGATTCAGTATATCTTGCCATAAATTTTCACCTCCGTAATTATACACGTCTTCTCTTCGGCGGTCTGCAACCGTTGTGAGGAATAGGTGTAACGTCCTTAATCATATTAACCTCAAGTCCTGCAACCTGAAGGGCACGAATTGCCGCTTCACGTCCCGAACCCGGGCCCTTAACATATACTTCAACATACTTTAAGCCATGCTCCATAGCTGCCTTTGCGGCGGTTTCAGCCGCCATCTGTGCTGCAAACGGTGTGCTTTTTCTTGAGCCTCTGAAGCCAAGTCCGCCCGCTGATGCCCATGAAATAGCATTTCCGGCTACATCTGTAATTGTAACAATGGTATTATTAAACGTAGATTTAATATGTGCTGCGCCACGCTCGATATTCTTTTTCTCTCTGCGGCGGCGTGTTTTCTTAACTGCTTTTGCCATTGTATTTTTCACCTCCTGAAAATACGAATATCTGTTTTATAACAGAAACAAATCAATAATTATTACGGCATAAAAATGCCTCTCTCAAACAAAATGAAACAAGGGTAGTATAATAATGCTTATTTCTTCTTGTTTGCAATGGTCTTTTTGGGACCCTTACGCGTTCTTGCATTTGTTTTAGAGCGCTGACCTCTTACCGGCAGGCTCTTTCTGTGACGGATACCGCGATAGCAGTTAATTTCCATCAAACGCTTAATGTCAAGATTTACATCTCTTCTTAAATCACCCTCAACGGTATAGTTATCGATTTCCGCTCTGAGCTTGGAAACTTCCTCCTCGGACAAATCTTTAACTCTTGTGTCGGGATTTACGCCTGTTGCCGCAAGAATTTTTCTTGAAGTGGATACGCCGATACCAAAGATATAGGTAAGACCTATTTC
>JAZLFN010000012.1:0-29015 GCA_045615805.1 Clostridia bacterium | reverse complement strand
GGCGAAATAAAAACGGGCTCAGCAAGCGGAGCCCCTACGACGTAATACGCCAAAATATGCGGAAATGGCGAAATAAAAACGGGCTCAGCAAGCGGAGCCCCTACGATGTGATACGCCAAAATATGCGGAAAACGGCGAAATAAAAACGGGCTCAGCAAGCGGAGCCCCTACGACGTAATACGCGGAATTTGACGGAATTGGCAGAAAAGGCTCCCCTGTGTAAGGGGAGCTGGATCGGCGTAGCCGAGACTGAAGGGTTGCTTCCATATGTAAAAAATTAAATAAATATAATATAAACCAAAACAAGGAGGAATATCAAAATGAAGAAAACCTCAAGACTTATTTCGTTGATAATCGTGTTATCAATGCTTGTTACATTGATTCCGGCGGCGGTATTTGCAGATGAACCGCCGAAGTATATTGACGAACAGGAGGTATTGGAAGAAAGCATATCGGGAGGTAAATTCTACCTCGGAAGCGGTATGGCAAAAATTGACGAGAACGGCGGAAGTTATTTGTTCCGCGTAAAGCGAAACGGCGACGACCTGACCGCAAAGACCGTTAAGCTTGTTATGCTTGACACATCGGCAAGCTACGGCAAGGACTATACCTTAAAGGTATACGAAGGCGACGGAGAGGTTCAAAACGCTTCCGAAAGCCAATCCATGTTTGAATATATGATGGAAAATCAGGATGAAGCGGTAGAGTATAACAATACAACTCAAATGTATGAAACGGGAGAATTACACCCTGAAGACAAAAGTGATGAGGAGGTGTCTCCCGAAGCCATACAGGAGGTAAAGGAGGGAACGGCAGAGTTTGCCTCTGCTATACTGTCTATCGACAAGGATAAAGTCACCGAGGCAGTGGACGGAGCTGTTAAAGATAACGAGGACGTAAAAGGTTCTGTAAAGGACGTGGTTATTGACAGCAGTACCTTACTTAATCCCAACGGCGAAAATTCATTAAAGGACCTTAAGAGTGCGTATATGGGTGAAGAATCCGACAGACAGCCCATGACAGGCGGCGGCGGAGTAAACCCATTGGATTCTTTGAATCCCGGCGAAGTTTTGGGTGAAATTAACAATATTTTGCAAAGTGCATATCTTGAGCTTGATTTTGCCGACGGCGAAACAGAAAAGATTATTGAAATAGACCCCATTGATGATGATAAGCCTATGGGTGACCGTCAGTTTATAATTAACCTTGAGCCTGTTTCGGAAAATGCCGAGGTTTGCGGCACATATGCAGGACTCAGCATTGAAATCATTGATGATGACGGCTGTGAAGCATCAAAAATTTCAATTTCCGAACCTGAACTCCATGAGGAGAACGGCTTTGTTAAGGTAGAGGTTATCCGTACAGGCGGCGAAAATCAGACTGTTTCCGCAAAGCTTAAGACCGAGTCCGACACAGCGAAAATGGGCGAGGAATTTTCCGAGGTGGATACAGTTCTTGCATTCCCTATGGGTATAAACAAGCGTGAGGTCTATATTCCTGCATCAAAGGATTGTGATACGGAGAAAAGGTTTAAGATTTATCTTGACGAGTTTGTGGGCTGTGAAGCCGGCGATATAGCCGAGGCTTACGGCATAATCGGCGAAAACGCAATGCCGGAGACCGAAATGGCAACAGCAGAGCCTATCGGCTTCCCCACATTTGAAGATCTGCTTGCGAACAAAGGTACTCAGGATATGTCATTGCCGGGTGTCAGCCTGAATGAGAGCAATGCTGACCTTCCGCCGTTTCCTGAAAATGTAAAAATGGAGAAAAAGCTTAGTCCTTCTGTAGATATAGCGTCATATGAAGAAAGATCTCACGAATATGGCGAGGTGATTTTGGAAAGAAACCACGAATATGTCGAGCTTGTCGGAAAGGATGCAGGAAAAAAAAGAAGCCGTGTTCGTATAAACTATTGGAACGTTACCGGTTCACCGTCTAATTACAGCTGGACTACAAAAACCCTTTTCCATACCGGTGTAGAGCTTACTATGAGCAATTTTAACAGTGCACACTGGACAAAACTCTTCAGTTGGAAGCAGGGCGGCGGAGATGCTATTGAGCAGGCAGCATGGGTTGGTTTTCATTCAAATGACACAGAGCACGGTAAAGCAAGCGCATATATGCCTTTTGATGTCAATTCAAGATTCCCCAGCAATTTTCAAGTCTTGTTCAGCAGGGAAGACGGATGCGGAGAGAGGCGTTTAAGGATTCGTGCCGTGAAACCGATAAAAAGACTGTTCTTTATTTCGCCTCGTCCGTATTCGACGATAATTGACAGCAAGGGAGCACAGCATGATTATGATTTCCAGGATCAAAGCGGACAGCTTGTGAAGGCGGACAGCTTCCAAGGGGGAAGATTTAACGGTTCAGACATAATGAGCATTAACGGACAGGTATATTTTGGTGAAACCATAGATGCTAAATTACCGTCGGTTAAGGTGGATTCGAGCTTTGTTGACGGAGGCTCTGTAAATGTATATCCTTTGAAAATAAATCATCTCCAAATTGTGGGAATAAACGGAAAGTTTTATGATAATCCGGGCTTTGCCAACAAGTATGTTTATGATAATGGCAGAGCGCTTAAGACGACTTTTGATTTTGACTTTATCGGAACTGACCTTCGTAAAGATATCGACGCCGGCAACTCTCCCATAAAGCTGAATATACCCGTAATCACGCCAGATGCCGGAGACGGCGAGAACAGGGGTACTGCAGACGCAGCCGGCTTTTATGTTAAGCCGATATGCAACAGAAGAAAATGTACCGTAAAGGTATATGATGATAAATCGGGAATAGTTACGGCAAAGCTTGTAGGAAAGCGTGTAGAATCGGGTGCTGACCCCGACCTTAACAATAAAGGAAAGAGGGATCATGACGACAAGGGAGATTATACAATATATGAGGTATATCAGGGTGACTATGTCGTTTGTACGGAAACGATAAACAAAGGCCATGAAAATGATTATGTCGCATCGAATCCGCAGGTCATTCACACATCCCAGAATATGAAGACGCAGATAAACCCCATACAGGAAATCGGCAATTATTACAGCGTTCAGGCGATTATGGACGGAATGGAAATATATCCGTCCTGCTCATCGAAGGGTAATGCGCTTAAGGTAAAGGTTTTGACTTCGGATTTGGCAAAATTGGATGACACGGTAGACAACAGCTTCTTAAAGGACCAGGCTAAAAAGAATCATCCCGACGAAACAGTGGAAGAAAACGGTTATACAATTTATACCATTGCCAAGGACGGTGACAACGGGTTTACAGTCGGCAAAACATATCAGTTAAAGGCTTGTTTTGCCAAATCCGGCTATGCGGTGCTGTGGAACGGTAATTGCGGCGGTGCATACTTACATACGGTTTCTTTTGACAAAAATCAAAACATAATAGAAATAGTCGTTGTAAAAACACAAGCTCAGCAAAAACTCGCTAACGGTCAGAATGCGAACTGCGGTTATTCCATACAGGGAGAAGTCTACTTCAGCGATGAACCGTTTAACGGCACCGGCGAACCGGTGCCACGTGTGGCAACGGGTGCAATAGCGGTAGCTCCGGGAGCCGCTTTGCGTAATGCAAACGGTATCGGCGATGAAGAAGAACCCAAAGACGCTTTCGGCGTTACAGATGTAGACGGAGATGCAAAAATGAGCCTTATAGACCCAAGCTTACTTATAGAGGGCTATAAGACGATGTATATGATAGAGGTGAACGGTCAGCAATATCCACAGACAATCACGGTTAACAGTAAGGAATCGGACTACCAATATTATGATAAGAACGGTAAGCCTCAGACGGCAAAGTGCAGAGTTATCAAAGCTCCGACGGTTATTATTCCGACTATTCCTACGAATGCTCCGTTTATTACGAACATAGTCTGCTATCAGAACGGAAACCCGTCGACAGGTCATATAAAGATGGACGGCTCGGAAACTATCTTCACTGTAAACACGAAAAACGATAACGGTGAAATGAAATATACCGATACCGACGGAGTAGAGCATACAGAGCATATTAAGTCAATAAGAGTTATTGTTATGGACCCCAACACAAGAGCGGAAAAGTTTGCGATTTCCCTTGTGAAGGATCCTAAATATCCAAGTACATGGAGCAGTCTGCCTATGGCATTCTTCTCCGACAGCTACAACAGCTATGCAACGGGCGACAAGATTTATGTTGAGTGTACCACCGACAGAATTGTGGGCAACGGAAAGGGCAACGAGGTTATAGACTTTACCGATGAAGGCAAACCGATAACCCATGTTGTTGAGAAAGAGGAGCTTCAGCAGACAGTTTATCCTGCGTCATATACAGGCTTCAGCTTCCTTGAGGAAACACATACACCGCCTGTTCAGCAGGATTTGGAAGCCTTCAGCGTTGACAACATTTTAGAGGCGACGGATGGTGTGAACAGTGCTTTTGAATTCCCTGTTATCGGCAAGTTAGGCTCTACCATTAACCACAAGGGCATATCTTTCGGCATTGAGACCGACGGCGATATAGTAAAGGTTTCCTTCGGAGCAACCCTGGTTAAAACGGATGAGCTTTTCAAGGAGGATACCGATATATTTGATAACCCCATAGCGGATGACCCGGAAACATTTTTCAAGAACAAGGACAATGAGCAGTATTGGCTGGCACACCCCAAGCCGGTAGCCGGAAAGAAGCTGACAGGAAATTTCAGCTTCTATATCGGCGGTTATCTGCAATGGCAGATGAATACCATATCCTTTAAAGATTATGATTTTGTCGGAGGAGGATTCCTGTTAGGCGGAAAATTCGATTGCAGATTTACTCTTTACAGCATAATTGTATGCGTGCCTGTATACTTCGGACTGAGCGTAAACTGCTCTGCGTTGTTTGCAATAACCTTTGAGGAAAAAGAAAAAATGCAGAGTATGACCGCAATGCAGTCGGAGGAGGGAGCACTTCAAAAATATATTGACGCCAATCCGGCATTTACATTTGATGCTACATTTGACTTTTATGTAGGAGCAGGCATTGACCATCTAATCGGTGTCAGAGCGGGCGGAAACTTTGTTCTTAATATGATTTTCAGCCCGAGTGTATATACAAAGCACCCCGGCTGGAATCCCTTCGGTGTTCAGGGAACATTAAGACCGAAAATCTGGATTGACCTTTTCATTGATACTATTACCGTTACGCTGGATGATGACTGGACAGCAGGATTTAAGAAGGGATATTTTAAAGACAAGGAAAGCGGCGATTCGGTTAAATTAAGCGGTTCTGATGAAGGCTGGAGCTATAAGTTAGAGCAGAAGCCGCCCATAAATGCGCTTTCTGTCTGGAAGAACCCGAAGATGAGTCCCAACGGATTGTTATCCGACCCGAAGAGCTATGTGCTTAAAGAGAACGGTTACGACAGAGCAAATCCTCAGCTTATCAATATGAATGACGGTCAGATTCTCCTTGTCTATGTTGATAAGTTTGATACAAACGACAACTACACAAGTGTTATGTACACCATCTTAAAGAATGGCGAGTGGACTGAGCCTAAGCGGATAGATACAGTCAATGCTAACGGTATGGAATATCTGCCTAACCTTTGCGACGCAGGGGATAAGATACTTGTTTCATGGTCAGCACGAAAGAGTGCAAAGGTGCCTGATAACTTTGATACCGCTGTTTTGAAGGAATTTGATATTTATTCAACCACCATTGACAAGACAACAGCCGAGGTTGGCGCAATCAAGCGTCTTACAAACGATAAACGCTTTAATGTTTCTCCCACAGGTGTATATGATAACACAACAGGTGATATGATGGTATTCTTCCAGACATCTGATGTAGGAAAAGACTATATTACGGCATACGCACCAACAACAAATGACTGTCGTGTAGCATACAAGCTCTTTGACGGAGCTTCGTCGGCGTGGGTTGAAGACAGATATTTTGAAAATGAAATTCCCGACAATGTAAACGGAATGGAGCTTGCGGAGGTAACCGGCGGACTTCGATTTGTGAACGCAAATATTCCGGAGATTAATGCGAACGACCCGTTAATATCCGATTTTGAAGCGGCGGCATTTGACGGCTTTGCAGCTTATGCATACACCGTTGACAAGGATAACAATCTGGATACGAATGATGACAGAAGCCTGTATATTCAGATATATGACACAAAAGAACATAAGACGCATACGCCGACCGAGGTAAGACCGATAAATGTAGCACAGTCAAATCCGCAGCTGATTCAGGCAGGCAGTGACATATATCTGTTCTGGGTTGAAAACAGAACGATACGCTATACCAAGCTTACCGATTATATAGAAAAGACAATAAAGCAAAATCCCGATTATCACGAGGAGGATTCGAACTTCCATATTGGCGAGGTTGATATGGAAAATGTTGACCGCAGCGAGCAGCCGAATATTCTGGCATACAATGCTTGTACGGATGCAAACAACAATCTCTATGTAACATGGCCGCAGGCAGTTGTTGACGAAGACGGCAACAAGACAGGTACGGAAATCTTTGCAACGGCAAGGGTGTCGGTATATGTACCTGCAAGCGAGACTGCTGATGGCGAGGGCGGCTATTATTCAAAATGGTCGGCACCTGTTCAGCTTACCAACAGCGGCAAGGATAATGACGAGCAGACCATGACAATCGACAAGAATAATAATATGCTTGTTGTCAATAACGAGTATGAACTTGATCCGGCAAGTGATGTTTACCGTCCTAAGAAGCTTAAGATGGTTGCAACAATGCAAAAGGTTACATCGAAGCTTGTTCCGGTAAACGCAACGGCGAGCGACGAAACACCTGTTGCCGGAGATGAAGTAACTGTTTGGGTTGATGTTCAGAATCAGGGACTTGTTCCGTCAAGCGGATACAAATACTCGATTCACAGAAAGGTAAACGGTGTAAAGGATACGGTTCCTCTTGGACAAGGAGAAGAAAACAGTATTACATCACCGTCACTCACAGATTCAAAAGAAGTTACCTTTAATGTAACAGACCCCGAAAACGAAACTATCGAAGTGTCGGTTATTCAGGGAGATACAAATGAAGAACAAAGATTTGAGTTTAATGTATTCAAAAACGCACCCGATATCGTATTCAGCGATACCTCCGTTACGCAGGTGGGTGATGACTTTGTTCTGAAAACAACACTTACCAACGAAGGCAACGCAGATACAAAAGAAGGTACACATATAAAGTGTGTTTGGGCAAACAAGCTGTTCAGCAAGGAAAAGAAGGTTACGGAACCGTATTTCGATTTGCCGGTAAATCTTGCAAAGGGCGAGAGCGTGACCATTGAAGAAACACTCAACATTCCGGACGAAGGCTTTGACGGAAGATTGGCACATGCATATTGCGAAGTGTTAGATGCCGAAGGAAAGAGCCTTTCGAAAGCCGAACCGTTTGAAGCGACTCGCTGCTATCCGAGAAACCTTGTTGTAAACGGCGAAAAAGACGACATAATCGATATGAAGGTTGGACAGAAGCTTGAGCTTACCGTAACCCACAGCGATGAAGATTTATTCAAAAATTGCAAATGGGCATTTGCAACAAGCGACGGCAAGAGCGACATAATAGGAGTAACCGCAAACGGTATTACCGCATATGAGCAGGGCGTTGCAACTCTTAATGTAACCTGTATACCGTACGGCGGCACCAAGCAGGTTCTCGTTAATGTTACCAAGCCCAGATCAATAAGTGGCGGCGGAAGCGGCGGCAGCGGTAGCGGAATAGGAATCGCAAAGTATAAGATAACCGGTCCCACATCTGTTCCAAACGGTACATTTGAGCTGTTGACAAAGTCTGCAACAAAGGGTGATAATGTAATCTTTACAGCAGTTCCCAATGATGGCTATGAGGCAGACTATGTATCGGTAACAGATGCAAACGGAAACGAAGTAGAGGTTAAGTACTTAGAGAACGGCAAGTATACATTTGAAATGCCCGACTCAGATGTTGCCATAGAGGTAGAATTCAGAGAAATCAACAAAACGCCAAGCGGAAGCACACCTCCCTTTACCGATGTAAAGGAGGGCGACTGGTTCTATGATGCGGTTAAGTATGTGTTTGATAACGAGCTTATGAACGGTACAGGCGATACAACCTTTGAGCCTCTCTCCGAGGTAACAAGAGGAATGTTTGCAACAGTTCTCTTCAGGGATAACGGAAGCATACAGGCAGACTTGGTTATGCCGTTTACCGATGTTCCCGAAGATGAGTATTACACCGAGGCAGTTCGTTGGGCGGCAGCCGCAGAAGTTGTCAACGGTACAACGGAAACAACCTTTGAACCCGATAAGGCTATAACCCGTGAGGAAATGGCAGCAATGCTCTATCGCTACATTCAGCATAAGGGCGGCGGCTTTACAGGTGCTTGGGCATTCCCGTTAGACTTTAAGGATGCGGACCAAGTTTCCGATTGGGCATACGAGGCAATGTGTTATCTTACAATGCCGAGTGTTGGTTTAATCAACGGTATGGAGGACGGAAGTCTTGCACCGAAGAACAACACCAACCGTGCCGAGCTTGCAACAATTCTTATGAGATATTGCCAAGCTAAATAAATATAAGAAATATGACCACCGATTATTTGTCGGTGGTCATATTTTTATATCTCGCTTATTTTATTAGTGTAGTCGGGAAGAAGAATGGGCGATGTTGTGTCGTATGTGATATTAGCTTCTTTTCGTTCCTTTTCAAATTCATCCAGATGTGAAAGAGTAAGAGGAGCAATAACGGTTTCTTTGGCGGTTTTAGCGGCATTTTTGCCTGCTGTTCTGCCAAATACGATTATATCGAGGAGAGAGTTGCCCATAAGCCTGTTTCGTCCGTGTATTCCTCCGGATGCCTCCCCTGCAACATAAAGGTTTTTTACGCTGACAGACATTGCCTGTTCGTCAATTTCAATTCCGCCGTTTTGATAGTGCAGGGTGGGATAAACCAAAACAGGTTCTTTTCGTATATCCGTTCCGAATTTTCGGAACATCCGAAGTATGGACGGAAGTCTTTTTTCTATTGTTCCCTGACCGTTTATGATGTCAATCATAGGTGTATCAAGCCAGACACCAAAGCCTTTGTCGGTTTCAATTCCGTTATGATTGCTTGTACATTCCCTGATAATTGAAGCCGTTGTTACATCTCTTGTTTCAAGAGGATTAACAAAAGCTTCGCCCTTTTTGTTAATCAGCTTTGCACCGAGCGATCTTGCCTTTTCGGTAACGAGCGCCCCGAAAAGCTGTTGAGGAAACGCCGCTCCCGTGGGGTGATATTGGACGGAGTCGGCGTAAATAAGCTTTGCCCCTGCCCGATAGCCCATAATAAGTCCGTCTGCGGTTGCACCGTAATGGTTAGAGGTGGGAAAATCATTGTAATGAAGTCTGCCTGCACCGCCTGTTGCAAGCACAACGGTTTTGGCTTTTGCAACAAGAAACTTATTTGATTCCATATCCATTAAAACGGCACCGGCTGCCCTTTTGCTTTCGTCAAGAATTAAATCAACTGCCGATGTGTATTCAATTACGGGAATTTCTCTGTTGTACACCTCGTCACGAAGGGTTCGCATAATTTCACTGCCCGTACAGTCCTTTGCGGCGTGCATTCTCTTGCGTGAAGTTCCGCCGCCGTGGGTGGTAATCATTTCGCCGTTTTCGTATCTGTCAAACTCTACACCAAGTTCGTTAAGCCAGGATATGCTTTCGGGACCGTCAAGGACAAGCTTTTTCAAAAGCTCTTTTTTGTTTGAAAAATGACCGCCTCCGTATGCATCAAGAAAATGAATGTAAGGGGAATCGTTTTCTTTATCGGAAGCCTGTATTCCGCCTTCTGCCATACCTGTATTTGAGTCACCCATACGAAGCTTTGTAACTATAATGACGGACGCCCCTGCATTTTTGGCTTCTATTGCCGCCGCCGCTCCGGCACCGCCGCCACCAATAATAAGCACATCTGTGTCAAAATCGGGATTTTGCAAATCAAGTGAATTTTTATCCGTTATACTTTTGCCTTGAATGAGAGTGCAAAGTTTTTTGGGAACATATTCACCTTTGTTTACGCCTATACTCAATTTCTCAAAGCCCGATTTTTTGCAGTCGGGATGAAACCGGGATAAAAGCCTTTCTTTTTCATCGGTGGACATAAGAGGAGGGGTATTTTCAATATTGTTTGCTCTTGACTCTTTCAAAAGCTTAAGTGTTTCATTGTATTTATGAGGATACACACCAATCTTCCTTTCGGAATTTATTTTTCTATATCTCTTTTTTCGTAAAGCTCTTTAATCTCATCTGCGGATTTATTTATTAAAGCGTTAATCATATCTTCGTATTCTCCGTTTTTGATTTTTTCAAGCTTTTCTTGTAAATCCTTTGATTTCGGAGCAATATATTTTCCGTTTATTCTCCTTGCCAGCATGGCAATCTGCGGTTGATGTATTTTGACGGGACACCGTGATGTACACGCGCCGCACATAACACATTCAAATGACTC
This sequence comes from Clostridia bacterium, assembly GCA_045615805.1. Classification (GTDB taxonomy): domain Bacteria; phylum Bacillota; class Clostridia; order Monoglobales; family Monoglobaceae; genus UMGS1820. The sequence goes on along the minus strand of JAZLFN010000012.1, from coordinate 18,539 downwards.
CTCGGCACATTTTTGAAATTCGCCGTTTTGTGCGTATTTTATGTATTTCATTACATCAATCCCTTGAGGGCAAGCCTTTGTGCAAGAGTTGCAACCTATGCAGGAATAAATTTCGGGATACAGTTGTTTTATAATTTGTTGTGTGGTTGAAAGCTCATCTATATCGTAAACCTGCTTTTCTATGGGAAATGTCGGAAGAGCCGCCACATACATATCTTCCTCAACCATTGTTTGACAAGCAAGGCAAATAGTTGGTGTTCCTGTTTCGGAAATTCTGTAAATTGCCGTACACGCTCCGCAAAAGCCGTTGCGACAGCCACAGCCTTTAATAAGCTTATATCCTGCGTATTCAATGGCACGCATAATAGTTAAATTGTCGGGAACTTTGTGTTTTTTTCCGAAAAGTTGAACCGTTACCATATTATCCATGACTATTCTTCCTTTCTTGTTTTAACAAAATAAATTATATCACAACAAAAAATCTTTGTAAATAAAAATCAAAGATTAAATGTCTTTTTCGGAGAACTGCCGAATTCTTTTTTATACGCCTTGTAAAAAAGAGAATAATCCGAAAATCCCGACTGAAGGGATGCTTCACTCAGCGTCATACCTTCCTGAACCAAAATATGTGCTTTAAGAAGTCGTTTTGATGTTATGTACTGATGCATGGTAAGACCGGTTGTGCCTTTAAACACTCTGCATAAATGGCTTTTTGAAACATAAAACTTCTCCGAAAGTGTATCAAGGCTTATTTTCTCAGTTAAATTTTCGTTTATATACAGAAGGACATTCTTAAGCATTATATTTTTGATTTCGCCTCGGTCGGAGCGTTTTAGTCCGCATATTGTATGCAAAAATTCAATCAATGCACATCGTATTACCAAGTCGGCACTTTCACCCTCGGAGATATAATTTTCTATTCTTTTTAAAATATCGGTAATATCGCTCCTTTTAATCACGCTTGCATCGATCACATTTTTTTCGCCGGTTGTGCGTTTATTGAGTATGTCGGCATAGACTTGTGTTTCGGTCAGTTTAAAAAATTCGGGCTCTATGTTTATAATAATTCTTTCATATTTGTCCCCCATTAAATTGTATACCTGATGCATTTCGTCACGGCGGATAATCACTATATCCATAGGTTCAAGGGAATAAACCGTTCCCTCAATAAAATAATCTACCGTTCCGTCAAGAAGAACAAGGAATTCATATCCACTGTGGGAATGAAGGGTATAATTCGAGTATCTGTTCTTGTTATGAGAATAAAAAAATCCGTATTTTTGAGAGTCGTATATTGAAATGTATTCATCGTCCATATTTATCTCCTCCGTTAAATCGATTATACCACAGTATGTCAATATTTGCAATGTTTTTGCTAATATTTCTGATTTAATATTGTTTATATTTTTACTATAATAGGTGAAAAAGGAGGAAAATATATGTCAAAATTTTATATTTCGGGATTTTCGGACGAAATAAGCTCCGATTGCGAACAACAGTTTAAATACTTAAACAAGTTAAATATTAAGTATTATGAGCCGAGAGGGGTATTTGACAAAAATATCTCCGATTTGACGGAAAGCGAAGCAAAAGAGCTAAAAAAAATGATGGATTTTCACGGAATATCCGCATCATCAATAGGCTCGCCCATAGGTAAAATCAATATAAAAGATGATTTTGATATACATTTGGAAAAGCTTAAAAATACATTGAATGTTGCACATATACTGAATACGGATTTTGTTCGTATGTTTAGTTTTTATGTTGATGAAAATCCTGCCGATGTTAAGAATGAGGTGCTTTATAAAGTATCTGAAATGGTTGAAATTGCAGAAAAAGAAAGTATATGTTTGCTTCACGAAAACGAAAAAGGTATATACGGCGATACAGCCGACAGATGCCTGGATTTGTTTTCGGAAATCAAATCGAAATACTTCGGCGGTGTTTTTGATCCTGCAAATTTCATTCAATGCGGAGAGGAAACATATCCGAATGCGTTTAACAAATTAAAACCTTATATAAAATATATGCATATAAAGGATGCAACTTTCGATGGAACAGTTTATCCTTGCGGATACGGAAATGGAAAGCTTTTTGAAATTTTATCCCAACTTTGCGAAAACGGATTTAACGGATTTTTAAGCCTTGAGCCTCATTTAGGTGAATTTAAAGGTTTTACATCACTTGAAAAAGGCGATATGAAGCTTAAAGAATACGAAGGTACTTCTGAGGACAGATTTTGTTTGGCTTATGAGTCATTGATAAAAATATTAAATAAAATAGAGGGTGTAAAATATGAGTGATTTAAAAGAAATAAGAATGGGTATAGTCGGATTCGGAAATATGGGTACAATGCATGCCTATAATATATTTACAGATAAGGTTCCGAGAATGAAGCTTGGCGCAATATGTGATATTTCGGAGCCGAGAAGAAATGCGGCAAAGGAAAGATATCCCGATATTCCTGTTTTTGAGGATGGAGTGGAAATGTTCAAAAGCGGACTTTTGGACGCCGTAATAATTGCAGTGCCTCACTATGACCATCCCTATCTTGCGATTAACGCATTGGAGTCGGGACTGCATACAATTACAGAAAAGCCAGCCGGTGTATACACAAAGCAAGTGCTTGAAATGAATGATGCGGCGAAGAAAAGCGACAAAATATTTGGTATTATGTATAACCAAAGAACCGGTCCGATTTATCAAAAAATTCGTGATATGGTTAAGTCGGGAAGTCTCGGACATATCAAAAGAATAACATGGATTATTACTGATTGGTACAGGTCGCAGGCTTATCATGACAGCAGTACATGGCGTTCCACCTGGAAAACCGAGGGCGGAGGGGCGTTGATAAACCAAAATCCCCACCAGCTTGATTTGTGGCAATGGATGTTTGGAATGCCTGATCGTATATTTTCAAAGGTGTCATTCGGAAAGTATTATGATATTGAAGTCGAGGACGATGTTATGGCGTTTTTCGAGTATGACAAGGGTACGACGGGTGAATACATAACTTCAACAGGTGAAGCTCCCGGAACAAATCGACTTGAAATTTCTTGTGACATGGGAAAGCTGATTTGCGAAGACGGCAAATTGACTTTTTATAGAAATGTTGAATCCGAAAGAGAGTTTAACAAGAAAAATACGCAACCCTTCGGAGTACCGGAAAATTGGAAATGTGAAATTCCTGTTAATTCATCGGGAGAGCAACATATCGGAATATTTAAAAACTTTACCGCAGCCGTACTTGACGGCAAGGAATTGCTTGCTCCCGGAATTGAGGGAATAAACGGACTTACAATTTCAAATGCAATTCATTTAAGTGCATGGACGAATAGAACAGTTGAGCTTAAAGACTTTCCTCATGATGAATTTTATAATATTTTGCAGAAAAAAATTAAAAATTCAACTGTTGTTAAAAAAGAGTCGCAAGTAATTGCGGACACAACAAATACATATTGATGGGGTGAAGAAAATGGATAAAAGGATAGGAGCACAATATTTTACAATCAGAGATTACATTCAGACAATAGATGAGTTTGACAAATCCTGTAAAAAAATATATGATATAGGATATAGAATAATACAAATTTCGGGAACGCCTCTCCCTGCAAAAGAAATGCGTGAGGTTTGCGATAAGTACGGCTTGTCCGTTGTTACAACTCATAGAAATTTTTGTGATTTTGAAAAAAATCTTGATGAAATCATTGACTATAACAAAACCTTGGGATGTTCTCTTTGCGGAATAGGAATGATGCCGGTTGAATATTTTGAGGATAACAAAGGTGTTTCCGATTTTATCGAAAAAGCTTCAAAGGTTGCCGAGGAATTAAAGAAATCTGATTTGTATTTCGGGTATCACAACCATGCCTTTGAATTTGCAAAGTTTGACGGAGTGCGTATTTTTGACAGGCTTGTAAACGAAACAGATCCGAATTGTTTTAAGTTTATTTTGGATACATATTGGCTTCAGGTGGGCGGAGTTTCCCCTCAGGAGTATATAAGAAAGCTTAAAGACAGAGCTTTTGCAGTTCATTTTAAGGACTCTGCAATAGATTTAAAGAATTGGACTGTTCCCAAAATTGCGGAAATAGGAAGAGGTAATCTTGATTGGGACGAAATAATAAAGGCTTGCCAAGAAGCAAATGTAAAATGGGCGCTTGTTGAACAGGACATATGTGACGAAAACCCATTTGATTCTATGAAAGTAAGTTATGACTACCTTTGCGGGAAAGGATTTGAATAATGTGAAAAAGGCGGCGATTGTGGGGTATGGTGCAATAGGGCTTGTTCATGCAGATGCACTCAATTGTGTTGAAAATGCAGAGCTTGTTGCAGTTTGCGACATAAACGAAGACAGGCTTGAAAAAGCACATTCTGAATATGGCGTTCCTGTATATAAGGATTTTGATGATTTGCTTAATAACTGTGATATGGATTGTATTCATATCTGTACTCCTCATTATTTACATAAAGAAATGGTTTGCAAGGCTCTTAAACAAAATATAGATGTTGTTCTTGAAAAACCCGTTTGTATAAACGAAGCAGAGCTTTGCGAGATAAAAAAAGCATACGAAAAATCCAATTCCCGTCTTTGTGTTATGCTTCAAAACAGACTTAATCCGTGCATCTGTGAAATCAAGAAAATTATTAAAGAGAACAGCTTCGGAAAAATATTGGGAATAAACGGATATATGACTTGGCGCCGTGATGAAAAATATTATCAATCAGATGAATGGCGCGGAAAACTATTGACCGAAGGCGGAGGAGTATTGATAAATCAAGGAATACATCTCTTTGATTTGATGGTGTATATAAACGGAGAAATTAAATCCTTATCGGCAGGTATGTCCCAAAAATTTTTAAAAAATGTAATCGAGGTCGAGGACACTCTTGACGCCTTGATTCAATTTAAAAACGGTGTCAGAGGGAGCTTTTATATAACCAATTCTTCTGAGTTTTCGCTTCCGAATCAGATTGATATTTTGTTTGAAAAAGGCAGACTTCGATATGCCGACGGTTTGTTGTATGAGTTCTGCGATTCCGAATTGCCGAGGATTATTTGTGAGGACAAAACAGATTATAAAGGAAAATATGAATGGGGCTGCGGACATCAAAAGGTTTTATCTGCATTTTACGGAGATGAAGGATATTATCCTGTGCCTGATGATACTTTTCATACCATGGACGGTGTGTTTATGGTATATAAAAGTGCAAAGCTCAAAAAAGAAGTTATGCTTTAAATATAAGGTGGTATGATGATGGAAAATATGAATATGGGAAAATACAGCGTATTATATCCTGATTTTAAAAAAGAGGATTATAAAACAATGTCCGATGAAGCTTGTCATGATTTGGGACTTGATACTCTTTGCAAGGAATTATCACAAGATGAAACAGAGCAAAGGCTTATTTATTCCATTATGGCGAATATTCCCGTAAATCCCAATACAGTAAAGTTCCGTATTGATGTATTTGATGACATATACAAAAATCCCGATTTCAGAAAAAAGATTATGGAGCTTTTGGAGAAAATAAAATTTTTACAGGATTTCGGCGGATTTGGCGGTAATTACGACGAAGGCTCGGGAATTTGGGATTTGGTTCATAAGCTTTATGAGATAAACGATTATATTATATGCGTTGAAACTATGTATGAGTGTCTGTCTTTGTCGGGCTTAAAATCCGAAGGGCTTAACAGGCTTAAGGAAAACATAAACAAAATATATATGGATAACGCCTTTGATGCCCTTAAAAAAGATATCGAAGGTCTTAATGCCACTGCAAGAAATTTAAAAAGTATAACGGTTGGAATAAATTTGGACGAGAGATTTGAAGCTTGCGGAGTAGGGCTTATATCCGTAAATGATAAATATTTCACCAAGTCAAATGTATTAAAGAATTTTTATGATAAAATTTCTCAATCGGATTCTGTCAGTTCCGATACAGAGAAAAATCCTCCGCTTAAATTTTATCCTGCAACTCATAAGCAAAAGGCAGGGTTTGAACAGGGTGTTGCAAGACTTTCAAATCCTCTTTATGCACTAACCATGGCGAGAATAAATGAGTCAAACGGTGCTAAAAATATGCCTCAAAGTGTTGATGCGGCGGCAAGCAGTTTGTTAAATACTACCGCTAAAAAGCTTAAGTCAACTTTGTCTAAATATGTAATGGTTTCCGTAAAGGATATTACAGATCTGGCTGTTGAATTTATGTATTATATCAGATGGGCAGAGTATATCGAAAAGCTTGAGAAAAAGAATATGAATTTCCGTAAAGCGAATGTATCGGATAAAGTTCGTTATATGCAGGCAGACGGCATATATAATTTAAAGCTTGCAAATTCCTTAAATGACGGAAATGAGATTGTCAAAAATTCGCTTACATTTGACAATGAAAAATGTATATATATTTTAACAGGTGCAAACCGAGGCGGTAAAACAACCATAACTCAGGCTATCGGAATTGCGTTTATGCTTGCTCAGGGAGGGATATATGTTCCCTGTGACAGCTTTGATTTTGCTCCTGTGGACTGCATCTACACCCATTTCCCTGCCGACGAGGATAAAACAATGGACTTGGGCAGATTGGGGGAAGAGTGCAAGCGATTTCGTACCGTTTTTTCGGAGTGTACCTCAAAAAGCCTTGTCCTCCTTAATGAAACATTTTCAACAACATCATTTGAGGAAGGTTATTATATAGCAAAGGACTCGGTAAAAGCTCTTTTGTCCAAATCTGTAAGAACCATATACAATACACATATGTATAAGCTCGCCTTTGATGTGGATGAAATAAATTCGGGAGCGGATGAGGCAAAGGCGTTTTCTTTAATTGTGAAAGCAGAGGGAGGAAACCGCTCGTTTAAAATTGAGGTTGCACCGCCTGAAGGAATGTCATACGCTATGGATATAGCAAAAAAATACGGTGTAACCTATGAAATGTTAACCAAGGCAGAAAAAGGTGAAGATATATGAAAATAACATTTAGGTGGTATGGCGAGGATGACCCTGTCACCCTTCAAAAAATCAGGCAAATTCCGTGCGTATCAGATATTACCACGGCGGTATATAAGCCTGTTGGGGAAATCTGGAGTGACGGCGAGCTTGAAAAACTGAAAAAAGATTGCAATCAAAACGGGTTTACCATGGAGGTCATAGAGTCAATTCCCGTTCATGAAGATATTAAGCTTGGCAGAGGCAGATACAAAGAATATATAGAAATTTTTAAAGAAAATATCAGAAAGGTTTCAAAGGCGGGGGTAAAATGCGTTTGCTATAATTTTATGCCTGTTTTTGATTGGACACGTTCAAATCTTAATTGGGTGAATGCAGACGGTTCAACATCTCTTGTCTATCACAAAGCCGATGTTGACAAAATGGACCCAACAAAGCTTGCCCTTCCCGGATGGGATTCTTCATATTCCCCGGAAGAGGTTTCGGGTTTGATTGACGCCTATAAAGAAATCGGAGAAGAAGGACTTTGGAAAAATCTTGAGTATTTCATTAAAGAAATTATGCCTGTTGCCGTAGAATGTGATGTGAATATGGCAATACATCCCGATGATCCGCCTTGGAATATTTTCGGTATTCCGAGAATTATTACAAATGAAAAGAATATTGACAGATTTTTAAGTCTGTATGACGAAACTCATCATGGATTAACATTGTGCAGCGGAAGCTTGGGTTGTACAAAAGCAAATGATTACACCCAAATGGTTAAAAAGTATTGCGGTATGGGACGAGTTCACTTTGCCCATATCAGAAACATTAAAATTTCCGAGGATGGCTCTTTTGAGGAATCAGGGCATTATTCACCCTGCGGAAGTCTTGATATTGCAGAGATTTTAAAAGCGTACTATGACAGTGGGTTTACGGGATATATACGCCCCGACCACGGCAGAATGATATGGGGAGAAACAGGGAAACCGGGCTACGGACTTTACGACAGAGCTTTGGGCGCTATGTATATTGCCGGAATATGGGAATCACTTGAAAAGTTTGAAGGGGAAGTTTGAACAATTTTCTTTCAAACTTGGTTGGGTGACTTAGAAAAAGAAAGGAATGGTCATAATTATGAAATTACCGTTTGAAGTAGATTTAAAAGATAAAGTAACTGTGATAACGGGAGCGGGGGGCGTTTTATGTTCAATGTTTGCAAAAGCATTGGCTAAAACAGGAACAAAGCTTGCTCTTCTCGATTTAAATAAAGAAGCTGTTGAAAAGTGTGCGGAAGAGATAAACAAAGAAGGAGGTTTTGCTTTCCCATATGAGTGTAATGTGTTAAAGCGAGAAAGCCTTGAAGCCGTACACGAAAAAATTAAAAATGATATCGGAACCTGTGATATATTGATAAACGGAGCGGGCGGAAATAACCCCAAAGCAACTTGCGATGATGAATATTTTGATATTGAGGATATTGGAAAGATAAAGACATTTTTTGACCTTGACCAAGAAGGGGTTGAATTTGTTTTTAATCTTAATTTTATCGGAACTCTTCTCCCGACTCAGATTTTTGCGGTTGATATGATTGAAAAAGGGGATGCAAGCATAATAAATATTTCCAGTATGAATGCATTTACGCCTCTTACAAAAATCCCTGCATACAGCGGTGCAAAAGCGGCGATTTCAAATTTCACAAAATGGCTTGCCGTTCATTTTTCAAAAACTAATATAAGATGTAATGCCATAGCTCCGGGTTTTTTTGTGACAAAGCAAAACAAAGATTTACTTTTCAATTCCGACGGAACACCGACAGACAGGACAAACAAGATATTAAGAAGCACCCCAATGGGGAGATTCGGCGAAGCAGAAGAGCTTATCGGAACACTTTTGTTTTTGCTTTGTAAAGATGCATCTTCATTCGTAAACGGAACGGTTATTCCCGTAGACGGAGGATTTTCCGCATACAGCGGTGTATAAAAGACAAAATGAGCTGTTTGAAAAGTTCCAATATAAATCGAGGGTGAAATAAACCTCGTTTTTTGTATAAAAAAGCTGAAATCATTTAGAAATCAGCTCTTTTATTGTATTTTTTTATTTACTCTTCAAAGCAACCATATGTATCAAGAATATGTTTTCCTGTGTTGTACAAGAATTTTTCCAGCTCCTTCTGCAAAAACAGGGTAGGATTATACAGTTTTGTTTCTTCCTCAAAAGTCCTTCTGTGACCTAACCATGAGGTTGCCGAACGCAGTGAGGTCGAGCTTTCGAATGACAGCGGACCTTTAAAATCAATTTTCTTTAATGCACACATCACTTCATCAACATTCATCGTTCCCATAAACGGGATTATATGTTCGTCCTGCATACCTCTGTTATCATTAAAGTGGATTGCATACATTTCTTTGCCCAGTGCCAAAATTTCGTCATGTTGAGAACCCTCAATATTTGCGTGCCCTGTATCCCAACAGGCATGAAACAACGGGTGATTTACATATTCAACAAATTCCCTTGTTTCCTTTCCCGAAATCAGGTAATACCACTGCGGCATATTTGCTTTTGTTGTATTTTCACAAAGTACATTCACATTATACTTTTCCATTGTGGGGAATAATTTCTCGTAAAACTCTTTATTTGCTTCAAACCAAGGTTCTTTTTCCTTGAAATCCATGCTCCAGCCTGAGTGTACAACGATATTGGGTATGCCGAGCATACCGCAAATTTCAATGGAGCGTATCGTTTTCCAAAGAGCATCCTTGTATTCATCCTCACCGCCGAGATTGTTGGTGTCGGGAGAATGAGCCTGAACAAAGTCAATGCCGTTTTCTTTTGCAAAATTTTTTAACTTTGTGACTGATGCTTGCCAATTATCATTATAGAATAATTCGTCATTTTCTTTGATTATGTACAGCGAAAGGTCAATGTGTTTAAATCCGGCTTCGCAAACATATTTCACACGCTCGAGATGACTGTCGGTAAAGCGGTCGAAGTCACCTGTTGTAGTCGCTAATTTCATACTGTTACATCTCCTTTTTTGTATTATAGATTTAATGCAATTATGGAAAGAACACCAATTCCCATTCCTATCCACTGTTGCATTGAAAGCTTTTCCTTAAAGAAGAATAAGGAAATCATTGCTGTAAGTATTATGCCTCCTGCGCCTATTACGGGGAACATAACGGAAGCATTGAAAACAGGAGTCAAAATAATAACCAAAAGATTTACGATTCCGTTGCTTATTCCGCAAATAAGAAATGTCCACGACCCTTTTGTGAGCTTGGGGAGAATTGACTTTTTGTTTTTGATTATTCCTGCAATAAGCATTGAAAGACATGCGAATATAAGAGCAATAATCATAAATTCATTCTTGAACTTTAAATCACAATTTAACTGTTGAGCACGCTGAACAACAGAACATCCGCCGTTTGCGAAAAAAGAAATTAACACAAATATTATCCATTTTAAAGAAAGCTTTGAGTCCTTCTCTTTTGTATAGTTTATAAAGAATAAAGATATGCAGAGCAATACTATTCCCACTATAAGCCATATGCTGATTTCTTCGTTCCAAAAAAGAATTCCGTAAATTGCAGGTATAATCAGCGAATATGATGACACAAGAGAAGTAAGGGATAATGAGCCGATGTTTATTGCAAGAACACCAAAAACGGTAGAAAGTGCATAACAAAGAGCAAAAAGAATGGAATAAGGGATATATTCGGGTGCAAAGACAAAACCGGCTCCGGATATTATTAAATTTGCAACAAACACGATTATTGCAAAAAATGTTGTTCCTGCGGAAAAAATAAACGCATCTCCGTCTTTGAATTTAATGTTATATACTTTCTTAAGTACACCTTGAACCGAAGAAAATATGACTATTGATATAAGTAAAAGAATGCTTATAAAATTGGACATTTTTTAAAACTCCTTTTGATTTATTTGACTTCAAATGCAGCAATTCCGTACGGAGGAACCTCGGAAAGTACTACCTTGTTTCCTTTTAACTCTCCGTTGCATCCGATAAATTTTATGCTTTCGTATTCTTTGTCAAGAATTATTTCGGGATTTAATATATCGTCTTTATTGATATTAAAAAGGCAAACCGACATTTCATCATTGCTTTCACATTTAGATGTAAGTATGTATGCGTAAGGATTCTTAAAGGATACGGCAGGCAAGCTTTTCTTTCCAACCCATTCAAGAGCCTTTACGGTTGAGCTTTGTCTGTAATAACTGTTGAAGTAATTGTTGTTTTCATTTGAGAAAAAGTGGTCAAATGCAAGTACAAAAAAGCGTAATCCGTCTTTGTTTTCGTAAATATAAGAGGCAGGAGAGCCGTCAATCGAAAATTCGCTGATAACCTTTGCCTTTTGGTCAACGGAAATTTTGTAGGTCATTATATTATTGAAATTAACCGAATCCTTATCATCAACAAAATATTCCTTGGTGTAATTTTCCTGTGATATTGAAATAATTCCCGTGTCAATTCCGGTATCGCTTAATATTTTTGCGGCTGTTGCGTCAAGCATAGCGCCGTTTTTAAGTAATTCTTTATCTATATATTTTGCGTTTTCTCCAAATACCAAAACAGGATAGCTTGTGTTTTCGTAAGATGTGGGAATTGTATTAAAAGAAAGAAGCTTTACAGCAGGGCTTTTGTATGAAGAAATTATGAATGTACCCGCTTTTTCCGGAGCATAATCGGGAATATCCCAATTTTCAAATTTATTCTGTGCGTTAAATGCGTATATTCCCACCGGCTTTTTATCTTTAAATATTTCTTTTAAACTCTTTCGTAAATCGGAATTTTTGATATGCCTGTCATAATACCCTGTTTCGTAACCGAACTTAAATGAGTAATCAAACATATATTTGAGTATTCCGTCAAATGAACCGTCGCATATCAGTGCCATATCGAAAATTTCAAGACAGGAGGAGGGAACATTATATCTCGGTCTTGGATATACATCACCTTCTGCAAAAATCTCGCACCCTGAATTTTTGCACCATGCAACTTCAAGTCTTGTATCCTCGATTACAGCGGCAACCTTTTCGCTCCAATATGGGGCACCGATAGTTCTTATAAAGGGTTCTGTATTGCCGGCAAATGCCTTTGCTATCTCAACAGGTGTTGTTCCGCAAAAATCCCAGTTGTCAAGTACGGTGCAGGCTCCTACACGAATATTTTTGTTGACTGAGTGTGCGGTTTTTTCGACTTTTTCGGCAAATTGCAGTAAAGACTTTCCCGAGATTTTCATATATGCATCCCTGTATTTGTTTTTGCCTCCGTTGAAAATCAGCTTTTCAAGCTTGTCTTTGGGAATTTCTTCGCCCAGCTCATTATATAATTCTTTTAAATGCAGAGGACAGAAGCAACCTATATAATAATCTCTTGAATTTAATCTGAAATCATCGTCAAGCATTATAATGTCGGGATTAAATTCGGCAATAGTTTTTATTCCTTTGGTAAAGTCGCTGATAAAATTTTCGTCCAAAGGGCAGGATACCCATTCAAGGGATTCATCACGAATACTTACAATATCCTGATATATAGGAGGTATGTAATCTTTGTCCTCGTGAGATAAAACATATCCGTGTCCTATAGAGTTTACCCATATTCCAACTTCAAAACCATTGTTCTTGTAGTAGTCTATGAGCTTCTTGCATCTTTCCGGCTCGGTATAAATAGGTGAATTTGCCAAAGTGATTTTATCAACTCCGCAAAGGAATACTCTTTCAACACCGGATTCTTTTAATATTTTTACATTTTCTTCAAGAATTTCATCGGGCAAAACATTTATTGACATCGGAACGGATAATTTATACATAATACTTCCTCCCTAAAGCTTTATTTTCTGAATAATTATAATATTTTTTATATTGTTTTTCAATGAATATATTTCCTTGTTTTTTGAACTATTTTCCTTAAAAAATACTATTGACTAAAAAATCCCGGTGTTGTATAATTCAAACGGTGATTAAAATGGTTATAAAATATGACGAAAAAAAGTTAAGCGATGTGCTTAAAGATTTTTACCTTGCCACAGGAGTTAATATAAGTATTGTAAATGCGGACCTTGAAAACATAGCACGGCTTGACTTTTCTTCTAAAAACGGATATTGTGAGAGTGTTCACAGATCAAAAAACGGCGATTCAATGTGTTGGCAGTCGGATTTGAAGTTGTTTAATAAGTGCAAAAAAAGCCGAAAAACAGAAATGCACATTTGCCATGCGGGACTTGTTGATATTGCTGTCCCTATTATACATGAAAATGACATAATAGGTTATTTGATATTGGGAGGGCTTAAATCCTCGGAAAATTTCTTTGATTTAAAATTGCATCTTGAAGGTGCGGATGTTGATATAAATAAAATGAGAGAATGTTATTCACAAATATTGGAGTATGACGACGAAAAAATCAAGAGTGTTGCGAATATCGCTACCATCCTTGCAAAGTATATTCTGATTAACAATATGATTTTCCGAAGTTATTCCGTAGGTTTTGACTCGGTAGTGGATTTTATAAACAATAATCTTTCCGAGAATTTAAGCGTTAAAACTATATGCGAAAAAACCAATGTTTCAAAAAGCGTAATATACAAAAATTTCAGAAAAGACTTTGATTGTACACTTACAGAATACATAAACAAAAAAAGAATTGAAAAAGCAGTTGAATATTTGTGCCGTGAAGATTGTTCCGTGACGGAGGCTGCAGAACAATCGGGATATGTGAATGTAGAATATTTTTGTAAGGTTTTTAAAAAACAAAAGGGAATGTCACCTTTAAAGTTCAAAAAAGAGAATTTGTCGTATAACAGATGATATTTAGGTATTTTGCGACCGAAAAATAGTTTTTTTAAAATTTTTATAATATTTCTATTGCATTTATTCTTTATGTGTTGTATAATTTCAGTATAAGATTTTGAAAGGATGATATTAATGAGCGGAAAGATAAAAAAGATTTGTTCATGCGTTGTTGCTTTATTTATATTTTGTACAGTATTTTCCTGTATGGCATATGCCGCAGGAGATGTCAATGTGGTTATAGGAAACAAGCTCACATTTCAGGAGGGGAATGAACCGTTTATATATAACGGCTATACCATGATGCCTCTTCGTGCCGTGTCGGAGGCACTTGATGCCACGGTTTTCTGGTTCGGCGGTGATAAGAAGATGATTCAGATAGTTAACTATGACACGCTTCTTTCCCTTCAGATAGATAACAATATGATGGGAAAATATAAGGTTCAGGACGGTGAGCCTGTTCATGAAAAGGATATAAAGCTTGATGTTGTTGCGATGATTCAAAATGACAGAACATATGTTCCGCTTCGTGCGATAGCAGAGGCATTTGATGCGAATATAAGTTGGGATAATCCGAATCGTACCGCCAATATTATTCCGAGCAAAAAGAACGAGAACAATGTCAGCATTGCTGAAATGTTAACGCTTCCTGCAAACACCCTCTGTGCAACCTATGGTGTTATATGCAAAGATAAGGAAACGGGACTTTTCTATCTCCGTTCTCTTACAAGAAATGAGCTTGGCTCCTATGCGCAAATCTCGTTCTGTACGCCGGTGAAAACATCTATTTCCGACGAAACCCAATACGAAGAATATGTCAGTCAGTACTTTACGGAGCAGTTCGGAACGGATGACCCCACAGGGGTAGTTGTTAAATTTACAGGTGTTACCGCCGTTCTCGAAGACGGTGTTGTCAGAGCAACTCTTAACAAGACTACAACCGGAATGAAATCACTCGGTAAATATGACGAATATATGAAATCAATCGGTGTGGATTGTGTTCCCTTTGAGAATTAACAGGTTATTAAAGACCGCCGGCAAAATAAATGTCAGCGGTCTTTTTTTGCGTATTTGCGGATTGGTCTGATTTTAAATTTAATATGAATTTTTATATGGTGTTTATTGACATAAGAGGCGATAAAATGTATAATATATTCAGAGGGTCGGATGATATTAACTTTTGTGTCAATTCTTCGGAAAGATACGGTGATTTTTATGAGTAAGATTTATTTTGCAGGGAGTGATTATATGTCAAGACGAGATATTGCAAAGGATTATTTTTCAAAAGGGTATAACTGTTCTCAAGCCGTGGTGTTGGCATTTTCCGATATTTTAGATACAGATATGGATACTCTTGCCAAAATAAGCAGTTCATTCGGAGGAGGAATGGGCAGACTCAGAGAAGTTTGCGGAGCGGTTACGGGAATGTTTATGGTTTTGGGACTTTTGTACGGATATGAGGGACCTGATTCGACTGTAAGCAAGCCTGAACATTATGCCAAAGTTCAAGAGGTTGCCAAACGATTTAAAGAAAAAACAGGCTCAATTATTTGCAGAGATTTAACCGACGGAACAAAGGAAATTCCTTGCATTGAGCTTGTGGGAATTGCCGCCGAAATAGTTGATGATTTTATTTCGGAAAACTTGTAAGAGAAATATTTGAAGGCAATGACAAACAGAAATATATTATAATATAACAGGGATGGGAAAATATGTTTGAAATATACTCCAAATTAGCGTTATATGCGTTGTTTCCGGTTCTTTTGTCGGTGGCGTTTTATTTGCTTTTGACAAAAACGAAATTTAAGAATCTAAGCTATGGAACAAAGCAGGTCATTATAGGTGTATGTTTTGGTTTAGGAGCAATATTCGGAACGGAATTCGGTGTTAATATGTATGGGGCAACAATAAACGCCCGTGATGCGGCACCGTTATGTGCCGGCTTGCTTTTCGGCGGTCCTGCCGGAATTATTGCCGGAATTATCGGAGGAGTTGAAAGGTGGTTCGCAGTTTATTGGGGAGCGGGAATGTATTCCCGTCTTGCTTGCTCTGTTTCAACATTTTTGGCAGGCGTTTTTGCCGCAGTACTCCGAAAATATATGTTTGATGACAAACGCCCTACATGGGGTGTTGGTTTTGCCGTTGCGGTTGTAATGGAAGTTATTCATATGACGGTAATGTTTATCACCAACATATCCGATACAAAACAGGCAATGGAAATCGTTAAGGTTTGCACATTTCCCATGATATTGACAAACGGTTTTTCGGTTTTGCTTTCAATTATATTGATTTCGCTTTTCAGTACGGGTAAAATCAAAGAAAAAATTGTAAAAAAGAAAATTTCACAACAGGTACAAAGCTGGCTTTTGGTAATAGTAATAGGGGCATACCTTTTGACAACGGGATTTGTGTATGTGTTGCAGACCTATTCGGCTATAAACCAAGCAAACAGTTTGATTTTAAACAATTTAACGGATGTCAGGGCTGAAATAGAAAAGCGGATTTCAAAAAAATTGAATTATGATATTTTGGAAGAAGCCAAAGAGGTTGTTCAAAATCGCAGAATCGGAGAAAACGGTTACTGCGTAGCAGGCGAAGGGGATAAGAAAAACTTAATTTCACCAAAGGGCGAAAACATCAATGTAGAAGATATATTAAACAGCGGAGGGGAATATACAAGAATTCAAACTCAAATTGGCGGAGAAGATGTTTTTTGCATGTATGTAAAAACAGATGAAATATGTGTTATTGCGATTATTCCGTCCGATGAAGTATTTTCTGCAAGAGATACAAATGTATTTGTAAATTCGTTTATGGAGGTAATCGTTTTTGCGATATTCTTTGCAGTTATTTATTTTTTGATCAAGAAGTTAGTGGTAAACAATATACGAAAAATAAACTCCGGTTTAAGCAGAATTATAGACGGAGATTTGAATATTACAGTGGATGTTCACTCAAGTGATGAATTTTCGTCTTTGTCGAACGATATAAATACCACAGTTACCACTCTTAAGCACTACATAGACGAAGCAGCTGCGAGAATAGACAAAGAGCTTATGCTTGCACAACAAATTCAGTATTCTGCTTTGCCCGGGGTTTTCCCTTCGTCGGAACTTTTTGAAGCATATGCTTCGATGCATACGGCAAAGGAGGTTGGCGGAGATTTTTACGACATTTATATGATATCGAAAACCAAGCTTGCATTTACTGTTGCCGATGTATCCGGTAAGGGAATACCTGCTGCAATGTTTATGATGACATCCAAAGCTATGCTTCAAAGCCTTGCACAGACGGGGATTTCGCTTTCAGAGGTTTTTAATAAAACAAATGAAAGACTATGCAAAGAGAATACGGCAGGTATGTTTGTTACCGCTTGGATGGGCGTTCTTGATACCGAAACCGGTGTTGTAAAGTTTGTGAACGCAGGGCATAACCCACCGATTATTTGCCGTAAAAACGGAGAGTGTGAATATGTTAGAGTAAAGTCGGGATTTATTCTTGCCGGAATGGAAACGGTAAAATATACCGAGCATGAAGTGGTTTTAAATTCGGGGGATTGTATATACTTATATACAGACGGAGTAACAGAAGCGGCAAATTCAGGTAAGGAACTTTACGGAGAAGAAAGACTTTGTGAATGTCTTAAGAAATGTAAATCAAAAAGTGTAAAAGAAACTCTGGAAGGAGTAAAAGATGATGTGGATTGTTTTGCGGGCGAGGCGGAACAGTTTGACGATATCACAATGCTTATGATTGAATATAAAGGAAAAATCAAAAACAAAATTTTTAAAGAGAGCTTTGTAGCCGAAGATGAAAATCTGTATAATACGATAAATTTTGCGGAAGAGGCGCTTAACAGCTGTGAAGTGTCAAGTGATGTGATAATGACGGTTACTCTTGCTATTGAGGAGTTGTTTGTTAATGTAGCTCATTATGCATATGCAGACTCTGATGAAAAAGGCGATATAACTCTTACTGTTACGGTAGACGAAGAATTCGTTTCCGTTGAGTTTTCCGACCATGGGAAAAAGTTTAACCCCCTTCTTAAAGAGGATCCGGATGTATCTCTTTCCGCAGAAGACCGCGAAATCGGCGGTTTGGGAATATTTATGGTAAAAAATGTTATGGATAAGGTGGATTATAAATACGAAAACGGAATGAATGTACTCACAGTAGTGAAAAAAATTTGATGTTTTGATACAGGGAGGCACATAAAATAAACAGGAAGTATATTTGTATTGATTTAAAATCCTTTTATGCCTCGGTTGAGTGTGTGGAAAGAGGACTTGATGCTCTCGATGTAAATCTTGTGGTTGCAGACAAGGAAAGGTCGGAAAAGACTATTTGCCTTGCTGTATCACCTGCACTTAAAGAATATAAAATCCCGGGACGGATAAGGCTTTTTGAACTCATCAAGAGAGTAAAGGAGATAAATGCAAAACGCCGTGCAGACAATGACGGCAAAAGATTTTCCGAAAAATCATATAGCAAAAATGAACTTAAAGAAAATAAAAGCCTTGAACTTGATTATATAGTTGCACCTCCCAGAATGGCGCTTTATATTAAGTATAGTGTAAAAATTTACGGAATATATTTAAAATATATTGCACCTCAGGACATACATGTTTATTCAATAGATGAAGTGTTTATTGATGTATCAAAATATCTTGACACCTATAATATGACAGCAAGAGAACTTGCTTATACAATGGCAAATGATATATTGTGCGAAACGGGGATAACGGCAACTGTGGGAATAGGTACAAATATGTATCTTGCAAAGGTTGCGATGGATA
>JAZLFN010000011.1:0-47545 GCA_045615805.1 Clostridia bacterium | reverse complement strand
TATATTGGAGTGCTGTCCAAATCTATGATTTGGCGAACAGCACCCATGTCACAGCGACCGAAATCTTTGATTTCGAGTGTCGCCACGGCTCCCCCTCAGCCCTAAAAAGGAGCTGATAGCAAAAGATTTAAAAAATCATTTTGCTACAGCTCCTTTTAATTTTTACATTCAATTCAATATTTTAATCGTTTATCAGTTGGTAAATTCCCCATATTGTTTTTGCGGCTTCGGCACGGGTGGCAGTTCCTCTGGGTTTAAATGTGTTATCTTCGTAGCCGTTCATTATTCCGAGGCCTACAAGCTCAGAAATTGCATCGTATGCATATTGCGCGATACTGTCTTTGTCAATAAAATCAAGAATTGCAGAGCTGTTTTGCGTCCCTATTGCTCTGTATAATATAGTTGCCATATCCTGACGCATAATGGATTCACCTACGCCGAAATATTCATTGGACTGACCTTGAACATATCCTGCTTTTATTGCAGAAACAATGTAGGGCGCATACCATGCGTTTTTGTCCACATCTTTAAAAGAAGTTTCGGTGTCATATTCTAAAACGCCGAAGAGTTGAACGACCATTTTACAGAACTGCTCACGAGTAACATTTCCGGAGGGATTAAATGTGTTTTCGTCCATACCGTTGATAATTCCTGCAAAATATAAACCCTCAATGGCTTCTTTTGCCCATTCGTAACCTTTTAAATCTGTAAAAATTTCTTTTTCTTTGTCATCGTCTTTTTTATCATCTTTATCGGATGGTTTAACTGTAGGAAATACTGTTCCGCCGGATGGGTTGTCATTGTCATCATTGTCATCGTTTTTGCCCGAAGGTATGTTTGAACTTGAACCGCTTCCCGATGCGTTTCCCACATGTTTTCCGCAAAGAACCTTTTCGGTGCCGAGATCAAATACTGCATCATCAATTTGATATTTTACATTGATATTTAAATATTTTTCGCTGGGATATCTTGATGTTGAAGCGATAATTCTGACTTCAACTTCTCTTGCACCGTTACTGAAATCAACGGTTTTTGTGTCAAGAACCTCATAGGGGGCATCTGCCTTTGATACTTCTACGGTGACAGTTGAATCAACAACTATCATAGTGGAACGTGTTACAGTAACAGTGAAGTTATACCCTCTTTTAATTTCCGATACGGTAAAAGTTGGCAATGATTTTATATTTAAGAGTATTGCCTGAATCTTTTCGATTACGCCTTTAAGCTCGTCAAGCATATAATCTTTATATTTTCCTGTATAATTCTTTTCAATATCGACAGAAAGAGCTTTTGCCTGGTCGATTATGTTATTGAGATAATCTTTATAATAGATATCATTGGAAAGCTTTAATGAATTGTTGTACTGAGCGGTAATGCAATCAACTTTGTCTGAATATTCAAGCTTGGAATAAGCTAAATCCGCCGAGGTTTTGGATTGCTTAAGGAGATTGTCGGCGAGAATATATTGGTTGGAAACATCCGTTCCGATGGGTAATCCTTCCGGTGAATAAATATCCTTGTACTTATCATATATGTTAAGCAAAAAGATGTAGCCGGTAAGTTTTGCTTCCGGTAAACCGGATACAATATTTGCAAGACGAATTACACCAAATACATTTTCCATTGCCTCTATAACGGGCGGTAACTCGGTAAGAGGAGCGATGCTCTTTAAATTATATTCAAGAACCTCTTTAACCTCTTCCTGCTTACTGACAGACAACTTATTGTATGCCGAAACGGCAGAAGATACCTGTTTGGATAATTTTTCAATATCTATTAAGGAACCGTCTTCGATATAAAAGCTTAAACTGCTTACCTGTGGCAAGGCGACAATCATATCGTAGACATTTTGTTCCTCCTCGTCAAGCTCGGGGACAACGGGACCTTCCTCTAATACAAGAGAGGGTTCAAAGGTTACTTGGTTATTTTCTTCGTCCGTTGCGGTAAACCCTGTAATTGAGATGTCATCTTTGGCGGGTAATCCGTTACATTCAATTGTACATAATGCAAGCTTGCCGCTTACAAGGGTTAATTCGGAACCGTGAGTAAATTCTGCGGAGTTATCCCCTACAAGAGATACTCG
The DNA here is from genome assembly GCA_045615805.1 of Clostridia bacterium. GTDB lineage: Bacteria > Bacillota > Clostridia > Monoglobales > Monoglobaceae > UMGS1820. The sequence continues at coordinate 45,462 of JAZLFN010000011.1, read as the reverse complement.
ATATGAGCCTGTTTTGAGAGTCGGTGAGAACTGAGGATTGGTAATTGCTACATTTTGGAATGTAATCGTAAAATTAAAATCCTTTAAGTTTTCTAAAACATCAAGTGATGAAAATATAAGATCGTATGTGTTATTTCCTTTTTCAAAATAGTTTGCACTGATGTTTACAGGGACATTTTCCGAAAGCTCTACATCTTCAAACCTGACCTCATTATAAGCAAAGACGGTAATACAGGATGTGGCAATCATAGAAATTGCAATAATAAAGCACATTATCTTATAAATATTTTTTTGCATAATTTTTCCTCCAAACAAAAAGTATAATGTATATTTATATCTACATTATACCATTAGAAAAATAAAAGTCACATTAAATAAAACAAACAAAGAAGTTACATAACGGTTACGAAAAAACTCGATATATTGTCATTTACTTTTTGCTTTTTTTGTGGTACAATGAAGAAAAATTTTTAATGGTGATTTCTATGGCGTTTGGATTGGTTTTTATTTTTGTTCTGTTTTACGGTATGAATTTATATATAGCATGGAGAACTTGCGGTGTTCTGACATCCTTGTTTCCCAAGCTTAATTTCGTGCTTTTTTATTTTTTGTATTTCGTAGTTGCCTCATCGGTTATAGTATATTTTGTATTTAATTCGGTGCAAAAATCAAATTCTTTAAATATTCCTGTTTTTGTTAAAACGGCTGTTTCGTGGTGCGGCTGCGTTTTTATGGGGCTTTTTGTATATCTTTTGCTTTTCTTTTTGATAAGAGATATTATTTGGGGGTTGGGATTACTTACAAGACTTATTAAACCGTCTGTTTCTTCATCATATAAAGTTGTATCGGGAATAATTGTTCTGGTTTTGTCTGTCGGTGTAAGTATATACGGAGTATTTAACGCAATGAATATTAAAACCCAAACATATGACATCAAGATAGAGAATAAGCGTATTGATGAACCGATAAAAATCGGACTTATAACCGATATTCATTTAGGAGCGGTTAACGCCGAAAATAATCTTGTAAAGGAAATTGATGTATTAAATAAAGAAAATCCCGACATTATTTGCATTGGTGGGGACATATTCAACGACGATCTTAATACCTTACGGGATAAGGATAAAATAATTGCCGAATTTAAAAGGCTTAACCCAAGGTACGGAGTATTTGCCTGTTTCGGAAATCACGACGGAGGAAGTCCTTTAAGCGAAACAACCGAATTGTTGAATAACTGCGGTATAACATTACTAAACGAAGAATACAGAGTGATAGATAATAAGTTTGTCCTTGTCGGAAGAGTGGATGCTCGCCCTATTGGAAGGTTTGAAGGAAAAAGAAGAGGAAAAATAAGCGATGTATTGCAAGAGTTAAACGAAGAGCTTCCTGTTATTGTTATGGAACATAATCCTCAAAATATGAATGAATATGGGAATGAAACGGATTTATTGCTTTGTGGACATACTCACAACGGACAGATTTTTCCTGCAAATATTATAACTGATTTTATATACGAATCGGACTATGGTATGTACAAACGGGACATCAATTCTCCAACTGTTGTTATTTCATCGGGTGCAGGATATTGGGGAATGCCTATGCGAGTGGGAACCCAAAGCGAAATTGTGACAATTAACATAAAATAAAATTTAAAGCAGGAAAATATTTTGTGCATTTTCCTGCTGCTTTTTTTGTTGACGAAGTTGGAATTGTGTGTTATTATGTGGATATGATTGGAGTGATTTTGTGTTTGCAAGTGAAAGACAGGAAAAAATATGTGAAATACTGAAGGAAAAAGGAGCAGTTACAACCTCTGAGCTTGTGAGAATTTTCGGCGTTTCAGATGAAACAATAAGACGGGATTTGCTTGATATGGAGCGTTCCTCCCTTATTTTCCGTGTGCATGGGGGAGCAATAAACAAAGGAAGTATGAAGCCTTTGCATAATTTAAAAACAAGAAATTCCGAATATACCGAGGAAAAACGTCAGCTATGTAAAAATGCGTTAAAATATGTGTCGGAGGGCGATATTATATCTGTGGATACAGGCAGTACCGCTATGATTTTTGCCGAGGCACTATGCAATAAATTTAAAAAACTGACAATTGTTACTTATTCCGTCAAAGTTTTTGAAATTATACGGGAGCTGTCGGACTTTGAAGTGATACTTTGTGGCGGAAATTATTTAAGAGAGGAAGAAGCTTTTTGCGGAGAGCTAACTCGGTCAACCATTGAGAAGTTAAATACTAAAAAAACCTTTATATTTCCGTCCGCGGTTTCAATGGAATTCGGATTGTGTGAATATATGAGCGAGCTTGGGCAGGTTCAGAATCAATTGATAAAAAGTGCGGAAGAGGTTTATGTACTTGCGGATAACAGTAAATTTGAAACCAAAGCTTTATACAAAGCGAGAGAAATGGAAAAGGGATTCGTTTATATAACAGATAAAAAGATAAAAAGAGAGCTTATAAGCTTATACACGGACAACGGAATAAAAATTATTTTTTAACGGAGGCTTATGATGACAAAAATAACGGATAAAAAAGGAATTTTAAAACTTGAAATCGTATTTATGCTTGTGTATACGGTAAGCTATCTTACAAGGGTTAATTATGCGGCTGTTATTGCGGAAATGGAAAGAAGCACAGGCTTTTCTCGAAGTCTGCTATCGATGGCGGTTACCGGAAGCTTTGTTACATATGCATTGGGACAGATTGTAAGCGGAATTCTGGGAGATAAATATTCGCCAAAAAAAATAATAATGTTCGGATTGGTTATTACCTGTTTAATGAATTGTTTAATTCCTGTGTTTACAAATCCTTATGCAATGCTTGTTCTTTGGTGTATAAATGGTTTTGCTCAAGCTATGATGTGGCCGCCCATTGTAAAAATACTGACCCATTATTTAACACCGGATGACTATAAGACGGCAACCGTGAGAGTTTCCTGGGGATGTGCTGTCGGAACAATTCTTGTTTATCTTTTATCCCCTGTAATAATATCACTTTTCAATTGGCGTATTGTTTTCTTTGTTTCGGCATTCTTTGCAGTATTGATGCTTGCTGCATTGTACAAGACACCTTATGATGTTGTTTCGGGAAAAATTAAGAGAGATGATATGACAGAAGAGACTCCAAACAAAAAAGAGGGAATTAAAGTATTGTTTTCGGCTCTGTCAATCGGACTGCTTTTAATAATCGTTTTTGAGGGTATGCTCAGGGAAAGTGTGGTTACATGGATGCCCTCATATATAGCCGATACATATAATCTGGGAAGTGCAGTATCGATTTTGACAGGGGTTGTGCTTCCTGTGTTTGCATTGATTGCATATTCTGTGGCGGCAAATTTTAATAAAAAGATTAAAAACCCCATAACTTGTGCGGCGTTATTTTTCGGATTAGGATTACTTTCTGTAATAGGATTAAAGCTTGTTTCCGGTAACAGTCCATGGATGTCGGTCTTTTCATCCGCTATGATTACGGGAAGTATGCACGGTGTAAGCCTTTTGATGACTTGTATGATACCGCCTTATTTTGAGAAATACGGAATTGTGTCAACTGCTTCGGGAGTTTTAAACGGAGCAACCTATGTGGGAAGCTCAATTGCTACTTATGTGATTGCCGTAGTATCCGAGAAAGCCGGTTGGGGCGTTACAGGCTATGTGTGGATTTTAATCGGAGTAATCGGAACGGTTATTGCGGTTGTTTGCATAAGGCCTTTTAAAAATAAGTTTATGAGTGAATAGTAAATGTGAAAAAGTCCCTTTTACCGGTCGGCAAAAGGGGCTTTTTAATTGTTGGTAAGCAGTAACCGGAACATTTATCAGTTACTGCAATATTAATCATTTTAGTTATTAAGTTTTTCTTTTGCGGTGTTGCAGGAAGCAATCAGCATAACACGAATGGAAGTGCATTGCTCGTTTAATTTTTTATATGTAAATTCATCAATATAATTTGTTCTGTATAAAAGTTCAAGCCAATAACCTGTTTCACTTGCTTCTTTTAAGGCAATTTCAAGCTTTGAAATAAAATCCTTTTTTCCTTGTGCGTAATTAGCCTCATATATGTTTGCCCCAATTGATGTTCCGCTTCTGCCGATTTGGTTTGATATTATTGATTCGTGTTTCAATTTTAAGTCTTTTACAAGATTAATTATTTGGACTGAAAATGACATTGATAAATTTCGAAGTTTTGATTCAGACATTAGTAGCACCTCGATTTTTAAGTGATGTTTGCCCTGACGGGCAAGTGATGTTGTGGCTTTCGCACAGTGATGTTTTTGCTTCGCAAAAGTGATGTGAAGTGTTCCGTTCACGCACGATAAGTGCACATCACGTCCGAAGGACGCATCACACACGAAGTGTGCATCACGTTCCGTAAGGAACACATCGTTCAAAAAAGACTTGCAAAACGCAAGTCTTTTTTGTGGAGGCACCACCCAGATTTGAACTGGGGCATAAAGCTTTTGCAGAGCTCTGCCTTACCGCTTGGCTATGGTGCCGTGTTTTTGTGCAACAGATGTATAATATCATAATTCGGTTGCAATGTCAATACTTTTTTTGATTTAATTTATTGAATTTTATTCATAAAAAAAGAAATATATAACTAAATTAAAAAAATCCTTGCTTTTTTATGGATTTTGGTATAAAATAATATGTGTGTAGATAAATTTAGAAAAAATAAGGAGGATTACACCAATGATAAGTGCCGGTGATTTCAGAAACGGACTCACATTTGAATTTGAAGGAAATGTATATCAGGTTGTTGAATTTCAGCACGTTAAACCGGGTAAAGGAGCGGCTTTTGTCAGAACAAAGATGAAAAATGTAATGACAGGAGGCGTTGTTGAACGTACATTCAACCCCACAGAAAAGGTAGAGCAGGCTCGTATTGATCGTAAGGATATGGAATACTTGTATGAGGACAGCGGTCTTTACTATTTCATGGATCAGGAAACATATGAGCAGACACCTCTCAGTGCTGACCAGCTTGGCGATGCTCTTAAGTTTGTAATGGAAAATATGATAGTTAAGATTTTGTCTTACAAAGGCAATGTTTTTGCTGTTGAACCCCCTACATTCGTAGAACTTAAGGTTACGGAAACCGAACCTGGTGTTAAGGGAAATACTGCTACAAATGTTACAAAGCCCGCAACAGTTGAAAGCGGTGCTACAATTACAGTACCTATGTTTGTAAATGAAGGAGATGTTATCCGTATTGACACCAGAACAGGTGAATATATGGAACGTGTTTAATTTTCATATTAGTAAAGGAGAATATTATGGCTGAACTTTCAAACCGTGCGGCTTATCTTAAGGGGTTGGCTGACGGACTTAAAATTGACAAAGAAAAACCCGAGGGAAATTTGATTGATGAAATAATCAAGCTTTTGGGTGAAATGGCTGAAGAAATTGAAGGTATTGACGATGAAGTAGCTTTTGTTGAGGACAGAATTGATGATGTTGAAGAAAGTCTTGATATCATTGCCGAAGAAGTTTTCGACGATGAATGTGACTGCGACGATGTTTATACTCTTGTTTGTGACAAATGCGGCACGGAAATCGATTTTACCGAAGAGGATTTGGATGACATTGCAGAGGGCAATTTCGTTTGTCCCGAATGCGGAACAACAATAGAAATTGATTTTGAAGAATGTGACTGCGGTCATGATTGTGATTGCGGATGCGATTGTGAAAAATAAAATTTGATTTATGAAAAAGCATTGCTTTCGGGCGGTGCTTTTTTGTTGTTTTGTAGTAATTTGAATTTATATTTTTGCATATATTTTTAGAGTATAAGGACAAGACGGAGGATAAATATGCGAAAATATAAGGCTGTTGTTTTTGATTTTAAAAGATTTTATAAGGGTGCTGTATTGGCGTTGCTCAGTGCGGCAATGACGGTTGGAGTTTTTTGGGCGTTTAAAAACTCGGTTCTCACATCGGATAATAATTTTTCGGATATAATAAAAGGTGGTATGCCGATTGTTGCAGAGAGTGAACATATTGACATATTAGGCAATATAAATAATTCGTTTAAAGAAATCGTGAAATTCGTCATAGGATTTTTTCCGACGGAATCAGATTCTGTATTATCTTCTGCGATGCCGATTTGCAAGGCTCTTTCCGAAAATTCCCTTTACGGGAAAACAAACGAAAATAATAAATTAAAAGAGGGTAGGTCGACCGAAATATACGATGATAAGGAGTTGATTGCGACAAGTAAAAAATCGGACAGGGGAGAAAATATTCCTGTTGAAAACCGAGCACAAATAAAAATAATAGACGCTAAACAAAAAATAAACAACGGTTTGCCTGTTGCAATCGGAAATGAAACATCTTATAGTGTTGATGTAGACGGTATGCTTAATTCCAAACCTTTAATAAGCCTCCAAAAGGGCGAACCTGTTGTCTTGATTACTCACACCCACGCAACAGAAAGCTATGCCATAGACGGAGCGGAGTATTATGACATAACTGCAAGTGACAGAAGCGAAAACGAAAATGAAAATGTGCTTGCCGTAGGGAATAAAATGTGCGAAGTGTTTGAAAAGCACGGGATTAAAACAATTCACGATAAGATTCTCCATGATGTACCATCGTTTAACGGTTCATATGCGCACTCTCTTAATGCTGTCACCGAATATAAAAATAAATATCCGTCTGTTCAGGTTGTGTTTGATATCCACCGTGATTCAATTGTTTATGACGATAACACCAAAGCAAAAACATTAACGGATATTAACGGGAAAAAGGCAGCCCAGCTTATGCTTGTTGTGGGAACGGATGAGAAGGGACTTTATAATCCCGATTGGCGTAATAATCTTATTGCCGCAATTCATTTTCAGGATGAAATCTGCAAAAAGTATCCCTCATTAATGCGACACATCAATTTAAGAAAAGAAAGGTTTAACGGTCACACAAGCAATGCATCTATGATTATAGAGGTAGGCACAAGCGGAAACAGCCTTAATGAAGCCCTTTGCGGAATAGAATATGCAACAAATTGTATTGCTGATTATTTAAATTCTTTGTAATGTTTTTTTAATATAAAAATATTGTAATTTTCTTTTGATAGTGATAAAATAATTAAGTTAAATTGTAAAGGAGAATTGCAATGAAAAAAATAATTGCTGTATGGGTTGCCAAATTATTGGCATTGGCAGGCAAATTAGTTGGTAAAAAGTCGTCTGCAAAGCCGGGAGAAATTGCTATGAAGTTTTGCCCGAACATAATTGAGATTTTATCATCTCAATTGAGAAAGGGCGTTGTTGTAACCTGTGGAACAAACGGAAAAACAACAACAAACAACCTGCTTAATTCTGCTCTTATCAAAAGCGGATATAAAACGGTTTGCAATAATATCGGTGCAAATATGACAAGCGGAGTTGCTACGGCGTTTGCTATGTCAACCAATTTTTGGGGCAAGCTCGACGCAGACTATGCAGTTCTTGAAATTGACGAGGCTGCCGCAAGGCGTGTGTTTAAGCATATCAAACCCAACTATATGGTTGTAACCAACTTGTTCAGGGACCAGCTTGACAGATACGGCGAAATTGATATTACTCTTGAGCTTATAAATGAGGCTATAGGAATGGCAGAGGGAGTTAAGCTTATTTTAAACGGTGACGACCCACTTACATCACAGTTGGGCGAGGGAAGGGATACAAAATTTTTCGGTATATCCGAGGAGGTCCTTCCTCGGGAGGAAGAAACTAAAGAAGGCAGATACTGTGCAAAGTGCGGAGCGGAACAAAACTATAATTTCGTGCATTACAGCCAGCTCGGTGATTTTTACTGCCCAAATTGCGGAAACAAAAGACCTAAAATTGATTTTGCCGCAACAGATGTTGATTTATCAGAATCTATGAAATTTTCGGTTAATAAAAGCTATAATGTTGATGTAAATTACAGAGGCTTTTATAACATATACAATATTTTGGCGGTTTATTCTACTTTATCCGTTATGGAAATAAATAAGGTTGACTTTAACGAAATTCTTTCCGATTACAAGCCTCAAATCGGGCGTATGGAGCTTATTGATTTGGGAAAGCCCTTTATTTTAAATCTTGCAAAAAACCCTGCGGGATTTAATCAGGCAATTCAGACTGTTATGCTGGACAAGCGTAAGAAGGATGTAATTATTGCAATTAACGACTTTGAGGGTGACGGAAGAGATGTTTCGTGGCTTTGGGATGTTAATTTTGAAAGACTTAATGACGAAAATCTCAATTCGTTGTCTGTTTCGGGACTCAGACTTTATGATGTTGCGCTCAGATTTAAGTATGCCGGAATTAAAATTAATCTTGTGACAAACGATATGAAAGAAGCGATTTGCGAATGTATGAAGTCTGATGCGGATGTTTGTTATGTTCTTGTAAATTATACTGTTTTATTCTCGACTCAGAATATAATGCTTGATTTGAAAAAAGAATTGCCTTCGGAGGTGAAATAAGTGGCTGATATGGAAATTAAAATAATTCACATATACCCGGACCTTTTAAATTTGTATGGAGATAAAGGAAATATTTCATCTCTTGTTAAACGACTTGAATGGAGAGATATCGGCGTATCTGTCTTTGAATATACAGATGATAATTGCGATATAAGCTTTAGCGATGCAGATATAATTTTTATGGGCGGCGGTTCGGACAGAGAGCAGGAAGCCGTATGCAAGAAGCTAACGGAAAGAAAAGAAGAGCTTTCGGCTTACATAGAAAATGACGGTGTTTTTCTTGCAACCTGTGGAGGCTTTGAAATGATAGGAAAGTATTACTTCAATTCTTCATCAAAGGTTGAGGGACTTGGACTTGTTGATATATGCGCCGAAATCTCGGATGCCCGTCTTATAGGTGATGTTATACTTGACTCACCATTAATTTCACGAAAAATTGTAGGATTTGAAAATCATCTCGGCGGAATGAATATCGGAAATTATGAACCACTCGGAAAGCTTATCAAAGGACACGGTAACGACGGTAAGAGCGGCTATGAAGGTTTAATATACAAAAATCTTATTGCGACATATCTTCATGGTCCGGTGCTTCCCAAAAATCCTATGCTTTGTGATTTGCTTTTGCTAATGGCATTAAAGAAGAAATATCCGGACTTTAAAGAGCTTACGGAATTAAACGACAAGCTTGAAGGTCTTGCAAATGATTATATTATAAATAAATTTACAAAAGAGTAAAAGGAGAAAATTATGTTAGTTGATTTAAGCGTAGAGGAATTACAAAAATATACGGGAACCAATCCTTGTCCCGAGGATTTTGATGAGTATTGGGACAGAGCATTAAAGGAAGCGGACGAGCTTGACCTCAATGTTGAGTTTATAAAGAAAGACTTTCCCGGGAAAAATGTTGATTATTTTGAACTTTATTTCACGGGAACAAAAGGTGCGAGAATTTTTGCAAAGGTTGCCATACCTCAAAATAAAGAAGAAAAAATGCCTGCAATGCTTCTTTTTCACGGATTATCGGGCTCATCCTGTGATTGGTGCGGCTTAAATAATTATGCATCTCAGGGATATGTTGTTGCCGCTCTCGATACAAGGGGACAGGGCGGTCAGTCGGAAGATGTAGGCGGCGTTAAAGGCTCGACGTTCTCTACTCCCTTTATGAGAGGAATTGACGGCGAGCCGGATGATCTTTATATGAGGGATTCTTTCCTTGATACATATATTTTTGCCAAGGTTATAATGGGACTTGATTGTGTTGATGAAAACAGAGTGGGTGTTGCAGGGGGGTCTCAAGGCGGTGGCTTAAGCATTGCTTGTGCCGCACTTATGCCAAAAATTAAAAAATGTTTTGTTTGTTATCCGTATTTATCCGATTATAAGCGTGTTTATATGCTTGATTTAAACAAGGATGCTTATGAAGGTTTAAAATATTATTTCAGAAATTTTGACCCCACACATGGAAGAGAAGATGAAATTTTTACAAGGCTTGGATATATTGATATTCAGTTTTTGGCAAAAAGAATTAAGGCTGAAGTAAAAATGTCAACGGGACTTATGGATACTATATGCCCGCCGTCAACACAGTTTGCGATGTATAATAAGCTTAATTGCAAGAAAAGCTTCTTGATTTATCCCGAATACGGACACGAAAGGTTTAAAGGAAACAGTGACATTGAATTTGATTTTTTTGCTGACCTTTAAGTATATGAATGGTGCAATTTCGTTTGCACCATTTTGAATTTTATCTTATAATTCAGAAAAAATAGATATATATTTACTATTGAAAGAAATACTGATATCTGTTATTATGTATAGAGCAGACAATTTTAGGGAGTGTTTATAGGTGCTTGATTTCTTTTTTAGTGTAAGCCATCAGATTTTAATAATGTTTCTGCTTGTTATCGTAGGAATTTTAATGTATAATTTTAAAATAATAGGCGAACAGGGGACAAAGGAGCTTTCTGATTTTTTAATGAAGGTTATTGTTCCAATGATTATCATATCAAAATTCCAACGTCAATTCGATTTGGAACTTTTTTCTCAATGGAGTGTAATGTTCGGACTATCTCTTTTAACTTTTTTGGTACAGCTTGTTTTGGGGTGGATTGCATTTCGTGATAAAACCTACAAAAACAGACCGGAGGGAATACTCAGCATACTTTTGCCCAACAACGGATTTCTTGCTTTCCCGTTAATGCAGGCACTTGCGGGAGAAGATGGTATATTTTTCGGAGCCGCGTCTGTGGTTTTATTAAATATATTCCAATGGACATACGGCTTAAAGCTTATGAAGCCAGATGAAAAACTATCAATAAAAAAGATGATTTTAAACCCGGGAACACTTTCAATCTTAATCGGACTTTTGCTTTTCATTTCGCCGGTCAAGCTTCCGGAGCCTGTTTTTGCGGCGGTTGACCTGATAGGAAGCCTTAACACACCGATTGCAATGGTGATTTTGGGTTGTATGATTGCTCAAACGGATATAAAGGAATGTTTTAAAAATACCGCAATGTACAAAATCTCTTTTTTGAAGCTGATAGTAACACCGTTTTTGATGATTCTGGTTTTATCTATTTTGCCGGTATCGGATATGGTAAAGCTTATTGTACTTATTACGGCAGCTGTGCCTACGGCTACATCGGTAAGTATGTTCAGTCAGGTTTGCGACAGAGATTATCTGTTTGCAACAAATGCTATAATGGTCAGTACGATTTTATCTGTGATAACCATGCCGCTGATTCTTACAGTCGGCAAAATGATTTTAGGCTTTTAATTTTATAATGATAAAAAAACAGGAGGATGAAGATGGGGGATTTTCGCAAAAATATACGGAATTTTTCAATTATTGCTCATATCGATCACGGGAAGAGTACCCTTGCGGACAGAATTTTGGAGCTTACGGGAACCTTAACACAAAGGGAAATGCAGGAGCAAATTCTCGATAATATGGATTTGGAGAGAGAAAGAGGTATCACAATTAAGGCTCGTGCCGTGAAGCTTTTGTACAAAGCAAAGGACGGAAATGAGTATGAGCTTAATCTTATTGATACCCCGGGACACGTTGACTTTAACTATGAGGTATCACGCAGTCTTGCCGCTTGCGAGGGTGCGGTTCTTGTTGTGGACGCCGCCCAAGGTATAGAGGCACAGACTCTTGCCAATACTTATCTTGCTCTTGAGCATGATTTGGAGCTTGTTCCGGTAATAAATAAAATTGATTTACCCGCCGCACGCCCTGATGAAGTCAAAAAAGAAATAGAGGATGTTATAGGAATTGACGGAGAGGACGCACCTTGTATATCTGCAAAAAACGGTATAAATATTGAAGCTGTTCTTGAAAAGGTTGTTGAATTGATACCTCCTCCCGAAGGTGACGAAACAGCTCCTTTAAAAGCGTTAATATTTGACTCATACTATGATGCCTATAAAGGCGTAATAGTATATGTCAGAATTGTTGACGGTACCGTAAAGACGGGACAGAGAATTAAAATGATGGCAACGGGGAGCGAGTTTGATGTTGTGGAGGTTGGGTATCTTCACCCTAACGGAATGAAAGAAACGGACCGGCTTGAAGCCGGAGAGGTAGGATATATTGCCGCAAGCATTAAAAATGTAAGAGATGTCCACGTAGGTGATACGGTTACCGTTGCGGAAAGACCGGCAGATGAGCCTCTGCCCGGATATAAAGAAGTAAAGTCTATGGTTTACTGCGGTATTTATCCTGCCGACGGAGCAAGGTATGATGATTTAAGAGAAGCCCTTGAAAAGCTCCAACTTAATGATGCTGCCCTTAATTTTGAAGCCGAAACATCTGTTGCATTGGGATTTGGATTCAGATGCGGATTTTTAGGACTTCTTCATATGGAGATAATTCAGGAAAGACTTGAAAGGGAATATAACTTAGATCTTGTTACAACCGCTCCTTCCGTTGAATACGTTGTTATAAAAACCGACGGTACAAGAGTTGAAATCGACAACCCCACAAATCTTCCCGACTTATCTGAGGTTGATTATATGATGGAGCCTATTGTTAAGGCAACGGTTATGACACCTAAAGATTATGTGGGAAGTATTATGGAGCTTTGTCAGGACAGAAGAGGAACATATATAGATATGACATACCTTGATGATACACGTGTTTCTCTTAATTACGAGCTTCCTCTTAATGAAATTATATATGACTTCTTTGATGCTTTGAAATCACGCACAAGAGGTTATGCGTCTTTTGATTATGAATTTGAAAGATTTGAAAAAGCAGAGCTTGTGAAGCTTGATATGCTTTTAAACGGAGAACAGGTTGATGCCCTTTCTTTTATCGTGCATAAGGAAAGAGCCTATGCCCGTGGCAGAAGAATTGCCGAAAAGCTTAAAGAAGCAATTCCGAGACAGCTTTTTGAAATTCCAATTCAGGCTGCTATCGGCGGAAAAATAATAGCCAGAGAAACGGTTAAGGCAATGCGCAAGGATGTGCTTGCCAAGTGTTACGGCGGTGATATAACACGCAAGAAAAAGCTTCTTGAAAAGCAAAAAGAGGGTAAAAAGCGGATGCGTCAGGTAGGTTCCGTTGAGGTGCCTCAGGAGGCGTTTATGTCTGTCTTGAAGCTTGATTAAAAGGATTGAAGAGTATGTCGATAGGTTTGTATATACATATCCCTTTTTGTGCGTCAAAGTGCAATTATTGTGATTTTTTGTCCCATAAAGCAACAGACGAGGAAACAGATATATATGTTGATGCCTTGTGTAAAGAGATAAGTTTATATAAGTGCAAAGAAACAGTTGATACTGTTTATTTCGGCGGTGGAACACCTACATATTTAAAGCCCGAAAAGCTTACAAGGATTCTTGATACGGTATATAAAAATTATTCTGTTTCAGAAAATCGCGAAATAACAACGGAATGTAATCCGAAAACGATTGACAGAGAAGGCTTTGAAACGCTTTTTAAGGCAGGCTTTAACAGGTTAAGCATAGGTATGCAATCTGCCGATAATGAAATCCTTCGCATTTTGGGAAGAATACATAATTTTGATGATGTAAAAAAGAGTGTTGATTGTGCCACGGCTGCCGGATTTGAAAATATATCCCTTGACCTGATGTTCGGCTTGCCGAAACAGGATTTATCGGTTTGGAAGAATACTTTAAAAGAAGCTGTTTCTTTAAATCCTGCTCATTTATCGTGCTACAGCCTTAAAATAGAAGACGGTACGCCCTTTGCGAAAATGAACCTTGAAATTGATGACGACCTGATGAGAAGTATGTATGATGAAGGGGTTTCATTTCTTGAAGAAAAGGGATATAACCTTTATGAAATTTCAAATTTTGCAAAGCCTGGGTATGAAAGTAAACACAACATAAAATATTGGCAATGTGACGAATACAGGGGCTTTGGCGTGGGAGCATATTCGTTTACCCATAATAAAAGATATTCAAACATAACCGATGTTTTTGAGTATGCCGAAAAAATTAAAAACAGTGAGTCTGTTACAGCTGAATTCGAAAGCATTGATATAACCGATAGTATGAGCGAGTTTATGTTTCTCGGTTTGAGAATGACAGAAGGCGTTTCGGAAGAAGAATTTAAAAAAAGATTTAAAACAGATGTTTATTCGGTATATAAGGAACAGATAGATAAAAACCTAAAAAGAGGTACGCTTGTGCGAGAAAACGGACAAATAAAAATTCCAAAGGAGTTTTTATTTGTGAGTAACTCTGTTTTAGTTGATTTTGTAAATTAAGGAGAAATTATGGTTAAACTGGGAACAACAGAAATAAAAGTTATAAAGAACGGATTTGGTGCTTTGCCAATACAAAGGGTTAGTGAAGGGGACGCTGTCAGAATACTCAGAAAAGCATATGATGGCGGAATCAGGTTTTTTGATACGGCAAGGTACTATACCGACAGTGAGATTAAACTCGGAAAAGCTTTTTCGGGTATCCGTCATAATATTTACATAGCTTCAAAAACAGGTGCAACGACTCCAGAAGGCTTTTGGCGTGAACTAAATACCACACTTACAAACTTGCAGACAGACTACCTTGATATTTATCAATTTCATAATTTGTCTTTTGTTCCAAAGGCGGGAGATGAATTATATGCTTGTATGGAAGAAGCCAAGAAAAAAGGAATGATTCGGCACATAGGTATGACTAATCACAGAATAGCATTAGCTCACGAGATTGTTGATTCGGGATTATATGAAACATTACAGTTTCCGTTTTCGTATTTGGCTTCCGAAGAAGAAATAGAGCTTGTTAAAAAGTGCGAGAGGAAAAATGTTGGTTTTATTGCAATGAAAGCCCTTTCCGGCGGACTTATCACCCATTCAGATGCGGCATATGCGTATCTTGATTTATTCCCCAATGTTTTGCCGATTTGGGGCGTACAGAGAGAATGTGAGCTTGATGAGTTTTTAAGCTATAACATAAACCCTCCTGCGATGACGGAAGAAATTAAGGCGATTATTGAAAAGGACAGAAAAGAACTTTGCGGTGAGTTTTGTCGCGGATGCGGCTATTGCGTACCAACATGTCCGGCTAAAATAGAAATCAATAACTGTGCCAGAATGTCTCTTCTTTTAAGGCGTTCACCTACAAAAGAGCATTTATCCGAAGCAGGACAGGCTAAAATGAAAAAGATTGAAGACTGTACAGGTTGTGGTGTTTGTCGCACAAAATGTCCTTACGGACTTGATACACCAAACCTTTTAAAGAAAAACTATATTGATTATATGACATTTATAAAGGAGTAAGTTTTTATGAGCGATATATTAACAAGAGCAATAACAAAAGACGGCTTTTTTAAAATCGGTGCAGTGGTTTCAACAGAAACGGTTCAAAAGGCACAGGATTTTCATCATACATCTCCTGTTGCAACTGCGGCGTTGGGAAGAGTTCTGTCCGCAGGCTTGATTATGGCATCGGAGCTTAAGGGCGAAAGCTCGAAAATTACTATTCAAATGAAAGGTGACGGCCCCATTGAAAATATTTTGGTCAGCGCTAATTCAAAGGGAGAAGTAAAGGGATATGCCGAAAATCCTTCCGTTGATCTGCCTCTTAAAGCAAACGGGAAGCTTGATGTGGGAGGTGCAGTAGGAAAAGGAACTCTTTCCGTGATTAAGGATTTGGGACTTAAAGAGCCGTATATAGGGCAGGTTGAAATACAAACGGGCGAGGTCGGAGATGATTTGGCATATTATTATATGCAATCAGAGCAGGTTCCGAGTGTTGTATCCGTTGGTGTTTTGATTGATACGGATTGCTCCGTAAAGCACGCCGGAAGCTTTATAATTCAGGTTATGCCCGAATGTGATGATGAAAGCCTTAAAAAGCTTGAAAACAGTATAGCCGGTGTAATGAGTGTTACGGAAATGCTTTCAAACGGTATGACTTCAGAGGATATGATTAAGTATGTTATGCTCGGGTTTGATGTAGAAATTCTTGAAAGTAATCCGGTGTCTTATTATTGTGATTGCGGAAGAGAAAGAATGGAAAAAGCGATTATTTTACTCGGTAGTAAAGAAATTGAAGATATGATAAAAGAACAGGGCGAGGCGGAAATAGTTTGCAGCTTTTGTAACACAAAATATAAATTTAATGCCGATGAGCTTGAAAAAATGAAAGCGAAAACTATAAAATAATGGTGAATAAAAGATGATTTTAAAGAACAAATTTACGAGAACAATAATTTTATAACAATTATTTGTACATTCACGGTCAGTGTGGAGGCTGTATCCGTATCTGATTTAATGCACTATGCCTTTCAACCGGTAGGCAAGTGTTTGTATGTCTACGGTGGCGGATGGAATGAAGAAGACACTGTTGCAGGTGTTGAGGCTATGCAAAAAGGTGTTAATGAAAATTGGATTTCATTTTATAATAAATATGATAAAAACTATGATTATAAAAAAACAAGATACAAGATACATGATACATGACGGAATGTCTTGGAATCCTGAAATTTTAAATGATTCCGATGGTTACAGAGAGTTGTCTGCAGAAGAAATTTTAAAAGATATATTTTATAACACAAAAGTTTATATAAACGGTGAGCGTATAGCGAAAGATAAGCCTGTTTATAATGTGAATTATTCAAATTATGTACCTGTCAGAGCAATTTCTGAAAAGTTGGGTGCAAAGGTTAATTGGTATCCGGGCGGAAGGATTGATGTTAAAGGAGAAAATATTGATTTGACATTTAATATAGATTCGGATAATGCAAAAATTAACGGACAGGACACTAAATTTGGGTATAAGGTGTTTTTAGAGAATGATACCGCTTATGTTCCGTTGCGCTTTTTATGTGAAGCTTTCGGAAAATCCGTGAGCTGGGATGAATCTAAAAAAGCGGTATATATAGATTGATTTGGTTTATAAAGCCTCAAAAACAGCTTATCAGATACATAAAAATAGCGTTTTATGCTATTTTTAAAAATAAATTCAAAAAAATTTGCAAAAAAGTATTGACTTTTTCTATTATCTGGAGTATAATTACTTCTGTTGTCGCTCCGTATGGGGTGTGAATGTGGGCCCTTAGCTCAGCTGGGTGAGCATCTGCCTTACAAGCAGAGGGTCATAGGTTCGAGCCCTATAGTGCCCACCATACATTCGGTCCGGTAGTTCAGTTGGTTAGAATGCCAGCCTGTCACGCTGGAGGTCGTGGGTTCGAACCCCATCCGGATCGCCATAACCCGCCTCTGTAGCTCAGTCGGTAGAGCAGGGGACTGAAAATCCCCGTGTCGGTGGTTCGATTCCGCCCGGAGGCACCAAAGCGAAAATCCTGTCGTGAAGACGGGATTTTCGCTTTGTATTATTCTTTATTCATTTTTCAGTATTCATTGGGAAAAGACATGATTTTCTAAATGAATAATGAATACTTAAAATTTAATAGTGAATAATTGTATTTTTGATAAATCTATGCTAAAATGAAATTGGTGATATAATTGAAAGAAAATATTATAATTGACAAATCAATAGATTTTGCGGCGAGAATTATAAAGTTGTGCAAATTTTTAGAAGATTCCAAAAAGGAACACATTATTTCAAAACAAATTATCAGAAGCGGTACATCTATCGGTGCAAATATTAACGAAGCACAATATGGCAACAGCAAAGCGGATTTTGTCTCAAAATTGCATATTTCGCTAAAAGAAACCGCAGAAACGGAGTATTGGCTGCGATTGCTATTCAAATCAGACTATATTGATAATAAAATGTTTGACTCATTACTTGATGATTGTCTTGAACTTAAAAAAATTCTCATTTTCTCAATCAATACCGCAAAAAACAATAATTAATTTGATATCTTTATTGTTCGGCTGTTCACATCGGCGTAGCCGATATTTCGCTAAATCTATATTTCCGCGCTTCCTAAAAATCCTCGTTTGTAAGAATTGGGAGATTTTTACTATTTTCCTTTTTCACTTTTACTTACAATCTTCTTAAACGAGGATTTTTGGAAAGTAATAGTCAATTTGGGTTAATGATTAGGATTAAGCCGCAACTGATAAAATATTTCGGTTGCTGCTTTTTTATTGCATAAATATCTAAGCTAAAAAACTATTGCTAAAATGAAAAATGTATGATATCATAAATATGCTAAACCAATTTTATATTATGAACAGGAGTATTTTTGTACTCTTTCTTGGCTATACCAATTTTATGAATTTGATAAAAATGCAAATTCCGCTTAATTGGTATGGTTTTATACTCCGTTCGATTTTAATTGGTTTAGCGACTATCGGAGTTTGCGTTTTTTGTGCGTCTGCTTCGGTAGGCGCATTTTTTAATTTATAAGGTTTTTTTGAGGGAGGTTATCCTTACAAAAAATGCGATACTAATAATTTTTGAAAGGAAACAATAATATGGTTTACTTTATAGTATTTTTACTTGTGTTTTTATTAATTTGGCTTATTGTGATATGTTGTAAGGATATTAAGAAAGATATTAAGGCTCCCCAACAACTTCATGGTAGTTTTAATGAATTAGGCGATCTAAAGGGAAAAACATACGATGAAATAGTATCTTTTCTTGGAAAACCGGATTTAAAAGTAAAAAATTCAGATGAAACTTTCGGAGCTTCGTGGAATAAAACTGGAATAGGAGGAAGCACGGAAATAATGTGCATATTTAACAATAGTTCAGTTTGCATTGATTTTGAAGAAACCAGTACATATGTATGATAATTATTGCTACGAATATTATGTAGATGATTATTAAAGCAAGCGGATGGTTTTAATATTCAAAAAACATTCTAATGTCTATATTTCCGCGCTTCCTAAAAATCCTCGTTTGTAAGAACGGGGATTTTTTTAAGTGATAATCAAAATGTGAAAAATGAATATTAATTGGTATATAAACACTACTTTTTGTTATCATAAAAATGGGATATGATTATTATCTCAAAATCTGTTTAAAAACGAAACAATAGGAGAAGTAATGAAGTTTATATACAAAATATTTAATAAAGATTCAAACAATCGTGAAAATATTATTGCTGTAACCTCCTGGCTTGGAATAACAATTAACTTACTGATTTCAGCGATAAAAATTGCACTTGGGTTGTTATCATCATCTATTGCGATTGTGTCAGAAGGTGCGAATAATGCTGTTGATGCTTTGTCGGCGGTTATGACATTAATCGGGACAAAGCTTGCAGGAAAAAAGCCGGATCAAAAACATCCCTTTGGATACAGAAGAATTGAATATCTTACAGGTATCGTTGTGGCAGTATTTATTTTGTTGACAGGTATTGACCTTTTATTTAGTTCTGTGCAATTGATTTTCAATCCGGATGAGCTTGATGTTTCGTACACAACTATTGCGATTATTGCTGTTTCCGCAGTTATAAAGTTTTTCCTTGGCACCTATACTATAAAGATGGGTAAAAAAGCAGGCTCATCCGCTCTTGAGGCGGTAGGACATGAAGGTAAAAACGATTCGTATGCATCCGTTATTACGATAATAACTTCTTTATTTTTTCTTATTTTCAATATTTCTGTTGATGCATACGGTGGAATAATTATTTCCACACTCATTATTAAGGCAGGGTATGATGCTCTGTCGGAAACTTTGTCCGAAATAATCGGACGTCCCGGAAAAAAAGAATTGGCAGATAAATTATATAATTTAATTCGAAATACAGACGATATTATAGGTGCATCAGATATGATATTGCACAACTATGGCCCCGATACATGGTCAGGCTCGGTAAATGTGGAAATTAACTATAAAAAAACAGCCGAAGAAATATTTCAGCTTCTACATGCATTGCAGCGGAAAATTGTGCAGGAATATTCAGTGTTTATGGTATTTGGAATATATGCCGTAAATAATGATCGTGAAGAAGTGAAAGAAATACGAAATATTATTTCTGCTTTTGTTGAAAATCAAGAATATATTAAAAGCTTTCACGGAGTATATCTTGAACCTCGTACAGAGAAAATTTATTGTGATTTAATTGTGGATTATAATTTAAAGGATTGGGATGGGTTAGAGAAAGATTTTAAAGAATATATGAAGAAGAAGTGTCCTAAAAACGAAATAATACTCACAATTGAAACCGAATATGTTTAAACTTTTTATTGTCATGAACTCATATTACAAATTATTATAAAAAATTTTTGATGAAATTGGAACAAAATCGCAAAGAGATTTTGTTTTGAATTATTGATTTTAAAAGACTAATATGGTATAATTTGCTCAAAAAATATAAGTTTATAGTATGAAAAACAAAGATATGAGGGACGAAAATCAGTGTTTGCAACAAAATGTATTAAAATTAACCTCGTTCCATGTTGTACTTTTTGCGGTCTATAAGTTAATGCACTCTTACGACCACGGATGACTACAAAGCAGAAGCGTCTTTACGCACTCTGTTTGCTGCCGTTGATTCATACAGTACAGCAAAGGTCGAAAAGCTCATTATACACACGGCATGCGGCGAACAGCCGGAAATAACAGAACTTGCATTAAGCCACATTTCCGGCTTTGAAGAATATGCGGCAAAATGAGATGTTGTGATCTGTTATGAAAATTCAGCCGGTGTGTCATCGCTTGTCGCTGTGCTTGATCATGCGTCAAAACCGCATGGTTTTTGTTTTGATGCTGGTCATCAGCTCTGTTACAGTCCTGAGGTGCCTCTGCTGCAGCTGTACGGCAATCGTATGCTGTATACGCATCTTCACGATAATGACGGAAAAGCAGATCAGCACTATTTGCCGTTTGACGGAATCTGCGACTGGCATTCGTTGGCGAAAATTTTTGCTGAAATCGGCTATACCGGTACATTGAATTTAGAACTTGCCTGCCATAGCTCGTCAGTATATAAAAGGCTGTCGTTTTGGGATTTTGTGCAGGAGCCGTATATAAGACTGCGGCGGTTTGAAAGTATGGTAATCGAACAGCAGAGAGGTTCATCTGAGGAACAGATCTGAAAAAGAACACAGTATGAGGATGGAGCAGTTTTTATATAAAATATAATAAATAAGGGAAGAAGTATGATGTAAAATCGCTTTAGCGATTTTATTTGATAAGTAACAATGAATTAGCAGTAATTGATATTATGTATCTGTTACTGTTTTTTAGGTATTAAAGAGAATTGTTATAAATTTCACTTGCATTGCACTTTCTTTTGTGGTACAATATAGAATGGTATTTTGCGGAAAGGAGTGTTTTGTATGGCACTTAAAAATATTATAGAAAAAGTAATCGGGACGTACAGTGAGCGTGAACTTAAGAAAATATATCCAATTGCAGATAGTGTTGTTTCTCATGAAAAAGAGATGGAAGCAAAAACCGATGAAGAATTAAGAGGAATGACCGATGTCTTCAAGAAAAGACTTGAAGACGGCGAAACTCTTGACGATATTCTTCCGGAGGCGTTTGCCGTATGCCGCGAAGCATCTTACAGAGTTTTGGGAATGAAGCATTTTTATGTTCAAATTGTTGGTGGAATCGTTCTTCATCAAGGAAGAATTTCCGAGATGAAAACAGGTGAAGGTAAAACCCTTGTTGCAACTTTGCCTGCGTACTTAAATGCATTGACGGGAAGCGGGGTTCACATTGTTACCGTAAACGATTACCTTGCAAAGCGTGACAGCGAATGGATGGGTAAGGTATATAATTTTTTGGGGTTAAGCGTTGGACTTGTAATTCATGATAAAGAAAATGCGGAAAGAAAAGAAGCGTACAACGCAGATATTACCTACGGTACAAATAACGAGATGGGCTTTGATTATCTCCGTGACAACATGGTTATATACAAGGAAAACAAGGTACAAAGAGGGCATGCTTTTGCCATTGTGGACGAGGTCGACAGTATTTTAATTGACGAAGCGAGGACACCTCTTATTATATCGGGCATTGGGGATAAATCAACTGACCTTTATGTTCAGGCTGACCGTTTTGCCAAAACATTAAAATATAAAAAAGTAGTCGAAACCGACTCTAAAGTCGAAGTTGAGGACGAGCATAATTACGATGACTTTGATTATATAGTAGACGAAAAAGCACATACTGCCATACTTACGCCAAAAGGCGTTAAGGCTGCCGAAAAAGCTTTTAATCTCGAAAATCTTACAGATCCAGAGAATATGACCATATCTCATCATATTAACCAAGCAATTAAAGCAATCGGAATAATGAAACGAGATACCGACTATGTGGTAAAGGACGGAGAAGTAATTATCGTAGATGAATTCACCGGTCGTATGATGTTCGGCAGAAGATACAGTGACGGATTACATCAGGCTATAGAGGCAAAAGAGGGAGTAAAGGTTGAAAACGAAAGCAAAACTCTTGCCACAATTACTTTCCAGAACTTTTTCAGGCTTTATAAAAAGTTGTCGGGAATGACGGGTACAGCTCTTACCGAAGAAGACGAATTTCGTGAAATATACAATCTTGATGTAATAGTAATCCCCACAAACAAGCCTATGGCGAGGGTGGATTTACCGGATAGTATATATAAAACAGAGCTGGGAAAATTCAATGCTGTAATAGATGAAATAATTGCGGCACATGAAAAAGGTCAACCTGTTTTGATTGGTACCGTGTCAATTGAAAAATCCGAAATATTAAGTAAATTATTAAAGAAAAAAGGTATTGCCCATAATGTTTTAAACGCCAAATTCCATGATAAAGAAGCAGAAATCGTTGCACAAGCCGGCAAAAAAGGCGCTGTTACCATAGCTACAAATATGGCAGGCCGTGGTACGGATATTGTTCTTGGCGGTAATGCCGAGTTTATGGCAAAGGCAGAAATGGTAAAACAGGGATATACCGATGAACTTATTGTTCAGGCAACCGGCTTTGCCGAAACCGATAACGAAGAAATAATTGAAGCAAGACGTGTATACAAAGAATTGTATGACAAGTATAAAGAAGAAATTGCACCTGAACAACAAGAGGTGTTAGATGCAGGCGGTCTTTATATAATCGGAACTGAAAGACACGAAAGCCGAAGAATCGATAATCAGTTAAGAGGTCGAAGCGGACGACAGGGAGATGCAGGTAAATCAAGGTTTTATCTTTCTCTTGAAGATGATTTAATGCGTCTTTTTGCCGCCGATAAAATAAACAGAGTTATGGAAACATTTGGATTTGCAGAAGATGAAGCGATAGAAAGCAAAATGATTTCCGGAACGATTGAAACTGCTCAGGAACGTGTTGAGGGCAGAAACTTTGACATAAGAAAGCATGTTTTGCAGTATGATGATGTGAACAATCAGCAAAGAGAAATTATTTATCAGCAACGTGACAGAGTTCTGGACGGCGAAAATATGCATGATAACATCGTTAATATGATGAAAGATACTGTAACAAATATCGTTACAGCATATTCGCTTTCCTCCGATAATCCGGAAAATTGGGATTGGAAAGCTTTAAAAGAGCATTTTACAAATGTTTTCGGCGAAATGCCCGATGGTATTTTTGATTTCAGCGAAAACGAGCTTGACCATATGACCGTTGAAAGTCTTTCGGACAATCTTCTCGAAACAGTAATGGAAAAATACAAAGAAAAGGAAGCTGATTTCGGCGAAACTATGCGAGAGGTTGAACGAATCCTTCTTTTGCGTGTTGTCGATCAGAAATGGATGGACCATATTGATAATATGGAACAACTCAGACAGGGTATAAATCTTCGTGCATACGCTCAGCGTGACCCTGTAATTGAATATAAATTTGAAGCCATCGATATGTTTGAGGAAATGACAAACTCAATTAAAGAAGACACGGTTAAGCTTTTATTCCATGTTGTTCCAGAAAACAAGATCGAAAGAACACAGGTCGCAAAACCCGTTGCCGAAAATTTCGGAGGCGACGGAACTGTTACGAAAAAACCTGTCAGAAAGGTAACGAAAATCGGCAGAAATGACCCATGTCCATGCGGCAGCGGAAAGAAATATAAAAATTGCTGTCTTGACAAGGATAAGGAAAATCAGTAATAAACACAAAATAATTTAAGGATGTGATAATGTGATAGTTTTTGACGAGTACAAATTTTTGCTTGACGGAATGGAAAAAGATATTACGGATTTGAGGGATTCACTTTAGCATCGAAAAAACAGAATCGGAGCTTAAAGAACTTGAAGCCAAAAGTACCGCTCCGGATTTTTACAACGATATGGAATCTGCGGGCAAGGTTTTGCAAACCATCAAAGGAATGCGTGATAAAATTTCAAGATATACAAAACTTAAATCCGATTGGGATGATTTACGGACTCTTATAGATATGGCAAACGAAGAAGAGGATGAAAGCGTTTTGGAAGAAGTTAAATCCGGATGCGAAAATATCTCAAAGCTTCTTGAGGAAATGAAGCTTGAAACAATGCTCTCGGGAAAGTATGATTCTTTAAATGCAATTATAACCCTTCATGCCGGAGCAGGAGGAACAGAGGCACAGGATTGGTGCGAAATGCTCTACCGTATGTACACACATTGGGCGGAAAAGCACGGTTATAAGACGGAAACCATTGACTTTTTGGACGGAGAAGAAGCCGGACTTAAAAGCATTACATTTTCAATCGAAGGACTTAATGCTTACGGATATGCAAAATCCGAAAAAGGTGTACATCGTTTGGTAAGGATTTCGCCTTTTGATGCGGCGGCAAGAAGACATACATCATTTGCGTCCTGTGAAGTTATGCCGGAAATTGACAACGATATTGACGTTGATATAAATCCCGATGATTTAAAAATAGACACATATCGTTCATCAGGTGCAGGCGGTCAGCACATTAACAAAACCGAATCGGCAATCAGAATTACGCATATTCCGACAGGGGTTGTGGTTACCTGTCAAAATGAACGTTCTCAGCATAAAAACAAAGATATGGCAATGAAGATGCTTAAATCAAAGCTTGTTGAAATTGCAGAAAGAGAGCAGAAAGAAAAAATTGCCGATATAAAAGGTGCACAGCTTGAAATCGGTTGGGGCAGTCAGATAAGGTCATATGTGTTCCATCCTTATACGATGGTAAAAGACCACAGAACAAATTTTGAGGTTGGAAATATCAACGCAGTTATGGATGGAGATATCGACGGATTTATAAACGCATTTTTAATTGCAAAATCAAGAGGTGAGCTTTAATTCAATTAAAGCTTTCGCAGGAATGGAGAACAAAAGTATATGTTTGAAAAATTATCTTTCATTGAATCAAGATACAATGATTTAGCCGAAAAAATAAGCGACCCTGAAGTAATAGCCGATATGGATACATGGAAAAAGCTTTGTAAAGAACATTCCGATTTATCGCCTATTGTAGAAAAATACAGGGAATATTTAACCAACAAAAACACTATTGATGATGCCGAGATTATGCTTGATGATCCCGAAACCGATAAGGAATTTAAAGAAATGCTTATTGGTGAAATCAAAGAAGCAAAAGAGAATATCGAGGTAATACAGGAAGAGCTTAAAATTTTGCTTCTTCCGAAAGACCCCAATGATGAAAAAAATGTTATGGTTGAAATCCGAGGTGGTGCAGGCGGCGATGAGGCGGGTTTGTTTGCCGGTGATTTATTCCGTATGTATTCAATGTATGCCGATACAAAAGGATGGAAAACCGAGGTCTTAAACTTAAACGAAATAGGAATAGGCGGAATTAAAGAAATAACCTTTATGATTGAAGGCGACGGTGCCTATAGCAGATTAAAGTTTGAAAGCGGTGTGCATCGTGTACAGCGTGTTCCGGAAACGGAATCCTCGGGAAGAATACATACATCAACAGTAACCGTTGCAGTTCTTCCCGAAGTTGATGATGTAGAAGTTGAAATCAATCCTGATGATTTACAAATTGATACCTACCGTTCATCGGGTGCAGGCGGTCAGCATGTCAATAAAACCGAATCTGCAATCAGAATTACCCATATTCCAAGCGGAATTGTTGTGGCTTGTCAGGACGAACGTTCTCAGCATAAGAACAAAGAAGCGGCAATGAAAATGCTTCGTTCAAGACTATTTGACAAAATGGAACAGGAAAGAAACGCTTCCATTGCTGCCGACAGAAAAAGCCAAGTCGGAACAGGGGACAGAAGCGAACGAATCAGGACTTATAACTTCCCTCAGGGAAGAATGACAGACCACAGAATCGGACTTACGCTTTATAAACTTGAACAAATTTTAAACGGTGACCTTGATGAGATAATTGATGCACTTATTACAACCGACCAAAGCGAAAAACTTAAAGCTCAGGGCGAAAACGAGTAAAAGAAGGTTTAATTTATGAAAACAAAGCTCCTTAACTCAACCGATAATGATTTAAAAATTGCCGCCGAAATTCTAAAACAAGGCGGCAATGTGATTTTCCCTACCGAAACGGTGTACGGATTGGGCGCAGATGCCAAAAATCCCGATGCGGTACAAAACATATTTAAAGCAAAAGGCAGACCGTCCGATAATCCGTTAATTGTTCATATTGCAAACAGGGAAATGCTAAACGGAATTGTTAATAATATGAGCCAAAAGGCAAAAGAGCTTACCGATAAATTTTGGCCGGGACCGTTGACGGTTATACTAAAAAAAGACAAAAGTGTTCCAAATGTTACGACGGGTAATTTAGACACTGTTGCAGTCAGAATGCCGGAAAATAAAACGGCGTTAAAGCTTATAAAATTTTCGGGTATACCAATCGCCGCTCCCAGTGCTAATTTATCGGGAAAGCCAAGCCCAACAACCTTCGGACATTGTGTTAATGATATGAATGGCAGAGTTGATGCTATAATAGAAGGAGAGGACTGTAAAGTTGGGGTAGAATCTACGGTTATTGATTTAAGCTGTGAACCGCCTGTTATCTTAAGACCCGGAGCTGTAACTTACGAAGAAATATGCGAAACAATCGGAGATGTAAAAATTTTGGACAAGCTTAAAGAAGGAGAAAAGCCTAAATCTCCCGGTTTAAAATATAAGCATTATTCCCCTGATGCAAGGGTTGTAATTTTATCGGGTGAAACAGACAAGAAGATTGAGTATATTAAAAAGGCTGCAGAAAGCAGACTTGTGGGAGTATTGGATTTTGAAGAAAATCCAATATATTCAGATGGAATATATATTTCTCTCGGAAAAAGCACAGAACCTTTATCTGCCTCGCATAATCTTTTTAATGCCCTGCGTGAAATGGACAAGCAAGGTGCGGAAGTTGTTTTCGCTCCCGAAATTTCCGATGACGGCATATGGAGAGCAGTTAAAAATCGCCTTTACAGAGCCGCAGGGGAAGAAGTAGTATACATTGACAAACTTAAACGGATTTTGTTTGTATGCACCGGAAATACCTGCAGAAGTCCTATGGCAGAATGTATATTTAATAAGATGTGCTTTGACAAAGGAGTATACGCCATTGCAAATTCCGCAGGAATTTTCTCCGACGGAAGCGAAAAGTCTGCAAACTCGATTAAAGTTTTGTCGGAAATATTTATAAATCCATCAGAAAAATTTTCAAAACAGGTAAAAGCTGATGATATAGAAAAATCAGATTTGGTTTTAACTATGACAGAATCCCATAAAAATCTCTTGATTTCCGAATTCGGATACAGCGATAAAATCAAAACATTGGGCGAGTTTTCGGAAATCGGAATAGATGTGCCCGATCCGTTTGGCGGAAACACGGATATATACAGGGCGTGTCGGGATGTAATATATGAATTGATAAGTAAAGCGATTGATAGACTATGATTGAATTTGAAGCTTTGTCCCTAAAAAATATAGAAGCAGTATATGAATTAGAAAAACTTTCCTTTGATTCACCTTGGACACATAAAATGTTTGAGGCTGAAATCAATAATTCTCGCTCTGTTTACCTTGTGGCAAAAGATAAACAGACAAACGAAACTGTTGGTTATATCGGGGTATGGCTTGCAGTTGATTTTGCTGATATAACCAATGTTGCCGTTCATCCCGGGTACAGAAAAAAAGGAATTGCAATATCTTTAATAAATGAAATTTGCAGAATTTGTAAAGATAAAGGCATTAAAAAAGTCGGACTTGAAGTGAATGTAAATAACAAGCCGGCAATTGCTCTTTATAAGAAGCTTGGGTTTACCGTTGATTCTGTCAGAAAAAAATACTACAAAAACAAAGATGACGCATGGCTTATGTCTAAGAAAATCATAAAAATTGGGGGTTAAAATGAATATTTTGGCAATAGAAAGTTCTTGCGACGAAACTGCCGCAGCAGTTTTAAAAGACAGAACTACTGTTTTATCAAATGTTATAAATACTCAAATTGATTTACATAAAATATATGGCGGTGTCGTTCCTGAAATTGCATCAAGAAAACACATAGAAAATATCAGTAAAGTCGTAGATACAGCTATATTAAAAAGCGGACTTACACTAAACGATATAGATGCTGTAGCCGTTACATACGGCCCGGGACTTGTAGGGGCATTACTTGTTGGAGTTGCGTATGCCAAGGGACTTGCTCTTGCTCTGAATAAACCTTTAATTCCCGTACACCATATTAAAGGTCATATTTCGGCAAATTATATCGAACACCCCGACTTAAAGCCTCCTTTTATATGTCTTGTTGCTTCGGGAGGGCACAGTCATATTGTAAAGGTCAAATCCTTTACAGAGTATGAAGTTTTAGCAAAAACACACGACGATGCAGCAGGAGAAGCATTTGATAAGGTTTCGAGAGTTTTGGGATTTGGATATCCGGGCGGACCGGCAATACAAAAAGCCGCAGAATCAGGTAATCCGAATACAATTAAATTTCCTCGGGTTAATATGGGGAGCGAAGGATTTGACTTTAGTTTCAGCGGAGTAAAAACCGCCGTTTTAAACTATATTCATAATGCGGAGCAACATAGTACTAACATCAATAAATTTGATGTGGCGGCTTCATTTCAAGAGGCTGTTATAGATGTTTTGTCAACACATCTTATTGATTGTGCTAAAAAAAATAACGCAAAAACCGTCACTCTTGCAGGGGGTGTTGCGGCAAATATTCCTTTGAGAAATCGAATAGAAGAAAAAGCGAAGGAAGAAGGGCTTAAATTTTTATACCCAAAAATTGAGCTATGCACAGATAATGCGGCAATGATTGCCTGCGCGGCATTCTTTGAAGCCGAAGTCGGGAATTATGCAGATATGACATTAAACGCTGTACCAAATTTAAGCTTATAAAAAAGAAAACCTATCGGATATCCGATAGGTTTTTGGTAGCGGTAACCGGGATCGAACCAGTGACACCACGGGTATGAACCGTGTGCTCTAGCCAGCTGAGCTATACCGCCATATGTTTGTCTTCATCAAGAACACAAAGGATATTTTATCAAATATAATCATATTTGTCAAGCTTTTTTTAGAAAAAGAATAAAAATCTTGAAAATTAACAATATTGCTTATAATTTACTTCCCTATAATGTACTATTTACTCAATTTTGAATAGTATAAAATGAAAGGTGGTTAAATTTATGAGAAATTATTGTAACAGAAGAGGTAACGGACAAATAAATAAGCGGCATGAAAACAAACAAAAAAGCCAAGTTGTTTTCCCTCCGGGAGTTGATTTTACTGTTATAGAAAAAACTCCCAATATAGAATTTGTGACCTATCAAAAAGAAAGGGAAGATACATATAAAAACGCTCAAGGCGGTGCAATCAGTCAGGAAATCGGCTTTGATGATATAAAAAACAAAACTGATAAATGTGAAATTTTTTCAAGCATAAAAGAAAACACTTCGGTATATGACTATTTAATCGGACATATTGGCAAATATATATGTGTAAATCTATGGAGCGAATCAAGTGTTGACTGCGAAAAAACAGGAATACTGCATTATATTGGCGACGGATTTATTACCGTAAAAATTGATGATGAATTATGTATGATAGGCACAGGAGCGGTAAAATATATTTCAATTTCCGAAAATGAGCAATAAACTATTGCATTTTAAGGGATGATTGATTATAATTATATATGAGGTGAAAAGTAATGTACAAAAGATTATTTACATCAGAATCAGTTACAGAAGGTCATCCGGATAAAATATCCGATATTATATCCGATGCCATTCTTGATTCAATAATTACAGATGATAAAAATGCCCGTGTAGCCTGCGAAGTTACCGTTACGACAGGGCTTGTTCTGGTCGTTGGAGAAATTACTACATCCGGTTATACAGATATTACTAGTGTTGTCCGTAATACAATCAGGGAAATAGGCTATGACCGTGCCAAATACGGCTTTGATTGTGATACCTGTGCAGTGCTTACTGCCATAGACGAGCAATCAAGCGATATTGCTATGGGAGTTGACGACAACGGAGACGGATTGGGAGCAGGAGATCAAGGAATGATGTTCGGCTATGCGTGCAATGAAACAAAAACATATATGCCCATGCCGATATACCTTGCCCATAAGCTTACAAAACAACTGAGCGATGTTCGTAAAAGCGGTGAGTTAAAATATCTTCGTCCAGACGGAAAATCACAGGTTACCGTTGAATATAATGAAGACGGCTCCGTTAAACGAATAGATACAGTGGTAATTTCAACTCAGCATGATGAAACAATTGATATTGAACAATTAAGAAAAGATATAAAAGAAAAAGTTATATTTCCTGTTCTTGATAAAAATCTTTTAGATGATGAAACGAAATATTTCATCAATCCCACAGGTCGTTTTGTAATAGGCGGACCACAAGGGGATTCCGGTCATACAGGAAGAAAAATTATAGTGGATACCTACGGCGGAGTTGCAGGTCACGGCGGCGGAGCATTTTCGGGAAAAGACCCAACAAAGGTGGATAGAAGCGGTGCATATGCCGCAAGATATGTTGCGAAAAATGTAGTTGCATCGGGACTTGCTGATGTGTGCGAGGTTCAGATTGCATATGCTATCGGTATTGCACAGCCTGTTTCTTTGATGATAAATACAAAAGGTACAGGTTCTGTTCCCGATACAGAAATTGCCGAAAAGGTATCAAAGGTATTTGATTTAACTCCAAGCGGAATAATAAAAGAGCTTGATTTATTGAACCCAATATACAAGAATACTGCTGCATACGGTCATTTCGGGCGTGATGATATTGAATTCCCATGGGAAAGACTTGATAAGGTTGAAGCCTTAAAAAAAGCATAAAAAAGAGGCTGGTGCAAAATGCACAGACCTCCTCAAAGCACGCCCTAATTGCTTCGCTCCGCCAAGCAGGCGGAGCTTTGCTTTATCGAGCAGCTTTTCGTCTTTCCCAAAAAATCTTGCGATTTTTCGGGAACCCTTGTGGCTATGCCACTATAAAAAGAATATAATATAGGCATTTTCAAGTTGCGTATACAACAAAATGAGATAGGAATATAGGTAGAAATTCGTTAAATAACGAATTTCAGAATAAAAACGATTTGTGTTTTGAACAAACTTCGCCTCTCGGAGTACCGGAGCCAAGTGACACTTATCTGAATGCGGTTTATGTTGGCAAATTTCTGCCATTACGGTGTCAATCGTCTTGCGAATACGACAAGTATTCCCTGCGACGCTTTCCTTGTCCTGACAAAAATTTGCTCAACATAAACTCCTGCGGACTTTAACCTAAGAGATTTCAAATCATTTTGCTGCAGCTCCATAAAATTTATATGAGGTAAGTAATATGTCCTTTGACGGATTTGTAACACACGGAATTGTAAATGAATTAAATAATAAAATTCTTAACGGCAAGATTGATAAGGTTTATCAGCCCCAGTCGGACGAGCTTATTTTTGTTGTACGAACTTTTGGCGAAACATTCAGGCTTTTATTGTCTGCAAGTGCTTCTAATGCAAGAATTCATCTTACAGAGCACAAATTTGAAAATCCATCCGAGCCGCCTATGATGTGTATGCTTATGCGTAAACATCTGTGCGGAGGAACAATTGTTAAAATATCTCAAATTGACTTTGACAGAATAGTTAAAATAGATGTAAACACAAAAAACGAGTTGGGTGACGAATGTATTAAGTCCGTAATTATTGAAATTATGGGGCGATACAGTAATATAATATTCATCGACGAAAACAATAAAATTTTAGATAGTGTAAAGCACATAGACTTTACAACAAGCTCGGTGCGTTGCATTTTGCCCGGATTTATATACGAATATCCTCCAAAGCAAAGTAAAATCAATATACTTAGTGCTTCTATGCCGGTTATTATGAATAATCTTTCCGACTGTCCCGATGATACTCCGATTGATAAATTTTTAGTTTCCGAAATTATGGGAATGAGCCCCATTCTTGCCCGTCAGATAGTTTTTGACTTTTATAATGATACAAATGTATTACCTCAAAAATCAACGATTGCACCCTTTGTGGTACATCTCTTTGAATGGTTTGAAAAGGTTAAAAGTAATCAACTTGTTCCATGTGTAGTTTTTGACGAGAAAGAAAACCCTGTTTATTTTTCGTGTACAGATCTTTCGCAGTATTCAACTTACTTTACTGTTAAAAGATATACATCTTTGAGTGAGTCTGTTGATGCTTATTATTTATTACGCCGAATTAAAGAAAGTATTTCAAGACGCTCTGCCTATTTAGATAAGCTTATTCGCAATAATATTGAAAGATGCGAAAAGAAAACGGCTATTCATGAGGATAACCTTATAAAATGTAAAGATAAAGAAAAATATAAACAATACGGCGATTTAATTACTGCAAATATTTATAAAATAAAAGCAGGGGATTCTGTCTTAAAAACCGAAAATTTCTATTCGGGAAAAGGAGAAGAAATCGAAATTCCTCTTGATACAAATAAATCTCCGGCGATGAATGCCCGTTCTTATTATAAGAAATACAGTAAATTGAAAACTCGTGAGATATATTCTCAAGAACAGATAGAAATTTCTCGGCAAGAAAAATTCTATCTTGAATCAATTGCAGAAAGCTTAAAGGACATTACTTCATCCGAGGAGCTTTGGGAAATAAGAGAGGAACTGTCAAATGAAGGATATATTAAAAAGACATCTGAAAAAAAGAAAAATAAAAAAAAGCTTGAACCTCGTTCTTTTGTTTCCGATGACGGATACACCATTTTGGTTGGCAGAAACAACAAGCAAAACGATGTTCTGACTTTAAAAACTGCATTTTCAACGGATATATGGCTTCACACTAAACAAATTCCGGGTTCACACACTCTGATAAGAACAAACGGAACAGGGGTTGCTCCCGATGCAACAATACTTCAAGCCGCAAAAATATGTGCATATTTCAGTAAAGCGCGAAATTCCTCTAAAGTACCCGTTGATTACACATTGATCAAAAATGTAAAAAAGCCCTCGGGGGTAAAGCCCGGAATGGTTGTATATGACCATTACAATACCGTCTATGTTGATCCCGAGATGATAAAAGAAGAGGTTTAATCGCTTGTTTTTTTCTCAAGAAATTTTGTTGCCACAATCAATACAGATGTAGAAATAAATGTAAATACTATAACGGCTAAAGAAAATATCAGGTATTCCTTTGCACTTAAAGGAGTTATCTCATTAAATTTTAAAAAAGCAGGTGTTTTTATGGGGAGTAATGCAATTCCTGCATATGTAAGGATAAATGCAAGTATTCCATGTATAACCTTACCGACTATATACTTTTTAATTGAAAGCTTAGAAGGACTTAGCACAGAGGCAACCTGAGCCATAACAGAAAATCCCGAAAATGCAATAAAGGCAGATACAAGAGGAAGAAGTAAAGATGAATTGCTGCTTGCAACAAGCTCTTTAATTCCGCCTGTTATTTCAATTAATGGATAGATATATTTTTTTAAGCCAAATGTTGGTATTGTCGATGTAAAAACTGCAAAAAATACAACAAAACCACAAATTTTCAAAATAGTAAAAACGGACTTTTCCATTGCCGCTCCAATATCCGGAGCGGCACTTTTTATATTATTATCTACTATTGAAGGGTAAAGAAATTTTTGATTTTTCGGCTTTTTTAGATATAAAAATTTTAAAATTATACCCACTAAAACAGATGAAGCAATGTGAATGCAATATAAAAAAATTCCAATTGATTTACATGAAAACATCGAAACACCCACTGCTCCGATTATAAACATGGGTCCTGAATTGTTGCAAAACGCAGATAAAATTTCAGCTTCAGTTTTTGAACATTCTCCCGATTCATATAACGAAGTTGCGCAAATTGCTCCAACAGGATATCCGCTGACTATACCGAAAATAAAGGCAAGTGCACCTGAACCGTTTATTCCGAAAAGCGGAATCATTATTTTAGAAATATATTTTCTTAATATTCCTGCGGTTCCGAGAGCAATAAAGATATTTCCGCAAAATATAAACGGGAATAAATACGGTATCACCGTATTTATACATAAATCTATTGCATTTAAACCAGATTTTTGACATATGTCGGGATATAGAATTATAAAGACAGACATATAAATCAATAAAAAACATATTATTATCTTATAGAAATTGTGTTTTCTTTGCACAACTTGTCACCTCGACAAACAGTTTATTTAACTTATTCTTAAAAATCAACATTTATTCATAATATTAAATATAAACGGAGGAATATATGAGCAGAAAAGACAGAGCAAGAGAAAAATTAGCCGATTTGGTTGATGTTTCCAAAGATATTATAACTGATACAGTGCTTATAAAAAGTATTGGAACTCGTGAAATGATTGTGGAAAACTACAAGGCTATCCTTGAATATTCCGAAAGAAAAATTAAAATTAAAGCATTGCCGAAAATCGTGCATATTTCAGGAGAAAAACTTGATATTGAAAACATATCCGAAGATACATTGTGTATTAAAGGGAGTTTTGATAAGATAGTTTTTTCAAATGATTGAGAGGAGTAACATGTGTGAATATAGAAACGATTTATTATTTTTTGTGCGGATATCTAACGGTATGTGCGGACGGCAGATTTTGCGAACGGTTTATAAATATTTGTATGCATCGGGGAATGAGCATAAAAGATGTAAAGCGTTGCGGAAAAAACAGGGTGATTTTTAATACTGATATAAAGTCCTTTCATAAAATAAGAGTTCCTGCAAAACGAACAAGCTGTCAAGTGAAAATTCTCAAACGAAAAGGCTTGCCTTTTATGTTAAAAAAATTTACACATAGAAAACTTTTTCTTGCAGGAGCAATATTAATATGTTTGTTTTTTTGGTATACATCAACTCATATTATGGGAATTACAGTTTTTGGAAATCATACAATCGAAACAAGCACAATACTTGAAGCATTAAAAGAAGAGGGGGTTGAGCTTGGAGCAAAAACCGATGAAATATCACGTGATGTTATAAGAAATAAATTAATGTCAAAGCTTGACGATCTCGCATGGATAGGTATAAATTCAGGTGGTTCACGCTTGTACATAGAAGTAGTGGAACGATTAAAAAAGGAAAACGGAATTGAAAAAGATGCGACTCCATGTAATATTATTGCGTCCTGTGACGGTGAAATAGAATCAATTACTGCAAGGAACGGTCAAACTATGGTTAAAATCGGATCGGGAGTAAGAAAAGGGGATGTATTGATAAGCGGAATAGTTGACAGCTCGGTAAACGGATTTAACTTTGTTCATGCAAGAGGGGATGTTTTTGCAAGAACTCATTATTATAAGACGGGTGTATATCCATTAAGTTATAACGAGGAAACAAGAACGGGAAAGGTTAAAAAAATATATTCTTTTAGTTTATTAAACAAAACTATACCGCTATTTATCAAAGACAGACCTGATTTTGAATTGTACGATACGGAAACGATAACAACGGAACACACTTCTGTATTTGAAAATATACCCTCATTATTTGTAACTTGTACAACATTTTACGAAAAGAAGAAGGAAATCAAAAAGCGAACACCTGAGGAAGCATTGCGATTCGGAAAAGATGAACTTATTTCTGCTTTAAAATCGGAGCGTGATACTATGACATTGGTAATAGAAGAAAACGAAAGCCATACATTAAACGAACATGGTGAGTTAGAGGTAAGAGCAGAGCTTATATGCAGAGAAAATATAGCGGTGGAATCCCCTATTGACTTACCTGAATTCAATAAAAAATAACATTCTCCGATTTATGTGGTAAAATACCGAACAAGTTGACAAAAACGCAAAAATCATATATAATATGAATAAATAATTACATAGGAGAAAGATTTATGGACGACAATTTAGTTAAAAAAAACGAAAACAACGAATCCAAAAATTTTCTCGATAAAGAAGGAACTAATCAGGAAATCGAAAAAATAGAAATTAAAAGAAAAAAACGCAAACGAAACAAAAAAATCCGATTTGTAATTTATATCACTTGCATAATTATTGCAATAATATACCTTGGAGGAGTTGTATTTTTCACTTCACATTTTTGTCCCGGCAGTAAGTTGCTTGGAATAAATTGTTCTTTTATGACAGCGGAAAATTTAGAACAAAAATTAAACACATACGCAGAAAATTTCAAGTGTAATATAAGAGAAGAAAAAGCAATTGATGTTATTTATGGCAATGACGTAGAAATGAAAATCGAAAAAACGGGTACAGCATTTGATGCATTAAAAGAACAAAATCAATGGAAATGGTTTTTGATTTCAAATGAGAAAAACATTCCGATAGCAATTGATGTATCTTTAAACGAAGAGCTTTTGCAGAAAAAAGCAGAAGAGCTTCCATGCGTTATTGACACAAAGCAAACAGTCCAAGATATTGCCTCCTGCATAGAATATTCGGAAGAAGAACATAAATTCATTGTAAATATTAACGAAAATAATTTAGACTACGGTAAAAAAATAATTGACATTGAAACGTTTTTTTCGGTTATAAAAAACGGATTTAATAATTTAGAAGACTCGATTGATTTGGAAAGCAAAAATTGTTATTTGAATTTAAGAAAAGCAGTTAATTTTGACGGGACGACAGATACAATGAACCATTACTGTGATACAGTTGTTGAGTATACGGATATCAAAAACAACATAATTGCTTTACTTGACGGAGGAAGTATTCACGAATGGCTTCATTTGGATAATGAACTTCAAGTATATATTGACGAAAGCCAAGTAAAACAATATGTTTCGGATTTGGCCGTAAAATGTGATACTTACGGAGGAAACCATAACTTTATTACTGCAAACGGAACTGAAATCACTGTAGCGGGCGGAGATTACGGATGGAAGGTTGACCAAAAGACAGAATGCAAAACATTGACAAATGACATTATAAATGGCGAAAAAATTTCACGTCAACCCCAATATAAATACGAAGCATTTGCACCTGCTCCGAATGACATCGGTCCGACTTATGTTGAAGTAAGCATAAATGCTCAAAAATTATGGTTGTATAAAGACGGGGTGCAAGTTTTATCTTCAAATGTAGTTACGGGAAATCCGCTTGCCGGAAATTCAACAAAATGCGGCGTTTACAGCATAAAATTCAAACAGCGAAACACGGTTTTAAAAGGAGATGGCTACAGTACTCCCGTGAACTTCTGGATGCCGTTTAATGGCGGACAAGGATTGCACGATGCTACATGGCGCGGTGCATTTGGCGGAAATATTTACAGGGGTGGAGGCTCTCACGGTTGCGTAAATTTACCGTACGCAACAGCACAAACGATTTTCGGAAGTATTGACGAAGGAACCCCTGTTGTGGTATATTGATTTTGAAAGGAATGTTTATTTATGATAAGAAAATCATTGATTGAATTTATGTTTGAATCCGCATCCATAGAAAGATGGAATGACCATATAAGACCATCACGAGGATTTTCGGAATTGGACAAACAGTCGCACAAAATGGTATGTGCATATACTCTTGCTAAAATTGACGGTAATGTGGATATGCTTAAATTGATTGAGGGAGGAATTTTTGAATTCTTTCATCGCCTTGTGCTTACTGATATTAAACCGCCTGTGTTTCATAAGCTTATGAATAAAATGGGCGATGACCTGAATAAATGGGCATTATCGGTTGTGAAACCAATGGTGAGTTCTATTCCCCATGATTTTTACGGTAAAATGGAAAGATTCTTCTTGGATGAAGAATATTCCAAAAACGAAAAAAGAATCTTAAATGCCGCTCACTATCTTGCAACAAAATGGGAATTCGATATTATATATGATATGTGCAGAAGCTATTACGGAATAGACGAAACAAGGGCTGAAATTGACAATACATTAAATTCTTTTAAAGGTTTAAGATGCTTTGATGCGTATATTGCAAATAAAAACTATCAAGGATTTACCAATATGATAGGCGAACTAAGATTTCAACAGCGATGGTCCCGTTCTCCGAGAATACCCGAAACATCGGTTTGCGGTCATATGCTTATCGTTGCGATTCTATCTTACTTATTATCCTGTGAAACAAAAGCGTGTAAAGAAAGAATAACAAATAACTTCTTAGGCGGTCTGTTTCATGACATACCGGAAGTTCTTACTCGTGATATCGTTTCGCCTGTTAAGAATTCTGTAGACGGCCTCGATGAACTTATCAAAACAATTGAACAAGACCAGATGAACACCGTGTTATATCCCCTTATCCCCAAAGAATGGCAAGTCGAACTTGATTATTTTACAAACGACGAATTTGAAAATAAAATAATTAAAAGCGGGAAAATAAAAATAGTATCAGAAGAAGAGCTTGACACAAAGTATAATGAAGGAAAATATAAACCTATCGACGGAAAATTAATACGAGGCTGCGACCATCTTTCTGCCTGCATAGAAGCGTATTTTTCTCACGCCTTCGGCATTACAACAAATCAATTGCTTGAGGGCAACCGTAATTTATGTGCCGACTACAAAAATAAGTCCATTTGCGGCATTGAAATCGGTGCAATTTTCGATTATTTTCAAATTTAATTTAACACAAAACACCCCTTTTGCATATATTATAAAAAGGGGTGTTTTTATGAAGATTTTTCTTTCTGTAATCATTTGTTTTTTATCGGTTTACGGTGCTTTTAAAGCCATATATGAGATAACACGTTTATTTGTAAATAAAAATAATTTTAAACCTAAATTTTCATACAGGATTATTGGCATAGATGATACAACAAAGGATTTGGATGTATACCTCAGAATTCAAGATTTAAAAGAGGAAAAAGAGGGTGTAATTTTAATAGATTATGCAGAAGATGAAGAAATAAAAAAAATATGCCGTCTTTCTGAAAAAGACTTTGATTTTGTTAAATCAATGACGCCTGCTGAGTATAAAGAATACATAAACACATATTGAAACTAAAGCAAAAGAAGAGGAGTAATAAATTTTGCGTAAATCTAACTATGCTGAATAAATTATAAAAAAGATTCATAATATTAAATAAATCTTTTTTATAGGAGAATGAAATGATATATAAATTCAGCGATTTAAGGGATAAAGAAGTAATACATATAACAAATGGCGAAAGGGTAGGATTTATAAACGATGCAGAGGTTGACTTTGAAACCGGCAAAATAATATCTGTATCTGTTCCCGGAGGATACAAAGCATTAGGTCTTTTCGGCAAGGAACAGGACAGGGTAATTAAGTGGGAAAATATAAAGAAAATCGGGTCTGATTTAATTATCATTTCCACAAGTTGACAATAATATCATTATGTAAACTAACGGGAGGAAATTTATGATTTATCTTTAATAGAAGAAAGAGGATTGCTTTTCACGGCCTCTTTCATTCGCTCATTGCTTACATGTGTGTATATTTCCGTTGTAGATAACTGTTTGTGCCCTAAAATCTCTTGAAGTATGCGAATATCCACACCTGATTGGTGCATTAATGTTGCGGCGGTATGTCTTAATTTATGAGTTGTGTATTTTCTTGGGTCAAGCCCTATTTTCTTAACATATTTTTCAACCGCATACTGTACAGTTCTGCGACTGATTCTGAATCCACGCTCCGATACAAACAAAGCATTTCTGTCAGATGCTGTGATATTTATTTTGTTTCTTTCCGGCAGATACTCATTAATTGCATTTATACAAGCATCGTTCAGGTATATCGTACGCTCCTTGCCGCCTTTTCCAATAACTGTCAATTTATCATCTTTGATATCGGTAACGTTAATTCCAACAAGTTCCGCAAGGCGCATTCCGCAATTTAAAAATAAAGTCAATATACAAAAATCGCGTTTATGATTTCTTTCATCAACAGAAGATAAAAGAGAAATACTGTCGTCTAATGTAAAGTATTTTGGAAGCAAACTGTTTATCTTAACAGATTCAAGCTCAGCAGTTGGATTTGATTCGATAAGTTTAGCTTTACTTGATAAATATTTAAAATAAGATTTAAGTGACGCAACTTTACGCGCTCTGGCATGTGGACCGTTGTTGCGTTCTCTGTTAAGATAATTTACATATTCATATAATATGTTTAAGTCAACTTTCTTTAGAGTATCCAGGCTAACAAGATTTATATCAATTTTATTAAATTCAACAGATGAATCTGTAAGATTAAAACGCAAGACAAGGAATCTGTAAAAAACCCGGAGATCATAAAAATACTCCTCAACAGTTTTTGGTGATTTCCCCCGAATGCTTTCGCTGTATATTAAAAAAGAAGCCAAAGGCTCTGGAATACCCGCAAAAGACCGCATAAAAGCCCTCCTTACCTATACAGTATAATATCTTCTTCTACATTGCACAAAATTTTTATTTTGTGCAAATTTGTATAAAATATTATATACTCTTCTGTGTGAATATTCAAGAGGAATTTGGTTAAGTTTTTGTTACGGGAAATTAATTAAAAAAATGTCTCTTCTACAATATCGACAATTCTATCCCTGTAATCTCTGAATGTAAAAGTTAAAAATCCCTCTATATTTAAAAATCCGAAGACTTTCCATATTTCTATTATTTTCTGTTGAACATTTCTCCCTAATTCAGGATAATCTTTTTCTATCGAAGAATTAACTACCTCTACTATTCTGCATTTTTCAATATATTTTAATTCGTTCAAAGTATTTATTAAAAAGAAATCAATCAAAAAAATTACGCAATTTTCTATTGCGTAATTAGCAAAAGCCTCTGCTACCATCTCACTAAAGCTTGTTTGAAATTTGATTTCATTTTCGCTATATGTAAATATATTTCTTGTACCATATTTTTCCACAAGATATTTTTGAGAATATTTTTTGAAATTCAAAAGATTGTATTTGGATTTTAAAGCAATATACTTACAAATAATA
The DNA here is from genome assembly GCA_045615805.1 of Clostridia bacterium. Classification (GTDB taxonomy): domain Bacteria; phylum Bacillota; class Clostridia; order Monoglobales; family Monoglobaceae; genus UMGS1820. The sequence continues at coordinate 4,387 of JAZLFN010000011.1, read as the reverse complement.
ATATCATCCTCTCTTTAAAAGGTTAAAATACTACCATAATCACAAATTTTATCCTTCGACAATTCAAGATATTTGATATCGTACTTGTTAAGTATTGCTTCAAGTTCGCTTTTAGGTTCGACTTTTCCGCAAAACATAAGCAAATCCTTAAATCTTCCCGATGCACCGCCTATAAAGCCTGTATTAAATCCTTGCAGTGAAGATACATTTTCTTTTAAATATATAGGCAAAATATCGGGAATTTCGAGTGCTTTTTTATATATACCCAAATCTTCGGTGATAAAAGTTTTATCATTTACAATGCACATATTGCACTTGGTATAGCCTTGATTTACATGGATAAAGTTGAATTCTTTTGATTTATAGTAGTTTATGATATTTTCGTCGGCGTATTTTAAATTGCAAAATACATAATTTCCAATTCTCCCTATATTATATGCACAATCTAATGGATAGGTTCTTCCTATATTCGATTTTCCCGATATAAGATTTACGTTTTGGGGTAAAATCAATTTATAATAATCGAATACTTCCGGAGCACAGAAAAAAGTACCTTTTGACGCTTTATGTATCTGAAGGTCCGGATGTGTGGAAACGGATAAATCTTTAAGATTTTTAAGACTTGAAGATTTATATACGTTTCCTAATTTTTCTAAGTTTTTTATTATTTCTTCATTTGCTTTGCAATCCACAATAAAATTCATAAAATCATCTCACAAAAATAAAAATAATACATAAAATATAAAGACGAGTATTTGGCGCCGTCAATGCTCTTTATTATATAAGTCGGCTCGGCATAACCGAGCCGATTGCCGATTATTGTTGAATTATATATAAAATTACGCATACACTATAATTAAAATTATGTGTGGAGATGATTTTATATGCTTTCAACGGTTTTATGCTCTGAATCAGATTGTAAATATCAATCGGACGGAGTATGCAATCTTGATAAAGTAACACAAATATCAAATTCGGCAAACACCAGATGTCTGTATTACTCTAAACTCGATAACTTCAGTCCGAATAGTTCAGCACAAAACCGGAAAGAACAGTAACGCCTGTTAAAAGACAATTTTCATCTATATCAAATTCCGAACTGTGTATTGGATGAACAATTCCCAAACTTTCGTTTTTGCACCCTAACTTAAATAAAACCGAGGGTCTGCTTTCTGCAAAATAAGCGAAGTCTTCACCTGCCATTGTGTGATTTCCGCCATATATACAATTTTCTCTCCCTATCCATTGTTTGGAAATATTATAAAGCTTTTCGCACAAAGCATTATCATTTATCAACGGCGGAAACATTTCTCTGAACAGATATTCGTACTCAAAGTTTCTTTTTTTGCTTATATCAAAACAGATTTCGAGAATTTTGTCTTTTATTTTATATCTTGTCTCACTATCAAGAGACCTTGCGGTCCCTGTAATTTTGACAGAATCGGGAATAATGTTGTTTGCACTTCCGCCATTTACGGTACATACGGTTACTACGCCGCTTTCCAACGCTTCGTTATATTTTTCAAGCTCGGATATAATCATAGCCGAAGCTGTAACAGGATTCACACACAACTCAGGCTCTGCTCCGTGTCCGCCTTTTCCTGTAACGATTATTTCAAATTCATCAGGAGAAGCATATAATACACCTGTTTTTATGCGAATTTTACCACATTCTATAGCAGGGTCAACATGAAGTGCAAGACAACAATCTACATAAGGATTTTCAAGAACTTCTTTTTCAATCAAAGGTTTTGCTCCTCCATCGGTTTCTTCTCCCGGCTGAAAAACAACCTTGACATTAACATCTAAATCATTTTTAAATTTACTTAAAATTTCACACACTCCAAGAAGTATGGCTGTGTGCACATCATGACCGCATCCATGCATAACGCCCGAAACCTTCGACGAATATTCTTTTTTATTTTTTTCGGTTAATGGTAAAGCATCAATATCGGCTCTCAATAAAATCGTTTTTGCTGAATCATTCGCAGAAGCTATATATCCGACTACATCTGTTCCGTCGCAGGGCGAGCTGTAGGGTATATTCATTTTATTAAGACGAGTTTTGATGTATGCAGCTGTATTATGTTCTTTGAAAGATAACTCCGGATGTGCATGGAGATATCGCCTGACATCTATAATTTTATCCTTGCAGGCATAAATTTCTGTCTTAATTTTATTTATCTGCTTGTTCATCATTTGCACCTCCGTTAAAATGTTTATAAACATTTTCAGCCGTTTTGCGATCAACAACTTTTTTTAGTTCCTCTATATCTGCTTCCTTTATTTTTTCTATGCTTAAAAAGTAATTTAAAAGCTTCTTCCGTTTTTCGTGTCCCACCCCGTAAATTTTCTCAAGCTCCGATGCAATCGAAGCATTTGTATGACGCTTTCTGAAAGATGTAATAGCAAATCTGTGTACTTCCTCCTGCATTTCGGAAAGAAACTTAAACAATGTGTTTCTTTTATCAAGATAAAATTCTTCTTTTTCATTTGTGACAGTGCCGGTTTTATGCTTATCATCTTTTGCTAGTCCGAAAAGCGGTATATCTTCTCCTAAAGTTTCCATCAAAGTATTAACAGCCGACACATGACCTTTCCCTCCGTCTAAAAGAATTAAATCGGGCAAAGGTAAAAATTTTGATTTTTCAGGGTCAAGTAATCCGTTTTTAATCTTTTCTTCCTCTTCATATGCTTTATTTACACGTCTTGCAATCACTTCTCGCATACTCTCGTAATCATCTGCCCCCTCAACTGTTTTTATGTTAAAAATTCTGTATTTTTTCTTTTGGGGAGTTGCGTTTTTATAAGTTATCATTGCCCCAACGCTTTCTTTTCCGGATATATTTGATATATCGTACATTTCTATGACAAAAGGCGTATTATCAAGCTTTAAAAACGCTGCCAATTCTTTTAAAATTTTATTTTGTTCCATATCATCTCTGTTTCGCTTAAACATATATTGCAAAAGAGATTCTTCGGCATTTTTGGTGACCATCTGTATAAGTCTGAATTTTTCACCCTTTTTAGGTACTGTTACGCTGATTTTATGCCCTGTTTTTTCTTTCAACCATTTCTCAATAGTTGCCATATCTTCAAATTCCGATGACAAAAGTATTTCTCTCGGTACATTTGTAGCGTTATAATAATACTGCTTGACAAATTCCGACAATACCTCTGAAATCTCTGATTCGGCCTCGTTAAACACAAAGTATTCGGAACCTTGGAGTTTTCCGTCCCTCATATAAAAGATTTGCACACATATTCCGTCATCATTTTTGAAGGCACCGATTATATCTCGGTTGTCATTTTTTGTAGATACTATCTTTTGTTTTTCACCCAAAATAGATATACTGTTTATTTTATCGCGAATTCTTGCCGCCTTTTCAAACTCAAGATTATCAGATGCCTCGTGCATATCTTTGGCAAGGCTTTCGCTTAATTCATCGTATTTACCTTCCAATACAGCTGATATTTCATTAAATAAATCTTTGTATTCTTCTTGACCGATTTTTCCGCAACAAGGAGCGGAACACTGTCCTATATGGTAATAAAGGCACGGCCTGTTTTTGAGTGCACTAACCTTTAATTTTCCCGTACAACTTCGTATTTTAAAAACTTTCTTTATGGTCTCAAGTGCATTCTTAACCATTATCGAGCTCATATAAGGACCAAAATACCTTCCTCCGTCACGTAAAACTTTTCTTGTTATAAAAATACGAGGGAAATCTTCGTTTTCTGTAATTTTAATATAGGGATACTGCTTGTCATCCTTAAGCAGTATATTGTATCTGGGACGATGTTTTTTTATCAAATTACACTCAAGTATCAAAGCTTCTGTTTCGCTGTCAGTAATAATATAATCAAAATCATCAATATGAGATACCATTGCAGAAGTTTTTGATGTATGAGATTTTAAATTCATAAAATATTGGCTTACTCTGTTTTTTAGATGTTTGCTTTTCCCCACATAAATAACGTCGTTATCGGCGTTTTTCATTATATATACGCCCGGAAGCAAAGGTAAATTTTTAAGTTTTTCTTTAATTTTATTATTATACATAATAATCTCCATATATTTCAAAAAAAGAGCCTGTCGCTTTAATTTTATAAACGACGGCTCAGATTCTCGAATAAAAAACACAAACAATTATCAGGCAAAACTGGATGAAATCAATTCTGACAAATCATTAACAGCTTGCTCTTCGTCAGGACCTTCTGCAATAATGGTAATGCTGAGCCCTTTTGTAATTCCGAGAGATAAAACACCAAGAAGGCTTTTTGCGTTAACTCTTCTGCTATCCTTCTCTACCCAAATACCTGATTTATATTCGTTGGCTTTTTGTATAAAAAAAGTTGCGGGTCTTGCGTGCAGACCTACCTGATT
>JAZLFN010000010.1:0-48510 GCA_045615805.1 Clostridia bacterium | reverse complement strand
AATACTTAAAATTTAATAATGAATAATTGTATTTTCGATAAATATATGTTAAAATAAAATTGGTGATATATTAAAAAAATTCTCATTTCCTCAATTAACACCGCAAAAAGAAATAAATAACTGATATCTTTTTTCAGCTAAATTCGCCTTTCGGCGAGCTAAAATAATTTGATTATATACGATTTGCAAAAAAACACAGTATATTGAATCAATCAACATACTGTGTTTTTATTTATATCCTTTAAACCGTTATGCAATGTAGGGACACAGGGCAATCAGCAAGCATACAGCAAGCAATACAAAGCGGAATATCTTCCACGCAATATAGCCGTAAAGCTTTTTTTGCTTGTCGCCCACATTAAAGGAAAGCATTTCAACATATGGAACCGGCGAACGCCTGAACCAACCCTTTACCGTAATATCTTTATCAATATATCCCTTTGAGCGGAAAAGAGCAAAAATTTTGTTAAGAGCCTTCAGCGGCTGTTTGTAGTTAAGCAACACGATACCTGTCTTGTCGCGAATAACAAAATTTTCATTAAAGATACAACCCGGGTCGCCTCTGCCTATAATTTTACCTGTTAACTCACAAGGAATTGATGTCATATTTGAAACCTTAACCTCGCCGAGCATATCAGAAACCGTTTCTTCTTTAAACTTTTTCGGATGACGGTATTCAACCTTTATAATGGACAAAACAGTAGCTATTGCGGCAATTCCTCCGCCCAGAAGAGCGGCAAGGGACTCGTTCTGCTGCGCGAGACAAATGATTGCGGCAACAAGCGCCGAAATATATCCTATTGTGGGCAGGATACAGATAACAATTTCTTTTATAAAAAGTCCGACATACGATTCCGTCTTTTTTTCGTTAAACTCAATAAACGGCTCCTGTCCAAGCTCCTTTGATATATTGCCGAGAGCAAGAATACGCTTTGAAACAAGTGGGTGGGTAGAGTTTAACTCATAAAGCTTTGCCCATATATTCCACAAATCCCACTTCATGGCATTTACAATACTCTGTTTGTTGACAGCTTCTCCGTCTGCGCCTATTGCCGCCGCTACATAGGATTGAGAGCTTTCCTTATCGGAAATACCAAGGGTGCTTGAGCTTGCAAGCGACTTTTTAACATTTTCGCCTTTTTCCATAGTGGAAAGACCAAATCCGATTTTTACAAGCGCCTCGGCAAGAGCAGACGGGTTTTTGAGCGTTTTGGCGGAAAATTCATCGGCATAATATTCTCTTACACGGGAAAGCCAAAGAATAATATATTCCGTAATAATATAAAGAATAAACGCAACAAGAGCAACAATCAAAACCGCGCTGCCTTCATCCTTTGAAGATGACGATTTTGTTTTTGTTCCGGCACGCATACAAATTTCATACACACCGTAGAGTATAAAAGGAACAAGCTGGACCATTGTCATAAGAAGAATGTCATAGTGAACGGCGTGACCTATTTCGTGAGCCACAACAGCCTTTGCCTCTTCCTCGGAAAGAAGCTCCAATATTCCCCTCGTAATCACTATGCGAGAACTGTTTTTTGTTCTTCCGTATGTAAATGCATTGGGTGCGCCGTCATCAATAAATCCGATTTTCGGATATTTCATATTGTTTTCTTCGCAGGTTTTTTTAATAAAATCATCAAGATAAGACGGAAGCTGATGTTTAAAATCCGCCTTATAAAACCAGCGCATAGTTAAGTCCGTCAGCCACGGACTGACAAGATACTGAATTAAAATCACAACTATCGCCGTCGTTACGCCGTACATAACAGGAAGCTCAAACAATACACAAGCCACAATAAGAATTACGCCGAGCAATCCGTATAAGACAGCAAATGTAATCGCAGAAACACCCAATAAACCTTTTTTCATTGTTATTTACCTCTCTTTCTTATGAAAAACATACTCTGTTTTTTAATCAATATTTTTACAATATATAAATTATACTACATTTCTCCATATTTTTCAATGCCTTATACAAAAAATATCGTGTACCGATTTAGGCACACGATGCTTTTTTATTTGCTTGTAAGCACTACAGTTTGTGTTTCTTCCACCCACTCAACATTTATGCCGAGGCTTTCCGATATTGCACGAACCGGAACAAGTGTTCGGTCACCCACCATCATAGGCGGAACATCAAGCAGTATCTTCTTATTTTCTCCCGATAAAACATCGGCAACCGGCATAACCTTTGAGCCTGCCTTCAGTATAATCAAGATACTGTTCTTCGTGGCTGCAATAATCTCCGTTTCCTCATCCCACTGAACATCTGCACCCAAAGCTTCAAAAATTCTACGCACAGGCACCATTGTTCTGTCATCTATCACCTGTGCAGGCACATCAAACTCTATTGGGTTTCCGTCAAGGGTAACTGTTACAATCTGCTCTGCAAATACGCCCGTTGACGCAAACAACATAACCGATGCTATTATAAGTGCTGTTATTTTTTTCAATGTCTTCCCTCTTTTCGTTATGCTTTAAATTTTCCTCATCTTTATTTTACTTCTTTCCGTTATAATTGTCAACACTTTTTCTCTGTAAAAATCCGTTATTTTAGGCGTTGTCTTCCGCAAAAGGCAAATCGCAGATAATATAGATGTTAGGCTATCTGAATTTTGCTGCTTGCGTACAAAGCGAAATATTTACTGTCGCAAATGCGAATTTAGCTGAAAAAAGACACCATCCGGTGTCTTTTTTCTGGCGTGCCGCAGAGGATTCGAACCCCCGGCCTTCTGATCCGTAGTCAGACGCTCTATCCAGCTGAGCTAGCGGCACAAATTTACAACTCGTTTATTATACCACCTGTCGGCGAAAAAAGCAAGTGTTTTTTTATTTTTATTCAGAACAAAATGTTTATTCTTTTTCAATATTCATTATTTTTTCTACTCGTCTTGTATGGCGGCCGCCCAAATGCTCGCTTTTTAAATACGAAATAACAATATCCAAGGCAAGGTCACAGCCGGTAATTCGCTCGCCCAGGCAGATAATCTGTGCGTCGTTGTGTTCCTTTGCCATTTTTGCGCTGTAGGTATCGGTAACATGAGCCGCACGAATACCCTTTACCTTGTTTGCCGCAATGCTCATACCTATACCCGTTCCGCAAATTAAAATTCCGCAGTCAAAGTCAAGGTCACGGACGGAGGTCGCAACCTTTTGAGCAATGTCGGGATAGTCAACGGATTCTTTGGAGTTTGTGCCAAAGTCCGTGACAGCATAGCCGTTTTCTTCAAGATAGCTTGTAATATACGCTTTTAAATTTACACCGCCGTGGTCTGAGCCTATTGCAATTCTCATAACAATCCCTCATTTCTGAATATATTATAACAGATTTTCTTCAAAAAAGCAATGAAAAAATGAGAAACTTAAGGCTGTGAGAAAATAAATTCCCCACAGCCCCTTGTTGTGTTGACAAATTAAAGCTTAATATTCATTCCAAGCTCCGAAAGGGATATGCCGAATTCGGATTTTAATAAGGACTCCGTTGCATCTATATTTGAATTAAACAATGCATCTGTATTTGCTTTTGATTGACTGTAAGATTTAATTCCCGTGTCGTTTGAAAGCGTCCACGAGCTTGCATAAGGCTTTGAAGCAAATGTAATATTAAGATTAGAGTAGTTGTTGTTGGTCAGCTGTATGGATGCCGTTGCGGAGTCCTCGGAGAAAGTTATGGCAAACATAGTTGTGTCTTCACCAAATGAGTAATCGCGGAAGCTTCTTGCAGTAAGCACAACGGAAACAGAATTTGTGTCCGGATAATAGAACGCCTTACCGGAGCGTTGCATATTTTTTGTCGTGGGAAGGTAAACAAAGTGAGAGTATGCGTTAAGCTCGCTTTCCCATCTTCCGCCGATTTTTATCATTGTTATCAACTGATTGAAATTTGTTTCAAAATCTCTGTATGAAAAGTTTCGTTCGTCGGTGGATGTAATAAATACGGATTGGGTTGCTTCCTCCCATTTAACATCGCAACCGAATGCATCTGCCGCAAATCTTGCGGGAATAAGGGTTCTTCCATTGATTTCCACCGGAGCAACATCCATATTCTTTTCAACGCCGTTAATTGAGATTTTGGGAACTCCCACAGCAAGTGAAACAGTTGTTATTTCGTTAAAGGCTTCTATGGTCTCTGCTTCCTCGTCATATTCTACCGTTGCACCTATTGCCTCCAGGATTCTTCTTGCGGGAACCATAACTCGTTCGTTTATAAACTGCGGTTCAACATCAAAGGTAAGCTGCTTGCCGTCAAGGTAAACCTTGATATTGTCCCCTGCCGCAAATGCCGCTAAGCTTGTCAGACAAATCACGACTGCCAATAAAAGTGATAGTGATTTCTTCATTTTAAAATCTCCTTTATGTATAAAATTTTATTATTTTAGATTATAACATAACATATTGTAAAAGTCAAGCATAATATGTAAAAATATTTGCGGAGAAAATGTAGCAAGCTACAGAAAAAAGATGATTCCCAAAATGTCACAGAGAGCCTTGGCGGATAAGCTTCAGCTTATGGGAATTGATGTTGACAAAAATGCGGTGCAAAGAATCGAATGCGGTAAACGGTTTGTTACCGATATAGAGCTAAAGGCTCTGTCGGATGCTTTGGGCGTTTCTTTTGATGATTTGCTTAAATAAATAATGTTATACTTGTAATTGGGAAACAATAGTAGTATAATATAAGTAATAAATTAAGTAAGGAGTGCGTGATATGGGATACAAAGAAGAATACAAAAGATGGCTTGAATGTGCGGACAAAGAAACCGTTTGTGAGCTTGAAGCAATAAAGGATGACGAAAAAGAAATAGAAGAAAGATTTTATCGTTCGTTGGAATTTGGCACGGCAGGGCTTCGAGGGGTAATCGGAGCAGGTCCCAACCGTATGAATTCATATGTTGTGGGACAGGCGACGCAGGGGCTTGCAAACCAGCTTATAAAGACCAATCCCAAGGGGGCGGAGCTGAGCGTTGCCATTGCATATGACAGTCGTATTAAGTCCGACGAATTTGCAAAGACGGCTGCGGCAATTCTTGCGGCAAACGGGATAAAGGTTTATCTTTTTGAGGAGTTAAAGCCGGTTCCCGAGCTTTCGTTTACGGTAAAATACAAAAAGACAACGGCGGGAATTGTTATTACTGCAAGCCATAATCCCGCTAAATATAACGGATACAAGGTTTACGGCTCGGACGGTGCACAGCTTAACCCGGAGCTTGCGGCAATTGTTCTTGAAGAAATAGAAAAAACGGATTTATTCGGCGGAGTAAAAACCTGCGACTTTGACGAGGCTGTAAAATTGGGCAAAATTATAATGATAGGCGACGATGTAGAGGATGCGTATCTTGATTGCGTTGAGGCTCAATGCATAAATCCCGAGCTTGACCGTGAAAAGGGCAAAAGCTTAAAGTTTGTATACACACCCTTCCACGGCTCGGGCAATAAGCCTGTACGCAAAATATTAAATCGTATCGGATTTTCCGATGTGGTTGTTGTAAAGGAGCAGGAAAAGCCCGACGGAAGATTCCCAACGGTTGCATCTCCCAATCCCGAAAACAAAGAGGGCTTTGAGATTGCCATAAAATATGCAAAAGAATGCGGTGCGGATTTGATTGTGGGAACAGACCCCGATGCCGACCGTGTGGGTATTTTGGTTAAAAATGAAACCGGCGAATACAATACCTTTACGGGAAATCAGGTAGGAGCAATGCTTTGCGAATATATTCTGTCAAGCCTTTCGGAGCGCGGAGAGCTTCCAAAGGACGGATATATTGTAAAGACAATCGTAACCACAAATCTTGCAAAGGCAATCTGTGATTCTTACAATATAGAAATGAAAGAGGTTTTAACCGGCTTTAAATTCATAGGCGAAAAGATAAAGGAATCCGAGGAAACAGGAATAGGAACATACCTCTTCGGATTTGAAGAAAGCTACGGATATTTAAAGGGAACATATGCAAGCGACAAGGATGCGGTGGTTGCCACAATGCTTATTGCGGAAATGGCGCTTTTCTACCGTGAAAAGGGCATATCCCTTGCAAAGCATATGGAAAATATCTATAAAAAGTACGGTTACTATCTTGAATATGTGGAATCGGTTGTAATGGAGGGTATTGACGGCAGCGAGAAAATACAGGGAATTATGGATATGCTGAGAAGCAATCCTCCCAAATCCGTCGGCGGAAAAGAAGTTTTGTTTGTTCGTGATTATCAAACCTCCGTAAGAAGCGAGGTTGCCACGGGCAAAACCGAGGAAATCTTGTTGCCCAAATCAAATGTAATTTATTTAGAGCTTTCGGACGGTAATAATTTTGTTGTCAGACCTTCGGGAACCGAACCGAAAATTAAGCTTTACTGTATGCTCAGAGGAAATGACAAAAAAGAAGCCGAGGAGCTTTTACAGGCAGTTAAAGAGGACATAAAAATAATCGTAAAGTAGGGGCTGTAAAAAGTGCGGGCGGATAACAAATCCCCTCCTGCAGTGTATAATAGAAATTTTTGTGTATACCCGTAGGGGCGTCCCATTGGGTGCCTGAATATATTTGCCTCTTAAATCAACATAAATATTTTACGTCCGCACATAAGCTGAAAGGAAATTAAAGCTATGCTTTTTGACACACACGCACATTTTGACGACAGCCGTTTTGACGGCGATAGGGACGAGGTTTTAAAAAGCCTTAAGGATTACAATGTTACCAATATTATAAATATCGGCTCAAGTATGGAAACCTCAAAAAGCTCGGTGGAGCTTTCGGAAAAATACGATTTTGTATATGCAAGCGTAGGAGTACATCCGAGTGAAACCGGAGAGCTTACCGAAGAGGATATGACCACCCTTTTAAAGCTTTGCAAAAATGACAAGGTAAAAGCAATAGGCGAAATAGGCCTTGATTACCACTATCTTCCCGATGATGTGCCTCCCGAAGTTCAGAAAAAGTGGTTTAAACGCCAGCTTGAACTGGCGCTCTCCCTTGATATGCCCGTTATTATTCATGACAGGGATTCAAAGGGAGAATGCCTTGATATTTTAAAGAAATACAATGTTTCAAACGGGGTTGTCCATTGCTTTTCCGGAAGTGCGGAAACAGCCTCCGAAATATTAAAGCTGGGAATGATGATTTCATTTACGGGAGTATTAACATTTAAAAATGCAAAACGCGCAATAGAGGCATGCAAAATCATTCCTCTTGACAGACTTATGATAGAAACGGATTGCCCTTATATGACGCCCGAGCCTCACAGAGGTGAGCGAAACTTCAGCGGATATGTTGAGTTTATCGCAAGAAAAATGGCGGAAATAAAAGGCATTTCATATGAAGAGTTAGCACATATTACCGACCAAAACGCTAAAAGATTTTTCGGAATCAAAGCATAATTTGTATATTGTTTTTGCAAAAAAGGAGCAGGCAAAGATCGTTTCCGATCAATGCCTGCTTTTTAATTACTGATGAAGGTAGTCGTTTATACCGTAGGCAATTGCCTTTCCTATTCGGTCATGTTCGTTGTTAAGAATATTTAAATCAGATTGAGAATCAAAAAATCCGATTTCCATATACGCTGTAACCACAGGTGTTTTATTAAACAGGATGAGCCAGCCTTCGCCTCCTATGGGGCCGTTGCCTCTAAGAGAGGTTTCTATCCCGATTCTGTTATTGATTAAGCTTCCAAGCTCATTTGATTGCGAAACAAAGGCGTTGTCAATCCATGCTTGATTGTATCCGGAGCTTCTTTCCGCCGAGATATATGAAGAACCTCTTCCGCCTCCTGCGTTAGAATGAAGGCAGACATAACAAGCGGCATCGGGCTTTGCTGTCAAATCATTGTTTGGGTAGCAGTATGATACACGTTTTGAAAATGAGGGGTTTTGGTCATTGTTATCACGAGTCATTCTTACGGAATAGTACAGTTCATTTTCAAGATAATATTTTGCCGCTTCCGCATTACGCAAATTTAAAGCCGGTTCGGTTGACCTGTCTCCGTTTCCGATAGGATACCAACAAGGATGGTTATGGTTGCACCCGTCTCCGCAGCAATCTTCGCAGGCACTTCCGGTTTTCCAATGACGCCATTCGCCCCAACTACCGTTTTGCTGAGTATAACCTTCGTTTATCTTCTCTTCGTAACTCATGGCACCGGATGATTTTCCGTGTCCTGCATCAAGAACGATAACCATTCTTGTGTCGTAATCAATATCAAGGGGCTTATATTCTGTGCTTGGCAAGCCGCTTACCCATGCTTTTGAATAATTTTGTTCAAAATTGTATTCAACCGAGCCGAGAGCCTCAAGACTGCGAATTTTAATAAGTTGTTGTCCGTTTGTTGCATATGACGGTATCTCATTGCCACAGAGCAAAACCTTTATATCCGAATGCAAAACGTTAAACGCTCTTTTATATTGCATATATATTTGACGCTTTATATTCGGATTAAATTCTATTGACTGAGTTTCGTAAATCGGCCAGATAGAAAGAGTTCTTGCATTTGGGTCCCATTCTACCGAAAAACCGTAATCCCTCAAATCTTCAGCACAAATCAGCTGGCTTCCGTCAAGATTGTAGGCGAAAATCGGGTAGTTGTTTATATATGTATCAATTGCCGAGTAATATGCAACTCCGGATAAATCGCCGACATTTTCAGCATATGCTGTCGGAAGCATAAGAGTCATAATGGAAACAATTAAAAGTAAAACTATTATTTTTTTCATAAAAATCTCCTTAAACTATAATAAGCTTTTTAATTGTAACATGGATAAAAAAATGTGTCAAGAGCTGTGCATTTTAATGAATTATTTTTGTTCTGAATAAAAATAAAATAATGAATATTGAAAAAGAATAAAAATTTGTATTGACATAATCCCTATTATATGGTATTATAATTAAGTTATTTACGGTCCGGTAGTTCAGTTGGTTAGAATGCCAGCCTGTCACGCTGGAGGTCGTGGGTTCGAACCCCATCCGGATCGCCAATGCTGCCCTAGCTCAGTCGGTAGAGCGCTTCCTTGGTAAGGAAGAGGTCGGCAGTTCGATTCTGCTGGGTAGCTCCAGAAAAAATCCTGTCCTTTCGGGCAGGATTTTTTCTTAAAATTCTATTTTAATCGTTGTCGTTCTCGCTGTAGGGAATTCCCACAGATTTGGGGGCAACGGATTTTGTCGAGAAGATAATCAATATTATCAAGCAAATTGCATATGGCAAAATATTGTAAACCTCAGACGGCAGCCCAAGCGACTCAAGGACAGGAAATCCCGTGTACAAATTGGAAAGAGCACGGAGCAAACCGAAAATCAATGCCGCCAACGCAATCTTAAAGGTATCCCACTGTCCGAAAATCATTACGGCAAGGGCAAGAAATCCAAAGCCTGCCACACCGTTTTCAAATTTCCATTCATTGACGGACGCCGTGATATATGCAACTCCGCCCAATCCTCCCAAAAGTCCCGAGAGCATTACGCCTTTGTATCTCATCCTTTTAACCTTGATACCAACCGATGCCGCCGCATGGGGGTGCTCGCCACAGGACATAAGTCTTAGCCCGAACCTTGTTTTTGCAAAAACAATATAAATCAGAACCATACACACAACAGCTATTATGCAAAACCAATTTATAGAAAATTCGCCGATATTTAAATACTTCGCATTGGCATTTTCGCCAAATGACACTACTGTGGAAACATCCTTCGGGTTAACGGATGTATTGATTGAACGTGCAATAACCGCCGCAAGAGCGGTTGCAAGCATATTCATAGCCGTACCCACAAGGGTCTGGTCCGCCTTAAACGAAACGGAAGCGACCGCAAGAAGCAGAGAATATAACACTCCAACCACAGCACTTGCAAGAAGCACAAGAGGAAAAACATAGGGGACACCCACAGGCACTGCACGAAGAACCAAGGCTCCTGCCAAGCCTCCCATTACCATAATTCCTTCAAGTCCCAGATTGACAACGCCCGACCTTTCGGAAATCATTCCTCCGTACGCAACCAACGCTAAAATCGCCGCATACAAAAGCGTATATGAAATCAACAATACCATTATTTCTGCACCTCCTTACCCTTTCCTTTTTCTGTCTGTCTTTTAATATAGAAATTAGCGGCAAAATGTCTGAACATTTGAGCAAAAGCACAGAAATAAATAATAAATCCCGTTATCATATCAGCGGTTTGAGTGCTGTAAATCGCTTTATCAACATACATTCCGCCTAAAGTGATATGCCGTATAAAGTAGGATGAGAAAATAGCACCTATAGGGTGAAGTCCGCCTAAAAATGCCGCCGCAATTCCGTCAAAACCCATTTGAGGAACAGCGGTCATTGCCGTTGACCATTGGTCAATATCGGTAAGATAAAGAAGTGCCGCTCCCAAGCCGGCAAGCCCACCTGCAATTGCCGTGGTAAGAATAATGTTTCCCTTTTCGTTCATACCGCTGTAAAAAGCCGCATCTTTATTATATCCCGTAGCTTTAAGCTCATAGCCCAGCTTTGTTTTATCAAGTATTATCCATATAATTATTGCCACAATCGGAGCAATGAAAATTCCGATTCCTATAAATGTGTTTCCGCCAAAAAGGCTTGCCAAACCAAAGGTGGGTAAAAGGCCATTGGGAGCATTGTCTGAAATATACATAGTATGAGGTACAGCCGGGTCTTGTACAAGCTTCATTAACATATTTACAAGATATAAGGCTATCCAGTTAAGCATTATTCCCGATATAACCTCGTTTACGTTTCGGTATGCCTTAATAATTCCCGTTATCATTGCCCACAACGCCGCAGCTGCCATTGCCGCAATAACACAGAGATACCACGGAGCATTAAGATATAAGGCAAAGAACAACGCCACTCCTGAACCTATTACATACTGTCCGGCAACGCCTATATTGAAAAGTCCTGTCTTTTTCGCAAATAACACAGACAAGCTGCACAAAATCAAAGGCACGGTCTTTGTTAGTGTTGAGCCAAAATAGTAAAGAATTTTTTCGGGCTTTTTGTAATAGAAAAAGTTCTTAAATATGGCTATTATCGCATCGTCTGCACCCTCCGGATTTATGCACAAAAGAATTATGTACGACACAAGGAGTCCGAACAAAATACATATTACCGACGATAAAAATGCCGCATAGCCGTCTCGGAGAAAAAATGGCAACTCCGATTTTTTCTTATCAGATTTCATACCGTTACCTCCTTTGCCTCTTCTTTTTCGCTTTTTCCACCTGCCATATAAAGCCCAAGCTCTGTTGTATTTGTCTTTTTTGGGTCAAGCTCGGCTACAATTCTTCCCTCGAACATTACAAGTATGCGGTCGGACAGATTAAGCACCTCTTCAAGCTCCATAGAAATAAGCAAAATTCCGCTGCCCGAATCCCGTTGACTCACAAGCCGGTTGTGTATGTACTCAATAGCACCTACATCAAGACCTCTGACAGGCTGAACGGCAATCAATAATTTTGGGGTTTTTTCAAGCTCTCTTGCCACAATCATCTTTTGTTGATTTCCTCCTGACAAGCCACTTGATATTGAAGATGCTCCGTGAAGCGTTCTGACATCAAACTTTTCAATCAACGCTTGGGCAAATTTTCTGATATTTTTTCTTTTCAGAAATCCGAACCTGCTCGTAAATTCTTCCTCATCATACCTTTGAAGAATCATATTATCCTCTACCGTATATTCGCTTACCATAGCGTGCCTTAATCTGTCTTCGGGAATATGGCTCATACCCATCTTTGAACGCTTGCGAATTTTTGTATTTGTTATGTCCCTGTCGCAGAATTTAATTTTTCCCGACTTCGCAGGAAGCATTCCGGTGATAACCTCCGCAAGCTCCGATTGTCCGTTTCCGTCAATGCCTGCAATACACACTATCTCTCCCGCTCTCACCCCAAAGCTCACATTGTCAAGCCCCTTACCCTTTACGGAATCGGTGGAAACATTTTCAAGCTGCAAAACCTTTTCTTTGGGGTTGGCAGGAGGCTTATCCATTACAAGCTTAACATCTCTGCCTACCATAAGCCTTGACAGCTCCTCCTTGGTGGTGTCGGCAATGTTAACCGTGCCTGAATATTTCCCCCTGCTTAATATGGTGCATCTGTCCGCAATTGCCATTATTTCTTCAAGGTGATGGGTTATAAAAAGTATTGAACACCCATCCTCCGAAAGGGACTTCATTGCTATCATAAGCTGTTCTATTTCCTGAGGAGTCAAAACCGCCGTAGGCTCGTCAAATATTAACACATCATTATCACGGTACAACATTTTAAGTATTTCTACCCTTTGTTGCATACCAACTGTCATATCATCAATTTTTGTGTCAATATCTATTCCGAACTCATATTTTTCGGAAAGCTCTTTAACCTTTTTACGGGCATCCTCCTTAATCAAAAACCCTGCCTTTGCAGGCTCATCGCCGAGTATAATATTATCAAGTGCCGAAAACCTTCCCACAAGCTTAAAATGCTGGTGTACCATACCTATGCCAAGTCGGTTTGCATCGTTGGGGTTTTTGATTTCAACTTCTTTTCCGTCCTTTTTAATCATTCCTCTGTCTGCCTTATAAAGACCGAAAAGGACATTCATAAGAGTTGATTTCCCCGCTCCGTTTTCGCCCAGAAGGGCGTGTATTTCACCTTTTTTGAGTTTAAGGGTTATATCATCGTTTGCAACGGCTCTTCCGAAGGTTTTTGTTATGTTCAAAAGCTCTATTGCATATTCCGAATTTTGAGTTACCATATTCTGCCTCCCACCTTTCACCAACAGTTTATTTAATACTTCCGTAGTAATTTACTTTTATCTTTGTTTCCGGCGGCTTTGTTATGTCTACGGAAAAGGTCCGTTCATTGTTGTGCAATTCTTTTACAAGCTTTTTATAATCATTGAGTGTAAACTTTTTCATATTCCAGTTTTCCGTGGGGAGCTGTACATAGTTTTCGTCGGGGTTGTCACTTACAAGTCCCAAACACGCACTACTGCCGGCAATTTCGCTCCACTTATTTTCGTATATCATATCCAAAGCCACTCTTTCGGATACAGTAAGCCCTTTCATGGCGCTTGTCAAAACGGTATCCTTGCCTGTATATTTATTTATTACATCTGTCTGGTCAATGTCTACTCCGATAACCTTTTTGTCTTTTGTCTTTGCAACGGTTGCAACAGATGTCCATGCCCCTCCGGCACAAGCAAATACCACCTCTACATTCTTTGTTTCATACCAGGTTTGCATATACGCCGTAATATCCGCATCTCCGTAGAACTGATTTGCATATACATACTCAACCTCTACATCCGCATTAAGCTCCTTTGCAGCGTCATCTGCCCCCAATACATACCCGTAGCCGTATTTTACAACGGGAGCACCTGCAACTCCGCCCATAAATCCGATATGGCGATAACCCTCTTTAACTGCCGCATAGCCTGCCATATATCCTGCATACTCCTCTTTGAACACCCAGCAGCAAAGGTTGTCGGGCAGTACATAATTTTTACCGAAATTATCTGCTTCAACGTCTACAACAACAAATTTAACCTCCGGATTTGCCTCTGCCGCAAGACGAGCCGCCCTTGCCGTCAAATATCCGCTGAGTACAATAACATTATAATCATCATTTATTGCGGCATCAACGACCGAAAGATAAGCATCCGTTGTTTCCTCCATGGAACGATAATATGTAAAGGGTATGCTTTTCTCCTCACAAAAATCCCTTGCCTCGGTATAAAGAATCTGATTAAATGATTCATCGCTTATATCCGCAGGCGTTGATATCATTGCGACCCTCATCCCCTCCGGTGGCTTGTAGTCACTTTCACATCCGGAAAACATCCCCGTAAACAGGCATATTCCTAAAACAAGTACTGATAATTTAAAAATTTTTCTCATAATTACCACCACTCCTTTCACAAACTGTAATCACATCTGTTATATTGTATCATATCCTGTATTACATATAAATTAAAAAATTTTTAAAAGTTGACATACATTAAGTGAAATGATATACTTTTTTTGAGGAGATGAACTTTTTATGATTACTTTTATTACAGGGCTTGTTGTGCTTATTGTCGGAGGCTTTGGCTACAGCCTTATTTGCCAAAAGATTTTCGGTGCAGACGACAGAAAAACCCCCGCTTACACCCACAACGACGGTGTTGACTTCGTTCCTATGAAAACATGGAAAAATTGTCTTATTCAGCTTTTGAATATTGCCGGTACCGGGCCTATTCTTGGTCCCATACAAGGCGTTTTGTTCGGACCCATTGCATTTATTACCATTCCCTTAGGTTGTATAATAGGAGGAGCCTTTCATGACTATATGGGCAGTATGATTTCCGTAAGAAACGGAGGCAAACAGATGCCGGCACTGGTTAATAAATATATGGGCAAGAATATATCTGCCGTATACGGATTCTCTGTGTTTGCTATTCTTCTTTTGGTTGGGGCAGTTTTCATTTATACACCCGGAGATTTAATCACAACTCAGATTATACACTCGGACTCATCGGCATCAAATTACGTAATATGGATAGTATATGGACTTATTTTCGTTTATTATATCGTTGCAACTCTTTTCCCGATTGATAAGATTATCGGAAAAATATATCCCATATTCGGGTTAATTCTGATTGTTTCATCAATAGCCATACTTTTTGTGCTTTTCGGAGGAAATTACCCTCTTGACGAGGTCTGGACAAAAGGTCTTTTGAACTCACACCCGAAAGGGCTTACTTTTATCCCCACCTTCTTTGTTACGGTTGCTTGCGGAATTGTTTCCGGCTTCCACTCGACTCAGTCAACCCTTATTTCAAGAACCATAAAGCACGAAAAGGAAGGTCGTTTTGTGTTCTTCGGAATGATGATATTGGAAGGCGTAATCGCCATGATTTGGGCTGCTGCTGCAATGGGAGTTTTGAACGCAGGCATATCAACGGTTGACGATCTTTACAATCAACCGATGAATGTCATAGGCACCATCGCAAATAATATGTTCGGCTCAGGCTTTGGAATACTTGCAATTCTCGGAGCAATAATTTTGCCGATTACAACAGGAGACACTACTCTTCGTGCCCTCAGACTTACCCTTGCCGAAACTCTGCATATAGACCAGAGCAAGATAATAAACCGTCTTCTTGCTTCTTTTGCAATTTTTTCGGTGGTTGCTACCGTTTTGCTTTTCGCAAAGCTTAACAATGACGGATTTGCAATCCTTTGGAGATATTTTGCATGGTTCAATCAGCTTCTTGCCACATTTAACTTTGCCCTTATTGCAGTCTATATGATGCGACACAAAAAGCCTGCCATACTTGCAATTATTCCCGGCACATTCTATATGTTCATTGTGGTTTCGTATATCTTAAATATTGACTACGGCTTAAATCTGCCTCTTAATTTAAGCTATATTATCGCCGGCGTACTCTCTGCGTTTTATATTATCGCCGTTGTACATCTCGGTATAAGAAGCCGCCGTGAATTGTTGTCTTTAAATCAGTAATAAATATAAAAAATAAAATGTGCCGTTATGGCACATTTTATTTTTTTAACATTTTTCTTATTTCGGCGAAAGCCTCGTCTTCACCCTTTTCCTTTAAAATTCTTAAAAGCCTTTCAAGCTCGTATGAGGTTTCGGGGTGAATTTTTCTCGTAGCCTTTGCCCTCAAAAAATATTCAAGAGGATGATTTTGGGAATAGTTCCTGCCCTGATAAATTTTACTTGCCGCTACCCTGTCGCAAAACATTTCCGCAAGGTACTTGGTGGGCATTTTAACAGGCTTCGGCTCATGAGTTGTCATATCATAGTCCGTCCAATATTCAAAATGATGCCTGTTTCTGCCCTTATGATGGAGCCATGCCGCCGAATATCCCAGCTCCACTCTTTCCTGCTCGTTGGGGCTTCTTGTTCCCAAATAATATCTTGCTCCGGGCACAAACTCCGTAGGACTGTACTTTGAAAGGTCATGCCTTAAACCCTGCCATAAAATACCCGCTTTTTTGCTATGGGCAATTACGGCATGACGGTGCTTTGTAATTGTTTTAAAATGTCCCCATGCCTTCTTTATTGTAAATTTCATATAAATCAATCCTCGTTATAAAAAAGGAACAACTCTATCGTTGTTCCCTTTAATGTTCAAATCTTACTGTGCAGGCTGCTGCGCATTATCCTGTGCAGGCTGCTGAGTTGCTTCAACCGGAATTTCTGTCGTCTGACCTTCAACAGGAATCGTCTGCTCCTGTGCTGTGGGGGCAGCTTCATCTGCAGTCTGTGCATCCCTTATAACAACAATGGTAAGTGCAAGAGAGCTTATTATAAACAAAGCGGCAATAACAGCAGTAGCCTTTTTAAGCATTGCATCAATAGTTCTGCCCTTGTTTTTACCGAAGAATGTTTCCGCTCCGCCGGCAATAGCACCGGACAAGCCCTGTTGTTTACCGTGCTGCATAAGCACAACAACCACAAGTACAATCGAAATTACAACATGAATAATCGTTAAAGTTAAAATCATTTTATCTTCCATAGCCTTTCCGCCCATTGTCTTACTGAAAATATATACGGCTTATTATGGGCGATAAGACCGTACAATAAAACAGCTTTACTGTTTTGGTTTTCGGAATCTCTTATTTGAAAACACAGCTTTAAAACCGTATTTTATCCTCATCTCAATTTCAGCACACATTATTGTACCACATATCAACATATTTTTCAAGTCTTTTTTTAAAAAATTTTTAAAAAATGAGGTTCGTTTGGGGAAACGAACCTCAAGGGAGGGAGTTATGTATTTGCAATCGCAGTCTTTGCCGACTGCATCTTAAATATACTATACTTTTCCTTTTATATGGTGAATAATATTTAAAAAATAAGTTAACAAATTATGAACATATCTTACAATTCGCCAAATTAACCGCCAAAGAACAAATGTTCGATTAAAATTTTAATTCCCAAGCCGATTAAAATTACTCCTCCCAAAATCTCTGCTTTGGTTTTAAATCTCAAACCGAATACATTTCCGATTTTAACACCGCAAGCAGATATGAAAAATGTAATTGCGGCTATAACCGATACAGCCATATAAATATTTACTTCAAGACAGGCAAGGCTGACGCCCACCGCCAAAGCGTCAATACTGGTTGCAAGGGCAAGGGGAAGCATAGCTTTTACGCTCAGGCTCGAATCACTCTTCTCCTCATCGCCTTTTATGGCTTCTCTTATCATATTCGCACCGATTAAGCAAAGCAAAGCAAAAGCTATCCAATGGTCAACAGCCCTTATACTTTCGCTGAACCAGCTTCCGAACAAATAACCCAAAAGGGGCATTGCTCCCTGAAAAAAGCCGAACCACAGTCCAACGACCAACATATCCTTAATGTTTAATTTTTTAATTGACAATCCTTTGCAGATCGAAACGGCAAAAGCATCCATGGAAAGTCCCACAGCAAGTATTAACAATTCAAATATTCCCATACATATTCCTTCTCGTTTTTTATAATTATATGTGACAATGCAAAATAAAATTTAACAAGGTATTGAAATAATTTATTTTTATAGTATAATTATATAAGAAAGATTTGTCAAGAAACAATTTCGGAAAGGAGATTATTATGAAATATTATCTTGCTATTGACTTCGGTGCATCAAGCGGCAGACACATTCTTGCCTCCGTACAAGACGGAAAAATCGTATTGGAGGAGGTTTACCGTTTCAAAAACTTTTTGGATGAGAGAAACGGACATCTCTGCTGGGATATTCCACGCCTTTTTAATGAAATTAAAAACGGTCTTAAAAAGTGCGCGGAAATCGGTAAAATCCCGTCATCTATGGGAATCGACACATGGGGAGTTGACTTTGTCCTCCTTGACAAAAGCGATGGTCTTTTAGGCGACACCATAGCCTACAGAGATTCCCGCACGGAAGGAATGGCAGAAAAAATATACAAAGATGTTATAAGCCGTAATGACTTATACAAAAAAACAGGTATACAGGAACAGGTATTTAACACTATATTCCAGCTTTATGCAGTAAAGGAGCAGACTCCTCAATATCTTAACGAGGCAGAAAGTATGTTATTCTTGCCCTGCTACTTCAACTTCCTTTTAAGCGGAGTAAAGAAAAACGAATACACTATTGCAAGCACATCGGGATTGCTTAACGCAGAAAAAAGGGATTGGGATTTAAGTCTTATAAAAGATCTCGGCTTCCCCGAAAAGCTTTTTACGCCTCTCGCAATGCCCACCGAAAAGCTTGGCTCTTTCACAAAGGAAATTGCCGATGAGGTAGGCTTTAACTGTGACATCGTTCTTCCCGGCTCTCATGACACGGCAAGCGCCGTTTTATCCGTTCCCATGGAGCAAAGCGAAGGAATTTACATAAGCTCCGGAACATGGTCACTTATGGGTGTTGAGCTTTCAAACCCCATCTGCACCCGGCAGGCATCAGACGAGGGCTACAGCAACGAAGGCGGAGTCGGCAAGAAAATTCGTTTTCTTAAAAACATTATGGGCTTATGGATTATCCAATCCGTAAAAAGGGAGCTAAACGACGAATACTCATTTAACGATTTAGAGAAAATGGCAAGGGCGTGTAGCGATTTTGATTCCGTTGTTGATGTAAACGATTTGAGATTTCTTGCACCGAAAAGTATGATTGAGGCAATTAAAAGCTACTGCAAAGATTACAATATGAAGGTTCCCGAATCCATAGGAGAGGTTATGCAATGTGCATATACAAGCCTTGCAAAATGCTATGACATCTCTGTAAAATCTCTTGAAAAAATCGAAGGCAGAACCTATGACAGCATAAGAATCGTAGGCGGCGGCTGTCAGGACGGTTATTTAAACGAGCTTACCGCAAAGGAAACAGGCAAGACCGTTTATGCAGGACCCATAGAAGCAACCGCTTTAGGTAATATCGGTGCTCAGCTTTTGAATGATAAAACAGTTTCCGATGCAGAGGCTTTACGCTCTCTTATAAGGAATTCATTTGAAATAAAAACCGTATAGGACCGGCAGAAAATGCACAGACCGCACAAATCGTTGAAAAATATAAACTCATTTTCAAAATGCACAAACAACAAAATATGATAAGAATTTAGGTGGAAATTCGTTAAACAACGAATTTCAAATTCAAAACGCTTTGTACTTTGAACAAACCGCACATATAGAAAAAGAGTCGATTTATTTCGGCTCTTTTTTGTATGGCACTAAATGGCACTTTTTTTCGGCTACAATGAAAGTATAAAACTTTTGAAAGGAGAAATAAAAATGCCTAATTTTACAACACCTGTTCCCCCAAAGCTTTCGGGGAATACGGCTTCCGATGTTACCGCCCTTAAAAATTGGGGAACAGCTTTAATCGACGAGCTTACCTATATTTTTAATCACCTTGATGCATCAAATGTAACGGAAGCACTTTCGGTCAAAGCCGAAAACATAGACACAACAAACGCAAAAATCAAAAACGCACAAATTGACTTATTGTCTGCCGACAAGCTTCAAACAGGGGAGCTTAACACCGACAAGGTCACGGTGACAGACAAAAACGGAAACCTTACCGTTTCAGGCTCCGAAATCGTTATAAGCGACAGGTCAAGGGAAAGATTTGTCGCCTCATTTGACAATGACCAAAACCAATTCCGATTTATACTTTTTAACGAGGACGGAACTCCCACGGTAACTATCGACAGCGACGGCGATGCCATATTCAGCGGAATTATGGAAAGTGCAAGGGTGTATTCCTCAACCATTGTGGGAACAGACCGCCAAAGCTTTCTTGACACAAACGGAGGAGTTTTTGCCAACATAGACCCAAAGGGCATAAAAGTTATGCAGGACAAAAACGGTCGAAGGTACCAGAAAATAGGTATGTCCGTTGCAAACGATGGTACAGCCTACTTTGTTTTGGGCTCCGGAAACGGGAACGGCTCAACCAACATAAACGGCGTAACCTACACCGACGGCACATTCAAAATCGAGAAAAACGAAAGCTGTGCCAATATGGGTCTGGTGGGATACGCTCCCTTTATCACCTTTTGGGAAAGCTCCGGCGAGCTATGGCTGAGCGGAAGCAATGTTTTAATTAACGGAATCAATTTAAGCGACAGAATAACTCAAATTGAAAATAACATATCAACGATAAATCAGCGCATACAATCCATAGAAAACAGATTGTCTGCTATATAAAATCAGGAGGAACAGATAATATGTACAATAATTCTTATGCGGGCAAAATAAAACCCGAATTTTTTTCAAAAATACAGGAGTCCTTTACATTTTACAAGGACAGTAAACGAAGCTTTGACAACAGAATAATCGAAAACAACCGATGGTTTAAATCAAGGTATGACTCAATGACCGATGAAACCGAAAACCCCACAACTCCGTATTTGTTTAATGTAATAGCAAACAAGCACGCAGATGCAATGGACAACTATCCCGAAGCAAATATTTTAGAGCGTGACGAAAATGACCGAAAAAGCGCAGAGCTTTTTACAAAAATACTTCCCCTTCAGCTTGACCTCTGCGGCTTTAAAAAAACTTACAGCCGTGCATGGTGGTACAAGCTTAAAAACGGAGCTTGTTGTTACGGAGTGTTTTTCAATCCCAAGCTTTGCAAAAACCGAGGAGAAATAGACATACGCAAAATCGACCTTTTGAATATGTTCTGGGAGCCGGGCATCTGCGATATTCAGGACAGCAAATTTTTGTTTGTCACCGCCTTGTGCGACAACGATGCCCTTAAAGAAAAATACCCTCAATATGCCGACAGATTTACAGGTAACGGTGCTCTTGATGCACGGCTTTACGAGGATTCCGCTCTTTCCTCAAATGAACTCTTAAAGGACAAAAGCCTTGTGGTTGACTGCTATTACAAAAAGCAAAGAGGTGACAACACAACCGTTGAGCTTATTAAATTTACCGATGATATAATTCTTGACGCCTCGGAGGACAGAGGGGAGGGCGGATTATACGACCACGGACTTTATCCCTTTGTTTTTGATGTCTTATATCCCGACGAAGACAGTCCCGTAGGATTGGGACTTGTTGATATTATCAAAAATCCCCAGATGTATATTGACAAGCTTGACGGTATTATCAGCAAAAACGCTATGATTTCCGGAAAAACAAGGTTTATGATAAAGGATAGCGGAGGTCTTAATGAATATGAACTGACAGACCTTCAAAAGGACATAATCCATGTTGCAGGCTCGGTAAATGACGACAATATCCGAGAGCTTCAGGCAAAGCCCCTTCATTCTTTCATTATCCAGCATCGCCAAAATAAAATCGATGAATTAAAAGAAGTTTCCGGAAATATGGATTTCCAGCAGGGTACTACCACAGGCGGCGTTACCGCATATTCTGCAATTGTCGCCCTTCAGCAGGCAGGGGAAAAGCTGTCCCGTGATATGATAGGCGAAAGCTATGAAGCTTTCCGCAAAATTATTTATCTTTGCATTGAGCTTATACGCCAATTTTATGACGAGCCTCGCTCTTATCGTATATCCTCGGGTGATGGTTTATGCGAATACATAAGCTTTTCAAACAGTATACTTAAAGACGACGGCTCTCGACCTCCTGCGGAGTTTGACATTGTTATAAGTGCCGAAAAAAATAATCCGTACAGTCGGATTACGCAAAATCAGACTATTACGGATTTATGGAAGATGGGACTTTTCAGAAAAGATACAATCCCCGAATCTATCTTGATACTTAAAAGCCTTCACCTTGACGGAAAGGAAAAATTGATTGAAGGACTTAAAAGCATAGAATCACAACAAAACTCTGCCTATAACCCTCAAATCGTCGGTGGGCAAAATACGAATGGGTGAGTATTTGGGATTAAACGAGGTTAAATACATTTCTTTTCCTCGGTATTCAAGGCGCTTGCAATATGCTTCCCCATTTAACACAAAAATTCCCGTCTGCTCATTCATAAGCTGAGGCTGAAATTTAATAAAAACAATTTCGGAATTTGAAATAACAGGCTCCATGCTGTCGCCGGAAATTCTTATTCCGGCGTCGGCACTTTCCGGAACGTTAAGCTCCATATTCTCGTATTCGGCTCCGCTTAAAAAGTTGCCCAATCCTGCCGCCGCAGGCTGCATATATACGGGAATGGAACGCTTTACCGTGTATCTGTTGGTTCGCATATTGTTATATTCAAATTCAAGACAGTTATAAACCGCCGCTCTGCCACGCTCGGAAAGGTCTGCAAGCTTTTTAAGCATCAGACTGTCCGTCACACGTTTTTTCACAGTATTTACATCCTTTGAAAAAAAGTCCGTGACATCGTCTATTTCGTACTTTTCGCAAAGCATCAGAAAAATCTTAAGGGACGGCTCGGACTTGCCGGTTTCCCATGAGCTGAAGGTGGATTGACTTATCCCAAGCCATTCATAAACATCTCTTTGAGAAAGTCCTGCCGCTTTTCTTGCGCTTTGTAATTTATTACATATTTCCATATCAGCCATAAAATCACCTCAATTATATAATATCACAATTATTGATATTTGTCAATAATTATATCGAAATTGTCGATAAATTTTTCTTGACAAACGAATTTTTTGATATATAATATTATGTATATCAAGTATTTCGTTTGTTATATCATCCGACAAACAAGAAAGGAGCGATAACAAATGACTCATCCCGATATACTCGCAATAGAACGCCACGGATTTCTTCCCCTCGGCAAAAGCGGTGTGAAAATTGGTCGTTGTATATACTGTGAAGAAAATATATATGACGACTCCGAACCGATAGAAAGCAGGGACGGACTTTTTTGCGATATGGATTGTTGTTGCGAATACTACGAAATACGCAAGATATGAACAAATGAAAAAAGAAAGGAAATGAAAAAAGATGGTATTAAAAAATGCTTCGGAGGTAAAAAAGTGGTTTAGAAATATTTCCCTCACAAAAAGAGAGCTTAACTTAAAAATTTCATTTTACCAAGACCTTGCCGCTGATTTTGCCAAGGACGATGAATTTAAGCACTCTGCGGAATATTACAGGTCACAAATCGGCGAGCTTGAAGGCAGACTGAAATCCTTAATGACCGATGTCAATCGACTTTTGTCCTGTCTTGACGAAAGCGAAAGACTTATTCTCACAGCTCGGTACATAAACCTTGTAAAGTGGGACTTTATTGAATTTCAGGTTTTCTACAGCAGACGGCAGGCTGTAAGAATCCACGACAAGGCAATTTTAAAGCTTGTGGGACAAGCAGTGGGAGATGATACGCTTTATGAACTCTGATGATAAGCTTTCATATGATGCAAGACAAAAAATGAGCGAGCTTTTAGCATGCGGAAACGAAAGGGTAGAGCTTGCCGCAGCCAAAGAAATTATTGCGGAATACAACAAATCAAACGAAGCCGAGGACAAAAACATACATTTGACCGTAACGATTAAGGTTATATAGCGAGAGTGGAAAAAATGAAAGAAGAAAATTTATACATTGAACTTACAAAAACACAAAAACAGTTTACAGATGCCGAGTACGACGAGGTTTTGTTCGGAGGTGCGGCAGGTGGAGGCAAGTCTTACGGTCAGCTTGTTGATGCCCTGCTGTACGCCCTTAAATACCCAAACAGCAAACAGCTTATTCTTCGTAAAACCTATCCCGAGCTTGAACATTCACTTATTCTGGTGTCCTTGGGATTTTATCCGAAATCCGTTTGCAAATACTCCTCCGTATCACGCAAATGGAGTATAGCAAACGGCTCCGTTATAGAGTTCGGCTACTGTGCCGTTAATACGGATGTTTTAAGATATCAGGGAGCGGAATATGATGTCGTTCGCTTTGATGAGCTTACTCATTTTACCGAAGAACAATACCGCTACCTTATATCAAGAGTAAGAGGGGTAAACCCATATCCGAAAATGATTAAATCCAGCACAAACCCCGGAGGTGTCGGTCACAGTTGGGTTAAATCACGGTTTATTGACGGTCATACCCCAAACAGCCCCTTTTCCGACAGCGAAACAGGTACAAAACGGCTTTTTATCCCGTCCTTTGTCCAAGACAACACTTTTTTGATGAAAGCGGACCCCAAATATATAAACAGGCTTAATCAGCTTCCCGAAAAAGAAAGAAAAGCTCTTCTTTACGGAGAGTGGGATATTTTTGACGGTCAGGTCTTTACCGAATGGAAAAACTCACCCTTGGGCAAAAAAACAAGACGGTGGTCACATGTTATTAAGCCTTTTGACATTCCCAAAACATGGCGAAGATACCGAGCCTTCGACTTTGGGTATTCAAAGCCCTTTGCCGTATCGTGGTACGCCGTGGACAACGACGGCAGAGCATACAACTACCGTGAGCTTTACGGCTGCAGCGGAAAACCCGACGAGGGAATACGGTGGACGGCACAAAAAATTGCGGAAAAAATACGGGAAATCGAATCCACGGAGGATAAGAACTGCAAAATTTCAGGCATTGCCGACCCTGCCATTTGGAACGGGACCGGCTCTGCCGACGGCAGTATTGCCGATATGATGGAAAAATGCGGAGTATATTTTGAAAAGGGTAACCACAACCGACTTGCAGGGAAAATGCAGGTGCATTACAGGCTTTCTTTTGATAAGGAAGGTCTTCCTATGATTTACTTCTTTGAAAACTGTAAAAATATGATACGAACCCTTCCTGCCCTTTTATACGACCCTTCAAGTCCCGAAGATGTTGACACAAGGGGAGAGGACCATCTGTACGATGCCCTTAAATATTTTCTTATGTCAAATCCCATAGCCCCAAGAGAAAATATTCCCGAAACACCTTATGACTTCAGTCCTCTTGATATGTCACCCATAAAAAATTACAGCAGATTTATTGTTTAGACTCGACAAACATATACTTTTTATGTATAATGTACTTGAGGTGATAGGTGTGGATATTCTGATAATCGAAAAGGACATTGCAACAGCTGAGTTGATTTGTGACTATCTTAAAATGAACGGCTTTAATTACGACCACGCAACAGACGGCAAAAACGGCATTTCTCTTGCGCGAAAGAGAAGCTATGCCCTTATATTGACAGAGGTAAGCCTTCCCGACACGGACGGCTTTTCTCTGTGCAAGGAGCTTCGCAGCTTCTGCGATATCCCTATAATATTTGTATCCTCACGCACCGACGAATCCGATATAATCAGAGGCTTGGGTTTAGGCGCCGATGACTATGTTAAAAAGCCCTTCTCCCCCTCCGAGCTTATTGCAAGAATTAAAACTCATATTGCAAGATACGATTTTCTTGTCGCAAAAACTCCCGAAAAGAAATCGAATTTGCTTATATCAAGAGGTCTGAAAATCGACCGTCTTTCACGGCGCGTGTATATGGATAATATAGAAATCAGTCTGCCCGCTCGGGAATACGAGCTTTTGCTTTTCCTTGCGGAAAATCCCAATATTGTATTCAGCAAAGAGCATCTTTTTGACAGAATATGGGGCATAGATTCAATGGGAGATACCTCAACCGTTACCGTCCATATCCAAAGAATAAGAAATCGCCTTTCCGAAGCAAACAACCGTGATACATACATAGAAACGGTCAGAGGAGCAGGATATCGGTTTACAGTATAAAGTATCTTTCAAAAAATTTTTTATATTTTTTTAATATTACTGTAAACCAATTTTAATATTTGAAACCCTGAGTTTTTCCCATAAAATCGCACCTGTGGATAACTTCGATTTTTTTGTCATTTTCCGTAAATTACCAATCATTACCTGTGGATAATGTGCATAACTCTGTGAATAACTATAAAATCGGCATCTTTTAAAGTGGATAATTTTTTGATAATTTTATTTACATTTCAGCTTGTGTTACATTTATGTTACAATCAGGTTTACATAATATTTTAAAATTTTTCTTGACTTTTTTATGAAAAAAGTTCTAAAAAAAGGAGCTGTGGCAAAATGATTTTTTAAATCTTTTGCACCAGCCCCTTTTTGGTTTGTATTTAATTTATTTATCAACCTTTACAATTTGCTTATCAAGCTTAAGCTTATCAAAGAACTTTTTGCTCTCTGCCGTGATAACTCCGCTTAAGGCAATCAATGCAATCAAGTTGGGGAACGCCATAAGTCCGTTGAATATATCCGCAACCGTCCACACAAATTCAACTGTGAGATAAGGACCTACCAATACAGCCAAAATATACAAAATCTTATATGCCATTAACGCCTTTGGCTTATCTCCGACTATGTAACGCAAGCATCTTTCGGAATAATAATTCCAGCCAAGAATTGTTGTATATGCAAAGAACACAAGGCAAAGCATCAAAAGGAATGCACATACGCCTTCCGAGAAGGGAAGTCCTCTTGTAAACGCTTCCGTTGTAACAGCCGCACCAACCTTTTCTCCGCTCATTGCAGGAACATATGCCCCTGTTAAAATAATGGAAAGGCCTGTCATTGTACAAATAACAATTGTATCAAAAAATGTTCCTGTCATACACACAAGACCCTGTCTTGCAGGCTCCTTTGTTTTTGCTGCGGCAGCGGCAATAGGCGCAGAACCAAGACCTGATTCGTTGGAGAATATTCCTCTCGCAACACCTTTTTGTATTGCCGTCTTCATCGTAATTCCTATTACGCCACCGAACACCGCCTCGGGTGCAAACGCACTTTTAACAATCAAAACAATAGTTCCGGGAACTGCTTTTATATTACATATAAGCAAAAGTAATGTGCAGGCAACATACAAAATCGCCATAAACGGAACGACAAATTCCGAAACCTTTGCTATTCTCTTTATTCCGCCGATAATAACCAACGCCGCAAAAATCGTAACAACCGCGCCGGATATAACCGTTGCCCAAGTATAATTCATACTGCCTATTGAAAACGCAATATGTTGCATTTCCGGATCAAAAAATCCTTCAAAGTTGGTGGTAATACCCTGTATCTGCGTAATTGTACCTATTCCCAAAAGTCCGGCACAAGCTCCGAAAATTGCAAATAATTTACCGAGCCATTTCCATTTTTCGCCCATTCCTCGTTCTATGTAGTAAAAAGGTCCGCCCAAAACTTCGCCGTTTTCGTCTATCTTTCTGTACTTTACGGCAAGCAAGCCTTCTGCGTACTTTGTTGCCATTCCGAAAAATGCGGCAACCTCCATCCACAAAAGGGCACCGGGACCGCCTGCGGCAATAGCCGTTGCAACACCAACGATATTACCTGTTCCGATTGTTGCGGAAAGGGCTGTACATAACGCTCCGAAGCTTGATACTTCGCCCTCGCCTTCTTCTTCATTTTTTACCATAAACTTAAGTGCCTTGGGTAAACGAAGCACTTGAACAAGCTTGGTTCTGAATGTCAGCCATATACCCGTTCCCATTATAAGCACAATAAGAGGTATGCCCCATACATAATCGTCTATGGTGGTAAGTACACTCATAAATTGCTCCATAACTTTTCCTCCTGAATTTGCATAAGCAAGTTCTATGTATTTTAAATTTTATTATTTACGCAAAGCTACTATAACTTTTCTGTTAGGCTCGTCACCTACACTGTGTGTTTCAACTCTTGAACTGTGCTGCAAAGCTGCGTGAATAATTCTTCTTTCATTGGGGGACATAGGTTCAAGCATAACCGACTTTCCCTCTTTAATTGCCCTGCGTTCAAGGCTTTTTGCAAGCCTTGTAAGAGTTTCTTCTCTTTTTGCACGGTAATTTTCCGTATCCACGCTTACTCTGATATATGAATTTTTCTCTTTATTTACATAAAGACTTGTAAGATACTGAACTGCATCCAATGTATCTCCTCTTTTACCTATCAGCAATCCCATTCTCTCTCCGGACACATCAACACTTACACGGTCACCGCCGTTTGTTGCTTCAATAACTGCGTCGGAAAGTCCGATTCTGTGAATAAGCTCTGCGGTAAACCACTTTGCATCCTCTACAGATTTTTCCGTAACCTCTCCGTGCTTTCTGCCGGCAGGCTTGTTCTCCGACTTTTCAGGCTTTGCTTCTTCGTTAACTGCTGCCGCCTTTTTCTTTTCGGCTCTTTCCGCCTTTTTCGCCTTTTCGGCAGCCGATTTTGCCTTTCTCTTTTCAACGTCCGTGTAATCGTGAGCATTCGGTGCTTCTTTGGGGGCATAGGGATTTCCCTTTTCGCCGTCTATGTCCTCGCTTTTTGCTCTCTGCTTGGCAATCTCGTTAATTTTGCGTTCTTCCTCTTCTTCTTTTGTTACCCATGCAGAAATAATAACCTCTTTACCAAGGATAAGTCCCATAAGACCCTTTCCCACTTCACGCTCTACCTCATAAGAAAGCTCCTCAACGGAAACGCCCAGCTCCTCTGCGGCAAGCTGCAAGGCTTCTTCCTTACTTTTTGCGTTTTTTTCGACTTTTCTTAGCATCTATTATCTCTCCTTCAATTTGCTCTTCGGTGATATTCGTATCCAAAACCTTTGTAAGTATAACCTGCTGAACAATCGCCAAAATATTACTTATAATCCAATACAAGCCTATTGCCGCCGGTAATGTAAATGCAAACCATACCGAGATAAGTGGCATCATTATCGTCATACTCTTCATAGGATTCGACTTTATCGAACCGTCAGACTCAACCTTAGGCTGCTGCTGAGGATTGAGCGACTGAGAAACCTTTGACGACAAAAATGCGCTGACACCCGACAATATAGGTATGGTCCACAACGCCACCGTTGAGGCATCAAGCTCATTTATTTTTCCGTTAAACAATTTAAGCACCGAGCCAAACTCCGGAGTCTGGGACATATCCATTGTAAGGAAGTTAAAGCTTATGGAAGTAAAGCTTCTTCCAAGCTCGGTAATCCAATGACTGTTCATTACATCGGGATGAGAATTCAAAAACCTTGCAACCTGAATTTCGTATGCACCGAAGTTTTTGTAAGCATCCCTTGTAAGTTCTTCGATTGACTCGATAGCCTTACCGTTTAATGTAATCGAATTTAAGAATTCCGTCATTCTTGCAGGGTTGCCCTCTGCCCATTCAACAACGGCGCTGACAATTCTCCATACCTCGTCCTCACCGAAGCCCATTATGTACACAATCGGTCTTCTTACAACCCAATAAAGCATCATAAGAATAGGCAACTGAATAAGCATGGGCAAGCATCCGCCCATGGGGTTTATGTTGTATTTCTGATAGAGCTTCATTGTTTCGGAATTAAGCTTTTCTTTGTCATTTCCGTACTTTCTCTGAAGCTCGTTTAAAAGAGGCTGAATTTTTTGAGTTTTCATCATCGACTTTTGCTGCTTAACCGTAAGGGGAAGCAACACAGCCTTAATAAGTATGGTGAAAATAATGATGCCCACACCGTAGTTTCCCACAAGGATACAACAGTTTTTAAGTATCCAGCCCAAGCCTGACATTATATAGGACACATCTATGCCCTCCTTTTCTGTATTTGTTACGGATAATCAATGCCTCCCCGACACAGGGGATTGCACCTTAATATTCTCCATATAGCC
Organism: Clostridia bacterium; assembly: GCA_045615805.1. Taxonomy (GTDB): domain Bacteria; phylum Bacillota; class Clostridia; order Monoglobales; family Monoglobaceae; genus UMGS1820. Next base: position 19,090 of record JAZLFN010000010.1, on the reverse strand, counting down.
TTAATCACGCCGATAAATACACCGTATTTTTCTATTGCAAGTATGGCATACTGCGAGCAGGTGGGATAAAATCTGCAACACGGCTTTTTCAGCGGTGAAATCTTTCTTTGATAAAATTTGATAAATTTAATTATTATCCTTTTCATAATCGAATTCATTACAGGAAACCCCGAGTTGTGCCATTCCCGAACGAAAATCCTCCGAAAGCTTTATAAAATTCTCGCTTAATATTCTTGACCTTGCAACAATACAAATATCAAAACCCGCATTGGTTTCTGCAACGTTTTTTCTGAAAAGCTCTCGTACTAATCTTTTGGCACGGTTACGACTCACTGCACCTCCAAGCTTTTTGCCCACGGTAATCCCAAGACGAACTGCTTCGCTTTTTGTTTTGCGAACATATATAACCATAGACGGAAGCACAACCGAATCCCCTCGTTTATACAGTCTTTGAAAATCGGAGTTCCTGCATATACTGATAATCTTTTCCATATAAAATATCTTTTCTTTCTCTGTTATACGGTAAAAATCCGTATATAGACAAAAAGACGCCCAACGCGTCTTTTTATGCAGACAGTCTTACTCTGCCCTTAAGTCTTCTTCTTGCTAAGACTTTGCGACCGTTTTTGGTGCTCATTCTTTTTCTGAAGCCATGCTCTTTTGCACGCTGTCTTTTTTTAGGCTGGTATGTTCTGAGCATTTCTACCCCTCCTTCAATATGTTAAATGAAATAATTCTCACAAAGAAATACTATCAAAGTATACCACAACTTGAATTAAATGTCAAGCATTTTTGATAAAATAAAAGTAAATTCACAAATTCACAAACTCACAAATTTTATCCGTGCCTCTCTCTTTTGCGAATTTCAATAACCTGATGTAAAACCGTTGCGGCACCTAACAAATCCGGAATACTATCATCGGGAATATAGGAATCCTTCATAATAAATTTTTCAAGATATAAAAACGCCGTATCTTCATCCTCTGTATATTCCGCACCGTTATATGAAAATCCCGACAAAAAATTTTCCGCTTTCTTAAGAAATTCCTTTGAAGGCTTTTTGTAAGCAACAAGGGCAATGACCGAAACAAGTGTTTGCTTTTTGCGATACTCAGTTTCCCCGTCAGAACACACAGAGCCGTCGGAGCGCATACTTTTTATCAACACATATCGGCATATATCCGCAAATTTTTGTGAAGGAGGCTCGTCAATTTCTCTGAACATAAGAGGTCTTTTATCAAACTCCGAAGGAACCCTTCCTGTTTGGTATGTCGGAAATATTGTTTTGATTTTTGCCTTTTTTCCCTCAAGCTCGCAGATTAAAGCCGTTTCGGAATTTAATATCGAATATTTTACACCTGCATCTTCAAGCTGTTTTCGAATTTCCCAAACCTCATAGTCCTTACACACAACAAGCTTTTTATAAAGCTCATCACACACAAGCTTTCCTTTGATCAAGCCTATGGGCGAAAAGCTTCTGTATACCCTTATATCCGAAAGATAAATTTCTTCTTTTTTGTCGCCTATTGTAACGGTAAATTTTTTCGGCGGTATATCTCCCGAATATTTAACATACGCAAACAGTTCTCCGTCATAGCTTAGCACGGTCGCATCTCCGTATTCTGCATTAAGCTTCACAAAATTTTTTCCGTTGAGCAGGATTTCCAGTGATTTTCTCGCCATTTTTTCCATATCATCATATGGAAAAACGTGCATATTTTCACTTACTGCCCTGTCCCCAACCGTAATTATATTTGGATTTGACTTTACATCAATATCGGGATTTGCGGATACCAAAACCTTCAGGCAGTCATCTTCACATACGGGTGTAACAACCTCCGTTTTCTCGGAGGTTACTTTGATATTGCTTAAAAAGTCAACAAGTCCGTCCCCTTTGTTTTCAAAAAAATCAAAGTCGCCGTCTGCTTCGTCCCTACACACAACGGAATATTTTATTCCGCAATTTCGGGCAAGGCAATACGCCATATCCTTCACGGCAAAAAACATAGCGTTATCGGGAGTATATCCGTCAAGGACAATCAAAAGCTTTTGTGGCGTGTATTTAGATTTCGTCTTCGGATAAAGGCAACACAGCATTTCTCCCCCCAATGGTTCTTCCGTTGAAATCCCGTGGCTGACTTTCTCTTTTTCGTTTATCTCAATACAAAAGTCCCTTAACGCACCGGAACAATCCAAGGTAATTCTTGAATAATCGCCCTCATTTGATACGCAAATCTCATGGGACGGCGAATAAAGTTCACACCGAGGCATAATTTTCAAATCCACGGAAAGGGTGCTTATGCGTTCTTTATGCTCCGACCTTGAAAAGGGAAGTATAATTCGATTTGCCGAAAGCTTAACATACATATTAAACAGCACCGTCGTATTTTCGGTACTGTCTACCGACAGCAGATATTCGTCATTCTTAAGCTTCAGCAATGAGGCAAAAGGCTTTTCCGACGCCCCTTTAATCGTCGCCGACCAAGATGCGGTCACAAGCTCCGGCTCAACAAGCCTTCCCCCTTGAAAAAGCTTAAAGCCCGACAGGACCGAATTGGGAGGAAGCCTGAATATACTGTCTGCTCCGAAGCCCTCTTTTCCGCTGTATTCAATTTTATAGGACAAAAAAGCATATCCCGAAAAAACCTCTCCGGTTATCCGTATATTTTCAGCCCACCGCATAGTCTATCCCCTCCGTTTAGACAAAGGAGCCTGCTAGGCATCCTCCGATGTCTGTTAGGCTCCCCAATATTTATTAACAAGATATCTTGCGTGCTTTGCTTCCACTGCGCACGCCTCAAGCATCAATTCATAAGGATAGTGCTTCCATGCGGATTCAAGGTTAAAGTTCCCTTTATATCCGCCGTCTTTAAGCGCCGTAAACACACTATCCCAATCAATTGTTCCTCCGCCGATAAACAAATGGTCATCCCAGCATCTGTTGTCGTGAAGATGGATACAGCTTATGTATTTTGAAACATCCTTTATAAGCTCTGCCGGATTATAACCCCAGAGGTTTCCGTGTCCCGTGTCAACACAAATGCTGAAACGGTCGCTGTCTAAAAGCTCCATATATTCAAGCAGATATTGAGCATTACAGGTATCAGAACCTTTGCACGGCATATTCTCAAGAGCGATATTTACGCCAAATTTCTCTGCCTCTTCCAAAACCTCGGAAAAAAGCTTTACATTTATTTTTTTTGCAATCTCTCTTTGCTCCGGCGTTTCATCCTCAAACCCAAACGGAAGCATAGGATGAATTACCATAATTTCAGAGCCTGCTATATAAGTTGCCTCAACGCACCTTTTTATGGCATCCCATAAAAATCTGCCTTCCTGGTCATCCTTATACAAGCAGGAAAAGGGGGCATGAGTTTGTCCGATTACTAACCCTGTTTCCTTTGAAAGCTTTTTTATATTTTCAAAGTATTCTTTAAACTCTTTTTCGCTTTTATTGTAAATATTAAAGTTTTCCAAATCACAGCAGGCACCGTTATAATCAACGGCGTCAAAGCCGCAAGCCTTCAAGCCCCTGAACATAATTTCGGGGTTTTCGTTATTGTCCGCATTGCAGCTGCACTTTGAAATAAGCATTATTCGTTTCCTCCCTTTGCCGTCAGATTTGGCTTTTATATTCTTCAAGCATCTTTTCCACTTCTTCTTTTGACTTTACACTCAAATAAGAAAATGTCTTTGTAAGGGATTCCTCTATAAGCTGTATTCCGTCCTCTTTTTGTCCCAATGCAAAGAGTACTCTGCCGTAACCGTAATACGCTTCGGGAAATGCGGGATTTCTGTCAATAAATTCTTCGTAAATATCAGCCGACTTTTCGTATTCGCCTCTTATAGCATATATATCCGCCAAATTATCGCATATAACGTTGTCGTCCTTGTTGTATTCGTATGCTTCAAGGTTAAACTTAAGTGCCTTATCCGTATCATCGCCTAAGTTATAAAGTATGCCCAGATTCTGATAAATCTGAGTCGTCTTATAGCCTGCCTCAACGATTTCTTCCATTTCCTCGGTCGCCTCTTTAAGCTCACCCTTTTTCCAAAGAGCAAGAGCAATCAAAAGCTTGACCTGATATCTGCTTGGGCTGTTGGGCTTTGTAAGCAACAAAAGCTCTCTGAACTCCCTGTAAGCCTCGTCGTCATATCCGCACCGAAGCAAAACATAGCCGTACATTTCCTTGTTTTTTAAATTAAGATTTCCTATTTTGTTGGCAACCCTTAATATTTTAAGAGCACCCTCATAATTACCCTTTGCATATTTCGGCTTTGCAAAAAATGCCACGATATTCGCCCTTTTTATTACAATAAAAATAAGCACGACGCAAAGTATAATTCTCCACAAATCCATTCCGAATATCTTCATATCTATCTCACTTCTTAATATAAATTATTTACCGTTCTGGGATAGAGCAGTACATCTCTTATATTGCTCATACCCGTAAGGTACATTATTGCCCTTTCAAAACCGAGTCCGAAGCCTGCGTGCTTGGTTCCGCCAAAACGCCTTAAATCAAGGTAATGACTGTAATCCTCCTCGGAAAGTCCCAATTCCTTCATTCTGTCAAGAAGAACGTCTATTCTTTCTTCTCTCTGGCTTCCGCCGATTATTTCACCTATTCCGGGAACAAGGCAATCCGTTGCCGCAACCGTTTTGTTATCATCATTAAGACGCATATAAAACGCCTTTATCTCTTTGGGGTAATCCGTTACAAATATCGGCTTTTTAAATACTTCTTCGGTTAAATATCTTTCATGCTCGGTCTGTAAATCGCAACCCCATTTTACAGGATATTCAAAATCCTTGCCACTCTTTTCCAAAAGCTCTATCGCCTCTGTATAGGTAACTCTGCCGAAATCGTTTGAAACTACATTGTTAAGTCTTTCCAAAAGTCCCTTATCAACAAAATTATTAAAGAAATTCATTTCCTCGGGAGCGTTCTCCAAAACATAGTTTATTATATATTTAAGCATATCCTCGGCAAGCTGCATATCGTCCTCTAAATCGGCAAAAGCGATTTCGGGCTCTATCATCCAGAACTCTGCCGCATGGCGTGTCGTGTTTGAATTTTCCGCTCTGAAGGTGGGACCGAATGTATAAATATCACCAAACGCCATTGCACAGTCCTCACCCTCTAACTGACCGCTGACCGTAAGGGAGCTTTCTCTTGCAAAAAAGTCCTTTGAAAAGTCAACCTTTCCGTCCTCGGTTTTAGGGAGGTTCTCCAAATCAAGAGTTGTAACCCTGAACATTTCTCCCGCACCCTCGCAGTCGCTTCCTGTAATCAAAGGAGTATGAACATACACAAAGCCTCTTTCGTTAAAGAATTTGTGAATTGCATACGCCGTAAGGGAACGAACTCTGAACACTGCGGAAAATGTGTTTGTTCTTGCTCTCAAATGGGGAATTGTACGCAGATACTCAAAGGTATGACGCTTTTTCTGCAAGGGATATTCGGGAAGGCTTGTGCCTTCTATCAAAACCTCTGTTGCCTTTATCTCAAGAGGCTGTTTTGCCTCGGGAGTTAAAACAACCTTTCCTTTAACTCTGAAAGCCGCTCCCACATTCTGCTTTGCGATTTCTCCGAAGTTAGAAAGTATGCCGTCCTCAATGACAATCTGCAAATTTTTAAAATATGAGCCGTCATTTAACTCTATAAATCCGAAGTTTTTGGAAATACGCAAGGTTCTTGCCCAACCATTTACGCAAACCTCCGCTCCGTCCTTTACTTCCTGTGTAAATAGTTTTTTAATCTTCAATCTTAAAACCTCCTAATATACTACTTGTACTCTTTTAAAAGCTCGGCACGGGGATATCCCCTGCTGTATTCCACATCTGTAATATAAAATCCTCTGCCGTAGTAAAAACGGATAAGCGCCGCAACTCTTGAACAGGTATGAAGCTTTAATTTTTTGATTTTGTTTTCCTTCATAACCTTATCAACAACTCTCATCAAAATTTTGCCCACACCGTTGTTCCTGTTGGTTTCGGCAACCGCAAAACGGCTTAAATATGCCTCATCATCTGACAAAATCTCAACTCTTACCGCTCCTACCGGCTCGTCATCTATTCTTACTACAAAAACTTCTTTATTTTCTATATCCTTTGCAATATCCTCATAGGTTTCGTTGAGTGCCTCAATATTATAGTCAATCCCCGCATTTTCGCAATACTTTAAAAATGCATCGTGAGTTATCTTATGTATTGCCGGAATATCCTCTTTTGCTGCCGCCTTTACTTCAAAAGCATAATAGCTGTTGTCCATTTATATCGCCCCTTTTTATTATTTTCCGCCCATAACTGCCGCCAAAACTGCCTTTTGTGCGTGAAGTCTGTTTTCCGCCTCGTCAAATATCACGGACCGCGGACCGTCTATTACATCCTCTGTAACCTCGTATCCCCTGTATGCCGGCAGACAGTGAATAAATATACTGTCGTCTTTTGACTTTGAAAACATTTCTTTATCTATTGTATAACCGTTAAATATTTTTATTCTTTCCGTTTTTTCCTCTTCCTGTCCCATGCTTACCCAGGTATCTGTGCATACCACATCGGCATCCTTTATTGCCTCCTCGGGGTCGTTGGTGATTATTATGTTGCTTCCCGTTTGCTTTGCATCCTCTTTTGCGTTTTCCACAATTTCATCAAGAGGCGCATATCCCTTGGGGGTTGCAACGGATATATCCATTCCTGCCTTTGCACAGCCGTAAAGCAGAGAATGTGTCATATTGTTTCCGTCGCCGATATAGCAAAGCTTTAACCCTTCAAGCTTTCCCTTATGCTCGTATATTGTCATCATATCCGCCATAACCTGACAGGGATGCAAAAGGTCGGTAAGTCCGTTTATAATGGGAATACTTCCGTATTTTGCAAGGTCGGTAACATCCTTATGGTCATAGGTTCTTATCATTATTCCGTCAATAAAACGGCTTAAAACATTTGCCGTGTCGTAAATGCTCTCGCCTCTGCCAAGCTGAATGTCGTTTGAGCTTAAAAACATGGGAAAGCCGCCAAGCTGGTACATTCCCGTTTCAAAGGACACTCGTGTTCTTGTTGATGATTTTGTGAAAATCATTCCCAAAACCTTGCCCTTTAATATGTGATGCTCTTTGCCCTGCTTCAGCTCTTTTTTAAGAGTCAGTCCCAAATCTATAAGGTGATGAAATTCTTCAACCGTTATATCGTGTATGCTTATAAAGTGTTCAAGTGCCATTTTAATCTCCATTCCGCCGCTCCGCACCGGCACAAATAGTAATTAAGTTTTCTCTTGTCTGCGGAGCAAGGAATGACAAGAGATTAAAACGTGCATGTGCGTTTCAGACCGTAAGGTCTGAAAATTTCGCACGCACAATTATAGGGCTCCCAAACAAGGTTCTCTTGTTTGGGAAAGACGAGAAACAGTTTCAAAAGTGAGTATTCGGTGTCAGCCAAATACGAACAAGAAGAAACTTGTTTCGAGGACTGCCGGAGGCTTAACGGGAAAGGAACTTTCACGTTAATCTATCCTTTCAAAACTCTTGTAAGTGTATCGCAAAATCCGTCTATGTCTTCTTTGGTCACAATCAAGGGCGGAACAATTCGGAAAATTTTGCCTCCGATAACCCCCGCAAGATAACCGTTTTCACGCATTTTTACGCCTGTTTCCTTTGCAATTTCTTCTTTAAATTCAACGCCTATCATAAGTCCGACGCCTCGAACCTCCGCAATCTTATCACAGGCTTTCATAATGTCCGTAAGGCGGTTTTTAAAGTATTCGCCCATAGCTTTTGCATTTTCAAGCACACCGCCCAGCATCTCCTCCATAACAACGCAACCGGCTCTTGTTGCAAGAGGGTTTCCCCCGAAGGTCGTTCCGTGATCCCCGGGAGTAAATGCGTCGGCAAATTTTTGCTTTGCGGCAAACGCACCTATGGGAACTCCGCCGCCCAAGCCCTTTGCCATTGTGAATATATCGGGCTCAATACCGTAATACTGATGAGCAAACAGCTCTCCGCATCTTCCTATGCCTGTTTGTATTTCGTCAACTATTAAAATTATATCCTTTTCCTTGCAAAGGTTTGAAACAAACTCCACATACTCTCTGTCAAGAGGATATACTCCGCTTTCCCCCTGAACAAGCTCTACCATAATTGCAGCCGTTTTTTCGGAAATGGCAGACAAAAGCTCGTCTTTATTATTTATCTCTGTATGAATAAATTTTTCAAGCAAAGGCTTATATGGCTTTTGATATTTTTCCTGACCCGTTGCCGCAACCGTTGCAAGAGTTCTGCCGTGGAAAGAATGCTTAAGGGTAATAAATTCGCACTTTTCCCACTGTCCCTTATCGGTAAAATACTTCTTTGCAAGCTTTATTGCACCTTCGTTTGCCTCCGCTCCGCTGTTGCAGAAAAAGACACGGTCGGCACAGGTGTTTTTCACCAGTTGTTCTGCAAGAAGTGCCTGAGGCTCATTGTAATAAATGTTTGAAACATGAATAAGCTTTTTAACCTGCTCGCACAACGCCTCGGTAAGTTTCGGATGTCCGTAACCCAAACAACTTACCGCTATGCCTGCAAAAAAGTCCTTGTATTTTTTTCCGTCTGTTGCCGAAATCTCTATCCCCTGTCCCTCTGTAAAGCAGAGAGGCGTCCTCTCTCCGAAGGTGTTCATATAATATTTACGGTCAAGAGCCTGTACATCTTCAAGTGTCATAATATCATCTCTTTCATTTTGATTAAATCATAATTTGTAATTATACCACATATCTTGCAAAAACGCAAGCCGTTAAGCTCTCTATTTAAGATATTTTCGCATTATATCTCTTGCTATGGGGGCGGCGTTTATTCCGCCTGCACCGCCGTCGTATTCAAGTATTACCGCAACTGCGATTTTTGGGTTTTCCGCAGGGGCAAACCCTGCAAACCAAGCGTGGTCCTTATTGGTTTCGTTTTCGGCAGTACCTGTTTTTCCGGCAACGGTAATTCCCGATATTGCGGCATTTGTACCTGTTCCCGATTTAACAACTCCCACCATTAAATCCTTTAAATAGCCTGCACATTCCGGAGAAATGGGCTTGCAAAGCGTGCTCGGACTTATAAAGCTCAATGTTGTTCCGGATGCCGCCGAAACCTTATCTACAACATAGGGCTTCATCATAACTCCGTTATTTGCAACGGCAGACGCCATAAGAGCAACATGAAGAGGCGTCATAAGAAGCTGTCCCTGTCCGATAGATACAAGGGCTGCGTCCTCGTTTGTCATTTTCTTGTATTCGATTTTGCTTTTGGCTATGGGAATATCCGATTCAATTTCTTTGTTGACATAAAAATCCTCTGCCGCCTTTTTCACATTTTCGGCACCTAACTCATATCCGATTGTACAAAATACATCATTGCTTGATACCTCAAATGCTTTTTTCAGGCTCATTGAGCCGTACTTACTGCCACCGTAATTTTCCACAACAAGACTGCCCTGCCTGAAGGCACCGTCGTCCTCAAAGGGTTTATCCTGATACCCTGCATTATATGCCGTTGCGGCTGTTACAATTTTATAGGTTGAACCCGGAGCATAAAGCCCGTTTGCGGCTCTTGCCAACAAAGGAGAATCCTCCCTTTCAACAATGTCCTTCCAATTATCCTCTAACGACTGCTCGCTTGGGTCAAAATCGGGATAGCTTACCATTGCAAGTATTTTTCCCGTCGCAGGCTCTATCGCCACAACCGCTCCTTTTTTACCCTTAAGTCGGCTGTAGGCATATTCCTGCAATGTATTATCTATGGTAAGTGTCAAATCATACCCCGAACGCATTTCGTTAAAGCTTATTTTTATATCACCCTCGCCCAAAAGCTCTTTGTTGTACTTCATTTCAAGTCCGCTTTTTCCGTAGGTTCTTGACCAATAACCGATAATATGGCTGTATAAATGCCCTTTGGGATAACGCCTTGTTCGCAAATCGCCGTCAACCACGGTTTCTGCAAGCAGAACTCCGTTTTTGTCGTAAATATTTCCTCTCTTTACCTGTTTCTCGTCCTCCCATTGCCGTCTGTTGTATGGGTTTCCGGCAACCGTATCCGCCTTAAAAATATTAAAATACAAAAGATATGTCACAAGGGACAGAAACATCAGCGCAACAACAATAAGCACACGAATTATTTTTTTATTCTCTTTCACGCTTTTTCCTCCCTTTTTTTAAAGGCAATTCCTCGTTTTTTCCACGCTCGGTTTTAGCCGAAATCGCCTGAATAATTCCCAGCGATGCAAAGCTTACCACCAGGGATGTTCCTCCGTAGCTGATAAAGGGCAGAGTAATACCCGTAAGAGGTATCATTTTTGTAACTCCCCCTATAATAATAAAGGTCTGCATGGCAAACATAACGGTTAGTCCGTAGCAAACCGCTTTGTCATAGTTATTTGTTGTCATTATTGAAATTTTAAAGCATCTGTACGCAATAAGGAAAAACAGGATAATTACGGCAACACCGCCGAAAATTCCCATTTCCTCACATATGGCGGAAAAAATAAAGTCAGAATGAACCTCGGGGATAAATCCGGGAGAGCCGTTACCGATTCCCTTGCCGAAATTTCCTCCGGAGGCAATGGCAAAAAGAGATTGAGTAATCTGATAACCCGTATTTGAAATATCACTCCACGGGTTAAGCCAAGTATTTACACGCACCTGAATATGATGCAAAAACATATATCCCAAAATCGCCACAACAAGGGCAACGCCTACATTTAAAAACAGGAACTTGACGCCTTCCTCGTACACATAAATCATAAAAATGTAGATTGAAAACAACACAAGAATTGTTCCCCAATCCCTTTGAAGCACAAGAAAACCGATAAAGATATATGTCACAATAAGTGTTGTCCACTTTGGCGGAATATTAAATACGGGACGAGTCTGCTCTTTTGAAAAGTAGCATGCCAAAAAGAAAATAAACATTATTTTGGTAATTTCAGAAGGCTGAAAGCTCTGCCCTCCGATGCTTATCCAGTTTTTTGAACCGTTTACCGTTTTGCCGAATATCAATGTTATCAGGAAAAGAGCCGTACCTACTGCCGCATAAAGGAGCCAAAGCTTGCTCCAATTTTTCCCTTTGTAATATATAAAGTATGCACCAAAAAACGCAGCTCCGCCCAATGCAACCCAAACAATTTGCTTCATACCGAGAGAAATATTTATTCTACACAGCAAAATTATACCTATCGTAATCAACATACTTGCCATGGGGATAATAAATTTATCACCCATTTTGCAAAGGATTACAATAAGGTACATCACAATATAAAGTCCGAGAACGCCCGCACCGATAAAAAGTATTTTCTTTTCGTAATTATTTGCCGCAAAGAGCAGTCCAAACCCGAATATGTTCATAAGGATGAGCAAAAATGCCGGCAATCTGTAATTCGGACCTCTTGTTCCGGACATAGCAACCTCTCCTTTTACAACTCAAAAATAAACTTCATTCCTCCCAGAGAAATCTCATCCTCGGGGTCAAGAATAACCGTGTCGCGAATACGCTGACCGTTTACTGTCGTGCCGTTACGGCTTCCCAAATCTTCAAGATACCATTCTCCGTCATCAAGCCATATACGGATATGCTTTGCCGATATAAAATCCTCGGCTATTACAATATCACAGCTTTTGGACCTGCCGATAACCGCTTCGCCGTATATGGGATATCTGTTTTTAAGCCCTTTTGTATTTATGCCCTTTGACTTAACAGGCTTTAAACTTGCGCACTCCTCGTCGTTGGTGTTGTTTGTTTCAAAACGGCTCATCTTTTTTACATCAAGATAAATAAGCCTTATAACCGCGAAAATAAATAAGTATATTATAAAAGTAAACACATAGCTTAAAACATTTGATAAAAGACTTAATATTGTCATATGCGTTCCCCCTTTTTATTATTATCCATTTTATATTATACCCATATTTTGCCTTGTAGTCAAGTGTATCCCTGTTTTAACTGTAATGCATCCCCAAATCCGCAGAATTTGCAGGAAACGACGACGGGCTCAGCAAGCGGAGCCCCTACGATGAACTATGCGGAATTGTTGAACATGGTGCAACCCTTCAGTCGCCTTCGGCGACAGCTCCCCTTACACAGGGGAGCCTGCGGGAGGATATGGAATCCTCCCCTACAATGTGATACGCGGAATTTGTTTGTACGGGCTCCGCTTGTGTCCCGCATAGCCTCCCCTTTTTTACAAAGGGGAGGGGGACCACCGAAGGTGGTGGAAGGGTTCGCCGTTTCCGCCAAAATATGCGGAAAAGGGTGAAATAACAACGGGCGCACAAGGGGCGCCCCTACGGTGTGGTGGGCGTGGTTTGCGGAAATGGCGACAGGCGTCCAATGACACCCATGCCAAACAAAAAACCGGCAGCTTAACTGCTGCCGGTTCACTATTTCAGCTCATTTGCCATTTGATAAAAACGATAATATATTCCCTGCTTTTCCATAAGCTCGTTGTGATTTCCTTCTTCAATAACGCCATCCCTTGTAAGCACCATAATTCTGTCGGCATTTCTTACGCTTGACAGCCTGTGGGCAATGGTTATTGTTGTTCTGCCCTCGGAGAGCTTTGCAAGGGATTTTGAAACCTCGTATTCGCTTTCGTTATCAAGCGCCGATGTCGCCTCGTCAAGAATAATAATTTCAGGGTTTTTAAGGAACACTCTCGCTATGCTTATTCTCTGCTTCTGTCCGCCGGAAAGCTTAACTCCCCGTTCGCCCACATAGCTTTGGTATCCGTCCTTTAACTCTCGTATAAACTCATCCGCACCTGCAAGCTTTGCCGCTCTGACAACTTCTTCTTCGGTGGCGTTTGGATTACCGTACAAAATATTTTCGTAAACCGTTCCGAAAAACAAATACACATCCTGCTGAACAATTCCGATTGCTTTACGCAGGCTTTTAAGCTTGATTTTTCGGATATCGATTCCGTCAATTGTGATTTTTCCGCCGGTTACATCAAAAAACCTCGGTATAAGGTTACAAAGAGTGGTTTTCCCCCCTCCGGACGGACCTACAAGGGCAACACTTTCGCCCTGTTTTACGGAAAGATTTAAGTTTTTGAATATCACATTGTGGTCATCGGGATATTCAAAGCTCACATTTTCCGCCTTTATATCTCCTTTGGGATTGACAAGCTCAACTGCGTCCTCGTCATCAAAGATTTCTATATCGGCATCCATAATCTCGGAAAATCTTTCTATTCCGGTAATTCCCCGTTGGAACTGCTCGGCAAACTCTATAATTCTTCTGATTGTGGCAATAAGGGTGGAAACATACATAACATACGCCACTAAATCTCCGGGCTTTATCTCTCCCATAACAAGAAAAATTCCGCCACCCAAAATCACCGTCAGGTACATAAGACCGTCAAACATTCTTGTTGATGTTTGAAAAAGTCCCATAATCTTGTATGAGTAAGTTTTAATATCCAAAAACTTTTGGTTTCCCTTTTCAAACTTCTCTTTTTCAAGGTTTTCGTTGGTAAACGCTTTAACAACCCTTTGTCCCAAAAGGCTGTCCTCTATACTTGCGTTAAGCTCGCCGATTTGCCGTCTTTGTTCGCTGAACGCCTTACGCATTCTTTTGTTTATAATCCGACAAACAACTGTCATAATCGGCACAAGGACAAACATCAGAATTGTAAGCAACAGGTTTATCCTTGCAAGAATAATAAAGGATACGGATATTTTCAAAAGAGCAACAAACAATTCCTCGGGACAATGGTGAGCAAACTCCGTAATATCAAACAAGTCGTTTGTAAGCCTGCCCATAATCTGTCCAACCTTGGTATTGTTGTAATAGTTGACAGACAGTTCCTGAAGATGAGCGTAAGCGTCACGCCTCATATCCGTTTCTATTTTCGTCCCCATTATATGACCTCTGCTTGCCATATAATAATTTGCACAACTGTCAATTATTCTTAAAACAAGATAAAGTGCCGCAAAATACAAAATCATGGAAACCGTCACATTTGCAGGACTGTCAATCGCCGTGTTGGTGATTGTTCGTATAATCACCGGCAGGACGATTTCGCAAACCGTTGTAAGGGAGGCGCAAAATAAGTCAAATATAAGGATTGTTATATATGGCTTAAAATACGGCAACATCCTTGATATTAAATCCTTTGTTTTGTATTCCTTTTGATTCATATTTACAACTCCGAATTATATTAAATGTAAGACAACGCAATAATTACAAGAATAATCAAAGGCAGGATATATTTCATATAAAGCTCAATTCCTTTGTTTTCGGGGAATTTTAAGCCCTTTCCCGTATTAACCTCTTTTGTAAAATTATTAAATCCCCAACCGTACTTTTTCACCGAACAATAAAGCACAAAAAACAGTGAACCTATAGGCAACAAGTTATTGCTTATTAAGAAGTCCTCTATATCCATTATTCCTTTTCCCAATATTGAAAAATCCGACCAAACGCTAAAGCCTAAAATGCAGGGAAGTGACAGAATACAAAGAAGAATTGCGTTTATTATTGCAATCTTTTTACGAGATAGCTTTGTCTTTTCAAGCCACATTGACATAATATTTTCAAAAACGGCTATAACCGTTGACAATGCGGCAAAAATCATAAAGAGGAAGAAGAAGGTCCCCACGATTCTGCCGTATTTCATTGAATTGAAAATACCGGACAATGTGGTAAACAAAAAGCTTGCCCCAACCGTTCCTGCATCTGCTGTAACACCGTTATTATAAGTAAAGCAGGCAGGGAAAAGAATAAGTCCCGACATAATTGCAACCAATGTATCAAGGCTGATAATTGAAACCGCTTCCCCCATAAGCTTTCTTTCCTTGTTTATGTAACTTCCGAAAATGGAAATTGCTCCGATTCCAACGCTTAAAGTAAAGAAAGACTGTCCCATAGCAGAGGTTAGCACCTTTAAAATTCCTACTTTTTGTATGTTTTCAACGGAAGGAATAAGATAAAACTTAAGTCCCTCTGCTGCATTTGATAATGTACAGGAATATATCGCAAGAGCAATCATCAAAGCAAAAAGTGCAAGCATAATATATTTGGTTATACGCTCGACTCCGTTTTTAAGTCCTAAGGAACAGATAAAAAAGCCTATGATTATTACACAAAAGGTTACAATCGTTACAGGTCCGGGATTTGAAATTACTCCGCTGAAATAATCACCCATTTGCTCTTTTGGAATTGCCGAAACCTCGCCCGCAAGATATTTGATGAAGTATAATACCATCCACGAGGAAATAACCGTGTAAAACATCATTAAAATATAGTTTCCGGCAAAGCCGATATATTTCATAAATCCCCATTTTTTGCCGTTTTCCATAACCTCAAAGGAGGTTGCAATACATCTTCCGCTTGCTCTGCCCACAGAAAGCTCCGATACCATTACCGGAATACCAAGCATTATCAGGAATAGAATATAAATCAATACAAATATCGCCCCGCCGTAGCTTCCCACCATAATCGGAAAACGATAAACATTTCCAAGACCTATGGCACATCCTGCCGAAACAAGTATAAACCCAAGCCTTGAACCGAATTTTTCGCGTTTCATATACAACACCTCTTGATTGTAATATACCATAATTTAAAATTCAAGTCAAGGGATATGGCAAATATGGTTTGGCAGAATCAGCGACGGACGGGCTCAGCAAGCGGAGCCCCTACGGTGAACCACGTGGAATTGTTGAACATGGTGCAACCCTTCAGTCGCCTTCGGCGACAGCTCCCCTTACACAGGGGAGCCTGCGGGAGGATATGGAATCCTCCCCTACCGCTATATTCTGCTTATCAGAATTTATTTGCGGAACATTGTAGCGGGCGCACCAAGGGGCGCCCCTACGGTGAACCACACGGAATTGTTGAACATGGTGCAACCCTTCAGTCGCCTTCGGCGACAGCTCCCCTTACACAGGGGAGCCTGCGGGAGGATATGGAATCCTCCCCTACCGCTATATTCCGTTGTATCGTATTTTGTTTTCGGAACATAACAAAAAAGAAACCCCCGAATCGGGGGTTTCTTGAAATGACTGTTAGTATTATTTAACCGAAGGAACTTCGAGTTTATACTTACCAAGGTCATAAGTCTTGTAGATTACGATATCGGTTACGTCGCCGTCATATTCAACAGCTGCTACGAAGTCTATAAGACCGAGAGCCTGTTCTTCAGCAGGAACGAACCAGCTGTAATCTCTTGCAACTACATCGAATGAATCCTTGCCAACCTTGCTTCTGTTGATGATATCCTTGTCAATGTTAACATCAGATGTTGTTCCAACATAAACCTGATTGTTCTTTCTTGCAGGATCTACAACATATACATTAGCGCTTGCGCCCTTAATGCTTTCGGTATCGTCAAAGTCATATAAGCCTGTGCTCGGGTTCCACTGACCAATCTTGATGTTCTTAGAAGAGCTGTAATCTACAGCAGGTCCGAACTGATAGTCAACCTTGTCACTTGAAGCGATTTCAAATGATAACTTAACAGCACCTGTTTCACCGGGTGCATTCTTAATTCTACCGAATTCTTCACCGAGGTAGTAGTAAGCAATTCTCTTAGCATCTGTGATTGTTGAACCGTCTTCTGATACAGCGAACTTCCAGATTTCACCTGTCTGAGCACTCTTAAGGTTATCAGTAATATCAGAATCAAGATCTACATCACCGTAAGCAGTGTTCTTTTCGCCGTCCTTCCAGTATGTTACTGAAGGAACTTCGTCGCCGTCAACCTTAGCAGTACCAACTGTATCGATAACTGCGATTGTTGAAGAGCTTGATACACCACCGGTTGTGTTGTAGATAACAACTGCGTTAGCAACGTCGCTTTCTACGTTGAATACTTCACCGAAGTCGTAAGATTCGCCGTCAGCGAGGTTTGCAATAGTAGAAACCTTAGAAGCTGTCTTGCTAGCCTTACCTGACTTTTTGCCATCTACGTAAACGAGCTCAGATCCGCCGCTGATGAAGAATACATAAGTATCTTCGTTAACGTCAAACTTCTTGCCGCCTACTTTAAGAGTCTTGTCTTCTGCGTCATAATCATCTACTGTACCGTCTTTGTGCATACGGAATGAGTATTCTTCTTCGTCATCAGACTCAACTGCGAATTCGATTGTCTTTAATTCGCCTGAAGTGTTTGCTTCATATGTGATAAGAGAGTTCTTCAAAGCTTTTGCTAAGATTTCAGCCTTACCATCTTTAAGGTCAGACTTATCAACCTTGATTGTGAAGTCATCTTCACCTTCATGTCCTAAGTCTTCTGCAAGTGTGCCGAACTTGTCAGCATTCTTAATCTTAAGGGTGTTTGCGAGGAAACCTTCGTAAACCTTACCGCTCTTGTCAAGAATCTGAACCTTTACGTTCTGCTTGCTCCAATCGTCTTCAACTTCTGCTGCATCGAGTACGAAAGCGTACTTGTCGGATACAACTGCTGAAGATGAACCGTTCTTGTCATATGCAACGATCTTGCCATACTTGTCAATGTAGAATGAACCTGCAGCACCGGCCTTGAGCTTAGCTTCACCGTAGCAGTTCTCTGCTGCGTCATAAGCTTTGCCGTCAATGTAGTACTTAGAGCCTGTAGCAGATGTCTTAGAAGCAGCCTTCTCAGAGATAGAGCCTTCTACAACATTTGAGTTGATAACTTCTACTACATAGTAATCATTGTAGTCATTAGAAAGGATTGAAAGTACATCCCACTTTGTGAGGTCTTCGTAGCTAACCGGGAAACCTTCGCTATCTGTAAGAACAATGATGGTATCCTTGTTATCTTCGTCGAAGTCAAGTTCAATTCTCTTTCCGTCCTTACCAACTACTGCGTTATTCAAGAAGTTAACTGTTCCACGTGATGTAACTTCGTCAACAACTGCTGAAGTTGCGATATCGATAGCTACTACGTTGTAACCCTTGTCTGCACCGTTGTCGATAAGAGTAATCTTACCACTCCAGGTATCACAGTTATTAAGGATATCTTCTACCGCATCATAACCAACAGCAACGCCATTGTAGAGTACGCTGAATCCGGGGATAAGTGAAGTTGTGGTAGCTGTACGAGCGTTCTTCTTGGTGTACTTGATAGAATCATAGTTGAGTTCATCAAATTCATCAAGACCTATTTCAAGAGTTCTGTTACGGCTTGTCTCAGCAACACTTATAACATCATATTCACCGCTCTTGCTGGTTTCCTTGAGGTATACGGTAACTTCCTTACCGATAAGTGCACCTGCTTCGCCTGTTACATCATAAATTGTCTTAACCTTACCAAGGTCATATCTTACATATTCCTTGCTTGAAGGATCAAAGTCAATTCTGATTTCAGCGTCCTTCTCGTTGTCGATGTCCTTAGCAGCACTAAGAGTTGTTACCTGGTTCTCATCGATAACGCCTGTACCCTTAACAACCTTAAGGTCTCTCTTTAAGAGTGTTCTGTAGTCGTCATCTGTGTCATAGATAACATATTCAGCGTTTGTACCATAGGTGCTTCTGTCCATAAGAGGTGTGTCGATAGCATTGTAAACCATCTGAGCAACCTGTCCTCTTGTAGCAGCCTGACCGATTGTACCGCCGATTACGTCGTCAAGTACGCCGTATCTCTGTGCAGCATACATATGACCTGCATAGTAACCGCCGTTGTCATAAACGAAGGGAGCGTAACCCAAAGCTTCAATGAGCATCTTAACCATCTGCTCATAGAGAACCGGATCATCAGGACCGAAGTAACCGTCACCATATCCGTTTACGATACTCTGTGCAGTTGCCTGTGCGATAAAGCCAGAAGCCCAATGAGTAGAAGGAACATCCTTAAACTCTGTAGCTGTCTGAGCAGCTGTCAATACGTTCTGAATTCTTTCGATAATGGTAACAGCCTCAGCTCTTGTAATACTGTCCTCAGATCTGAAAACCAAATTACCGTTGTCGTCCATATCACCTGTGAAGATTGAAAGACGACTTAACATTTCGATTGCTTCATAATAGTTGTCTTCTTTTTCTACGTCGGTATAAGTCTGTGCAAAAGCTACACAGCTAACTAACATAGCGAAAACTGCGATTAAAGCAATAACCTTTTTGAGATTTCTCATTCTCAAATCCTCCTTAA
>JAZLFN010000009.1:0-5215 GCA_045615805.1 Clostridia bacterium | reverse complement strand
CCGAGCTTAAATCCAACAATATTTTGTATATGGATTATACCGATTATGATGAGAACAAAAACAATGTTGCAGGCTATAATGTGTATATCGAAAAAGAGCCTTTTTATGATATAGAAGGACTTAATGCAAGATATGTTTATGAAGATGGGATAGATACAAAGAAGCTTTTTGCATCGGGAAAATACAGTAGTTACACAGCTCTTGAACCTGATACCGATTATTATGTTGCGGTTGTGCCCAGAGTTACAATATACAGACGCCCCGACATTCACCCTGTTAAGATACATACATATTCGGTTCTGGCAGACGAAAGGCTTACATCGGTCTTTTCCGTAAATGACTTCCCGTACGGCGGAGGCTCACATCATGAGCATCCCGATGAGAGTGCAAACTTAAAAACAAAGCTTAAGCTGTTGCGAGAGTTTGAGAACCTCCATGATACTCATTATTGGACTCGGCTTCCGGATATATACAAGGCTATGGGAATATCCTACCTGCCGTCTAACGGTGACGAAGCAACCATTAAAAATTGGGTAAGTTCAGGCATTTTTAAATCGGGAATACTTGGAGAATCGGAGATAAAACCGCCTTATGACAAGGATTTACAGGGTGCAATAAATCATGTAAAGGAATATTATCAAAGAGTAAAGAGCATAGATCCGAGAGTGCTTGTTGAAGCGCCTACTCTGTGCGGAACGGATTATCTTTGGTGGTGGGAGGAGTTATATAAAATTGACCCTGACTTCGGAGATTACTTTGATGTTGTTGATATGCATCTGTATTGTAAGGTGTTTGAAGGCGAGGAGCATTATGATGATGATTACACCGATTTTGAATCCCCTGCCGTTCCCGAACACCTTTACGGGAAAGTAAGAAGAATACGAGAGCTTCTCACAAAATATGAGGGAAATGCCGATAAGCCCATAGTTGCCTCGGAGATAGGATGGACAACTCATACCAATGACGGATGGGTAAAGGGGATAACCGAGCCGGTATCATATGAAAGACAAGGGGATTATGTTGCAAGGTGTTACTTAAACTCCATTGCAACAGGTATAAAGAATACATATATTTATTCTTTCCAGGACGAATGGACCGAAACAGAGGACCCCGAATGGCAGTACGGTATGGTTGATTGGCATGGAAATCCCAAGCCAGCATATTATGCAAGCTATACCCTTATGAAGGTGCTTCGTGATGCGGAATATATAGGTGGTATGACGGGAATTTCACACCCAAATTACAGCTGTGTATTCTGGGACGAAACCAAGAACCAATATATTACCGCCCTTTGGACGGCAGACGGGAATGAAAGGAATATAAGCCTTTCGGAAAATGAGAATGTAAAGGTAATTACAAGAAACGGAAGTGTATACACATCGGAAAGCGGAAGTCCGATAACAATAGGCAAGTCGCCTGTATATATACTTTCAGACGAGAGAATATCGGTTAAATAAAAAGAAGTAAAAGAGGCGTTTTTTGTGGTAAAAAAACTTATTCTGTTTTTGGGAATTTTTATTTCAATGCTTTTTGTTTGCGTATATGCAAGCGAGCTCACACTCCTCAGCGACAACACATTGATTGACGGAGATTTAAAAGCCTATTCGGATAACGGCGAGCCGTTGAGCTTTATTAAGACAGGAGCGGAATACAAAATTTCATCGGATTCCGACAGCGAATTTAAAGAAACCATATCAAACGGCGGGGCAAAAAAGCTTACAAGCGGTTGTATTAAAAGCTATGCATCTCAATATGTAGGAACCTGTAAGTGGAATTCAAATGCCGTTTCAACGGTTATATTCGATTTAAAAGCCGTGTATGACATAAACCGAGTGGATATCTGGACAATCGCATCCAAAAGTCAGCAGCTGGGCGATGTTGAAATCAAGGTTTCAACAGATGGTGCAAATTATACCAAAATAGGAAAATACCCATCAAAAACAGTGCCTCTTGAAAAGGGTGACGGTGGGTATTACCCAAGACAGGATAAATTTATGTTTGACACGGTGAAGGGAAGATTTATAAGCCTTACCTTTAAAAAAGCCACGGTTACCGGAACGGGAGATATGAACCATCAGTTTGTATTAAACGAGGTTCTTATATTCAATGAAGAGAATGAGGGCAAGGAAGAAGAGCCGTATATCAGCGATGTGAAAATTTTAAAAAGCAACGGAGATAAAGGGTTTTCCTATTCATCGGGAGAGGAATTGACCGCCTGCTGTGATATAAAAAACACAAAAGCCTGTGTTTTGGTTGCAGGCTTTGATAAAAACGGACGCCTTATAAGTGTTAATTCAAAGGACGGCGAATGTAACGGAAGACTTGCCTGTGATTATGTTGCAGAGGAAAACTGCGACTGTATAAAGGCTTTTGTCTTTGACAGCAAAGAAAGCTTAAAGCCTGTGTGCGAGCCGGCAGAGCTTACCCAAAGAGATGTGGAAAAGAGCGGACTTATAAGCGGAAAAAAGTCTTTGCTTGAAGATGAAATATATGATACAAATCCGAAGTACAGGTGGACGACAGAGGGTAATTACAAAACGGAAAGTGATATAACAAATGATACGGACAAGCTTTTTGACGGTGATATCTCAACAGTCGGAAGCACAACAGGGGAATGGGCTAATCTGATAATTGATTTTGATTTGCCCATGGAAATAACAGATGTTTCGGTAAGGGCAATGTGCAGTCAAAGCTCCCAAATTGACAAATATGATATTTATGCTTCACTTGACGGCGAAAATTACGGATTTATAGGGGATTGTATAAATACAAATAATCCCAAGCTTAACAGGGTTATGAGCTGCAATCGGGAGATTTCTCACAGAGTTTATGCCAAAAGCGTAAAGCTTTTAATTCATAAAAATCAGGATGCCGAGGATATTAAAATAGCCGAGGTCGAAGTGCTCGGAAAGCCAATAAGCTTAAAGAAAAACAGGCTTATAAATTATTCATACGAAAGGGACATTCCCTTTAAGACCAAAAACGATATGGTAAGTGCCGACAATGAGAATAAAAAGCTTACCGACGGAAATAAAGAGAAATATACAGAAACCTCCGGAGATTATGCCTGCATAATCTTTGAGGCAGAGGACTATTGTCAGGTTGAGGATATATGTGTTTACGGCGAGGCATCGGGTATGGAAACCCTGCTTAGTCCCGACGGAGTAAATTACAAAAGTACAGGCTATTCCCGTTTTCAAGACGGAAAAGCATTTTCCTGCGGAGTATCGGGCAAAAACGCAAGGTTTGTAAAGCTTGTGGTTCACAGGGGAGATTACAAAAAAATAAAGCTCAGCGAAGTCGAAGTGTACGCAAGAGAAATATTTGATGAAAATCGGGAGAAAAATCAAACTCCCGAAAATATAGAAATATATACCGAGCTTAAGCCCAACAATATTTTGTATATTGACTTTACCGACTACGACGAAAAAGCAAACGATACAGACGGAAATTACAAGGTCTATATTGAAGAAAATCAATTTTCTTCAATCGAACTGAAGCCCGTAAAAGATGTTTATGTAAAAGGAGAAGGCGTAAGGCAGAAAAAAATAAATGAAAAGTATTGTTGCTATGCGGGACTTAAGCCCGATACCGATTATTATGTTGCCGTTGCCGCAGAAGGACAAAGGGAGGTTACCCCTGTTAAAATACATACCTATCCCGAATTGTATGACGGAAAAGCGGCGGCAATGTTTGGTATAAACGACTTCCCCGAGGGCGGCGGAAACCATGTTGCCCATGATGACGAAAAGACAAATCTCAAACGAAAAATCAAGCTTTTAAACGCAATGGAAGCAATGCAGAAAACAAGGGTGTGGTACGAAATCCCCGATGTATACAGAGCAAACGGAATTACATATCTTCCGTTAGGCGTAAGAAGCGAGGAGACGATTAAAACTGCGAATTCAAACGGAGTTCATACGTTCGAGGTATTTAACGAGCCTGAAATCTCGGAGGATTACAACGACCCCGAGGTGGCTATCGAAAAAATGAAAAAGGATTATGAGTTAGCCAAGGGAATTGACGAAAATAATCTTCTTGCCGCCCCCACCATTTGCGGAACGGATTGGCTTTGGTGGCAGGATAGCCTTTACGATGTCGAGCCGAATTTAGGACTTTATTATGATGTGGTGGATATTC
Source organism: Clostridia bacterium (assembly GCA_045615805.1). Taxonomy (GTDB): domain Bacteria; phylum Bacillota; class Clostridia; order Monoglobales; family Monoglobaceae; genus UMGS1820. The sequence goes on along the minus strand of JAZLFN010000009.1, from coordinate 1,075 downwards.
ATTTGTACCCAAAGGTAAGCGAGGGTATGAACAAGATGGACGATTGGTACACGGATTTTGAAAGGTACTCCGTCCCCGAGCATTTGTACGGAAAGATGAACAGACTTCGTGAAATGCTTTTAAGACGGGAGGGTGCTCCCGTTAAAAGGATTATTGCCTCGGAGATGGGTTGGGCAACCCATAAGGAAGAGAGCTGGTCACAGGTTGCGGATATGGTTGATGAGGAAACGCAGGCAAAGTTTATTGCAAGGGCGTATTTAAACGGATTTAACTGTGATTTAAAGGAGCTTCATATCTACGCATTCCAAGACGAATATATTGATAAATATGAGTCGGAATACTGCTACGGAATGGTTGATTGGTATACAGAACCCAAGCAGGGATATTTTTCGGCATATACCCTTTTAAAGGTATTAAGAGATGCAGAGTATGTAGGTATGCCTTATGGGATTTCACACCCCAATTACGGAAGTGTATTCTGGGACGAAAACAAAGGAAAATATATTACTGCTCTTTGGACTGCGGACGGAGAGGAAAGACATATAAATATTATTCCAAAGAATGTTAAGGTTATAGATATGTACGGAAACACTTATGAAGCAACAAATAATCAAGTAACAATAAATTCAAAACCCATATATATATTGTCGGACGAAATGTGCTTTTAAAGATAAGGAAGTGTCAATAGCATTTAAAATGACATATTGGTTCAGCCGTTTCCGCTGCCTAAAAATAAATTCAAACATAATTCACACCGATTTACAAATTGGGTGCTATTCATCTATGGAGCGGCACAGACGATATAAAACTCATTTAAATCACTCGACCCACAGCCGAAATCGGCTACGGGTACCCAGAGGTTTGACAACAAAAAACGCCGGTTCCGCAAACTTTTGCGTATGCCACCGGTAGGGGCGCCCCTTGGTGCGCCCGCCCGAAAAATCCGGAAACGGCAAAGGCGGTCGATACATCACAACCCTTCAGTCGCCTTCGGCGACAGCTCCCCTTACACAGGGGAGCCAAGCACCACCGGCAACCATCGCCCTTTAACAAGGGACGCCATTGGCGTCCCGGA
>JAZLFN010000008.1:0-46939 GCA_045615805.1 Clostridia bacterium | reverse complement strand
GCCTCTTTTACCTTTTGAACATATATTTTCGTTTCACCGTACGGAATTTCAACAAGTGTCCCGTTTTTATAATATCTGCCGTCCTTAATCCACTCGTCAACCCTTGCAGGACCGCCGTTATATGCCGCAAGAGCGGAATTTATGTCATTTTTATACTTTTTCAGCAAATTACTTAAATAATAACATCCGATTGCTATATTTGTTTCCGGATCAAAAAGCATATCATCTGAATACTTGGAAAGTCCTATTTTTTTTGCACAGTCCCTGCCGGTTTCGTCCGTAATCTGCATAAGCCCTTTTGCTTTTACATCGGAAACCGCATAAATGTCAAATCGGCTTTCCGTCCGTATCACCCCATATACAAGGTATTTGTCAAGATTATATTTTTTGCTGTATTCATCAACAAAATGCTCGTATTTAATGGGATACTGACTTTTCTTTATTCTGTCACCTATATCCGAATCATTATAATATTTCACAAAAAAAACTGCCGCAACTATTAAAGCCGCAAGAACAATCAAAAATATTAAAAATCTTGTTCCGCAGCCGTTACTTTCCCGATGTCTTACTTTTTGCGTCGGTTTTCTCATACTACTCTCCGTTCCGATAAATCAATTTATTAGTTCCGCAAACAATCTCTTAATTTGGACATTCAGGTGGTCAATATCGCCGTTGTTATAAAGCACAACATCCGATTTGCTTTTTATAACCTCATCCGGCAACTGACTTTTAATTCTGCCTTCCGCTTCCTCCTTTGTAGTTTTGTCTCTTTTTAAAATTCTGTCAATGCGTATATCTTTATCCGCCAAAACACCGATAATCATATCTAAATCAAGAGGACATTCTTCATTAAACAAAAGCGGAATTTCCACACAGACTATTTCTTTATCCGATTGGTCTATACGTCTTTTTATTTCACAGTAAATAGATTTGTGAGTGATTTCATTTAAAGCTTCAAGCTTATCCTTGTGAGAAAAAACAATTTTCCCAAGCTTTTTTCTGTCTATATGCAAATCATCGGTAAGTATATCGCTCCCGAATTTTTTGATTATTTCATAATATGCAGGCATATTGGGTTCCATAATCAAATGCCCGATTTTATCTGCATCAATAACCTCGGCACCAAGCTTTTTAAACTCCGCCGTAACACGGCTTTTACCGGAACCTATGCCTCCCGTAACCGCAACAACTTTCACGCTAATCACCTACAAACTATTTGCTCATGCTTTCTGCCTTATTAACGCAGGCTTTTACTGCACCCTGAACAACTCCGCGGAAGCCGTTTGCCTCCAAATCGGAAACTGCGGCAATCGTCGTTCCTCCCGGGGAACACACATTGTCTTTAAGCTGTTCGGGATGTACACCTGTTTCAAGCACCATTTTGGCACTGCCTTCTACTGCTTTGGCAGACAAAAGCAATGCGTCTTTTTTTGAAAGTCCGTATTCAACCCCTGCATCAGCCATAGCATCAATCAACATATACACATATGCAGGACTGCTTCCGTGAAGAGCTGTTGCAATGCTCATAAACTTTTCGGGCATTATAACTACCTCACCCACAGCCTTAAGCAGAGTCTTTATCTCTTCTCCTTCTTTATCGCTTACATTTTCATTCGGGGAAATAACAGTCATACCGCAGGAAACCAACGCCGGAGTATTTGGCATTGCACGAACTATCTTTTTGTCCGCTCCGATCAGGGATTCTATCTTTTTTACCGTAACCCCTGCCGCAATGGACAGATATATTTTATCGGTAAAGCCTTCCATTTCTTTAAGAACGGATTCAATTACATTGGGTTTAACGGAAAAAACGATAATATCACCGTTTTTCTCCGCATCCTTTTCAGAAGATGCAATATTTACACCCATTTCCGAAAAAGCCTTTAATTTTTCTTTGTCCTTATCATAAACGAAAATATCGGATGCAGCCGTATTTCCGGCAATAAGTCCGCCTATTAAAGCAGAACCCATATTTCCTCCGCCAATAAAGCTTATTTTCATTTTTATCCCTCGCTTTACAGATTGTTTTGTCTTAAAATTCACCCTTTAAGTATTTCTCAATTCTGTCAAGTCCCGTCTTTATAACATCCATAGATGTGGCATAAGAAAGTCTGACATATCCGTCAATTCCAAAGCCTTCACTTGGGACAAGGGCAACAAGAGCTCTTTCCAAAATATCGGCACATAACTCATTTGCAGTGTTTATTTTCTTTCCGTAATGCTCTTTGCCGATAACATTTTTCACATTCATCATTACATAAAAGGCACCGTGAGGCATAAGACAGCTTATTCCGTCAATGGAATTTATTCTTTCAACCATATAATTTCTGCGTTCTATGTATGTTTTCTTCATATCCTCAATAAAGCTTTGGTCGCCGTTTAACGCCTCTGTTGCCGCATACTGAGCAATTGAATTCGGGTTTGATGTCGCATGACTTTGTATGTTTGACATAGCCTTGATTATTTCCGCATCACCTACTGCGTATCCGATTCTCCATCCGGTCATTGCGTATGTCTTTGCCATTCCGTTTACGATAATCGTCAAATCTTTGATTTTATCGTCCAATGCGGCAATGTTTGTATGCTGTCCCTCATATATAAGCTTTTCATATATTTCATCAAAAACTATGTATATATTATTTTCAACCGCAATTTTTGCAATTTCCGAAAGCTCTTCTTTGGTATACACCATTCCCGTAGGATTACTGGGAGTGTTCAAGACAAGTGCCTTTGTTTTATCCGTAATTGCATTCAAAAGCTGTTCCTTTGTAAATTTAAAGCTTGTTTCCTCGGTTGTATTTATATAAACAGGCTCTGCATCGGCAAGCTTTATCATTTCGGGATAGCTTACCCAATAAGGAGCAGGAAGCAAAACCTCATCTCCTTTATTGCAAATTGCCATAAACACATTAGTAAGGGCGTGCTTTCCGCCGTTACTGATTATAACATTTGATGTATCATAAGAAAGTCCGGTATCCCTTTTGACCTTTTCGCAAATTGCAGTTTTAAGCTCTAATGTGCCCGATGCAGGTGTATATTTTGTAATGTTTTTATTTATTGCATCAATTCCTGCCTTTTTTATGTAATCGGGCGTATCAAAATCAGGCTCTCCTGCGCCGAAACCCACTACGGGTACACCGTCTTTTTTCATCTGCTTATACTTTGAGTCAATAGCCAATGTAGGCGACGGGCTAACCCGTTTTGCTTTTTCCGAAATTTTTGAACTCATTTTTTTACCTCCGTATATGTAAAATGCTTATGTTTTCCACTTTATTTTAATACAAGCCGATGCAAAATGCAATATTTGGCTATAATTTTTTATAAATTTTTTCTTGAAAATGCGTCATAAAACAGCTTATATAAATTCCCATATGCTATTTTTTCAATCAAAATGTCGTCAAATCCTTTGTTTTTCAGGAAATCCAATATTTTTTTAGTATCAGGAACACCTTTTATTCCCTCGGGAAGTGCTTCAACTCCGTCATAGTCGGAGCCCAATGCAAGTATATTTTCTCCACCCATTTCCAAAACATATTTTATGTGCTCATATATTCTGTCAATTCCGCATTTACCGCTGTCGTCCAGAAAATCCGGATAAAAGTTTATTCCTATGACGCTGTTTTTATCTATCATAGCTTTTATTTGTCGGTCATTCAGATTTCTTCTGTGTCCGCACAAGCTTTTAACACAGGAATGAGAAGCGATAAAAGGATATTTTGTTATTTCGCATACATCCCAAAATCCCTTTTCCGATAAATGCGAAACATCTATAATAATTCCCAGATCCTCCATCAGCTTAACCGCTTCTTTGCCGAAATCCGTCAGGCCTCCGCCTCTGCTTTCGCCTATACCGTCACAAATCTCGTTGGCATAATTCCAAGTAAGGGTAATAAGCCTTACACCCAGTCGGTAAAAATTTCTCAAAGCATCAAGGCTTCCCTCCAAGGCTTCGCCGCCTTCGATTGATAAAATACCTCCGTAACCGTCGGCATTTTTAACGGTTTCGAGAGCTTTTATATCTTTTATAAATGTGACCTTATCCTTATTTTTTTCAAATTCGCAATGAAATTTATCTATCAGCGAAAGAATATATTTAATCGGCGATGTCCTTATCTCTTTTTTGTCAACATATGCGGCAAACACCTGTATATATGAATCAAACTCCTTCATTCTGCTAAGGTCAAGGTGTCCGGTGTTTTTGTATAATTCTTCTCCGTTTTCATATATTCTGTAGATTGTGTCACAATGCCCGTCAAAAACTCTGTGCATAAAAACCCACCTTTTATATTTCAATTATTCAATAATAACATCAATTAAATGATTTATATCGTAAAGCTCAAAAAACCCGTCATTTAAGGTTGCGTCAACTTCTATAATATCAAACCGTGTTTCCCTGTCAAGTGGATGCTTTTCGTAATAATCCTCGGCAGCAGCTATGAGATGAGCTTGTTTTTTATAATCTACTGCCTCGGACGGCAGTCCGAATTTATGAGAGCTTCTTGTTTTAACTTCTGTGAATACCAAAAAATCGTCGTCAAGAGCAACTATATCTATCTCTCCGCCTCTTGCATTATAATTACGCTCTAAAATAATATAGCCGTTTTCTTTTAAATATTCCTCTGCCGCATCTTCTCCGAAATCACCGAGATTTTTGTTGTATCTTTTCATCCTATTCCTTTCCGAGAACCTTATCAGTAATAAATGTTTTTCTGTGTATGGGGCAAAGTCCCTTTTCTCTTATTCCCATCATATGAGCCATTGTACCGTATCCCTTATTTTGGGCAAAGCCGTAGCCGGGATATACGCTGTCCATTTCCTTCATATATCGATCCCTTGTAACCTTGGCAATAATTGATGCCGCCGCAATACATTGATATTTGGAATCGCCCTTTACAACATATTCGGAGTCGCAAACATCAAAGGGCGTCATATCATTTCCGTCAACAAGTAAAAAATCCGGCGTTTGGGATAACATCTTCACAGCCTCTTCCATGGCTTTATGTGTAGCTTTTCTTATGTTTATTTCATCTATTACCTCGCATGAAACAAATGCCGTTCCGTAAGCAACCGCCTCATTGATAATTATATCGTACAATGCCTCACGCTTTTTTTCGCTCAGCTTTTTGGAATCGTTGACTCCCTCTATTGATATTCCCCGAGGCAGAATAACCGCCGCCGCACAAACAGGTCCGGCAAGGGGTCCTCTGCCTACCTCGTCAACTCCGGCAATAAATTTATATCCTTTTTCAAAATACTTTTCTCCCGTATCAAGCACATAATCAACTCCATTCCATATCAAAACAGGAGCTGAAGCAAAAGATCTTTTGCTATCGGCTCCTTTTTTGGGACCGGGGGAAAAATAGTGCAAATTGGAGTGCTGTCCAAATCTATGATTTGGCGAACAACACCCATGTCACAGCGACCGAAATCTTTGATTTCGAGTGTCGCCACGGCTCCCCTCAACCCCAAATTGTCAGGGTAATTCAAGGGTTATTTTCCCAAGCTTTGCCGAACGAAAATCATCTAAAATAAGAAGAGATGGCCGTCTTGTGTCAACCCTTCCGCCGGATACAATACAACCACGCTTTTTTCCTATAATTTCAATAGTGTCAAAGCTCTCGGTTTCCATATCCTCCGGTGAAAGAGAATATCTTGACACAAGGTTTTCGGCATAATTTTTCTTCAAATACGAAACCAAACTGAAGGCAAGCTCTTCAACATCCATAATTTCGTCCCTTATTCCGCCGGTAAATGCAATTTTCTCGGCACATTCACGACTTTCAAATTTCGGCCATAAAACACCCGGCGTGTCTAAAATCTCATACTTTCCCGCAACCTTAATCCATTGCTTTGCAGTAGTAACTCCCGGTCTGTCACCTGTCTTGGCAACACTTTTCGGAGCAAGACGGTTAATAAAAGACGACTTTCCCACATTGGGGATACCGACTATCATCATTCTTACCGCATGGCGTCTTATTCCCTTTGCCTTGTCCCTGTCAAACTTTTCTTTAAGCACCTTATCAATGGATGGCGAAAGAGAAGAAAATCCCGTTCCCGTCTGACTGTCTGCGGCAAAAGCACATATTCCCCTGCCGTTAAAATATTCAAGCCATTTTTCTGTCGCAGATAAATCGGCAATATCGCACTTATTAAGCACCGTAATTCTCGGGCGTTTACCAACAATTTTATCTATTTCGGGGTTTCTTGACGACAAAGGAAGGCGTGAATCCAAAAGCTCAACCACAAGGTCAACAAGCTTTAAGTTTTCCGATATCATTCTCCGTGTTTTGGACATATGTCCGGGAAACCATTGAAGCTCCATTCCCATCGCCCCCTAAAATTTATTTATTCGCTTCCTCATAAGTAACAGAACCCATATTGTTAAGAGGCCAGAATCTGAATACTGCTCCGCCTATAATTTCATCAAGGGGAACAGGACCGAGATAACGGCTGTCACGGCTGTTGTTTCGATTGTCACCCATTACAAAAATATATCCCGGCTGTATTACAATGGGATTTTCCCTGCTGTATTTGTTCTGCAGCATCAGATTTCTTATATATGAGTCTATGTTTTTGGTCTTTTCTTTAATATAAGGCTCATCAATTATCTTATCGTTTAAGTAAACATCGCCTGTATTAAAGTCAATGTAAACCGTATCTCCCGCAGTTGCAATAACACGCTTTACATAAGGTCTGTCAGGGTCAGATGCCGGCTTAAATATAACCACATCACCCTTTTGAGGCTCATACATAAGTCTGTTTACATAAAGCCTGTCGCCCTCGTGAAGGGACGGCTCCATAGAAGCACCCTTTACATTTACAAGAGTAAAAACAAAATTCCTTATAAGAAGCGCAAGAGCGACTGCAACAAGTATAGCAATAATCCAATCTCTCAATTCTTTTTTCCAATTAACCTGTTTCGGCTCTTCCTTTTCTTGTATATTCTCGTTATCCATAGATTCCAATTTCATCAAACCTTTCAAATATTAAAAGATAGGCGGTGATTACAAAATAACCACCGCCGCCGTTTGCTTTTAAAGTTTTTCCTTAACCTTAGCCGCTTTACCAACTCTGTCACGGAGATAATAAAGCTTCGCACGGCGAATACGGCCGCGTCTTACAACTGTAATTTTGTCAATTTTCGGAGAATTAACAGGGAATGTTCTTTCAACACCTACGCCGTATGACAAACGTCTTACTGTAAATGTTTCATAAATACCGCCGTTATTCTTCTTAATAATGGTACCCTCGAAAGCCTGAATTCTTTCTCTGTTACCTTCCTTTACCTTAACATCAACACGAACCGTGTCACCGATATTAAGCTGGGGCAAATCAGTTCTGATTTGTTCCTGTGTGATTTGTTGTAAAATATCCATTTTTACACTTTCCTTTCTTCCCGAGCATTCATACTTACCTAAAGCAGCGGACCGCTCACATATTCAACTTTGCTATTGTACCACACTTTTTTTAAATATGCAAGTGTTTTTTTCAATTTTTTATTATTTTTTTGTAGTTTTTTTGACGCAAATTATCGATTTCTACTATTGACAATACTATATATGTGTTATAGTACACGAAACAACAAACTGTTGTTGTAACCTTACTTCATAGAAAATTGATATACAAAACGGACGCCAATGGCGTCCCCTACAGGTGTCGTCCGCAGAATTTTGTGAAATCGGTGGGTTTGATTCAGGACAAATTCGCCATGGCGAATTTGCACAATAATTTTCAATTTTGCATTTTCCATTTTCCATTCAGCAAGGCTATGCCTTGCTGCCCCGCCCATCCGGGACGCCACATTATTATTCCGTATCTATTATACCTTTAACAAATTCCTCGGGGTCAAAAACCTCGATATCATCAATACCTTCGCCCACTCCCACAAGCTTTACAGGTATATCATACTCGTTTTTAATCGCAAAGGTAATACCGCCCTTTGCCGTGCCGTCAAGCTTTGTAAGCACAATGCCCGTAATATCGGCAACATCTTTAAATTCCTTTGCCTGCATAACGGCATTTTGTCCCGTGGTTGCATCAAGGACAAGCAAAACCTCTTTTCCTCCGAGAGGAAGCTCCCTCTCTACAATTCTGTACATTTTTTTTAGCTCGTCCATTAAATTCTTTTTGTTATGAAGTCTGCCTGCCGTATCGCAGAGCAAAACATCCACATACTTTCCCTTGCAGGCATTTATTGCGTCAAACACAACAGCGGCAGGGTCGGAACCCTCCTGTTGCTTAATAATTCTCACATCTGCCCTCTGCGCCCAAACCTCAAGCTGTTCAATGGCAGCCGCCCTGAATGTATCGGCGGCGGCAATAACCACATTTTTACCCTGCTTTTTATACATATTGGCAAGCTTTCCTATTGTGGTTGTCTTTCCCACTCCGTTTACGCCCAAAACAATAACAACAGCAGGCAATCCGTGAATTTGCATTTTAAAATCCGAACCCTCGGTCAAAATGTTTTTCAATATTTCGGCAAGCTCTGCTTTTAGCTCCATACTGTCAACAATTTTCTTTTCCTTGGCGGCTTCCCTCAGCTTTTCTATAATTTCAACCGAAGTATTTACACCCAAATCCGCCGATATAAGTGCTTCCTCAAGCTCTTCAAAAAGCTCGTCATCAACGCTTTTAAAAGTTTTCATTACATTTTCGATTTTCTCATTAAAGGAATTTTTTGTCTTATTTAAGCTCTCCTTTAACTTACTGAATAATGCCATTTCATTTTCTCCTTTACTTTTTATCAGTTTTTAACCTCGTCAATATTTAATGACAAAAGCTTTGAAATACCTCTCTCCTGCATTGTAACACCGTATAAGATATTAGCGGACTCCATAGTTCCTCTTCTGTGAGTTACAACTATAAACTGAGTTTTTTTGCTGTATTTTTTAAGGTAATCCGCAAATCTGTACACATTTACATCGTCAAGAGCCGCCTCTATCTCGTCAAGAATACAAAACGGAGTAGGTCTGACATCAAGAATTGCAAAAAGTATTGCAATAGCGGTAAATGCACGCTCTCCGCCGGACAAAAGAGTAAGACTCTGCAATTTTTTGCCCGGAGGCTGTGCTTCAATCTCAATTCCGCTTTCCAATACATTATCGGGCTCGGTAAGATAAAGGTTTGCCTTTCCTCCCCCGAACAGTTCCCCGAACACCCTGTTAAAGTTCTGATTTATAATCTTAAACCGCTCCGAGAACTTACTCTGCATTTTATCCATCATTTCGACAATAACGGAGTCAAGCTCCTTTTTTGCTTTTTCCAAATCCGCCGTCTGAACGGTCAAGAAGTCATACCGTTCTTTTACGTTCTTAAATTCTTCGATTGCATCAATATTAACATTGCCCAGGCTCTTGATTTTATTTTTAAGCTCTTTGATTTTTGAGCTTGCCGTTTTGTAGTCAAAGCCGTCGGGTATTTTGATTTCTGCGGCATCGCTGAATGTAAGCTCATACTCCTCCCAAATCCTGTTGATAATGCTTTCACGCTCCGTCTCAAGTCTTTCCGTCCTGTTTTCAATCGCCGTCGCCTTTTGGGCAAGAGCAAACTTTTGTTCCTGAGTGTCTTTTACGGAATCCTGAAGCTTTCTTACATCCTCCTGAATATTTTCTCTTTCGGTATGCAATGACTCCGTATCTTCTCTGTATTTCTCGGTTTTTGATTTAAGCTCATCGCATTTTGAGTTCAAAGCCTCTATTTCTTTTTCAATGCCTCTGTTTCTTTCTTTTAATGTTTCTATGCCGCCCTTTTTTACATTCACGGATTCCAAAAGCTGTGCCTTATTGTCCGTCAATGCACCGATACGCTCATTTTCAAGCTCAATATCTTTAAGATATTCTGCCTTTTTGATATTAAGCTCTCCGATTTTAGCGGCAAGCTTTTCGTTCTCTCCCGACAGACGAGTAAACTCCTCCTGTGCCTTTGTCGCTAAACCTTCGGCATTTTCTCTTTCTTTAATCAACCGTTCCGACTCTGCCGTCTTTTCCTTTACGCTCTCGTCAATTTCAGAAAGATGTACGGATATTTCATCCTTTTCCTTAAACAGTCGGTTGTCCGCCGTTTCAAAGTCCTTAAGCAATGCGTCTATTTTTTCAAGCTCTGCCTGTGCTTTTAAATATAAGGGCTGAATCCGATTTCTTTCGTTTTCTTTTTCGAATATGCGTTTTTCGGCGGATTCTTCTTCGGTTTTAAGCTTTTCAAATTGCACACTTGCCGATTCATAAGCCTTTTCAAGCTTTAGTATTTCTTTGGTAAGCGAATTTATTTCATCTGTTCTGGAAAGCGAGCCAGCGGTCTTAATATTGCTTCCGCCGGTCATTGCTCCCCCCGGAAGTATTACATCACCGTTTAATGTTACTATCTTAAATTTTCTGTTGCACTTTTTTGCCATTTCAACGGCGTTATCAATGTTGTCACATATTACGGTTGCACCCAAAAGGCTTCCGATTATTTCACGGTATTTTTCGTCACAGCTTACCAAATCTTCGGCAGATGATATGTAACCCTTCTGCTTCTTTGCCGCCGACAAGTCAATTTTTCGGGACGAAATTGCCGCAACAGGCAAAAATGTAGCCCTTCCCAACCGTCTTTCTCTTAAATGCTCGATTGCCGCCTTGGCATCCTCCTCAGAGGCTGTGACAATATTCTGCGAAGCCCCTCCCAACGCCGTTTCTATTGCTATTATGTATTTTTTATCCGTGGAAATAAGCTGTGCAACGGGACCGTAAATTTTGTATTTTTTAAGACTGCCTGCCTTATATGCGGACATAACCGCCTTTACACCCTTTGCATAGCCTTCAAAAGCACGCTCCATATCCTCAAGCATTGACCGTCTTGCCTTTTTTTGAGATAAAAGCACTGCGGTTGAGCTTTGTTCTTCATTGAGCTTTTTTAACTTTTCTCTGATTTCGTTAAGCTTTTCGCTCTCTTTATTAAATTCAACATCAAGCTTTTCGGCTTTTGCTTTAAGCTCTTTTTCTTCTTTTTCCGCCGTTTCAGCCTGAGCCTTAAGGCTTTCCCTGTCGTTTTGTCTGTCTTTTAATCTTTCCTCTATCTCCGCCCTGCGTTTTTCAAAGCTTTCCTTTAATATTTTTGTATTCTCGATATAACTGCGAAGATTGTTAAGCTCGGAGGTCAATTCTATAATTTTGTTTTTAAACTCATCCAGAACATCGCCCTGTTTCGATACAGACCTGTCCGCCTCGGAAATAACAGCCGATATTTTTTCGCCTTCTTCCGAGTTTATCTCAAGCTTCTTATTTAATTCCGAAAGCTCCTTTTTATGTACCTCCAACTCCTTCTCGGCATCGGATACAGCTACGGTTATGCTCTTTATTTCCTCGTTTAATCGCTCTGTATTCTCAATGTTATGCTCAATGTCGTTTTTCAGTATAACGACCTGCTTTTCTATCTCGGTTATCTCGTTTGAAACCTCTCGTTCATCATTGGAATTTGCCGTAATCCTGTTGTCGATTTCACGCATTTTGTCGTAAAATTCCGAAACCTTTTTATCGGTTTCCGAAAGCTCTGCGCTTATTTTGTCAATCTGGCTTTTATAGACGGATGCATCTTCCTCCAGCTTTTTTACTTCATCTTTGATTTTATTTACATTGATAACAGAAACGCCTATATCAAGTCCTCGCATTTCATCACGAAGAACAAGGTACTTTTTCGCCTTTTCCGCCTGCTTTTCAAGAGGCTCTATCTGAAGCTCAAGCTCGGATAAAATGTCCTTTACTCTCGTAAGGTTTTCTACTGTTGATACAAGCTTTCTTTCCGCCTCGGTCTTCCTGTACTTATACTTTGAAATTCCTGCCGCTTCTTCAAAAATCTGTCGTCTGTCCTCTGATTTTGTACTGAGTATGGAATCGATTTTACCCTGTCCTATTATGGAATAACCGTCCCTTCCCAGACCTGTATCCATAAACAACTCATGTATATCCTTAAGACGGCAATTTGTCTTGTTGATAAAATACTCGCCCTCACCGCTTCTGTATACCCTACGTGTAACCGTTATTTCCGGAAAGTCAAGTTCAAAATATCCGTCCGTGTTATCAAGAGTGAGAGTAACCTCGGCAAAGCCCAACGCCTTTCTTTCCTCGGTACCGGAGAAAATAACATCCTCCATCTTGCTTCCTCGCAAGGATTTTATACTTTGCTCGCCCATAACCCAACGGATTGCATCGGAAATATTACTCTTGCCCGAACCGTTAGGTCCCACAATAGCAGTAATACCGGAATTAAAATCAAGATAAATTTTATCCGCAAAGGATTTAAAGCCTTGCATTTCAATGTTTTTAAGCCGCATTTCCCGTTCCTTTTCCGCCATACATATTGTATAGCTCCCTTTTTTATTATACAATATCTGTATTATAACAATAAACTTTTCTTTTGTCACGCTTTTTTTGAAAAAACTTTTAAAAAATGCACGGAAAGCTTACCCCTTTCCGTGCATTTTTCAACTCTCTCTATCTATTTCGCCGATTTAATTTCCGTCCACAAATCCTGCATAAGCTTGTTTGCTTCGGGCGAAAGATTTCTGTATATTTCTGTATTTGACAAAAGATATTCCTCATCCGGATATATAATTTTATTTTTCTTTGCTTCGTCATCAAGTAAATCAAAAGCCTTTTCATTAGGTGTTGAATAGCCGATAAAGTCTACAACCTCAAACGCAACCTCAGCTTCACACATAAAGTTTATATACATTTCCGCAAGCTCTTTGTTTTTCGCTCCCTTTGGAATACACATGGCATCAATAAACATATTCGTTCCGCTTTTCGGCAACGAAAATCCTAAATCCTTGTTATCTGCCATCATTGTTATGGCATCGCCTGCGTAATAAGGTGCAAAAATCGCTTCTCCTCCGCCCATTTTATCAAATATCTCATCCATAACATACGCTTGTACGACAGGCTTTTGTGCCTTAAGCTTTTCGGCTGCCGCACGAAGCTCATCCGGATCCTCTGTGTTTAAAGAAAAATCACACATTATTTCAGCTATGGCAAAGGCATCTCTGGGATTGTCAAACATCAGAATATTATCTTTATATTTGTCATTCCACAATACGTCCCAATCCACTTCATCTTCTCTTAAGGTTGTCTTGCTCTTATTGTACACAATTCCAACCGTTCCCCATGTATATGGTACGCTGTATTCATTTGACGGATCATATCCGCAATATTTGAATTTATCCATAATATTGGCAAAGTTCGGAACATTCTCAAAATTTATTTTTTCAAGCATACCCTCGCTTATCATTCTCGAAATCATATAATCCGAGGGAATAATAACATCATAATCCGCTGCTCCACCCTTAAGCTTTGCGTACATTTCTTCGTTTGTTGCAAAGGTTGTGTAATTAACTTCAATTCCCGTTAATTTTGTAAATTCCTCGTTTAAATCAATGCTTCCGTCCTCTCCTGTCGGAATATACTCGCCCCAATTATAGACATTTATTGACAAGTCTTTATCCTTATACTTTTGATAATATTCCGTATTCTCCAACGAAAGCTCTCTTTTGGGTGTTGACTCACCACACCCTGCCAAAACGGATATACACAACAAAACTGCCATCAATAAAACAATAACTCTTTTTTTCAATTCACAATCACTCCTTAGTATGTTTTTATAAGCTTTGTTTTCTTATTTTTCTTTTTATCTTTAATCATATTAATAACAAGGGCCATAACAACCACCAAAAAAATAATGGTTGACAGAGCGTTAATCTCCGGACTTACCTTTCTTCTCGTCATAGAATAAATCGTAATGGGAAGAGTTTGAGTCGTAGCTCCGCAGGTAAAATAGCTCACAACAAAATCGTCAAGAGAAAATGTAAACGCCATTAAAAATCCCGATATAATTCCCGGCATAATTTCAGGCATAACAACCTTAAAAAACGAGCTTACCGGTCCGCACCCCAAATCCTGCGCCGCCTCATAGGCAAATGGCGTCATTTGCCGAAATTTCGGCATTATATTAAGCACAACATAAGGCACATCAAATGTAATATGGGCAATCAAAAGGGTTACAAATCCAAATTCAAAGTCCATTCTCGCTCTGAAAAAAGCAAACAAAAGCATAAGTGATACGCCCGTAACTATTTCCGGATTTATAATTGGAATATTGTTCACATTAAGCACAAGTGACTTCGGACGCTTGTTCATTCGATCTATTCCGATTGCCGCCAATGTTCCCAAAATCGTTGCCAAAATTGATGCCGAAATCGCCACAAGTATTGTATTTGCCAATGACGAAAGTATTATTTCATTCCGGAAAAGCTTTATATACCAATCAAATGTAAATCCCGTAAAAACGGCATGACTTCTTGAAGCGTTAAAAGAAAATACAATCATTACAAAAATCGGGATATACAAAAACAACACCACAAGGCTTGTATATATTTTTGAAAATATCTTCATTCTTCCCCTCCTAAAGCAAAACCCGTTCTTCATCGGATTTATCAAGACGGTTTACCACAGCCATAATAATAAGCACAATAATCAAAAGAATAAAGGAAATTGCCGAGCCCAACCCGGGGTTGTAGGCATTGCCGAGAAATTGCATCTCGATTAAATCGCCTATTAAAAGATTTGAACCGCCGCCCAACATTCTGGAAATGATAAACGTACTTATTGCCGGCACAAATACCATTGCAATTCCCGAAAGTATTCCCGGGAGGCTTAAAGGCAAAACCACCTTTAACATTGTCTTAAGCTTATTGCTTCCCAAATCCGCCGCTGCTTCAATAAGATTTTTGTCAATTTTCACCATCACGGCATAAATCGGCAAAATCATATACGGAAGGTAATTATAAACCATTCCCAATACAACCGCTCCTTGGGTATTGAGCATCTTAAAGGGACCTATCCCCACAACGGAAAGCAAAGAATTTATTACTCCTTCGTTTCCAAGCAAGGTCATCCATGCATAGGTTCTCAAAAGAAAGTTCATCCACATTGGAATCATAATTATCATAATTATAAGTCCTTGGGATTTCGTATTCATTCTTGAAAGGAAGTACGCAACAGGATAGCCTATTATAAAGCATATCACCGTTGCAACAGCAGACACTCTCAAAGAACGAACAAATATTTCGCCGTAGTCAAACACTTCTTTTATATTTGTTATTGTAAATCCGTTTTCACCTGCAAAGGCGAAATATATAACCATAAAAATAGGCACAACTACAAAAACAAACATCCATATAAGATAGGGTGCCGCCACAAGCTTTTGTACAAGGTTCTTTTTTTTCATACGCAATTCCCTATCCTTTAATTTTATTCATAATATGTATATCATCGGGTGTAAATGTAATGCTGACCTCGGAACCGACTTCCGGTGCCTTTGTGGAATGCACAAGCCAGTTAAAATCCGAGGACTCAATCTCTATTTCATAGTGAACTCCTTTAAAAGTGACCGAGCGAACAACTCCCGTAATTTTATCTGTGTCTTTGGGAGCAAGAACTATATCCTCCGGTCTTATAACCACATCAACAGGTGTATTTTCCCCAAATCCTTTGTCAACACATATAACCTCACGGCCGAAAATACGAACAAGCTCGTCCTTTACCATAACTCCGTCTATTATATTGCTTTCGCCTATAAAGTCTGCAACAAAGGCATTTTTCGGTTCGTTGTAAATATCCACGGGAGAACCAATCTGCTGAATGCTTCCCTTGTTCATAACAACAACGGTGTCACTCATAGTCAGGGCTTCCTCTTGGTCATGAGTTACATATATAAAGGTAATTTCAAGCTCCTGCTGCATCTTTTTAAGTTCAATTTGCATTTCCTTGCGAAGCTTTAAATCAAGAGCCCCCAAAGGCTCGTCAAGAAGTAAAACCTTAGGCTTGTTAACAAGTGCTCTGGCAATGGCAACTCTTTGCTGCTGACCGCCTGATAAATTATCGATATGCCTGTTTTCAAACCCTTTTAAATTCACAAGCTCAAGCATTTCTTCTACCGCTTTTTCTATTTCCCTTTTGGGAAGTTTTTTAACCTTCAGACCGAAAGCGATATTTTCATATACATTAAGGTGTGGAAATAACGCATATCGTTGAAAAACCGTATTTACATTTCGTTTGTACGGAGGCACCTTGTTTATAATCTTTCCCTCAAATAAAACATCACCGCTGTCGGGAGTAATAAAGCCCCCAATGCATCTGAGCGTGGTAGTCTTACCGCACCCCGAAGGACCCAGCAGTGTAACAAATTCTTTATCTTTTATTTCAAGGCTTATATTATCAAGCACAAGGTCATCGTCAAAAGAAACTTTCAAATTTCTTAAGGCTATGATGTTTTCCAACCATATGCACCCTCTTTCTGCATTTTATTCCGTAAAAATACAATACAATATATTTGGGGAAAAGTCAAGAAAAATTTTGACAAAAACACTTGCTTGTGCTAAAATGTCATTTGAATTCAATGTTTTTAATAACAAATTTTTAAGCTTGGCTTTGCGGCACAGAAAAGAAAGGAAATGTCACAGCTATGAAATTCAAAAAGATTACAGCTCTTATAATTATTATCGGAATACTCTTCTCGGGCATATTTATCTATGCAGAGGAAAAATATGCAACTCGCGGCAAAGCAGCAGAGATGCTCTTAAATGCGGCGGATTTTTATAACCCGGGCGTAGCTGAAGAGGATATTATAAAAGGCTATGAGGATGGTCTTTTGCATAAAGAAGACAGCGTAACCCGAGCAGAGGCGCTGGTAATGCTTAACCGTGCATTTGGCGGACTTCCTGCCCCTGAAGGATATAATGCAAAAATCGCTTTAAAGCCCGATTCCTTCACAGATATTTCGGATTGGGCAACAGATGAATTAAATCAGGTTTTAAACAGCGGAATAGTTATGGGAACAGCGAAAGGTGTGTTCTCGCCCGATGAACCTGTAACCGAGGAACAACTCCGCTTCTTTATAAGCAGAACTTACGCTCTTTTTGCTTCCAATCAAAATGATGATTTTTACGCAAGCGTTAACAAAGATAAGCTTGATGCCTTGGAGCTTAAGCCGGGTCATACCTCCACCGGTATGCTTTATGAATTACAGGATAAGTCCAACGAATCCGTAAGCGGCATTATAAAAGAAATCACCTCAAAAGAGCATAAATACGGAACTCCCGAACAGAAAATATCCGACCTTTACAGAAATGTCCTTGACACCGAATCAAGAAATAAAGCAGGAATTACTCCCATAAAAAAATATCTTGATATGTTGGATAACGCAAAAACGATTGATGACCTTATTAAATTCCAGAACACAACCTACAATGATATATGCCTTGCACCCTTTTTGGGCTTCGGACTGAGTGTCGATTTAAAAGACAGTGCAAAATATATCCTTACATTCGCATCCTACGGTCCCGGGATGGATAAAAGCTTCTATCAAGATGAAGATGAATCAAAAAAATCTGCATATTTGGAATATTTAAAAACCTTGCTCATCATTGGCGGAGAAAATGAGGAAAAAGCAAAACTTGATGCGGAAAAAGTATACGAATTTGAAAAGCCTATTGCTTTAAAATCTCTTGATACGGAGGAATACTCAGATGTTGACAAGGTTTACAACATATACACATTTGACGAAATAAACAAGATGATTCCATCCGTTGATTTATCCGAAGTACTTAAGTCATTTGGGTTTAAAAAAGCCGATGAAATACTGATTTCTGATACAGGTGCCGTTACGGAAGCACTTAAGCTTTTTAACAATGATAACATAGATGTACTTAAAATTCTTGCCAAGATTAATATTTTAGACGGAACAGGAGGTATGTTAAGCTCCGATTTTAAGGATGCCGCAAGTCGATTTAAAGAAAAATTATACGGGGTAAGCGGAGCACGTTCCGATGAGGAAACGGCATCAGGTGTTGTTATGTCTGCTATGCCAGATTATATCGGAAAGATTTATTGTGAAAAATATTTTGATGAAGAATCCAAAAAAGATGTTGAAAATATGATAAAAGATTTCATCAAAATATATAATGAAAAAATCGACAAGCTTGATTGGATGAGCGACAAAACCAAAGCAAAAGCCAAAGATAAGCTTAATAACATTAAAATCAAAATAGGTTATCCGGACGATTGGAGTACATACATCGACAATGTAGATATAAAGCCTGTTTCAAAGGGTGGCAGCTATTTTCAAAACATAATTGATATTCAAAAAGAATCTGACAAATATGTCACCCAACTGCAAAACGCCGATGTGGACAAAAGTATGTGGGCAATTTATCCGTACACGGTTAATGCGGGCTATTCTCCCACTTCAAATGATATAACATTCCCTGCCGCCATTTTGCAGCCGCCCATATATGATAAGAACGCACCGTATGAAGAAAATTTAGGTAAAATCGGCTATGTAATTGCCCACGAAATCACCCATGCATTTGACAACAACGGTGCAAAATTTGACAAAGAGGGCAACGCCTTTGATTGGTGGACCGACGAGGATTACAAGGCATTTGAGAAGCTATGCTCAAATGTTGTTGATTTTTATGAAGGAGCGGAGGGAATTCCCGGCGTTTCTCAAAGCGGTAAGCTTACACTTAGCGAAAATGTTGCCGATTTAGGTGCTGTTTCCTGTATTCTGGAATTACTTTCAAAAAAGGAAAATCCCGACTACAAGAAATTTTTTGAGGCTGTTGCAAATGTATGGCTTTACTATGCCCCCAGAGAGTATTGTGAATATATGGCAAAAAATGATGTTCATTCTCCTGCAAAAAGTCGAGTAAACAGGGTTTTAGTAAACTTTGACGAATTCTATGATACCTATGGCATCACAGAAGGTGACGGTATGTATGTTGCTCCGCAAAACAGAGTGAAAATTTGGTAATATATCTGGTAATATAAACGATATACAGTCATACAAAAAAGTTCGGGTGTAAAAATGGCCTGAGCTTTTTTAATTTATCCTTAAAAAATTTGACAAAGGTTATATGTTATGGTAGAATGTCTATAATTATGTAGATATTGCATCATACGCACAGGGGGATTAGATATGCAGTTTATAATGGACAGTTTAGGAGTAAATAACAAAGGACATCTTCAAATGGACGGTGTTGACTTGATTGAGGTTGCAGACAAGTTCAAAACGCCTGCCTATGTTGTTTCGGAAAAGACAGTTCGCAACAATTGTCGTGAATATATGAATTCCGTAAACAAATTTTATGACGGTAACGGTATTACCATTTATGCAAGCAAGGCATTGTCCTGTAAATATATGTATAAAATTGTTGCCGAAGAAGGTATGGGAATTGATGTTGTATCCGCCGGCGAAATATACGCCGCACTTAGTGCCGGATTTCCTGCCGAAAAAATTTATTTTCACGGCAACAACAAAACGCCGGACGAGCTTAAATATGCTCTCGAAAGCAACATCGGCAGAATAATGATTGACAATGCGTTAGAGCTTACAAGAGTAAACGAAATCGCAGGAGAGCTTGGCATATGTGCAGATGTTATCTTAAGAATTACTCCCGGAATAGATGCCTGCACTCATGACTTCATCAAAACAGGTCAGATTGATTCAAAATTCGGAGCAATCGTTGAAACAGGTGAAGCGGACGAGCTTGTAGCTCTTTCCGTAAAATGTGAAAATGTATGCGTCCGCGGTTTTCACTGTCATATCGGTTCTCAGATTTTTGATTTGGAGCCCTTTGAGCTTGCGGCTGAAGTAATGATGAATTTTGCCGCAGATATGAAAGAAAAATACGGCATCGACACAAAGGAGCTGGATTTGGGCGGCGGCTTTGGTATCCGCTATACGGAAACGGATAATCCCGTTGCTTTGGGCGAATATATGCACGCCGTATCATTTGTTATTAAAAGAGTGGCAAAGGAAAGGAAAATTCCCGTTCCCTTTCTTATATTTGAGCCCGGCAGGTCACTTGTGGCGGAAGCAGGTCTTACCCTTTATACAGTTGGAACAATTAAGGAAATTCCAAACATAAGAACCTTCGTTTCAATTGACGGCGGAATGACCGACAACCCGAGATACATCCTTTATCAGGCTGAATATACGGCGGTTTCCGTTGAAAACCCTCTTGCCCCGCGGGAAAAAATTGTGACTGTTGCAGGCAAATGCTGTGAATCCGGTGATTTAATCGGCGAAAATATGCCTTTAAATGATGTTAAAGTCGGCGAAATTGTGGCAATACTTTCAACAGGAGCTTATAACTACTCAATGTCAAGCAATTACAACCGTGTTCCAAGGCCTCCCATAGTATTTATCGCCGACGGAAAATCCTTCGAGGTCGTACGACGGGAAACGTATGAAGATATGCTTAACTGTGATTTATTTTAAGGAGGTAGATTTTCCGTGCTTTTAAGCTTACTCAGAGATCAAAGTATGTCCGCATTGCAAAAAATATTATTTGCTTTGATTATTGCGTTATGTGTATTACTTTCAATTTCGATACATGAGCTGTCCCACGGATTAGCCGCATATTTAATGGGGGATACCACAGCAAAGTCATCGGGCAGACTGTCACTTAACCCCCTTCATCACATAGATATTTTCGGAGCAATATGCCTGTTTTTGTTTGGGTTCGGCTGGGCAAAGCCCGTACCTGTCAACCCAAGAAGATTTAAAAGTCCAAAGCTTGGAATGGCGATTACTTCTCTTGCGGGACCTCTTTCAAATTTCATACTCGCTTTTATCGCAAGTATTTTTGTTGTGCTTCTCTCAAAGCTTACTTTTTCATCAAACACATCATTTACATTTAATGTTGCAAGCGTGACTTATATGATTTGTCAATACCTTGTGATAATAAACATAGGTTTGGGACTTTTTAACCTTATTCCCATTCCTCCTCTTGACGGCTCAAAAATTCTGCTTTCCGTTTTACCCGAAAGGTGGTACTTCGGATATATGCAGTTTGAAAGATTTGGATTTATCGTGTTGATTTTGCTTATCAACCTGCCCTTTTTCAACAGTTGGCTCAGTATTGCCCGCAATGCCGTTATAAGCTTTTATGATATAATAATCAGTACATTTATTTAAAAAATCGGAAAGGTAATCTTTTACTGATGGAGCAGCTTAATTTTAAACTTGACAGCTTTGAAGGGCCTCTTGACCTTTTGCTTATGCTGATACGCAAAAACAAAGTTAATATATGCGATATTCCCATCGCACTTATCCTTGACCAATACCTTGAAGTTATGGAAGAAATGAAGGAAACGGATTTGGAAATATCCAGCGAATTTTTGGTTCTTGCGGCAACACTGCTTCACATTAAATCCAAAATGCTGCTTCCCAAAGACGAGGACCAAGAAGACGACGGAACGGACCCACGGGAAGAGCTTGTCAAGCGACTTACCGAGTACAAAAAAATCAAAGACTCCGTATTCTTCTTCTCGGAACGCCAGAATGTCGGAACATATATGTATTATAAGGCTCCCGACGCAATTAAAAGACCTCCTGCCGAGCTTGAAACCAAGGACTTAACTCCCGAAAACCTGTTGATTGCATACAAAAGGGCATATGCACTTCTTGAAAGGAAGCAGCCGCCCCCAAAGCATTCATTCAGCGGTATTGTCGGTCACGAAAAGGTTTCAATCAGAACAAGGGTATCAAAAATCTGGAGGATTTTTTCCAAAAAAGCTACGGTTATGTTCAGGGATTTATTCAAAGGCACAAAGTCAAGACCGGAGCTTGTAGCATCATTTTTGGCAGTTTTGGAGCTTATCAGAATTAAAAAAATACAGGTCGAATTTAAAGACGAAAATATATCAAATCCAAAGGTCAGCCGAATTGATGACAATTCACCGGAATTGGATTTGAACTTAATCGAAGAATAAAGAAACGGAAAAACATTATGGAAATAAGAGATATTCAAGCAATAATCGAAGCGGTTTTATTCGCCTCCGGCGACCCCGTTGATATAGAAAGACTTGCAGACATAGTAGATGTTGACAAAAAATCTCTGCGTGAAATATTAAAAAAGATGGCAGACAACTACAATTACGAAAGACGAGGCATCCATCTTATCCGGATGGAGGACAGCTATCAGCTTTCCACAAGGGGAGAATACGCAGAATATGTATCACGGCTTTTGGACCCGCCGAGAAAGCAAAATCTTTCAAATGCCGCCTTGGAGGTTTTATCAATCGTTGCATATAAGCAACCGGTCACAAGAAGCTCCATAGAGCATATCCGAGGTGTCAACTGTGACTATATTGTAAATCGCCTTATCGAAAGAAACTTTATCGAGGAAAAAGGCAGATTGGATGCTCCCGGCAGACCGATTTTATTCGGAACAACCACACATTTTCTGAGGATATTCGGACTTTCGGAGCTTTCGGAGCTTCCGGATTTTGAAAGCTTGGGGGAAACCGTTGAAGATTCCGAGCAAATAGAAATGAACGAAATTTTGTAATTTTTGATTAAATTTTAAAGCGAGGTGCAATCAATGATTTGGTTTTTAATTATATTGTTGGTTCTTGCTTTAATTGTGTGCTTAATCATAGCACCCTTTTTCACCATTGAAATAAGATTTAAGGAAAATGTATTACATGTTAAGCTGAGTAATTGGTTTTTTAAAAAAGATTTAGACATTGACTTTAACTCCAAAGAGGTTTCGGAATCCGAAACGAAGGCAAAAGAGAAATCGAAACCGGAAACTACAAACAAAGACAAAGAAGATAAAAAATCAAATATTATTACCGATAAAATAAACGGATACAAAAACAGAATTTACTCAAAGGAAAACGGCTTCAGTATTCATGAGCTGAGAGCGGTAAGGCATGAGTTATCTCAACTTATAAGCAAGATTTTGAGTATTATCAAAGGCTTTTTCGGAAGTGTGCGGTATAAAATTCAAATCCCTTCCGTTTACTTTAATCTTGAATACGGAACGGGGGACCCTGCAAGCACGGGAATGATGTACGGCTCCATATGGGGAATTGTGGGATTGATTTATCCTGTAATGACAAGGTATTTCATTGTTAATTATCCTGCTTTATCCATAGTCCCCGATTTTACCGCAAAGAGATTCTCTCTTGAGTTTAAAAGTATAATTAAGGTAAGGCCGGTGCATATTATCAATGCATCGGTTGTAATGTGTGTAAAATTATTATTTAACATTTTAAAATTTTTATATAAAAAGGATGTGTAGTAAAATGTCAGAAAAACACCCAATTGAAGGAATTATGTACACAGCTCTCCAAGGACTGAAGGACATGATTGATGTAAACACCATTGTAGGCGACCCAATCAATTCACAGGACGGTTCGGTTATCATTCCCATTTCAAAGGTTGCTATCGGCTTTGCGGTAGGCGGAACGGAATTTGAAAAGTTCAATGCAAAAAAATCCGGCACCGACGACCCCAAGAATATGTTCGGCGGAGCAACCGGCGGCGGCATCTCTCTTACCCCCGAAGCATTTTTGGTTGTAGGAAACGGCAAAATCCGTATGATGTCCGTAACCCCCGAAAACAGTGTATATGACAGAATTATGGATGTTGTTCCCGAGGCAATTGATAAGATTTCGGAGTTTATCAAACCCAAAAAGAACAAGGACACCGTAATCGAAACAGTTGCAGAACCGGCAGAGCCTGCCGAATCGGCTGAATAAGACAAGATAAAGACCGCCACATCAGGCGGTCTTTTTTCGAAAATTTTTCGGTTATTCCTTATTGAAATATTCGTTTTTACAATATATAATAAAGCTATACAGGAGGTGTTATAAATGCAAACACTAAAATTTGATTTATCAAAAGGTTACGGAAAATTCAAACCATTAAACGCAACAAACGGCGGACCGTGGGCAAAAAGCTACACGGATGACCAACTGATGTCAAACTTTAACGACTACAAAAAGGCAAGAATGGCATATTCCAGAACCCACGATTCCGCATTGTCACCAAAATACGGCGGTCAGTTTGCCCACGATATATTAAACATTTTCCCTGATTTTGACGCAGATCCATATAATCCTTCCTCATATGACTTTGCCTGTACCGACGAATCACTTTTAATCACAATTAAGGCAGGCACACAAATATTTTTCAGGCTCGGTCAGTCAATCGAAAACATAATAAAAAAACACAATGTATATCCCCCGAAGGATTTTAAAAAGTGGGCTATAATCTGTGAGCATATAATAAAGCACTATAACGAAGGCTGGGCAGACGGCTTTAATATGAATATCGAGTATTGGGAAATATGGAACGAAGCAGACGGCTGGGCAGATGCGGAGATTGGGCAGTCACCAACTTGGTGCGGTACAAAGGAACAGTTTTTTGAGTTTTACGCAACCGCTGCCACACATTTAAAAAACATCTTTCCACATTTGAAAATCGGAGGTCCCGCACTTGCATGGAACGAGCCTTGGGCAGATGAATTTTTAGCTGAAATGAAAAAGAGAGATGTTAAGATCGACTTCTTCTCATGGCATATGTACACAGTCACCCCGGAACAAGTCATTGAAAAGGCAGAGAGCATACAAGCTCTTCTTATAAAGCACGGTTATGAAGAAAGCGAAAGCATTCTTGATGAATGGAATTATGTTGAGGACTGGACAGATGAATTTCTTCATTCTTTAGAGATGGTTCACAGTCTTAAAAACGCTTCATTTATCTTATCCGTTATGGCACTTTCTCAACCGTCAACCATTGATATGCTTATGTATTATGACACACGACCGTCAACGTTTAACGGTATATTTGACTTTTACACAGCCAAACCCCTTAAAGGTTATTATCCTATGATGTGGTACGGTAATTTTTATGATTTGGAAAGTGAAATCCGCTCGGAAAACCAAATCGAAAACATATACGCTTTATGCGGAACAGACAAAAACGGAAAAACCTTAACCATGCTTACATACTACTCCAAGGATAACGAAAAAGAGCCTTTGGATATATCAATAGACTTCGGCAGAGGCGGAAATTATGAAATTTATCTTGTTGACAACGAACATAACGGCGAGTTGATTAAAACAACAGATAAGCTTGAATTTACCCTGTCGATACACAGTTGTATAATGATTAAAGAAGTTTAAAAGAATGGGCGACCTGATTGGTCCCCCATTCTTTTTTAATACTCATTATTTTCATACATTATCGCAGAGATTACAGCAATACCTGCCGTTTCAGTTCTTAAAATTCGCTTTCCTAAGCCGACCTGATAAATTCCCTGCTCTTTTGCATATAATGCCTCATTGTCCGAAAATCCGCCCTCGGGACCTATCAATATTCCAATTGAGTTATAAGAATTGTCCGACAGAACCGATTTAAGGTTTGAAACTCCCGTATGTCCAAGCTCCTCATAAGGCATAATCGCCAAATCCAAATTCTTCAGCATTTCTACAGCTTCTTTATATGTAACGGGAGCTTTGACCTCCGGGATTATTCCTCTTCCGCACTGCTTTGCCGCCGATACGGAAACCTTATTCCAGCGATTTACTCTTTCACGGATTTTTTTGTCGCCCTCAATTTTAGTTACGCATCTTTCTGCACAAACAGGTATTACACCGGATATTCCAAGCTCTACGGATTTTTGGATTATCTCCTCCATTTTTCCCGACTTGGGCAGACATTGAAAAAGATACGCTTTAATTTTCGGCTCCTGCTCGGAATATATTTTCTCCAATATTTCAGCAGAGCAAACATCTTTTCCTATCTCTGTAAGTCTTGCCTTATACTCATATCCGCTCCCGTCAAAGACCATAATACAATCTCCGATTTCCATACGAAGCACCTTGGATATATGACTTGCATCATCAAAAATCCTTGCAATATTATTTCCTATATTCTGAGGCTCTGTAAAAAATCTTCTCATAACTTTCCCATTCCTTATTTAAGGGTAATTGCAGACCAATCATCGTCCGATTTTATATCCGTAACATTAAATCCGTTATTTATCAGTTCGCCCTTTACCTCGTCAAGCCTTTCATTTATTATTCCCGAACAGATAAACACGGCATCTTCCTTCATAAAAGCTCTTACATAAGGAGCTATTGCAATTATTACATCGGACACAATGTTTGCAAGAACAACATCGTATTTGCCTAAAGACTCTCTTAATTTCGTATCACTTATAATGTCACCTATATACAGAGTATATTTATCCTCCGACAAATCATTGAGATGCAGATTTTGACTTACGGCTTCTTTTGAGTTTGAATCAATATCAACGCCCACAGCCGACTCTGCACCAAGCAAAAGAGATGTTACTGACAATATTCCCGAACCGCAGCCCAAATCAAGTACGGTGTCACCATTTTTTATATTTGCTTCCATTGCCTCAAGACAAAACCTTGTGCTTGCGTGAGAGCCTGTGCCGAATGTCAATCCCGGATTCACTCTGAACACCGTTCTGTTTTCGCTGTTTTCGGCACTTTCCCATTCGGGGCAAATCAAAATATTTTTACCGACTTTTATTGGATGAAAATACTGCTTCCAAATCTCGGACCAATCCTCGTCCTTTACATTGTCACATTCAACCAAAAGCCTGCCGTACAAATTTTCGTTGTCCGACTGCTTTAAATCCTTAAGCAGTCCTTTAATATTATTCAAAAGCTCAATACCCTCAGGGGTTGCCTCCACATAAAATGTAACCGAGGTTTCCGCTTCCTTAAGCTTTTCAAGCTCTTCATCCACATAATCCCAGTACTTTTTATTGTTTTCAAGAAAGTCTTTAAAGTCGTCCTTATCGGCAATTTCAATCCCTAAAATTCCTTGCTCCATCAAAAGTCCGCTTACGGAATCAATGCCGTCTTTTGTAGTTTTAACCGAAGCTTTTATCCAATCCATAATTATGAACATTCCTTTCTTTTTCTAAACCACAAGATTGCCGCTTTGCAGGTCGTGTGTTGTGCTATCTGCACCGCCCCGAGCAAAAAGCGGTAAGATGGGCAATTTTATTCAAACTTATTCCTTTCACGCCAAAAAGCGCAGAAAACTGCGCTTTATTTAAAAATGTCCTTCATTTTATCAAAAAATGATTTACTTTGTTTGTACTTTGACCGGTCAACCTGAGAATCAAACTGTCTTAACAAATCCTTTTGTTTTTCGTTAAGACCTTTGGGAATTTCGACTTTTATTGTAACATATTGGTCGCCTCTTTGAGTCCCGTTCACACGCTGAATACCCTTGTTTTTAAGTCTGAATACCGTACCGTCCTGCGTTCCTTCGGGAATGTTATAGGAAACCTTTCCGTCTATCGTGGGAACCTGCACCTCCGCTCCCAGCGTTGCCTGAACAAAGGATATGGGGTATTCGCACAAAATATCATAACCCTGTCTTATAAACAGCTTATGACTTTTTACTTTAACGTTAAGTATTAAATCTCCGCTCGGTCCGCCGTTTGTACCGACGTCGCCCTCTCCTCTTACATATACCTGCTGACCGTTATCAATTCCCGCAGGGATTTTTACGCGAACCTTTTTGCCTCGTCTTGCCGAGCCTTTTCCGCCGCAAGCCTTACAGGGTTCTTTAATTATTTTTCCTCTTCCTCCGCAGCTGTCACAGGTTCTTGAGCTTTGAATATTTCCAAAGGGCGTTCTTTGAACCGTTCGCACCTGACCTGTACCGTTACAGGTTGGGCAGGTTATGGGAGATGAGCCTTTTGCCGCACCCGTACCGTTACACTCTTCGCATTTTTCAAGGTGATTTATGGATATTTCACGCTCTGCCCCGAAACACGCCTCTTCAAAGGTCAAATCAACATTATACATAATGTCCCTGCCCTTGGTGGGCGCATTGGGATTACGCCTTTGTCCGCCTCCGAAACCGCCGCCGAAGAAGCTGCTGAAAATATCTCCGACATCGAAGCCGTCAAAGCCTCCGAAACCGCCGCCGTATCCACCGCCGGCGGTTTGGTCAAATGCAGCGTGTCCGAATTGGTCATAACGCTGTTTTTTCTCAGCGTCACCCAACACCTCATATGCCTCGGTCGCCTCTTTAAATTTTGCCTCCGCACCCTCTTTATCATCGGGATTTAAGTCCGGATGATATTTTTTTGCAAGCTTACGATACGCCTTTTTTATTTCATCGGGAGAAGCATTTTTATCGACGCCCAAGACCTCGTAGTAATCTCTTTTATCTGCCATTTTCAAGGCCCCTTTTAATCAATTATTTGTTGTCGTCAACCTCTGTATATTCAGCATCCACAACATTGTCATTGGGATTTTGCTGTTGAGCACCGTCCTGTGCCTGTTGTGCCTGCTGTGCTTGCTGAGCCTGAGCATAAAGCTTTTCCGATACAGCGTAAAATGCCTTTTGTGTTGCCTCTGTCTGAGCTTTTACAGCTTCTGTGTCAATGGGGTTTGCCTTAAGCATTTCCTTAAGCTTATCTACCTCCGCCTGAATTGAAGCCTTTTCATCGGCAGAAATCTTGTCACCGACTTCCGAAAGAGTTTTTTCTGTCTGATAAACCATACTGTCCGCATTGTTTCTGACATCAACCTCTTCCTTCTTCTTCTTGTCCTCTGCCGCATATTTTTCGGCTTCTTTTACAGCTTTGTCAATATCGTCGTCGGACAGATTTGTGCTTGAAGTAATGGTAATATTCTGCTCTGCACCCGTACCCAAATCCTTTGCGGATACATTAACGATACCGTTTGCATCAATATCAAATGTAACCTCTATCTGAGGAACACCTCTGGGTGCAGGCGGAATGTTTGAAAGTGAAAATTTACCCAAAGTTTTATTATATGCTGCCATTTCTCTTTCGCCCTGCAAAACGTGTACCTCAACGCTTGTCTGATTATCGGCGGCAGTAGAGAATATCTGGCTTTTCTTTGTGGGGATTGTTGTGTTTCTGTCAATCAATTTTGTAAATACTCCGCCCATTGTTTCAATACCCAGCGAAAGGGGCGTAACATCAAGCAATACAAGGTCCTCAACATCTCCGGACAAAACACCTGCCTGAATTGCGGCGCCTATTGCAACACACTCATCGGGATTAATGCCCTTATGTGGTTCTTTGCCGATAAACTTTGTTACAGCCTCCTGAACGGCAGGAATTCTTGAGGAACCGCCAACCAACAAAACCTTATCGATTTCGTTAGCGGAAAGCCCTGCATCGGACATTGCCTTACGGGTAGGCTCCATTGTCTTTTCAACCAAGTCTGCGGTAAGAGAATCAAACTGCGCTCTGGTAAGAGTAACATCCAAGTGCTTCGGTCCCGTTTGGTCTGCCGTAATAAAGGGCAGGTTTACATTTGTGCTCATAACGCCCGATAACTCAATCTTCGCTTTCTCAGCCGCTTCCTTAAGTCTTTGCATTGCCATTTTATCCGAGCGTAAATCAATTCCGCTTTCCTTCTTAAATTCATCTGCAAGGAAGTTTAAAACCTTGTCATCAAAGTCGTCACCGCCCAAACGGTTGTTACCGCTTGTAGCCAAAACCTCAAATACACCGTCGCCTATTTCCAGAATAGACACATCAAAGGTTCCTCCGCCCAAGTCATAAACCATAATTTTCTGGTCATTGTCCTTGTCAAGTCCGTAAGCCAAAGCTGCAGCCGTAGGCTCGTTGATAATTCTCAAAACCTCAAGTCCCGCAATTTTGCCGGCATCCTTTGTAGCCTGTCTTTGAGCATCCGAAAAATACGCAGGAACGGTAATTACCGCCTGTGAAACCGTTTCACCCAAGTAGCTTTCCGCATCTGCCTTAAGCTTCTGTAGTATCATTGCGGAAATTTCCTGAGGCGAGTATGTCTTGTCGTCAATTGAAACCTTTCTGTCAGTACCCATATCCCTCTTAATAGAAGAAATTGTTCTGTCGGGGTTTGTAATAGCCTGACGTTTTGCAACCTGACCTACAAGTCTTTCTGCGGTTTTTGTAAACGCAACAACCGAGGGAGTTGTTCTTGCTCCTTCGGGATTTGTAATAACCGAAGGTTCTCCTCCTTCAATAACTGCAACACATGAATTTGTTGTTCCTAAATCAATACCGATAATCTTTCCCATTATATATCATTCCTTTCTTTGTTTTACAAATATATATTATATGTTAATTACTTACCTTTACCATAGAATGTCTTATTACTTTATCCTTATATATATATCCTTTTTGAAATTCTTCTATTACCGTATTTTCTGGCATATCGCTTTCCCCTGTCATAACGGCGTTATGAAGCTCGGGGTCAAACTCATTTCCTACGGCTTCAATTTCCTTAACACCTATTGATGTCAAAACCTCTTCAAACTGCTTCTTTATCATTTTCACTCCGTCGGCAAGTCCGTCGCTTCCGTTTTCGTCCGTTGCCTCGGTTGCTCTTGACAAATTATCAAGGACAGCCAAAAACGGTTCTACCACATCACATACAGAGGTTTTGTAAAAATCGTCTTTTTCTCTTGCCGTACGCTTTTTAAAATTGTCAAATTCAGCCGCAAGTCGCATAAGCTTATCGGACAGTGCCGAAACCTGCTCTTTAGCAATGTCAAGAGGTGATTTTTCCTCTTTTGCTTCGTTTGCTTCGTTTGCTTCGTTTTTGCTTTCCTTTGTTTCTTCTGTTTGATTTTCACATTCGCAAGCCGTGTCCTTAACTTCTTCGGTTACTTCTTCGCAAATCGGCTTTTCTGTTTTCTTTTTACAAGTCTTTTTTTCTTTTCCTGCCATGTCACTTCTCCTTTATATCATTGTTCTCATTTGGGCTTTCATTATAATCGCCTAAAAATCTTTCTCCCAAAAAGTATTCAAGCTGTTTTGAAAAATAACTCAATCCCGACACAACACGGGAATAATCCATACGCATTGGCCCCACAACTCCGATTATACCTGTCATACCCTTGCCCGCCTTGTAAGCAGACAAAACAACGGAATTGTTTTTCAGCTCTTCAACGGGATTTTCATCACCTATAAACACACTTACCTCTCCCGGCTTTATCTCCGGAATTGTTTTGACGATTTCTCCAAGCAAGGCTTTATTATTGAAGAATTCCATTATCTGTTTTATTTTTTCGATATTGTTGTATTCCGGATATCTCAATATATTGGTTGAACCCTCCATATATATTTCATGCTTATCAATTTCCGAAATAGCCTCATGCACAAGCTCAAGCACGGATGTAAAAATCTCTACATTATCCTTTACGGCATTCTGCACCTCAATAATATTTGAAAGATTTATCTCGGAGGCGGTAAGTCCCGTCAAATTAGCATTTAACACCTCGTTAATATCCGATATTACTTGATCCGATACCGATTCTCTCAACCTTAAAAGCTTATTTTTAATTATGCCCGAGCTGTCAGCCACAATTGCCATTATCGTCCTCTCGTCAATTAAAACAAGCTTTATGCTTTTAATAACGCAGGTTTCGATTGCCGGAAGTGTGCCGAATGTGGGAAGCTCGGTAAGGTTTGAAAACACTGCCGAAACATCTTTTACAATATTGTCAAGCTCCCTCATTTTTCCCAGCATAACGCCCCGTATCTTCTCTATTTCAACCGAGGTCATCATATATTTTTCCATAAGGGAATCAACATAAAATCTAAAGCCTGCTCCCGAGGGAATACGCCCTGCAGATGTATGAGGCTGAACAAGATATCCAAGCTCCTCCAAGTCGCCCATTTCGTTTCGTATGGTTGCAGGACTTAAATTTAAAGATGTGTTTTTCGCAACACTGCGTGAACCGACAGGCTCTGCATTTTTAATATAGCTTTCCACAACAGCACGAAGTATAAGCTTTTTTCTGTCATCCAATGCCATAAAAACTCCCCCTGTCTTTCATTGTTAGCACTCTTTGTCTGCGAGTGCTAATGCTCACTTTTGATAGAATATCACTCAGCAACCCTTTTGTCAAGTATTTTTTGTAAATATTTCAAATTTTTATTTGACCATGTTATTATGATGTGATATACTGAGCTTAATAATAATTCACGAGGACGATAATATGAGCAAAGAGGTTATTGTAATAGGTGCCGGTGCAGCCGGTATGATGGCAGCCGGAACGGCAGCCGAAAATGGTCACAGTGTTACTTTAATTGAAAAAAACAATACTTACGGCAAAAAGCTTCTTATTACGGGAAAGGGCAGATGCAACCTCACAAATGCCTGTGATTCCGTAAACGAGCTGCTTAAAAATGTGGTAACAAATCCACGTTTTTTATACAGTGCATTTTATGGATTTGATAATTTTAAAACTATCGAATTTTTTGAAGCCTTATCTGTTAAAACAAAGGTTGAACGAGGGAACAGAGTTTTCCCTCAATCGGACAAAAGTAAGGATATTGCGGATGCCCTCTTTAAATATGTTACCGAAAACGGTGTAAAATATATAAATGATGAAGTTACTTCCATTAACCAAAAAGACGGCTATGTAAGCTCTGTCATATGCAAGAACGGAGAGTATAAATGCGATTCTGTTATCCTTGCAACAGGCGGTCTTTCATATCCTGTAACCGGCTCAACAGGCGACGGATACAAATTTGCAAGAGAATTGGGGCATACCGTCACTCCTCTTTCCCCATCTCTTGTTCCCATTTGCGTATCCGACAAGAGAATTTACGCCCTTTCGGGACTATCCCTTAAAAACATATCCATAAAGCTTATAAATTCAAAAAACAAAATCATATATTCCGATTTCGGAGAAATGATGTTTGCACATTTCGGTCTGACAGGTCCCGTTATTTTAAGCGCAAGCTCATATATTAAAGATAACGAGGTATACAGAATAGAAATTGACTTAAAGCCGGCACTTTCGGAAAAACAGCTTGATGACAGAATTTTACGGGATTTTTCCGAAAATATGAATAAGGATTTCGGAAATTCACTTAACAAGCTGCTTCCTAAAGCATTGATTTCTTATGTGGTTGAGCTTTCCGAAATAGACCCTCATAAAAAAATAAACTCCGTAACCTCTGCCGAAAGACAAAGGCTTACGAAGCTTTTAAAATGTATTCAATTTGAAATAACAGGGCTCAGACCTATCAACGAAGCCATAATCACATCGGGAGGCATAAATGTAAAGGAAATAAATCCGTCAACAATGGAATCAAAGCTTGTAAGCGGTCTTTACTTTGCAGGGGAGATAATAGACGTTGACGCACTGACAGGCGGCTTTAACTTACAGATAGCGTTTTCTACGGGCCATCTGGCGGGCCTTAGCTGCTGATTTCCGGCTTCTTTTAACCTTGAAGTTATTATGTATCGTGGTAACAAGTACGGAAAATACTATTGAGAAAACATATGTTATACCGGCTGTAATCCAAAATCTTGTCATCGGGTCAACAATATCAATTTCCTTAAGCCATACATATACGGATGTAATTACAAGACAGTGAATTAAATATATATAATATGATGCATCCGCTATGCTCATAAGGAAGCCTTTTCCGTTTTTCTCGAGAGTTTCCGTAAGGTTTTTAACATACATATAAAATCCTGCTATGGC
The DNA here is from genome assembly GCA_045615805.1 of Clostridia bacterium. GTDB lineage: Bacteria > Bacillota > Clostridia > Monoglobales > Monoglobaceae > UMGS1820. The sequence goes on along the minus strand of JAZLFN010000008.1, from coordinate 13,585 downwards.
AAATATGCAGAACAAAACAACTATTACAGGCTCAAGAGAATACTTGATTGCTCCGCAGAATTTCATATACGCCAAAATACAATGTGTAACCGCCAGAACAAGCCAGCCTATGTATATCACGGGCTTGGCTTTTACTATTTTCTCCGCAAAGCTGTCATAATTTAAACCTATATACATTCCGCCTATCCAGAAAATCAGATATGATGTAAAAAACTTATTTGTAAATGAAGCTATTTCCTGTATATGCTCTGTGGCTACATACCCACTAAGAGGATTGGTAAACGGCAGGTTAAGGTTTGCCAACCAGTTAAGTATTCCGGCACCCCATGTTGTAAAATACATTCTGGATAAAATCGTAATAACAAGCATTGAGATAAGTGTTCCCAAAGCAAATCCTTTTGAACGGACCTTGCTTATAAGCAACCACAAAGGCATAAGTATGTAGAACTGCATTATAAGTATCACAAAGTAGAACTGCGCAGATAAATCTCCTCTGAAAATATAACCTATCAGCTCATCAATCTTAAATTTTTCATAGCCCTCCAATTTAAGCACATACACGTAGAATACATAGTATATTACCACCGCAACAACATACGGTATAAATACCTTCAATATTCTTCCCAATAAAAATTTAGGATAACTGAATCTCTTTTTGCTGTATTTGTAAAAAATCTTGATTGCACTTGTAAATACAAATCCGGGTACGGCAAACGAAATAAGCCTTGTTATGGTATAAAAGCTTATGGAAGAGACACTCCACCTTGTAAACTGTTCTGCACCCTCCGACATAAGATGGATTGTTATTACAAATATGCACATAAAAAATTCAAAAACCGAAATTTCCGTAATTTTTCTTTTCATACAAATCTCAACTTTCATATTTTGTTCTTTTATTTTAACCTAAATTTTCAAATATGTCAAATTTCAGAAAAATAAAACCCATCTTTATCCGAAAATAAGCTTTAATACGGCATTTCGCACAAAAAAAACATACAACTTTTACGGTTTTTATAAAAAAACTATTTGAAATTGTCGAACAAGTATGATATACTTATAAATTGGTGAGTAAAATCAATATGATTTTATTTATTAACACAGTAAAAATATTAAATGATATATTAAGGAGGAAAAACAATGTCCAAAAAATTCAAAACAATGGACGGTAACTGCGCCGCAGCACATTGCGCCTATGCATTTACTGAGGTTGCAGCTATTTATCCTATTACTCCTTCATCAACCATGGCAGAATATGTTGATGAATGGAGTGCAAAGGGACAGAAGAACATCTTTGGTCAGACCGTCGAGGTTGTGGAGATGCAGTCCGAAGCAGGTGCGGCAGGTGCCGTTCACGGTTCGCTTCAGGCAGGTGCTTTAACCACCACCTTCACTGCGTCACAGGGACTTCTTCTTATGATTCCCAACATGTACAAAATCGCAGGTGAGCTTTTGCCCACAGTATTCCATGTCAGTGCAAGAGCCATTGCCGCTCATGCTCTTAACATCTTCGGTGACCACCAGGATGTTATGGCTTGCCGTCAGACCGGCTTTGCCATGTTAGCATCAGGCGGTGTTCAGGAGGTTATGGACTTAGGCGGAGTTGCTCATCTTGCAGCAATTAAAGGCAGAGTCCCCTTCCTCCATTTCTTTGACGGCTTCAGAACTTCTCACGAAATTCAGAAGGTTGAAGTTATGGACTATGATGACCTTAAGGGACTTATTGACCAAGATGCATTAAAGGAATTTAAAGACAGAGCATTAAACCCCGAGCATCCTGTTCTTCGCGGTACTGCTCAAAACGGCGATATCTACTTCCAGGGAAGAGAAGCTTCAAACAAATATTATGAAGCTATTCCCGATATCGTTGCAGATTACATGAAAGAAATTTCTAAAATCACAGGTCGCACATACAAGCCCTTTAACTACTACGGTGCAGCTGACGCAACAGAAGTTGTTGTTGCAATGGGCAGTGTATGTCAGGCTCTTGAAGAAACAGTTGATTATCTTAACGCACAGGGAAGAAAGGTCGGCGTTCTTGAAGTTCACCTTTATCGTCCCTTCTCGGCAAAATACTTCTTTGATGTAATGCCCGAGAGCGTTAAAAAGATTGCTGTTCTCGACAGAACAAAGGAGCCCGGTTCACTTGGCGAACCTTTATACCTTGATGTCTGCAGCCTTTACAAGGATTGTGACAACGCACCTTCAATCGTAGGCGGTCGTTACGGCTTAGGCTCAAAGGATACCACTCCCACTCAGCTTGTTGCTGTATTTGACAACCTTACAGGTGCTATGAAGAATGGATTTACCATCGGTATTAATGATGATGTAACAAATCTTTCATTGCCTTTGGGCGAGAGAGTAAATGCAGCTCCCGCAGGTGCAACCCGTTGTAAATTCTGGGGCTTCGGTTCCGACGGTACCGTTGGTGCAAACAAAGATGCAATTAAAATCATAGGTGATAACACCGACATGTATGCTCAGGCATACTTTGATTACGACTCCAAGAAATCAGGCGGCGTAACAATGTCCCACTTAAGATTCGGTAAGACTCCCATTAAGTCTACCTATCTTCTTGACGAGGCTGACTACATCGCTTGTCACAAGCCTGCTTATGTTTATCAGTACGATATCCTTGACGGCTTGAAGAAGGGCGGAACATTCCTTCTTAACTGCGTATGGAGTCCCGAAGAGCTTAACGAAAAGCTTCCGGCTCATATGAAGAAATATCTTGCAGATAACGAGATTAACTTCTACACAATCAACGCTGTAGATGTTGCAGTTAAGGTCGGACTCGGTCCCAACCGTATCAATATGGTTACACAGAGTGCATTCTTTAAGCTTGCAAACGTTATTCCTTTTGACCAGGCTGTTGAGCTTATCAAGGGCGCAATCAAAAAGACCTACGGCAAGAAGGGTGACGAGATTGTTAAGATGAACTGCGATGCAGTCGACGGTGCAATCGACGCACTTGTTAAGATTGACATTCCTGCCGATTGGAAAAACGCAAAGGACGACAATACAGCAGATTCTTCAAGACCTGACTTTATCAAGAACATTGTTGACCCCGTTAACGCACAGAGAGGCAACAAGCTTCCCGTAAGCGTATTTGAAGGCCGTGAGGACGGTACATTTGAAACCGGAACATCACGCTTCGAAAAGCGCGGCGTGGCAGTTCTTGTTCCCCGGTGGCAGAAGGACAACTGTAAGCAGTGTAACCTTTGTTCACTTGTTTGTCCTCATGCGGCAATTCGTCCCGTAGTATTAAACGCTGACGAAAAGGCAGCTGCTCCTGCCGAGTTTGAAACAATTAAGGCTATCGGCAAGGAATTTGCCGGCTTTGAATACAGAATGCAGGTATCTCCTCTCGACTGTCTCGGTTGCGGAGTATGTGCAAATGTATGTAAGTTTGAAGCACTTTCAATGAAGCCTATCGACGCAGTTAGCCCCGTAGACGCTCCCAACTGGGAATACGCTATGGAAAAGGTTTCCAACAAATCAAATCTTGTTGATGTATCCGCAAACACAAGAAATTCTCAGTTTGCTCAGCCTTACCTTGAATTCTCCGGTGCTTGCGCAGGCTGTGGTGAAACACCTTATATTAAGCTTATCACACAGCTCTTTGGTGACAGAATGATGGTTGCAAACGCAACAGGATGTACATCAATCTGGGGCGGCAGTGCTCCTTCAATGCCTTACTGCAAGGACGAAAACGGCAGAGGTCCCGCTTGGGCAAACTCCCTCTTTGAGGATAATGCCGAGTTCGGTCTTGGTATGGTTATGGCTAACGAAAAAATCAAAAAGACTCTTTCTGCTCGTATGGACGAGGCTATGGATTCCGTATCCTCCGACCTTGCAGCTGCATTCAAAGAATGGCAGGCAGGCAAAGATAATGCATCCGCTTCAAAAGCAGCAGCAGAAAAAATCGAAGCACTTATCAAAGATGCTGATATGTCAAATCCCGCAATCAAAGAAATCGCTGACAGAACAGACTTCTTGGTTAAGCGTTCACAGTGGGTATTCGGCGGTGACGGATGGGCATACGACATCGGTTACGGCGGTCTTGACCATGTAATCGCATCAGGTCAGGATATAAACATCTTTGTTGTTGATACCGAGGTGTATTCAAATACCGGCGGACAGTCATCAAAAGCTACACCTACTGCCGCAGTTGCTAAATTTGCCGCTGCAGGTAAAAAGGTTAAGAAAAAGGATTTGGGTATGATTGCAACAACCTACGGATATGTATATGTTGCTCAGATTGCTCTCGGAGCTGACCAGAATCAGGCTCTTAAGGCAATCAAGGAAGCTGAAGCTTATCCCGGACCTTCACTTGTTATCGCATACGCTCCTTGTATCAACCACGGTATAAAGGCAAAAGGCGGAATGGGTAACTCAATCGCAGAAGAGAAAAAGGCTGTTGACACAGGTTATTGGCACCTTTGGAGATACAATCCTCAGCTTGCTGAAGAAGGTAAGAATCCGTTTACTCTTGATTCAAAAGAGCCTACGGGTACAGTTACCGACTTTATGATGGGTGAGAACCGTTATCTCATGCTTAAGAAGGGTTATCCGGAAATTGCCGACAAGCTCTTCGCAAAAGCCGAAAAGGATTTGGCAGACCGTTACGAAACATACAAGAGAATGTCAAAAGACTAATAAAAAGGGCCGGTGGAAAATGCACCGACCACACAAATCGTTGAAAAAATATAAAATACCCATTTTCAAGTTGCACAGATGACAAAATGAGATAAGAATTTATGTAGAAATTCGTTAAATAGCGAATTTCAGAATAAAAACGATTTGTGTTTTGAACAAACTTCGCCTCTCGGAGTACCTATGTACGCCTTCGGGCAGGGCAAAAAGCCTTGGCTTTTTGCCTCAGTTTGTCCAATCTGCACTATTTTCCCCTCAGCCCTAAAAAGGAGCTGTAGCAAAAGATTTCAAAAAATCATTTTGCTACAGCTCCTTTTTTATTATTAACAATCAACCGCTTTTCAATATTTTTCCAATTCTTTTTCTATCAAGACTAATTTTGCGTCGGGAATACCGTTAAATACACATATAACCGTACCTATTTCGCTAAATCCGTACTTTTTATACATTTCTCTTGCAACTGTGTTTTTCTCCTGAGTATCAATTCTGAGTGCCTTACAACCTTTAGAAACGGCATAATCCTCATAAAACTTAACAAAGCAACTGCCAACCCCTTTTCTCGGATAATCGGGGTCAATGGTTAGAGTATGCATAACCATAATTTCTTCATCCGGAGCTTTGAAATTCCAATTTCCCTCTTTATAGCACTCCTCTTGCCTTTGGTTGATAATTGCAGAGCCTAATATTTTGTTATCTTCTTCTATTACAAACAAATCATCTCGATTTAACGCCTTTTCCGCCGTTTCTCTGACGGGATACACACCTTTTGTCCACCCGATGCAAAGATTTCCTTTTTCTTCTTCTGTATGAATTTTATCATATATTTCAGCAATTTCCAAAATATCGTTCTTATTTGCTTTCCTGATATTCATATCCTTCTCCTTCCTTGCTATAACATATAACCAACAAGTATTCCAATCCCTGCAGAAATCAAAATAATAAATATGGGATGAACCTTTTTAAATGCAAGGAAAAGCATAGCTCCAAAAAGGCATAAAGAAAGATAAAACTGAACGGATTTAAATACTTCAAAGCTTAAACCTTCGGAGAAAAAAACCGTCTTGCCCACAGAAACAACCGCCGATGCAATCAAGCCGATTACAGCAGGCTTTAAACCCGACATACAACCGTTCACAATTTTGTTATCCTTAAATCCTTCATAGAATTTTGCAACTATCAATATAATTACAAACGAAGGCAGCACCACTCCCAATGTAGCTGATGCAGAGCCTAAAATCCCACCTGTTTCCATTCCAACATATGTTGCCATATTTATGGCAAATGGTCCGGGAGTGCTTTCGCTTACGGCGATAAAATTTATTATTTCCTCGGCAGTCAGCCAGCCATGCCTTAAAACATCCTCCTGTATAAGAGGAAGCATGGCATATCCTCCGCCAAAGGTAAATGCTCCTATTTTAAAAAATGTGAGAAAAAGAGATAAATATATCACTTATTATCCCTCCTCTCGGCAATGAGGGAACAGATAAGTCCGGTCGCTGCACAGGCAATAATTATAAATATCACATTTATATCTGTAAATACTGCCATAAGAAAAGCAAACGCCATAATTATATACGAAATAATTTTTTTTGGACTTTGCTTATACATTGAATAAAGTGCCTTAAAAATCAAAGCAAGAACTCCCGCCCTGATTCCGTTAAATGCATACTTTACAGGTTTAAAATTCTCAAATTCCTTCAACACAAGAGAAATAACGGAAATTATCACAAATGAAGGCAAAACGACTCCCAATGTAGAAAAACACGCCCCCCAAAAGCCTGCAATCTTCTTTCCCACAAAGGTTGCCATATTTATGGCAATCGGTCCGGGTGTCGACTCGGATATTGTCACAATATCAAGGATATCTTTATCCGTTATCCATTTTTTATTTTCTGCTATTTCTCTTTGAATAAGAGGAATCATTGCGTATCCTCCGCCAAAGGTAAATGCTCCTATTTTCAAAAACGAGAGAAACAATACCCCGATTTTTCTTTTGTTATTCATTTATGCCTCCGTAATCTATTTTGATTTATAGTATAACATACAATGACAAAATCCTTCAAATTCAGGGTCTGCAATTTGCTCCCTGAATTCCTTGCACATACATTTTGTGTCATCGTTTTTATTAAGTCTGCAAGGGCAATATCCGCCGTTTTTTTCAAGACCTTCTTTAACGGTTTTAACTATGGCTTCATCCTTGTTAAATTCAATTTTCATACTAATCTCCCCTTAAATATATGACAAAGTCGCCATTTAAGCACGGCGACCTCACTCTAAACGATTTTTAAAAACAACAAAATACCGGAACACCATTCAATGCCGGTAAATTTGTCTTCAATATGATTGGAAAGAAAATGCTTACTATTCTTCCTCCGGAAAATCAGGGAAAGCATCTTCGGGTTCTTCGTCTTCATCGGTAGTCTCTGAACTATCCCAAAGATCCATATAAACGGAATTGAGGTCAAACAACACAAGTTCGGCTTCGGGATTCACGTACAACTTTCTTTTCATCATTTTACCCCCTATATTTTTCGTTCGTCAAATCACTAATTCACATATCATATAATAGTATTATATCATAAAAAATTTATTTTGCAAGCTTTTTCTGTAAAAAAAATAAGTCTGTAACGTTAAAATTATGTTACATATGCACAATTTCCCCAATTATACCTTTAATTCGCACTATCAAAATAATCTTTTATCCCCTGTATAATCGCTTTCACGACATTTTTCTGATATTCATCGTCCAAAAGCATTTCTGCTTCTTTTTTATTTGACAAAAATCCACATTCGATTATTACCGACGGCACTTTTACGTCATTTAATATAAATACGCTTTTTTCTGCCTTTTTTGCAGCCCGAGTATTTCCGTCATTCAAAACTCTCGGCATTGCCTTTTGAATACACTCGCCAAGCCTTTTGCTTTCTTCGGTATCTGCATAAAAAACTTGGGCTCCGAAATATTTGGAATCCTCGAATTTGTTCATATGTATACTTATAAATATGTCAGCGTTATTTTCTTCAGCCATATTTTTTCGGTTAATCAAATCCGATTTTTTAGCAGATATATTTTTCGGTCTGTTTTCGTCTGCCGTTGAACGGTCCTCTTCTCGTGTCATTATAACAGTTATTCCGCATTTTGTCAACTCTTCTTTTAATTTCATTCCGATTGCAAGATTTATATCCTTTTCCGTGACCCCGTTTCCGCTTGCTCCTCCGTCAAAACCTCCGTGTCCCGGGTCAACAACAATTTTATTTACCGCCACACCTTCATAACTGTTACCCGATTGAATATCTCTTTTCGCTTCTTTAACCGCAAAGCAAATTACAACCAACGCCACAACAAGCAGTACGGCAAAAGCATAAATCAAAGTTCTGCATTTTACTGACTTAAACAAAAAAATCACCCCATTAATTGTATGGAATGATTTTTTTATTTATTCCGATTGTTTCGGGGCTTATTCCATGTAGCTCGGCTTTTTCATCTTAAACAAAAACCTTAAAATTCCTTTTAAAATTTTCGGTGGTCTTACAACAACAACCTGCATAAACCTCAAATCCTTTCCGCCTCACAAATTTATTACTTCTTTTTAAGGCAAGATATGCCGCATATCACAAGTGCAATGCCCATTATAATAATCAAAAGATAGTATGGCATAATATACGCCAACACCATCCCCGAGCCAAGTGCAATCAGCACCGGACCGTATGTAAAAAAACTTTTTTTGCACCCGCATTTTTTCCATTTCCAAAAATTCATAAGGCACCACCTGCATTGCGTTTATTAGCATTATATGAAGTTTTGAAAATTATGTGAATAATACTATAAAATTTAATATATAATAATACAGAAGGGAAGTAATACTTATGGAAAAATCAAAAGAAAACTCAACAAAACTCCAACTCATATCGGATATTGAATGTGCAAAATCGGATATGCGGATTGCCGAAAAAAACTTTAACTGCGTAATATCTCAAGACGATATTGATATGTATATATACAGATTCAGCGCAGCTCAGGCAAGGTATGACGGTCTGCTGAAAAAACTCAAAAGCATTTCATAACACAAGGAGTTGCAGCAAAAGATTTCAAAAATCATTTTGCTGCAACTCCTTGCGAGGGCTGAGGGGAAAATAGTGCAGATTGGACAAACTGAGGCAAAAAAGCCTTGGCTTTTTGCCCTGCCCGAAGGTGTACATAGGTACTCCGAGAGGCGAAGTTTGTTCAAAACACAAATCGTTTTATTCTGAAATTCGTTAAATAACGAATTTCTACCTAAATTTTGTTTCATTTTCTTGTTTATGCAACTTGAAAATGTTAATTTTTTACTCTTTCAACGATTTGTGTGGTCTGTGCATTTTCCACCGGCCCTTATATATTCTGTAAGTTAAATTTATCGTGTATTATACGAACGGCATTTTCTGCGTAATCGCGGTTGATAAGCACCGAAACCTTTATCTCCGACGTGGATATCATATGGATATTTATACCGCCTTCAAAAAGCGCCTCAAACATCTTTGCCGCAATACCGGGATTATTTGCCATACCGGCACCCACGATTGAAACCTTGCTCAAATCATCCCTGCAGTTTATTTCGGAATAATTAAGCACCGACTTCATTTTTCCGAGAACCTCTTTGGTTAGGCCCAAATGAGCTTTCGTAACGGTAAAGGCAATATCTTTTTTGTCGTCCTTTCCTATTGACTGGAGAATCATATCAACATTTATCTTTTCCTTTGCAAGGGCAGAAAACACTTTAAACGCCATCCCCGGGGTATCTTCAATATCCATAATGGCTACTCTTGCGACATCATTATCACGTGTAACTCCTCTTATTAACATTTTTTCCATATCAGCAACCTCCGTAACTGTTGTTCCGTCAATCTTTTCGAAGCTTGACTTAACTTCAAGTTTAACATTATATTTCTTTGCCATTTCAACCGAGCGGTTATGCAAAACATTTGCACCAAGACTGGCAAGCTCAAGCATTTCATCGTATGTAATTTCCTCAAGCTTCCTTGCATCGCTTACAATTCTCGGGTCAGTTGTATAAACCCCTGCAACATCGGTATATATTTCGCATTTATCCGCATCAAGTGCCGCAGCAAGAGCAACCGCCGATGTGTCACTTCCGCCTCTTCCCAGCGTTGTAATATCATCGAATTTATTCAATCCCTGAAATCCCGCAACAATCACAATTGACCCTCTGTCAAGCTCAGCCTTTACTCTCTCTGTGTCAATTCTCGAAATTCTTGCATTTCCATACTCCGCATTTGTAACAAAGCCTGCCTGCCAGCCCGTAAGAGATACAACAGGGTGATGCAACGCTTCTATTGCCATTGCAAGCAATGCCACCGATATTTGCTCTCCGCTTGAAAGAAGCATATCAAGTTCTCTTTTGGAAGCAGACGGGTTTATTTCCTCCGCCTTTGCAATCAAGTCATCCGTTGTGTCACCCTGAGCGGAAACAACAACCACAACACGGTTTCCGCTTCTGGCTGTTTCAACAACACGGCTCGCAACATTTCTGACTCTGTCGGCGTCGGCAACTGAGCTTCCGCCAAACTTCTGAACGATTAAAGCCATTATTAACTCCTCCTTAAAATCATTCGCCGGCAACTTTTATTGTTCCCAATACATCAAAGCCTTTAAGCTCTTTCTGTATAAAATCTTTAAAATCATATCCTGTCATTTTAGGCGTGAAAAGAGCAAACTCATTTTCATATTCCTCACCGTCAAGGGTAATAACATTAAATCCGTCACGGCAGAATTCCGAGCCGTTCGACGAACCCGAAACCCTGACATAATATCTGAACCTCTGCTCGTCGGAATCCTTTAAATATCCGTCCTCGCTTTCTGTCCAGCCAAGCTCTATATGAGTGCCCTTATGTTTAACTATGTCAATTATGTCCGAAACAACGGCACTTGCCGTGGGCAAGGAGCCTGCTCCTCTGCCGTAGAACATTACATCCCCCAGGGCGTCACCCTTTACCAAAATGCCGTTAAACACATCATCAATACCGGAAAGAGCGTGTTCGCTTTTTAAAATAACAGGACAAACCGTTGCAAATACGCCGTCATCGGCTTTTTCAGCCATACCGACAAGCTTAATGACTCCCCCGAATGCCTCGGCATATTCAACATCCTGTAATGTAATTTTTGTGATACCCTCTGTTTTAATTTTATCGGAGTCCACATATTTACCGTATGCAAGAGAGGACAGAATTGCTATTTTACGGCAGGTATCAAAGCCTTCTATATCGGCGGTGGGGTCCTTTTCCGCATACCCTTTTTCCTGAGCGCCCTTTAATGCTTCTTCAAAGGATGCCCCTTCCTTTATCATTTGAGTGAGAATATAATTCGTTGTACCGTTTAATATTCCTATAATCTCGGTAAGCTCATTTGACACAAGGCAGGAATAAAGGGGTCTGATAATGGGTATTCCGCCGCCAACACTTGCTTCAAACAGATAATTTACATTATTGTCCTTTGCAATTTTCAAAAGCTCGGTTCCGTGCTTTGCAACAAGCTCTTTATTCGATGTTACAACATTCTTTCCCGAAAGCAAAAGCCTTTTTGTAAAATCATAAGCAGGATTTGTTCCGCCCATAACTTCTGCAACAAGCTCAATTTCGCCGTCGTTTAAAATATCATCAAAATTCTTTGTAAAGCACTTGTAATCGCTGTCGGGAAAATCTCTTAAATCCAAAATCTTGGCAATCTCGATATTTTCACCGCAACGCTTTTTCAGGGATTCTGCCGAAGTTTTAACAATTTCGCCTATTCCGCTTCCAACAACGCCAAAACCCATAATTGCAATTTTCATTTACTTTCTTCCTTTCTTGTATCGGCAAAGCATTAAATCAGTCGTCAAACTTATTTATTACCAATCCGGTGATAAGCTTTGGCCAGAAATAGGTTGACTTCTGAGGCATTTTTTCGCCGCAGGATGCAACATCCTTGATTTCCGATACCTTGGTTGCGTTAATTAAGAAAGCACATTGATACTCCCCGTTTTTAACTGCATTTACCGCATCGGATGCTTCACGAACATAAACAAGATTTTTCTGGTTCTTCATATTTTCTTCATCAATATGAAGGTGATATTCCAAAATCAGCTTATGAAGCAAGGTAACATCCAGGTGTCTGTACGCATCCGACTTATCCGGTATCGCCTTATCTATTTCATTATAGCTCTTAAGCTTAAGCAGATAATAATAATTTCCGCCGGTGTACATGGCAAAAAGCTTTTCATCAACAGTATTTGAAAGCCTGTTCATTATTATTTCCGCATAATCGCCTTCTGTGAAATAAATCTTTGACGCACTGAAATCGTCTGTCAAAAATCCGATAAGCATAGTTTCGTCAAACTTGGGTAAATCCTTAACAAGTCGATGAGTGGGGAATACGAACAATCCGCTGTTTGACATGGAAACAAGCATCATCATAATATAATCATAATCGGCAGAGCCTATGGGCGTTCCCTCTTTTTCGTGGCGTTCATTACGATAGTTTAACGCCGTTTCGTAGCGGTGATGTCCGTCTGCAATATACAGCTTCTTATCCTCAAACATCCTTGTAATTTCTGCATTTACAGCCTTGTCCTTGATTATCCACAAATTCTGCTTTACATTCTCCGGAGTTGTAAAGGAAATATCCGGTGTGCCGTCGCTGTTCCTCTCGATAAGCCTTGCAATACTTTCCTCGTCGTCAATATAAAGTGAATAAATCGGACTTGTATTGGCACCTGTCGCACGCATAAGGTTAAGTCTGTCGGTCTTTGCCTTGGATATCGTATATTCGTGAGGCAAAACAACATTTTCCGAAAACTCCCTGAGCTCAACAAGAGAGATAATTCCTTTAAGGGAATGTGCCGACTTGCCGTCATCTAACATAAAAAGCTGTTCGTAAATATAAAAAGCCGGCTCGTCCTCTTTAACAAGAACCTCGTTATCAATCCACTCTTTTAAATACTTACCGCTTCTTGTATATTTATTGTTTTGGTCGTCATCTCTGTCAAAATCCATTCCGTAGTCAACACGGATGATATTATTTTCATTACTGTTATAAAGGCGCTCCTGCTCCTCTTTGGGAATAATGTCATAAGGAGGCGCCGTAACATCTTCGAGATTTGAAAATTTATTTGTATTATATCTGTATCCTTCGAAAGGTATTACTTTTGCCATTTCGCTACATCCTTTCTTAATTAGTCATTTAATTTCATACATAAACAAACATATAGATATGATACATCAAAAACCGTCTACAGTCAAGGTTTTTTTGCCTTAATTTTGTAAATAATTGTTATCCGAATTGTTGAATTTTTATAGTTTTAATGCAAATACTAAAATAAAAATAACTTTTATGGAGGATATTTATATGTGTAAATTTTCAGTAGGTCTGTTTTTCGGTGCAGTAATCGGTATGGGTATCTCGATGATAGACAGAAGGTCTGTGAGAAAAGCAAAAAAGGCAATGAAGTGCTTTATGCACGATATGGCGTGGTAGAATAACAACAGAATTTCCTCGTGGTTCACCGTAGGGGCTCCGCTTGCTGAGCCCGTCCGAAAAATTTGACGAAAACGGCAGAGGCGGTCGATACAGCACAACCCTTCAGTCGCCTTCGGCGACAGCTCCCCTTACACAGGGGAGCCAAGTGCCACCGGCAACCATCGCCCCTCCCCTTTGTAAAAAAGGGGAGGCTATGCGGGCACACAAGGAGTGCCCCTACCGGATGTTCCGTGTGGTTCATCGTAGGGGCTCCGCTTGCTGAGCCCGTCCGGAAAATTTGGCGAAAACGGCAGAGGCGGTCGATACAGCACAACCCTTCAGTCGCCTTCGTCGACAGCTCCCCTTACACAGGGGAGCCAAGTGCCACCGGCAACCATCGCCCCTCCCCTTTGTAAAAAAGGGGAGGCTATGCGGGCACAC
>JAZLFN010000007.1:0-17357 GCA_045615805.1 Clostridia bacterium | reverse complement strand
AGTTTGAAAGAAAATTGTTCAGATTGCCGCTTTGCAGATTGGGTGCTGTGCTATCTGCACCGCCCCAAGCAAAAACCGGTGAGATGGACAATTTTACTCAAGCTTATTTACCCCTTTACAAATGAAATTATATATGTTATAGTATATCAAAACCGTAATTACATATCAATGCATTTTCAGCTCATTTATATGTAATTTTAGTTCAAATTAAGGAGAAACACCATGCCATATATCCATAAATCGGTAGACGAACAACTAAAGATCACAAAATTTTATTCTTTTTTTACTAAAAAGTTTGACTGCGGATACTCATTTCCCGGGGAAACTCACGACTTTTGGGAATGTGTTTACATTATGGACAACAGTGCAATAATTTCTGCAGACGAAAAGGTTTATATTTTAAATGCCGGCGACCTTATTTTTCATAAGCCAATGGAGCTTCACAAGATAAATATTGAATCCGAAAAGGGAACAACTATTCTTATATTTTCCTATGAGATGACAGGAAATATTGCATCCTTTTTTGAAGGGAAGGTTTTTTCTCTTACCCACAGTCAGCGAAGCATAATAGATTTTATGCTGAAATATGCTCAAAAGCATTATGCCGGCGTTAATAAATCGAATTCTGCCGAGTATCTGCAATATTTAACGCCCTTTGAAACGATACCCACTTACTCCCAAGTAACACAGACCTATGTGCATATGCTCTTTCTTTCCCTTCTGGAAAGCGGAAAATTAGCAGATGCAAAATCGGATAAGGATACCGATATTTTTGAAAAAGCCGTAGGAGTTATGAAAAGCAATATCACATCTTCTCTGTCCGTATCAGGTATTGCAAAGGAGCTGAATATAAGTGAATCCATGCTGAAGCGTATTTTCAATAAATACGCAGGGATAGGAATACACAAGTATTTTCTTACCCTTAAGATTCAGGAAGCCGTGTATATGCTTGATGACGGTATGACAGTAACCGAGGTATCGGACGAATTAAACTTCAGCAGTCAGGGATATTTTTCAAGAGTATTTAAGCGGGAAAAAGGTCTGTCACCTACGGAATATACAAAACAAAATTTCATAAAATAAAAGAGCCCGAGGCTCTTTTATTTTATGAATAATACAACCGGATCAAGGGGCAAAAGTGCCTTTTCAACCTTCAGATTGTTTCCGTCCCTGTCAAACTTCACAGGCTTTTGACTTCCGTCACAATCAAGGAAGGATACTTCCTTTGCATCTGTTTCGCAATAAAGATTTATTTCCTCGGAAACATCATAGCTTAACCTTATCTATTACGGGATTTCCCTCGGGAACAAGTGTCATACAAAACAAAATACAGTTTGCAACTCCTGTATCATATTGCCTTTTTATGTCCTCACAAATCTCATCTATATGATTTTCATCAAGAGGCATAATTGAATATAGATACATATCTTTTCACCCTTTCTTTTTACGGCAAAAATTATATACTACTTTTAGTCTACCGTCAATAACTTCTCTTACGAAAATTTTTCGAGATCCCCTTATATAAGCTCAAGTGTCATAATTTTCTTTTTGGGAATGTCAAGCCTGATTTTTCCGTCCCTTATTTCGATTTCTCCCGTTCTGTCCTCATTAAGATTTAATATATAAGCCGATTTAAACCTTTCGTTTACCTTAAGCTCTGCCTGATGCTTTTCCGTATCGGTGTTATAAATTCTGACCGTTATGCCCTCTGTATGCTCATTCTTTTTAAGTGCCGACATGGTCAAATGCTCTCCCGAAAGGGATAACAGGTTAAATTCGGGGTTTACATTTCCCTCGTTTCTTCTTACAAATCTTGCAGAAAGTCTGTCCCCTGCAAAGCTTCTGCCGAGAGCATACGCCTCCGATTTTTCGGATGCCGAATAAGGCACAATGGAATACTCCACTTTATGCTTACCCAAGCACTGCATATCGGGAGCAGGAAATACTCCCCAATCGCCCATTTCACCGACGCCACGCAAAAGCACAAGTCCCATTGTGTTTTTGCCGTCCCTTGAAATCTCGTATTCCTTAAGTCCTCTGCTTGCAACAAGCAAGCCTTTTTCTTCGTTATCAAGGGCAAAGAACAGGTCAAATCTCTGAGGGTTTAAAGGATTTTCCCAGCTTTCGGGCGGCTCAATATTTCTTTCAACCAAGTCAAACTGTCCCTCCGCCTTTGAAACATCGGTTTTTATATCGTTAAAGAACAAGGCTCTGACCCTGTGGTTTTTAATGTTATTCTGAATTTCCGTTTCTATGTCAAGTCTGCCTATTCCCTCTGCAAGTGTTACAAATGTGGTTATTTTGAGCTCCGAAAGCTCACATCCTCTTTTGTTTCCATCACGCTCTTTGGGGACATTCATACTGTTTTCAATTCTGAATTTAACATAAAACGGAGCTTGCTCCTCTATGCTTATTTTCGCTTTGTCGTTTACCGTCAAATACGCCCTGTCATCTTCGGCAGGCACATAGGTATAACCGTTTCCCATATCCCCCGTATCCTCGTATACATTTAAGTTATCGTATTTTATGCCCGACTTCTTATCCGTGACAGAAAGAGAACCGTTTTCGGAAATTTCAAAGGAAATATACTCGTTCTCTCCGCCATTTTCAAAGACCTTTATTGCAGGTTCGTATTCGGCTTTTTCATTTTTCACTGTATAGGTTTCATAGCCCACGCCCTCTCCCGACACAAGCAAGGTAACCTCTGCACGGTTTACATACTTAACCTTTCGGAACGAATCCTTCGGCAATGTATATGTAAATGTATCACCTATAACTTTATAGGTTGATGGAATAAGCTTTCCCTTCTTATCATATATGGCTATACCTTTTATTTCCTCGTCACGCTCAAAATCCACATACACCTTTACAAAGCCTGTTGTCTTTTTTCCGTCTGTATGGAATACGATTATATTCTTATCTTCTTTGGTATTGATGCTCTTTGCAATGAAATTCTTCGCTTCTTCTCTTACATAGGCAGCAGACTGCATTGATTTATCAAAGCGAATATCCACTTCACGGATTACTTCATCAACGGAGCAACAACAAATAGAGTCATGGGGATGATTTTCCATAAGAGTTTTCCATGAATACAAAAGTGTATCATATCTGTATTCATCGCCAAAGAGCATTGATATTGAATTTATAGGCTCTGCCTGTTGTGTCAGCAGATTTTGTGCCTTGTGATTTTTGATTTTCACGGGAACATGGGTTGACGCCGTGTTAATCAAAAGTCCGTAACCCTTTGTAAGCTGTCCGGCAATTTCTCCTTCAAGGTGAGAAAAGCTGTCTGCGTATGGCAGGATTGCATCAAAATATTTATTGAAATTGCTGTGCTCAATCTCCACTCCGTCGGCAACCTTTTTCGCTGTCTTTAACGCTTCGGGAAGGTCTTTTTGTATGGGCTGATGGTCACAACCGTTAAGCCCCAGAAGATGAGGCGTTAAGGCATAATCGGATGTGTTTTTAACAATTTCGGCAATTCTCTCCTTTGCCTCTTTTTCATCGGTGGGAAGCTCCATAGCGTTATGATACCAATTACAAAACATAACGCTTGTTACCGCCGAGCCGTCGGGAGATTCCCATATAAGCTCCGATTTATTTGATGTATTTCTTGATGTTATGGTATTATCATAACCCAAATCTCCTATGCCTCTTCCAAATGCCGCCTTGTCTATATTAAAGCCGTTAAGAATTTGAGGTGCCTGAGATATATTTCCGAATGAATCCGGGAAATATCCTATCATACAAGGCTTTGCCCCTATCTCACGGCAAAGCTTTAAGCCTACAAGCATATTTCTGACATTTGCTTCTCCGTCGGTTAAATACTCGTCCTGCAAGACATACCACGGTCCGATTTGTATTCTGCCCTCACGGATAAGCTTAAAAAGTCTGTCCTTCATATAAGGCTTTATCTGTAAATAATCCTCGATTACTATAAACTGTCCGTCAAGGTGAAAATATTTGTAATCGGGGTTTTTCTCCATTAAATTGATTAGAGTATCCATAAGCTCTACAAGCCTTGCTCTGTGCTCCTCAAAGCTCATGTACCACTCTCTGTCAAGATGTGAATGTGAAATAATATGCAGTTTTTTCATAACGCAACACCTCCGCCTTTTTATAAGGTAAGTATATAATATCAACAAGTAATTTTCAATAGTTTTTTGAAACATTTAATCAATTCTTAATTTATGGCTTAATTTTATGAAAGCATAAGCTTGACAAATGCATAAACGAGTGATATAATACATAAAAAATATTGTAGGGGAGCTTGTAAACAGGCTGAGAGGAAGTTTGGAACTTCGACCCTGAAAACCTGATATGGATAATGCCGTCGAAGGGAACAGCCTATATTGATTTTTTGGCATATCCTTTAGGATATGCTTTTTTAGTCGCCCCTTTTTAATTTCACAAAATCGGAGGCTTAAATTAAAAATGACAAAAAAAAATACCACCATAACAATAGCGGAAATCGGAATAACGGTTGCTCTTGCAACGGTTCTGCATTTTATTAAAGTATTCTCAATGCCCCAAGGGGGAGATATATCTCTTACCATGATACCCATACTTTTAATTTCTTTCAGACGAGGTGTCCTCCCCGGAATTATATCGGGAGTATTATACGGAATATCGGCACTTGTGTTTGACGGCGTAATTTATCATCCAATGTCCGTTCTGCTTGACTATATTCTTGCTTTCGGGATTTTGGGAATAGCGGGATTTTTCAAAAAATCTTATGTGGGCATACTCTTAGGAACAACCTTGGCAGTCTTTGGGCGGTTTTTATGCTCTTTAATAAGCGGAGCCGTAATTTTCGCAAGCTTTGCCCCCGAGGGTCAAAATCCCTGGATATATTCCCTTATATATCAGGCATCTTATCTGCTTCCCGAGCTGATAATATCCGCAGTCGCTTTGATTTTGTTGTTCACAGCCTCAAAAAAGTTGTTTTTCAAAATCTAAAACAATACATAGCAGATACCGCCTATAATTATTAAAAAGGCAAAATTATATACGGTAAAAGTTTTAAAATATCTGCCCTTTGATATATTTTTGTTTTCCGCTATAAACCTATAGGATATAAGGCTTGCCATAGATGCAATAAGAGTTCCCAAGCCGCCTGCATTTGTGCCTATAATCAGAGCTTTTGCGTTATCCGTAAAAGCGGAAAGCATTGTCGCCGCAGGAACATTGCTTATAATTTGAGAAAGGACAACACCCGATACCGTTTCTCTGCTTGAAATCACCTTGCTTATAAGCTCGTAAACGGCAGGTATTCTTGCTATATTTCCCACTAAAACAAAAAAGAAAACAAAGGTTATAAGCAATATATAATCAGCCTTTTTAAAAAGCTGTCTGTCCTTTATCAAAACAGCTATAACAACAATTGCCAAGGAAGCATACCACGGTATAATTTTAAAAACAGATAAAATGCAAGCTACGAACAACACGGCATACAAAACAAATGCCCTTTTGTCGATTTTAACTTCTTCCGACTTTTCGTTGTTCACTGTGTTTTCAAATCTGCAAAAAGCCAAATACCCAAATACAACCGCAGCACATATTAAGAAAAGCGGAACGGTTATTTTGAAAAATTCACCCGGGGACATATTGTAGTTAGAATAAAGATAAAGGTTTTGCGGGTTTCCTATGGGGGTTAGCAAGCTTCCCAGATTTGCGGCTATGGTTTCAAACACAACCGTAAAAATCAATGTCTTTTCATCACTTGTCTTTAAAAGCTCCAATGTAAACGGCACAAAAGTAATAAGAGCTACATCATTTGTAATAAGGGCAGACAACAAAAAGCAAGCCGCACACAATAAAATGACGGTTGCTTTTTTTGATTTTATTCCTTTTCTCAATGTCACGGTAAGCAGGTCAAAAAAGCCTGCTTTTTTAATTCCGGCAACAACAAGCATAAGGCAAAGCAAAATTGCCAATACCGAAACATTGCAATAGTTTAAATATTCCGTATCGGGCGGCACAAAAAACACAGATATTGCCGCAAGCAAGCCTGCCACGGTCATGACAGGCTCGCCTTTGATAAATCCCCAAAGCTTTTTCATCAATACATAATCCCTTAATTTTTATTTTGCAAAAATAATTCTTACTCTTCCGCCCAGCTCCGAGCCTTTGTCGTAAAAGGCACTTAAGCTGTACTTTCCGCCCATTATATCGTCAAGAGGAATTACATTGTAATTATAATTGCTGTCTATCTTATAAACCACAACCTTATCACTTATAACATAAGTCTTATTTCCGGCTTTAATTTCCGTATGCGTAATATCCGTAATTTTGTCATCTATTCTGAATATGGGCTGCATAGATGCAACCTGACCGTTCTGGGACAGCACAAACTTTGCAGGCTGTCCCGATGAAATTGTAAACAAGGAACCGTTTGTTGTAAACACACTTGTATTTCCGCCTATGTCAATTGTATAATTACCTGTCGTTCTGAAACCGCTGTCAAGATTTTGTGCCTTTATAACGACACCGTATTTATACATATCTCCGGTTACATTTTTAAGGATAAGAGTATTTATCATATTGCTTCCGTTTTTCTCGCAATAAAGTATATCCGAGGATGTAAGGTTTACACCGTCAATTCTGTTGGGGAATACCGTGGTAAATGCCCCGCTTTCCTCGCTGTAGGTAGTGGAAACATCAAGAATTTTCACATCCGTTGAAACCGTGTTGTTACCGAGCCTTCTGCCGTTCCAATCAAATACTCCCGAGGTTTTGTCGGAATTTTCCTTGCTCACCTTTGCAACTCCGTCTTTAAATGTCACACGGCACACGGAATTTTTGCAGTTTTCATAATCCTTATCGGCAACATATTCGGATGTTTTGCCGTCGGGAGTTGCAATTTTAATATAAAATCCCGTGTATTTATTTAAGTCGCTTCTTTCAAATTCCTTGGTTCCCGTTTCATAAAGATATCCGCAAAGAGATGAAGCAACACTTGCAGAGCTTACCACATCTGCAACCTCATTATTCTTACCCAAAAGCAATGTAACCGTATCACCAAAGCTGAATTCTCCGCCAGATGAAAGCTTTGCAAATGCCTCTCCGCTTTCTATCCTGTAGGTTACGCCCGATACAACAACACTTTCGGGAATATCCTTATTGGGCATTGCATTTTCGTATATACCTACAATTTTATTTGAGTATGCAAGCACCGTATTGATTTCGGGAATCTTGTAAACAACATCATAAAGGCAAAGCTCATTTGCCGATATTTCGTTTCCGTTTCTCAATACTCTGCAACCCTCATATTTTGTATAGTCATTATTCGATGTAACGGTAACAGGACCTTCCACATTTCCGTCCTCATATGTTACATAGTCAATTTCGCCGTCGTCTTTTCTGCTTACATATATAATGTCACCCATTTCTATGGACGGCTTTAATGCCGCATATGTGGTCTTTGTTGACTTATTATAAAATGTTGTTCCGCTTTGAACCTCTACTGTTGAAAGGGAATTGTTTCTGTAAGCAATTATTTTATTATCTATTACAGAGTATACAACATACTTATCAGCATTGCCGTTTTCAGGCATAATACTTCCGTATGGAATAAATGCAAGAAAGTCCTTTCCGTTTTTAACAAACAAATCTCCGCTTGAGCCAATACCAAAGGGTGCAGACTGACCTCTCAGCTCAAAGGCACCCTCTGATGTATACGCCTTATCTCCCGAAACAGATACCAATACCGCATCCTCTGTCTTTGTAGCATCAAAAACGCTTAAAAGCTTTGCCTTTGTGCCGTATCCGCCTGTCATAGTGCTTTGCGATGCTCCCACAGACGAGGTTCCACCCATGGACGAAGCTCCTCCGCTCACACTGCTCATACTGCTTGAGCTTTTGTGCATATCGGTATCAAGCGCATTATAAATCAATATTGCAACCTGTCGCCTTGTAAGAGGCTCACCGATTTCCGCATACATATTTTTTGTCATATTAAGGTTATCCGCAACACCGACCTGACCGTAAGGCCACGAATTTCCGAATTCATCGTCCGTATAGCCCAAAACCTTAAGCATAACCGTAACCGCTTCCTCGTATTTTACATCGTTATCCGGTCTGAAGGTTGCATCTGTATAACCTTTAACTATACCGTTGTCAACCGCCGCTCTTATATAAGGCGCCGCCCAATGGTCGGACGGTACATCTTTATACGTTGATACCCTTATGTTTTTTGCAACCATCTTGTTAAAGTCCGATGAAGCCACAGCCATCTTTGTAAACTCCGCTCTGGTTACAAAATCATCGTTTCTTAAATTTCCGTCCGGATCCCCTTGCATAATACCGAGCTTTGACAAAAGAGGAGAAATATCTCCGATTCTGTCGCTGTCCGCATATACGAAAGCTCCGCTTATACATATAACAAAGGCAGTAAATACCGAAACTATTTTCCTGAATTTCACTGTTATGACCTCCTGTGTATTACTCAAATCTTAAGGCGTCAATCGGGTTAAGTGCCGCCGCTCTTTTAGCCGGCAAATAGCCAAAGCCTATGCCTATTGCGGCAGATACGCCGAATGACAAAAGCATTGCGCCGATTGAAGGCGTGGCGTCAATAGACGCCACCATCCCGACTATCTTTGAAAGTCCGATTCCCGCAAGTATACCTATTATTCCGCCGATTCCGCTTAGGGTTGCCGCCTCTATAACAAACTGATTCATTATATCACGCCGTTTTGTACCAAGCGCCTTTCTTATACCGATTTCCTTTGTTCGCTCAGTTACGGTAACAAGCATAATATTCATAATACCTATACCGCCTACAAGCAAGGATATTCCTGCAATAAATACAAGTGCCCAAGTCAAAAGATCCGTTACATCATTAAGCTTATCACGAACCTCTTTCATACTGATTATTGTAAAATAATCGCTGTCACCGAGTATCTTTATAAGCTGTGAATCCACAATATCCGTTGCCTCATCAACAGCTTCTTCCGAGGTTGCAAAAAGAGTATATGAGGATATTCTTGTGCTTTTGTTTATTCGCATTGCATTTGTATATGGAATATAAATACAATCATCGGATGAGCCTTTTGCAGACTCTGCTTTTTCGGCACATACACCCACTACCGTATAAGCATCTCCGTTAAGCTTGATTTTCTGTCCCAACGCCGATGTCTGACCGAAAAGATAGCTTTGCACATATGTTCCTATTACACAAACCTTTTGCATTCTGTCAACATCAACATATGTAAAAAAGTCACCTTGGTCTATTTCGGTTTTTGTCATTTCGGCGTACACCTCACTTACGCCTGTTACGCTGCTTGAAAGGGAATCCGAATTATCCCCTGTTTTAACCGTTGCATTAACCGTCACCTTTGGAGTAACACCTGCAAAAAGCTGAGGATTGTCACCTGCAATCTCATACATATCCTCTGCCTTTACCTGTCTTGAGCTTCCCCTTGGCTGAACAACAACATTTATTGATGTTGTTCCAAGCTCGTCGAACATATCCGTAACCTTGCCCGTTACACCGTTCATAAGGCTGACAAGGGATATAACCGACATAATACCTATAATTATTCCCAGCATGGTAAGAAGGGAACGGGTACGGTTGGATAAAATGTTTTTAAGTGCAAGCTCTACGCATTTTGTAAACTTCATTTATCCTCACCTGCACTTTGCTCATTCATACTTTGGGTTCTGCGGATTATCTCATCCCCCATTGGGTCGCCGTCATAAACTATTTCTCCGTCGGCAAGCCTTATAACTCTTTTTGCCTCGGATGCAATCCCGTTATCATGGGTAACCATTATAATGGTGTTTCCGTCATCGTTAAGCTTTCTTAAAAAGTCAATAACATCTCTTCCCGTTTTGGAATCAAGAGCACCTGTCGGCTCATCGGCAAGAATAACAGACGGCTCTCCCACAAGAGCACGGGCAATTGACACTCTCTGCTGCTGACCGCCCGATAATTGTGAAGGCTTATTCTTACACTTGCTTGCAAGTCCAACCCTTTCAAGTGCCTCAAGAGCTCTCTCGTTCTGCTCTCGTTCGCTCATTCCGCGACACAAAAGAGGAACCTTGACATTTTCAATCACATTAAGCTTGGGCAAAAGATTATACTGCTGAAATATAAACCCCAGCATCTCATTACGGATTTCCGCAAGACTGTCATCGTCCATATCACCCACGCTTATACCGTTCAAAATATAATCGCCTTTACTTTGCACATCAAGACAGCCGATAATATTCATACAAGTTGATTTACCGCTTCCCGACTGTCCGATAATTGCAACATACTCACCCTTGTATATGTCAAAGGACACGCCATTTAAGGCATAAACCGTTTCCTCACCCATTTCATATATCTTGTATACATCTTTAAACCTTACTAATGGCGTCATTTTGCCGCACCCCCTCCGGAGGTGCCTCCGCCGGGAGCACCTCCTCCGCCTGCGGCACCTCCGCCGTGAGGCGAAGCATTCATCATTTTCTGCATCATATTTCCGGAACCGTTAACTGTTTCCGTCTTAACCACATCATTTTCGGAAAGTCCCGAAACAATCTCGATATAATTTCCGTCATTTAATCCCGTAACAACCTTTACGCTTCTGTAACCCTCGGGTGCGGAATCAAGCCGGTCTGTCTTTTCGCCTTTTACATAAGCTATGTTATCCCTTGTAACGGCACTTTTCGGCACCGCAAGAACATTTTCCGCTTTGCCGACTGCAATTTCGGCATCTATGTTCATTCCGGGCAAAAGCTCTTCGTCAAAGCTTAAAATCGCAACCGTAACAGGATATGAAGTAACACCGTTTGCCTCGGTTCCGTCAATATTTACCTTTTCCACAAATCCCGTGTATTCCTTGCCTCCCAAGGCATCTGCCGTAATTTTAACCTCTTGTCCCACGGAGATTTTATTTATATCAAGCTCGTCAATCATTATTTCAAATTTAAGTGATGACATATCGTAAATAACCGCCATTTCGGTCTGCTTGTTTGTTTGGTCAAGCTTATCCCCTGCCTTGGTTGTCTTGGTAATAACCTTTCCGGAGATAGGTGCTGTAATTATATAATCATCAAGCTGCCTTACAGCCTTATCTTTCCCAAGCTTTGCATCTTTAATATTAAGCTCCGAGGATTTAACATTTGAGTTTATAGATGTACTGTTAAGCACAGCAATTACAGCTCCGCCCGATACACGGTTGCCCTCTTTTACATTAAGTCTTTTTACCTCTCCCGAAGCTTTGGCACATACTGTTCTGTCCGTTATATATGTAAACGATGCGGCATCATTGCAGGCAATACCGTCTATAACGGCGGTTGCTTTGTCCGATTGAGTAAGTACACCCGGGTTGTTTACCCTGATTGTTACATCGGTTACAAGCATATTCCCCTGCTTTGCATAGCTTGCGTTATTTACACTTGATACCGTTCCGTAGAGCCTGTCATAGCTTCCAACAACAGAAATTTCAGCCGAGCTTCCCACTCCTATTCTTGAAGCGTCATCGGCATTAAATGGTATTTTAAGCTCCATAACGGAATCATCATACAAATCGGCAATCTGACCGCCTGCAGGAACATTGTCCCCTTCCTTAACATAAAGCTTTTTGATTATGCCCGAAGCATCTGCCGTAACATTGGTATCTTTTTGAGAATCAAGGGCGTCATTATAGGCATTCTGCGCCTTTTGAATAGCAATGTCCGCACTTTGAATATTGTTTTCAACGGTACTTGAATCAATGGTATAAAGCACATCACCCTTTGACACATAGTCGCCCTCCTGAAAATCTGCGGACAAAACTTCTCCGTTTACAAGAGCCGTTATTGCATACTGGTCCTTCGGCTTAATTACAGCCGTACCTGTTATGGTCGCCGTAATATCACGCCTTGTAACCTGAATCTGCTCCTTACCCATAAAGTCCTCTCTGCCCTTTTTGCCCGAAAGCATAAAAACAAAAAGGAGCACGACAATTACAAGAGCAATCACCCCTATAATAATCCACTTCTTTTTACTTTTCTTCCCTTTTTTGAATTTTTTGTTCTTCTTGTCCTTTTTTTCTTTTTTGTCGTCAATTTCTTGGATTTCCAGAACCTCGGTAATCTCCGGGGTTTCAACAGCTTCTGCTTTTTCCTTCATTTCATTACTCCTGTCCGTTATTGTTCATAATTAAAGCTTATGTTATGGGCTTTGCAACCAATATATGCCATAAATTATACGAAATTGCATTTAAAAATTTCCCACATTAACGCATAATGCAAAATAGTACACTTTATGTTACTATATTTGTATGGAAAAAGTGTTATTAAATTGTTAACAATTTATGAACAAACACACTTTTTTAAAAAAGCATCGCCTTTGGGCAGTGCGAAAAATCCGAAAAGAGGGCAGATTTTGCGTCTGCCCCCTTTTTCTTATTCCTTAAAAAGTTTTTCCAAAAATCCTTCGGGGAAGTATCTTTTAAGCATTCCGTCAAAGCCTTTACCGTGTCGAGCTTCATCCTTTGCCATTTCATGAACGGTATCATGGATTGCATCATAGCCAAGCTCTTTTGCCTTCTTTGCAAGCTCAAGCTTACCTGCAGTCGCTCCGCACTCTGCCTCCGCTCTCATCTTAAGATTTGTCTTTGTACAGGGAACAACAACCTCACCCAAAAGCTCCGCAAACTTTGCGGCATGCTCTGCCTCTTCCAAAGCGGCTCTCATATAAAATTCGCCAACCTCCGGATAACCCTCACGGACTGCCTGACGGCTCATTGCGATATACATACCAACCTCTGTGCATTCGCCCTCAAAGTTTGCCTTTAAGCCTTCATATACGGCTGCGTCAACCTTATCCCTTGCACCGATTCCGATTACATGCTCGCAAACAAAGTCAAGTCCGCCTGCCTTTTCGCTGAACTTTTCGCCCGAAACGCCGCACTGGGGGCATTTTTCGGGAGGTACTTCTCCTTCGTGAACATATCCGCATACGGGACACACCCATTTTTTCATAATAAATTCCTCCTATATATTTTATTTATTTAATTTTTTACATTTTTCGCATATTCCGTAAAATGTAATATCATGCCTTGTAATTTCACCGCCGCACACCTTTTGTGCAAGCTTGTCCGTATCTTCGTCATATTCAATGAAAATATCCGATACCTTGCCGCACCTTTCGCACAGCAAATGCCCGTGAAATTTAACATTTCCGTCATAATGCTCGGCTCCGTCGCCCATATCTATTTGCTTGATTTCGCCACTTTCCGACAGCTCCGACAAATTCCGGTAAACCGTCCCCAAGCTGATATTTGGAATTTCCTCTTTAACAGCCTCGTAAATTTCTCCTGCCGTGGGATGCGATGTTGTATTCTTCAACATATCAATAATCGCTTTCCGCTGACGGCTATGCCTCTTTTTTACTGCATCATTCATATAAATACTCCTATATTAAGTAGTAATAATTACTATTTAACTATATCATAAATTAAATTTTTGTCAAGGGTTTTAAATAAATAATTTATTTTAAAAAAAATTGCGAAAAAGCTTGATTTTTTCCAAATTTATGATATAATATTTTAGGTAATTTACGAAGCAGAGAGGAATGTTTTTGATGAGCAAAGTAGAAAAGGTTGAAAAAAACGTTGTAAGCTTTGAGTTTTCAATTACTGCAGAGGAATTTGAAGCAGGTATTGAAAAGGCTTACAGAAAAAATGTGAAGAAAATCAATATTCAGGGTTTCAGAAAAGGTAAGGCTCCCCGTAAGTTGATTGAGAAATTCTACGGAAAAGAAATATTTTACGAGGATGCAATAAATATTGTTCTTCCCGATGCATATGACAAGGCAGTTGAGAAAAACAAGATATTCCCCGTTGACCAGCCCGAAATAGATATCAAGGGCGAAATAGAACCTGATAAGGGTGTAACCTTTACCGCAAAGGTTACCGTAAAGCCCGAATTTGAGCTTGGTACATACAAGGGCGTAAAGGCTGAAAAGGTAAGCCACCGCACTCTTAAAAAGGATATTGACGCAGAGCTTGACAGTATGCGTGAGAGAAATTCAAGACTTGTCACAATCGAGGACAGGGCCGTTAAAAAGAACGATATTGCAAACATTGACTACGAAGGCTTCTCAGACGGAGTTGCATTTGAAGGCGGCAAGGGCGAAGGCTTTGACCTGACTATCGGTTCGGGACAGTTTATCCCCGGCTTTGAAGAACAGTTAATCGGAAAGAAAATCGGTGAGGAGTTTGAAATCGAAGTTAAATTCCCCGACGAATACCATTCGGAAGACTTAAAGGGCAAGCCTGCAACATTTAAAGTAAAAATCAATTCAATAAAGGTCAAAGAGCTTCCCAAGCTTGACGACGACTTTGCAAAGGACTTCAGCGAATTTGATACCCTTGAGGACTTAAAGAAGGATATTAAGGACAAGCTTTCCAAAGCAGGCAAAGAAAGATCCGCTCACGAAACCGAAGAAAATGTCGTAAAGGCAGTTTGCGATGCAACCGAGATTGATATACCCGAAGCAATGATAAATTCTCAGATTGAAAAGATGATCAGAGATTTTGATATGCAGCTTCGTTATCAGGGCTTGAACCTTGAACAATACATGAAGTACACCGGACTTACCGTTGACGCTATGAAAGAGCAATTTAAGGCTGATGCCGAAAAGAATGTTAAAACCACTCTTGTTCTTGAAAAGGTATGCGAGGTCGAAAAAATCAAGACTACCGCAGCCGAGGTTGAAAAAGAGTATAAAGCTATGGCAGAGCAGAACGGCATGAAGGTTGAGGACATCAAAAAGTATGTTCGCGAAGAAGAGATAAAAGACAGAATCAAGGTTCAAAAAACAATTAAGTTCCTTGTTGACAATGCTGATTTCAGTAAATAAATTCGTCTTTAAGCCTGTTTTATCCGATATTTTGGTATAATCATTGGTTGATTTGGATATATTATCCAAGTCAACCTTTCTTCAATAAAATCATATACTTAATTTAAGGAGGAAAATTTAATGGATAACTTTAAAAGCAGTTTAGTTCCATATGTAATTGAACAAACAAGCAGAGGTGAGCGTTCATACGACATATTCTCCCGTCTGCTTAAGGACAGAATTATATTCTTGTCCGACGAGGTAAACGATGCAACGGCAAGCCTTGTTGTGGCACAGCTTCTCTTCCTTGACAGCGAGGACCCCGACAAGGACATCAACCTTTACATCAACAGTCCCGGCGGCTCCGTTACCGCAGGTATGGCAATCTATGACACCATGCAGTACACCAAAGCCGATGTTTCCACCATTTGTGTGGGTATGGCAGCTTCCATGGGTGCATTTTTGCTCTCATCGGGTGCAAAGGGCAAGAGATTTGCTCTTCCCAACAGCGAAATTATGATTCATCAGCCCTTGGGCGGAACACAGGGACAAACAACAGATATGAAAATCCATGTTGAAAGAATGCTTAAAATAAAGGATAACTTAAATACTATTTTAAGCCAAAACACAGGTCAGCCCCTTGATGTTATCAAAGCCGACACCGAACGTGACAATTTTATGGATGCGGAAGCCGCTGTTAAATACGGACTTATCGACAAGATTGTAACCAAGAGATAGTTTTAAATATTAACCAATCAGATGGGAGATTTTTATGCCTAATAAAATTGATGAAAAACCGATTTGCAGGTGTTCCTTCTGCGGAAAAACCGAGGATCAGGCAGAAAGGCTGATTGAAGGCTCCAACGCATTTATCTGCAACGACTGTGTAGAGCTGTGCGTTGAAATCCTCGGCAACGATTTTGCCGCCGAACGAAAAGAAGAATTGGAATCACTTCCAAAGCCTGCGGAAATTCATAAATTCTTGAATGATTATGTAATAGGTCAGGATGATGCAAAAAAAGCTTTAAGTGTTGCAATATACAACCACTATAAGCGAATTAACGCCTCCTCCTCTTGCGATGTAGAGCTTCAAAAGAGCAATATATTGCTCTTGGGTCCAACAGGTTGCGGAAAAACCTTCCTTGCACAAACACTTGCAAAAATGCTTCATCTTCCTTTTGTTATTACCGACGCAACCTCCCTTACCGAGGCAGGATATGTGGGTGAAGATGTTGAAAATATTTTGCTTAAGCTTATTCAGGCGGCAGACTATAATATGGAGCTTGCCGAAAGGGGTATCGTTTATATTGACGAGGTTGACAAAATTTCAAGAAAATCCGAAAACCCCTCAATCACCCGTGATGTCAGCGGCGAGGGTGTTCAGCAGACCTTGCTTAAAATTCTTGAAGGAACAGTTGCATCAGTTCCGCCTACAGGCGGCAGAAAGCACCCCCATCAGGAATTTATTCAGATAGACACAACCAATATTTTGTTTATCTGCGGAGGTGCCTTTGAGGGACTTGATAAAATTATCGAAAGCAGAATAAACGAAAAAACCATAGGCTTCGGAGCTAAAATAGAAAGCCGAAAGGACAGAAACAGAGGGGATTTGTTAAAACAGCTTGAACCCGAGGATTTAATGAAGTTCGGACTTATACCCGAGCTTATAGGCAGGCTTCCGGTTGTTACCTCCCTTGACTCACTTTCAAAAGAAGCTCTTTCCGCTATTTTAACAGAGCCTAAAAACGCTCTTTGCAAACAGTATCAGGCATTATTTGAAATGGACAATGTAAAGCTTGAATTTGACAAAAAGGCAATTGCCGCAATTGCCTCACTTGCGGCAGAACGCAAAACAGGTGCCCGTGGCTTGAGAACTATTTTGGAGGATATTATGCTTGATATTATGTACAGTATCCCCTCTGACCCAACCATTGAAAAGATTGTTGTAACCGAGGGCTGTGTTTCCAAAAAAACAAAGCCAAAAATCACATACAACACAAAACACGCACCTCTTATTGAGATAGATGAAGCCAAAGAAAACAAAAATGTCGGTTAAAAAGCAAGCACAAAACAAAACAAGGAGCTGATAGCGTGCAAAGCACGTTTAGCGTTCGCAAGAGCATTTAGCTGACGAAGTCAATTTAGCTCGCCGACAGGCGAATTTAGCTGAAAAAAGCATCGACTTTGTCGGTGCTTTTTTTGAAAAAGCCGAACAATAAAGATATCCGACTAATTATTGTTTTTTGCGGTGTTGATAGAAGAAATTAAAATTTTCTTTACTTCTATGCATTCAGCAAGTATCGCTTTATCTTCATAATATCCGCTTTCAATAAGTAATTCAAGCCTATATTCACTTTCACTGCACTCTTTTAACACTATTTGTAATTTTGCTATAAAATCATTCTTACCATACTTTTTCCTTATTCACTATTACTTATTACTTTCCAAAAATCCTCGTTCGATACTTTTTGAAGTAAGAGTGAAGAAGGAATAGTGAATAAGTAAAAATCCCCGTTCTTACGAACGAGGATTTTTGGTG
>JAZLFN010000006.1:0-119098 GCA_045615805.1 Clostridia bacterium | reverse complement strand
CTTCTTTCACCTGCTCATCAAGTCTTTTTCCGCTGCTTCCGATAATGCTCCAATCAACTTGGGTAATATCACCGCTTACATTAACATTTTCTGTTGAAAGAACGGTAAATGCATTTGTGGCGATATAATATCCAAGCATTTCAGAGGTAAGCTCTTCCCCTGCAACCTCAGCAAGAACAGTTACTTCGCCTGAATCCTGAGTTTTGCTTGAGGATGAATCCGAACTGCCACCCGATGTTCCGCCATTATTTTTACATGCCGTACAAACAAGCAAAAGCATAGCACACGACAAAACCAAACAAATAATCTTTTTTAAACTACTTTTCATTTTCCTTCACCTCATAATTTGTTATATAAAATTTAATTATTTTCTCTTTATCTTTTTCAAGCTGAGCCTTAAGCTCATTGATGTTTTCAAATTTTTTAATTTCTCTTACAAACTGCACAAACTCAATTTCTATGTTTTTACCGTACAATTCATTAAAATTCCCCAATATATGCGTTTCCGCACATAAATTAAAATCATTTACCGTAGGTTTTGCCCCTATGTTTGTAATTGATTTGTATTCCTTTCCGTCAACGGTTGTCAATGTGGCATAAACTCCGTTCTTCGGTAATACTCTGCCCTTTGGAATTTCAATATTTGCGGTAGGAAAATTCAGTTTTTTAAGTCCTATTCCGTTACCCTTAATCACTTTTCCTCGCATAGAATAATATCTGCCCATAAGCTTTGCGGCTTTTTCAACATTTCCGCAGGCTATCATCTCTTTAATATCTGTGCTGGAAACCCTGACTCCGTCATAGGTAACTTCATTTTCAAAGCTTGACTTAACCCCATATTTTACGCACTCGGATCTAAGCTTTTCCGTATCTCCGCAGCCGTTTTTACCAAATCGAAAATCATCACCGGTTACAACATATTTTGCGTTGAATATGTCAACTATGTAGCTTTTAACAAAGTCCTCACAAGACATATTCATTATTTTTTCGTCAAATTTAAGGATTACGGCTATATCAACCGCCATACTCTCCAATATGGACAGTCGCTTTTCCAGACTGTTAATTTCCCGCGGGGGATTGTTATTCACAAAATCCGATGGCGTGTTTTCAAACATACAGACAAGTGATATACAATCGGTATTCTTTGCGTAGCTTACAGCTTGTCCGATTACTTTGGTATGACCTATATGAACGGCGTCAAAATTACCTAATGCAACCGCCGTTTTCTCTTTAATGCAAGGCATTTCACCTTTATATATCTTCATTGCATCACCACTCAATCATTGTTTCCCTGATAAAATGTCTTTAAAATTTTAAGCAGTCCTTTTTCCCCTTTTGAAATTGTCAAAAATTTTCCGCTTTCATTATAAACACGATAGGTAATTCCCTCTGTTATTCCCTGAACCGCAACCTGTGTCCCGTTACACATTTTTTCGGCTTTTTTATTTGTTATAATCAATTCGGGAAACTCGTCAAAAACTTTGTCAATGGGGATTAAAAAGCTTGTATCTCCCATACCGAACATTTTTTCGACTTCCTCTGTTGTGTAGCTGTTTTCAATGTCAAAAATTCCCGATTTGGTACGGGTAAGCTCCGACATATACGCAAGACATTTAAGCCTTCTTCCTATATCATCGCAAAGGGTTCTTATATATGTTCCCTTTGAGCAGTCAACCAGAATTTTAAACTTGTTTTCGTCAAGATTAAATTCAAGCACCTCAATTTTTGAAATATGCACAAGCCGAGGTTCTCTCTTTATCTCCTGCCCCTGTCTTGCAAGCTCATAAAGCTTTTTGCCGTTGACTTTAATTGCGGAATACATTGGCGGAATCTGATAAATATCACCTGTAAACTTATTTAACACATCTGAAATTTCTTTTTCCGAAACCCTTATATCACTTGTTTCAATAACGGTTCCGCTTT
Source organism: Clostridia bacterium (assembly GCA_045615805.1). Classification (GTDB taxonomy): domain Bacteria; phylum Bacillota; class Clostridia; order Monoglobales; family Monoglobaceae; genus UMGS1820. Next base: position 117,175 of record JAZLFN010000006.1, on the reverse strand, counting down.
TATCCAAGGTGTCTGTTGCCGCTCCCATTGTAAGCTCCGCTATATACTGCTTGTCCTTTGCCGTAAGCATATCCGCCGTCTTGGTGGCTCTGCCTATGCACATAGGCAACACTCCGCTTGCATCGGGGTCAAGGGTTCCCGTATGTCCTATTTTCTTTATTGATAAAATTTTTCTCAATCTGTATACAACATCATGAGATGTAATTCCCACAGGTTTATTTATGTTAATAATTCCGTTCATTTTTATTCACCGTTAAAGTCTTTTCTCTATCTCCGAAATAAGCTTTTCCATATTTTGGGGAAGCTCTTTTTCCTCCACGGAATAGCCCGAAGCTCTCTTATGACCGCCGCCGCCGAACATAAACGCAATCTCCGAAACATCCACCTTATTAACCGCCCTTAAACTCACTTTGCACTCACTTTCTCCCCGTTTGCGGACATAAATCCCAACCTCAACGCCTTCAATACTTGAAGGAAGGTTTACAATAGCCGCTGAATTTGCTTCGTCAATTCCGCAGGTTGAAAAATCCCCATCGGATAAATAAAGATATGCTATTTTGTCATCACAAAAAAACTTAAGTCTGTCAATCGCAGTCTTTTGAAGTGCTAAATATTCCTTTGTTTTTGTATCAAAAACCTTTTTTGCAATACTCGAAAAATCAACACCTGTGTCAATTATTTCCGCCGCAATTCTCATAGTATCTCCCGTTACCGAAGAATATTTGAAATTTCCGGTATCCGTCGCCATTCCCACGTACACATTATGATACGCATCATTGGGGATTTTAATATTCATCGCCTTATACAGCTTATACATTATTTCGCAGTTTGAAGAAACATTTTCCACATAATCAACTCCTGCGTAATTGCAATGGGTTATATGGTGGTCTATGGCAATTGTGTTATTGTGGTTTAAAAACTCATCTCTCATACTCCCGAGTCTTTTTGCATCGGCACAGTCAAACGCCACCATCAAATCAAACTTATCAATCTGAGATTCAACGCCCATCTTTATGACCTTAAGCAACGAATCCTCGCAAGCACCGTCATAAAAAATCTTTGCACATTTTCCCATACTTTCAAGGACAGCTTTTAAGGAATACGCACTTCCCAATCCGTCACCGTCGGGATTTATATGCGTTAAAATCCCAACGGTTTCGGACTTTTTAAGTTTTTCAATAATTATATCAAACATTTTAAATCACCGCTTAAAGCTCTTTTAATATTTCGTTTATGTGAGCACCGTACTCTATTGAATCATCAACAACAAAGGTAAACTCCGGAGTGTTTCTTAAATTAAGTCTGTGTCCCACCTCACGGCGGATAAATCCCGACGCACTTTTAAGTGCCGAAAAAGCTTCCTTCTTTTGTTCATCTGTTCCCATCACACTGATATAAGCCTTTGCAAACTTTAAATCCTTGGTAACGGAAACTGCTACAACAGATGTCATCATAGGCAATCTCGGGTCCTTTATCTCACGCAATATACTGCTGAGCTCTCTTTTTACCTCTTCCGAAATTCGGTCGGTTCTGCTGTAATTTGCCATAGCTTAACACCTTCCTTCTTTTCTTGATAAATTATACTTCAATCTGCTCCATAACATACGCTTCAATAATATCGCCGTCTTTGATATCGTTAAATTTATCAATGCTTATACCGCACTCATAACCCGATGCAACCTCTTTGACATCATCCTTGAAACGCTTAAGTGAACCAAGCTCTCCTTCGTGGATAACAATACCGTCACGAACAACCCTTACAAGACTACTTCTGACAATTTTACCGTCGGTTACATAAGCACCGCCGATAGTACCCACACCGGATACCTTAAATGTAGTTCTGATTTCCACGTGACCTGTAACGGCTTCTCTGAAGGTAGGCTCAAGCATACCCTTCATAGCCTTTTCTATATCCTCGATTGCATCATAAATTACTCTGTAAAGTCTGACATCAACCTCTGCATTTTCGGCAGCCACAACAGCTCCGGGGGTAGGTCTTACATTAAATCCTACAATGATTGCGTTTGAAGCACTTGCAAGCATAATATCGGATTCCGTAACCGCTCCAACCGCTCCGTGAATTACATTTACACGAACCTCTTCATTTGAAATACGGGTAAGAGATTGTGTTACAGCCTCAACACTTCCCTGAACATCCGCTTTTACTATAATATTAAGGTCTTTGATTTTTCCTGCCTCAATATGCTCAAAAAGATTGTCAAGGGACAAGGTTTCAGCCTTTTGAAGCTTACTCTGTTTTTCTTTGAACTTTCTGCTTTCAACAACGGCACGGGCTTTGCGTTCATCATCTACGGCATAGAACAAATCTCCGCCTTCGGGAACCTCGGAAAGTCCCAAAATCTCAACAGGGATTGAGGGTCCTGCCTTTTTAACGCTTTTACCCTTGTCGTCATTCATTGCACGGACATGACCTACAGCCATACCGGCAACAACTATATCGCCAACCTTAAGTGTACCGTTCTGAACCAAAACAGTTGCCACGGGACCTCTGCCCTTATCAAGCTTTGATTCTATAACCGTACCCTTTGCCGACCTGTCCGGATTTGCCTTAAGCTCTCTCATCTCCGCAACAAGCAATACCATATCAAGAAGAGAATCAATATTTGTTCCCGTCTTTGCAGACACTTCAACGCAAATGGTATCTCCGCCCCACTCCTCGGGAACAAGACCGTGTTCTGTCAGTTCTTGCTTAACTCTGTCGGGATTTGCACCCTCTTTATCGATTTTGTTTATTGCAACTATAATCGAAACCTCTGCCGCCTTGGCATGGTTTATCGCCTCAATTGTCTGTGGCATAATACCGTCGTCTGCGGCAACTACCAAAATAGCAATATCCGTAACCATAGCTCCTCTTGCACGCATAGCCGTAAACGCTTCGTGTCCCGGAGTATCAAGGAAGGTTATTTTCTTATCGCCCACTCTTACACGGTGAGCACCTATATGCTGGGTAATTCCGCCGAATTCACCCTCTGTGACATTGGTGTTTCTGATAGAGTCAAGAAGTGATGTTTTACCGTGGTCAACGTGACCCATAACCACAACAACGGGCGAACGAGGCTTTAACTGCTCCGGCAAATCGGGATTGTCATTAAAGAGTATATCCTCATCTGTAAGAATTATTTCTTTTTCAAAGGTTCCGCCAAGCTCTTCAACTATAAGTGACGCAGTATCAAAATCTATAGTTTCGTTTACCGACGCCATAATTCCCAAAAGCATAAGCTTCTTTATAACCTCTGCGGCAGGCTTTCTCATTCTCTCCGCCAAATCGCCGACAGTAATTTCATCGGGAATAAGAATGTGTATCTTTTCCTGCTTCTTTTCTTTTTTGTCAGCCTTTTTAAGCATATCCTCGGGAGATGGCTTATGCTTTGTTCCAAGCTGTTTATTCTTCTTTTTCTGATTTATTTTCTGCTTTTTGCTTCCCTCTTTTACATTATCGGGAATAAGCTCTTCAAGCTTTTCGTTGTCTATTCTGTCAAGGTCTACGGTATCAACACGGGTGTCTACCGTTCTGACCTTTCTGCCTACTTCAATAGTCGTTTCCTCTTGCTCATTATTATCCGAGTCTTCTTTTTTCTTCTTTGCCTTTTCCTTTTTTGCCTTTTCCTTTTCTTTTTCCTTTACCTCTACCGCCTTTTCGTACATAGAAAAGTCACTCACAGGGTTTTTCTGGGTGTAAAACTCAAAAATTACATCCAGCTCATACTCGGAAAGAGCACTCATATGACTTTTTGAAGAAACATTATAGTCATGAAGCACCTTCACGATTTCCTTGCTGGGAAATCCGAAAGCCTTTGATAATTCGTATGCTCTGATTTTTTCTTCCATTTATATCATCCTTTCCCTCAATTATAAATTTTATTGGGGTATACTGCATATCTTATTGATGGCATCGGCAAAGCCTTTGTCACACACAGCCATTGATACGGCAAACTTTTTTCCGACGGATGCTCCTAATTTTTCCCGCTCTCCTGCATATATAACGGAAATACCTCTGAATTTGCCCATATCCTCAAACTTCTTTTTGGTATTATCGGAGGCATCGTCCGAAAGTATTATAATATATGCCATATTACCTCGTATTGCCGACTCCGCTCTTGCTTCTCCGATTTCAAGCTTGTTTGCCTTTTTGGCAAGGGACAGCATACCTTTAAATTTTGGATTTTCGATATAACTCAATTTATATCACCGTTTTCCCACAAGCGTAACAGCTCACCGTAGATATCTGAATCGGATTTTGAAAAACTGCGTTCAATCACCTTTCGCTTTTGGGCACACTTTATGCAATTTTCGTCCTTGCACAAATACATACCTCTGCCCGGAAGCTTTCCGTCTTTATCTATGCCGATGTGTCCGCTTTTATCCTTTGTTATTCTTAAAAGCTCACTTTTGGGCTTGCGTTCTCTGCAAACCGCACACATTCTGAAAACTGTCATTATTCCTCACTGCCGTTCTCTTTTGGTGCGGCTGATATGTCGATTTTCCAGCCTGTAAGTCTTGCCGCAAGCCTTACGTTTTGTCCTTCTTTTCCGATGGCAAGAGAAAGCTGGTCCTCGGGAACCAAAACCTTACACATTTTCTTGTCCTCATCTACATCAATTGAAACAACCTCTGCGGGACTTAAGGCGTTTGAAACATATTCCGCCGGATTTTCGCTGTATCTTATTATATCGATTTTCTCACCGCGAAGCTCATTTATGATATTCTGAACTCTGATACCCTTAGGTCCGATACAGGTTCCAACAGGGTCAACATTTTCCTTTGTGGAAGCAACTGCAATCTTACTTCTTGAGCCTGCCTCACGGGAAAGAGCCTTAACCTCAATAATTCCGTCACTGATTTCAGGAACCTCAAGCTCAAAAAGGCGTCTTACAAGCCCCGGATGAGAACGGGACACAACAAGATGAATACCCTTTACCGAGTCGGCAACCTCTACTACATAAACCTTGTAGCGTTCTCCCACCTTATAATTATCGGCACGCACCTGCTCGTTTGGCATAAGCACGGATTCGGCGTTCTCTATTTCAAGCATAACATTTCTCTTTTCAATTCTGCGCACAATACCGGTTGCAATGTCATTTTCACGGTCCGAATATTCGTTGACCATCTTTTCACGCTCTGCCTCATGTATTCTCTGAAGCACTACCTGTCTTGCAGTCTGTGCCGCAATTCTTCCGAATGATGCAGGGGTAACCTCGATTTCAACCACATCTCCCTCTCTGTACTTTTGATCAATTCTCTGTGCCTCTTCAAGAGTTATCTGGGTTTCCTTGTCCTCTACTTCGGCAACAACTGTTTTTCTTGCGATTATTCTTATTGCATCCGACTCTCTGTCAAATATTACACCGATATCGGACACCGCTCCGAAATGCTTTTTGTAAGCGGAAATAAGGGCACTTTCAAGAGCGTCCAAAACCACATCACGGCTTATTCCTTTTTCCTCCTCAATCATTTCAAGCGAATCAAAAAATTCTGAATTCATTTTTCTAATCATATCCTTTCTTTTATCATATATGTTAAAGTTAATAATTTATCAGGTTTAATTTTATTAAAAATCAAAATGAAGCTTTACATATGTTGTTTCCTTTTGCGATATTTTAAAATCTTCATCATTTACCGAAACCGTTATTATTCCTTCGGAAAATCCTTTAAGGCAACCGGTCAAGGTCTTTGATTTATTTACAGCTTTATACAATCCTATATCTACGGTTTCGCCCATATATCTTTCAAAATGCTCTTTTGTTTTAAGCTTACGCTCAATCCCCGGAGATGACACCTCAAGGTAATAGTTTTGCTTAATGGGGTCCTTTTCATCAAGCTTTTCACTTAATGCCCTGCTTACTTTTTCGCAGATATCAAGGTCAACCCCTCCGTCTTTATCAATATAAATCCGCAAAAAACAAAGTCCGCCTTCCTTTACAAACTCAGCATCATAAATATAGCAACCCTCGTCCTTTGCAATAGGCTCGGCTAAAGCAATAGCCGTTTCCTCTGTTTTTGAATATCCCATACTTCCTCTCCTTTAAAATCAAAAGAGCGAGGAACTTCCTCACTCTCAGTCGATACCATATTCACTACATTCTGATTATATCACAACAAATTTATGCTGTCAAGCACAAATTTGTTATTTTACTTATTTTTGCGCATTTCTTCCAATTCTTTTCGGAAAGTTTCAATATCCTTAAATTGCTTATATACAGAAGCAAATCTAACATAAGAAACCTCGTCGATATCACGAAGCTTATCCATAACCATTTCACCTATTTTTACACTCGAAACCTCACGCTCGAGAGAATTTCTGATAGAAGCTTCTATATCATCAAGTATTGTATCAACCGTATCTATTGAAACAGGACGGCTCGCACAGGCATTCATAATACCCCTTTGCAGCTTCTCTCTGTCATAAAGCTGTCTTGAACCGTCTTTCTTTATTACCACAATGGGAACACTTTCTATCTTCTCATATGTTGTAAATCTTTTTCCGCATTTTAAACATTCGCGTCTGCGTCTGATTGCCACTCCGTCCTCGGTTGAACGGGAGTCCACAACCTTACTCTCCGTATATCCGCAGTATAAGCAACGCATATACATTACACCCCTTTTGCATAAATTAACACAGGTTTATTTTATAACATAAACACCCCATATGTCAACAAAACGGACGAATTGTATTTGAACGGAAAAGGAAATGTTGTTTTTCTGTAAAGTAAAATCGGTTTGAAGCTTTGATTTCCTCAAACCGATTTTGAACTTATTTTTCTGTAGTAAATGCATACGACGGAAGTCCCGAGTCATCCGTAAGATTCGGCATTTCGGGATACGCACCCCACGCGTATCTTGCATACACCGGCTTTGTAACCTTGCCCTTTGCCGAAAGGATTACTTTATTTCCTTCAATCATTGCATCCGCAGGAACAAAGTTCTTATCCTCTCCCGCAATCTCAAACTCATGAGGCTTATTTACATCAAGCTTTTGAGATGCAATTTTTTCCAACCCCGTCTTATCAGCATATCTTTCCTTGGGCAAAAGCCTTAACGCACCGTTACAATCAAATGTAAGCACAAGTTTTTCACCATCGACTGCGGAAGATTTGAAAACAGGACCTGTTGCATACGAATTCTTCTCACCGTAGCAGTCACGCATTGCAAGCTTTGCAAACCTTTCGGCTACCGTCTTTTTGTTCCACGGATGAATATCGTCACGGCAACTGCCTGTACCGCCGTTGTAATTTCCGAAAATATCCAGAAGCGAAATCACTCCCGTATTCTTTTTAACGGCAATTTTATCAAGAACATCCATCTGACCTTGTCTTATTTCCGATTCGTCACTTTTGTATCTTGTAAGCTGTGCCCAATAAAACGGTAAATCCGCTCCCCATACACTTCTGTATCCGTCAACCAACGCAGACATTGCATCGCTGTATTCATCGGATGACATATGGGTACGATATTGGTCGGCCTCTCCCTGATAAAGAATTACTCCCTTTATATTAAGCTTTTCAAAGGGTACAATCCTGTTATTATAAAGGTCACCATCGGTTGAAGTGAACTTTCCTCTCTTGGTTCCCTGTTTTACCCATCTGTTTATCTCGGTATCACCGACTGCAACATTTATAATTCCCACAGGTACGCCTGTCTTTCTTTGTATCTCATCTGCAAAATAATATCCGACTGCCGAGCAATAAGAAACCGTGTCAGCCGCCGCTTCACGCCAAAGAACTCCGTTAAGGGGCGGATTGTCACATTCCTTTGCAGCGCCCTCGGTTCCCACATTCCAAAGATTGTAAATTCTGATATTACTGTTTTTAACCTTTGCACCTTCTTTAATATCCTTTGCAGAGTCCTCTCCTGCCATCATATAAAACTCCATATTTGACTGTCCGGTACAAAGCCAGACATCACCGAATGTGATGTTTTTATACTCAATACACTTTCCGTCACATCTGACCAAAAGGGTGTACTTTCCCCCTGCCGAAAACGAACCCAAGTCCGCTTCCCATTTGGAATCGGAGTCTACCTTAACCGTCTTTTTAACCTCTCCTCCGGAAGCGTTCTTCAAAATTACATCAACAGTTTTTTCTTTGGGTGCTTTACCCCAAACAACCGCAGGCTTATCTGCCTGCAACAACATATTGTTTCCGAATACCGGCGAAACCGAAAATTCACTTGATGCATCATTTATCCTGTAAACCAAAGGTCCGGGAATGGGGGACGAGCCTTTTTCGTCAAAGACTACTATACGATAGCTGTCATCACTTGCCTCGGGTATATCCTTAAATTCCACATTAAATTCCGTAGCCTCATTCTTGGGAAAGCTCTGCTCGGAAATCTGACCGTGCTTCATAACTCCTTCGGAATTAAAAACAGAGCCTAAAATAGTTGTGTCAATTTTATTACCCTCGTTATATCCGCAAAGTGTAAGACTTACATTACACTTACCTTGAGAAGTTTTTTCTTTTGAAAATCCTACTGTACCGTAATATTCTACCTCACAAATATTTGAGTTTTCGGGGATTACAACCTTAAAATATCTGTATTCCCCAAAACCGCTGAATTCTATGTCGTGCCAGCCTATATCGGAGGTTCTTATATCCTCCGCAACATAAACCTCATCAAACTTTCTGTTATCCCTTGACGCATAAAACCTTGTGCCGAGGCAATTGTTTTCATCCTTTGGAACCGCTCCGGTATAATATCTCAGCTGCGAAAACAAAATTGATTTACCCACATCAAGAGTGACCGTGATTTCGTCGCCTTGGGGTTTTGTGCTTATATTCTCATCAAAAAGCTTCATTGCTTCGGATGTACTACCTTTTACCGTAAGATTTGACTCTTTAATCTCGGTTTCGGGCACCTTAACACTCGGCATATAAATGCTCAATCTGCGTTTTAATACCGCTTCGGGCAGAGTATATCCTCCCTCTGCCGACACAACGGGGATTACAGACGCAAAAAGAGACAGTATAAGCAAAAAACAAATTACAATTCGTTTTTTCAACATAATACCGCCTCCTTGATTTCAAAATAACATTTTTATTCTACAACATTTTCCGGTCTTTGTCAATGGGAAAATCACTTGATTTTCTTTGATTCCGCAAATAAAGTTTTCACATTTTGCTGCTGTTACCGTGCCAAGCTGTCCAAGTATGAAACCGAATCATAACAATATTTCATATAGCTTTCGATTGTTGGGTCAATTTTATATTCAAGTTCAAGGGTCAACGGACCCTCGTATCCGATTTTTTTAAATGCAGGCATAATAGACTCCCATTTAATCGTTCCCAGCGTGGGGATGGTATGATTGTCATTATCGTCATAGTTACTGTGTACATGGGTTATTTTCAGCCTTTTACCTATATATTCAAGAGCTTGAGCCTGGTCTAACCGTGTAAGATGTGCATGGCCCGTATCCCAACAAATGCCTAAATATTCGCTGTTATATTTATCAACTATTTCACAAATATCCTCGAAATGAGAAGAAAAGAAATGCCATCCCGAAGCTCCGGGGAAAATCGGCAGATTTTCAAGAGCAATTCCGACACCTGTATCCTCACAAACCTGTAAATACTCATCCAAGCATTTACAGTTATCCGTCATAGCCCGTGAATGACTGAAATTATGGTCATAAGATGAACGAGGATGCATAGCCGTCCACTTTGCCCCAAGCATATTTGTTGCTTTTATACACTTTTTAATTGCATCCTCCATTTTATCGTCGATTATTTCCGAAGAAATTCTTAAATCATAATACGGCAAATGGGTTTGGATACATTCAAGGGAATATTTATTCATAAGTCCTTTTATTTCCTCAATTCTTTTTTCCCAGTCACCGTCAAAAAGGTCTTTGCTTGAACCAAATCCCACAGCAACATACTTAAACCCTGCATTGTGCAGATGCTCAAACATCGCATCCGTATCATAATCCTGAATCTGTATTGCTTTAATCATAATATCATCCCTATCAAATCCAATAAATATCAATTTTATTCTACTCTTTTTCCATATATATGTCAACATAAAATAACACAATTTTCCGCAAAAAATGCTCCCCTGTAAATGGGAGCAAACTTAAATCACATTATTTTTGTGTGGATTTTCCTCGGGCAGAGAATATCAATCTCTGCCCATGAAAAATCCGTGGAAATATATAAAAAAGATTAGGTGTTGGCTGATAAATTATTTGTTAAGCCATTCTACTGTGGGCTTTTCGATATTATCGGGCGATGTGAAAAACAGGGACGGATATTTTGTACATTCGTATGAAATTTCTTTTTCTTCTCCGCTATAGAGAGTAAAGTATCCATTGTCCGATATTACCGAGCAAGCCTTATTTTCAAGATGCACAAAATACGCAGGAGCTTTACCTGTATTCTTGATTTTGACACGACCTGTAAAGCCGTTATCATTTCTTTTGACTTTATCGAATTTCACATCAAGCTTTGCCTTTTTCATATTGGCAAAAGCCTTGAAATACTCTTTTTCTTTTCTTGAGAAAAAGTATTCCTTTACAGTATCTCCGCATATAAGCCTTGCCGCAAATATATCCTCACAAGCCGAAACATTAACCTTTACTTCTTCTCCGTCCTTTACATCTTTTTCATAAAGGCATACGCCGAGCTTATCAAGTATTTTTAAGGTTGCTCCCGTCTTTTCTTTAACCGATACCGCAGCTTTAAACTCATCATTTACGCACAATCCGTCATATCTAAGTGATGCCTCGGTTTTATATGCATCCTTCATATAATAATAAACCATCTTGGGTGTTCCGAAATAATCAATCATATTACTGCAAATTAAATTCGGGTACGGCTCATTTAACTGCCAAACAATGGTTCCGCTGTTTTTTGGCTTACGCCTGATATCGTTTTCCGCCGCATATCTTACGGCTTCCGCCTGTATCCATTGGGTAAGAACAGCGTATTCTTTTAAATCTTTAAATTCTCCGAAAAGCTCTCGGTCACGCTCACGGGAATCCCACCATTCTCCGCCTCGGTTTATGTACCATATATTGTTTATCTCACTTAATTTTTTCTTATAAAACTCTCCGGCAAACTTTTCTATGTTTAATGAAGCGCCCTCCGCTCCGTATTCACTGTGCAAAAGTGCATCTAAATCATTGTAATACTCGTAATGTCCCTTAACACCCAAAAACTTCCAATGACCGTGAACATCATGTGTTGGAGTTTTGTCATTTAATGTATGAGAAAACTTCTTTCCCGATGGAGTTGCCGGCATAAATGCTCTGCCGCCGTCATTCTTTTTGACAATATCATATATCATTGCTATATTTTTATCGGAAAATCCCACAGGCGCATATTTTGCATTCATAAGCTCATTTCCGCCGCACCACACTGTCATCGAAACATAGTTTCGTCTTGTTTTTACGGCATATTCAACCGTGTCTTTTGCTTTTTCCAAAAATCTTTTCTTTTTTGAAGGCAAATTATCAAGGTTGGAGCTTGACTGTATAAAGTCCTGCCATACCATAACGCCGTATTTATCACAGAGCTTATAAAACTCCTCTTTTTCTATAAGTCCGCCGCCCCATACTCTGATAATATTTGCACCGCAGGAAACGGCTGACTTTATATACCATTCGTATTGTTCTTCGGTAACATTTCCGTAGGTATGGTCAAGGGGAACCATATTTACCCCTTTGGCATATACCTTTTCGTCGTTAATTACTATTGTGTAAGGAAGAGCCTTTTTATCCCCTCCCGGATTTTGTTCGTATCTTAATTTTCTGATACCTACCTGATATTCCTCATATATTTCATCGGCAGAAAGAACCAATGTATAAAGAGGTTGCTCTCCCATATCCGCAGGATACCAAAGCTTTGGATTTTTAATTACATAATCCTTTTTATAGCTATCCTTAAGCTTTTGGGACAAAACTTCTTTTCCGTCGGGGTCAAGTATCTTAATATTAACGCCGTCTTTAAGCTTATCCGAAAAGACAAATTCCGTCTTTATTATTCCGCCGTTTTTATTCACATCGGTTGTAACAGAGGCTTCTTTTAAATACGCCTCATTATAATAATCAATATAAACCTCGTCCCAGATACCGATATTTACCATTCTTGTGGCAAAGTCCCATTTATAATTAAATCTGCTTTTTTGCTCTTTCGACATTGATGTATAGCCAATCTGTCCCATCTCATCGGGAATACCCTTAAATATAACTTTTATCTCTATTTTGTCGGAATCCTTTAATATATGAGAAATATCAAATATCGCAGGAGTGTACATATTTTCATGTTCCCCAAGCAAAATTCCGTTTACATATATTTCCGCATTATAATCAAGACCTTTAAATATAAGCCTTGCGTTTTTATTCTTTTTAACCTTAACACAGGTATAATATACCCACCATCTGTTTTCTACCCATTCGCATTTTTGGGAATTGAAACCGATATACGGGTTATCTATAAAACCGTTTTTATATAAATCATAGTGAACTCCACCCGGAACGGTTGCTGAAATCCAATCGGTAACGCCGAAAATTTCTTTATCTGTTTCGGTGCTTCTTTCTTTATAGGCACTGTATGGCCAGTATCCTTTAAGCATCCATTTTTCTTTCGAGATGTTAACTTTCATATATATTCCCTTTCTGTCATATCCACATCATTCAGCTTTAACTGCCGATTATTACCACTTCTCCAAAATACATCTGATTACACGAAGAATCCTTATAAGCCGTAAGCTTTACATATCTTGCCTTCCGAGGTTCAAAAGAGCATATGGTATTATAAAAATTGCCGTTTTCCACCATATAAGGATTAGCGGTAAATTCACCAACAGATGTATAATTACTTCCGTCCGAGCTTAACTCTATTTTGACGGATTTAAGATTTCTTTTTGCTCCGCTTTTACCCAGAATATCATAGATATGCCATACATCTACTCTGGTTACAAATGCCTCTTTGCCTAAGTCAAAGGTTGCTCCGCATTCACTTAAATTCCAGACCGCAGTAAAGTTATCCTTCAATATTTTGCCGTCAATCAGCTTCTGCCTTTCATTTACATTTGAATCAAATCCGTAAGAATCTATGCATATCGGGTTTGCAGAATCGTCCCTCATTCCCGAATATGTATCTCCGTAGGCATCAACTGCCTTATTTCCCGACAAAACCTTATATGCAACATTATCTTTTATGGGACGGCTTGTGTAAATATATTTCGGTGAACCGTCAATCTTTATATTGATAACACCGTTTACAACAGGCACTGTCGCAAGCTCTCCCTTTGAGCTTTGAACCGAAACTTCTTTTGCATCAAAATCCACTCTGAGTGAAAGCTCTCTTTCTTTTTCGTCCGCCGCCCAAATCGCCGTAACATATCGCCTGTTTGTTTCGTCATAAAATTCATAGGCATAGTTGGGATGCTCCACAAAATCAAGCTGTCTTGTATAATCCGCATCCTTTAATGCTCTTACCATAGTATAAAAGCTGTAATAAGATTTCTTCGGCACTCCGTACCAATCAACAAGACCGAAGTTTTCTTCCTGTTCTTTTCTGTCTATACCCTCATCCTGAAATGCGTACCAATACACCTGCTTTATACCGCCGGACTTTGCAAGAATATATGCTCTTGCAACATAATTTGCCTGAACATCATAGTCGACTGCAACAATTGCTGTCTTTGTAGGCGTTGTATGTGTACTCCATCCAAGCTCGCTGTATATAATCGGCTTTTCTTCATCTCCGAATGTCGCCATCTTATTTTTTAATATATCAAGCTTATCGGGAAGCTGCTCCGGTGCCCCGACCGCAAGACCTTTATACACTCCGTTTTCCCTCTTGCAATAGGGATGAATATTCATTACATTAAAGTAATTCTTAATCTCACCGTTTTCCGCTCTGTAAAACTTATCAAGCCATTCTATACGCTTATCCTCGGTTCCTGCAATAGACGGCGCGGAAAGAGCATTTCTTGCATCATTCTTTCCCTTTTCATAGTTATTTTTAACTGCCGCAATCGCATCCTCAAACTTGTAATCCTTCTTATTCCATTCCTGCTCTTCAGGCTCGTTTACTGCCTCAAAGCTCCAGATATTGTTTTCGTTTGCGCGAGATGACGGCGCACCGAGCAAATGGAAGCAAAGTCCCTTTGTGCCGTATCTTTGAGTAATAGACTCACTTACTCCAAACCATCTGAGTCTGTTTACATTTTCAAGCTCCGAAAGCAATGTCAGCTTAACATCAATATTTTTATCTTCGCTTTCGTGTGCTGTATGCACCCCTCCGCCGTAGGGATATTCATCAAAGCAGAATAAGGCGTCGGGTTTATCGCTTCCCAATGCATCATTGGTTGTAATCTTTACAGGCGTAACATCCATTCTCTGTCCCGAGCTTTCCGACACGGGAGCTACCGCCACATAATATGTCTGTTCCGGTTCCAAGCCGTCACATGTGACAAATTCGGCATCGGTGTAAGTTTTGCGAGTGCTGTTACCTCCCTCAAAAAACGCTTTCGGTTGCTTATCGAGAGCAGATGAGAAATAATTCTTTTCTATATACACAACAAATCCGTCTGCCGAATTTTTTGCCTTATCATAGTCCGACCAATCAAGATAGAGAATGTTATTGCTTTTGAGCTTATACTTAACCGAAACCTGCTCCGGTTTTGAATTTTTGGGTGTATTTTCATACAAATGTCTTGCATATACGGACAAGTCATTTATTTTCATAGTCTTTGCCGTCTGTGTTTTTATGAAGTTAATTCTTATATATCTTGCATTTTGTCCCGCAACGGCTAAAGCGTTTATCTCGCCATCGTTGTACGGAAAATATCCTCCCGAAAAATATGTGTTACCGTCTATACTGTACTTAATTTCGGCAGATGAAATATTTTCACCCTTGACCCATATTTTATGAGGTGAATAATTATTCCCCAAATCAACAACCGCCGAGGCGTAATCCGTTTCCGTTTCGCAGAATGTTTCCTCATTACCGTCACGCAAGATGAGATTTCCGGGGTCATTTATCGCTATATCCTTCCATGTTGCAAAGGGGTCAACCGTGTTCCAATAATAGCTATAATCAAGCTTAACCGGAGTTTCCGCCTCATATCCGAATATTGCCGCCTCTGCAAGCTTTGATGATTCAAGACCGCTGTCTTTATTTAAAACAAGCTTAATAAGTCTTGCATTAACTCTTGATGCAAGGTTTAAGGTTACAGCCCTGTATCTGTTGCCCGATGTAAACGTATTATCCTTTGACTCAATAAAGTTATAATTCTCTCCGTCCATACTTGCGTATACATCAAAGGAGCTTAAGTTTATTTTGGAGGAGCAATATGTCCACACCTTTACGGACGACACCGAAAAAACATCATTTAAGTCATAGATAAGGGCATTTGAGTTTACCTCGGTTTTGCTTGCTGTTATGCAGTCGTCGGTTTCACCGTTATTCATAACTCCGTTTTTATCGGAAGCCAAAATCTCATCATCCGCAGAGTATTTACCCTCTGTTTCCCAAAAATATTTTGCATCGGAAAAAAGCCTTTCCGTATCCTCGGAAATAAGGGAACCCTTATCATTTCCCGACAAAAGCTTTTCCCCGTCGCCTTTTACATATCCGATGGTTTTTTCTTTTACAATCGGTTTTAATTCATCTGTGGAATTAAAAATATAAAGCTTTATATAATTTCCGTCTTTAATTTCGCCGTTACAAACGGGGAAAGCTTTTGCGTCCTCTCCCGTTTTTAAAACAACCTCCAAAAGCTTGCCTGCGGAATCATAAAGAGCCGATAATGCGGAAAAACCTGCTTTTCCGTCATAACTCACATTTGCGAAAACATCTGCTTTTACTCCGTTTAATGCATGAAGCCTCAATCCGTCGCCGTCCGTAAAGGCAACGCAGATATCCTTTGCTTCTTCTGTCTCTTGAGCAAAAACACCGTAATTTGCAAATGTGAACAAGACAGCCAATGCTGTAATAATCAAAATAAGCCATACTTTGTTTTTCCGCATTTTTTCAACCTCTTTTTAGTATTCTCCAAGCACAATATCTGCAAACAATGATGAATTTTTGCCCGAACCTATACCGTCCATATACTTAATCCATCCTCGTCTGCCGGCTCCGTCATTGTCGTTTATGAGCAACGAGAAGCCCATTTTTCTTAAATCCTTGGTAAGTCCCGTACCGCCTAAAAGCTCCTCCCACGGAACTGCCATTTCGTAAACCGTATGGGTTCCGTTTCTTACGGCTTTGGCTTCGCACTTAAGGCGTCCCGGCTTATAATTCCCTCTGGACATCCATTTCCAGCCTATAAATCCGCTTGCCCCCAAAGCCATTCCTATTTCGTCATAGGACGAGCTTCCCGAATCGCCGTTTCTTCCGGGGTCAAGAGCAAACTGAATACTGTCGCCGCTCCAGATATCCTCACCTGTTCCGGTCTGACATTGAACATTATCAATTACATCAACTGCAATATAAAAATTCTTATCATCCCATTTGGTGTAAGCATATCCGCTTAAATCCTCGGGGCCTGCCCAACCGTTAAACGCCTGAGTCTGGTCTTTCTCGGTAAGAGCAACCGCCTCAACATTCCATTCGCCGTCGGATATAACTCCGTCAATCTTCGGAGCCTTGCCGTCATTTAATGCAATGGAATAATTATACTTCTTTTCTTTACTCAACAATGTGTAATCGCTGTCCTTAACACAAAGTCCCAGCATTGCATTTTCCTTAAGAGGAAGCTTACCCATTTTCAGTTCATAACGCTGTGTTTCTCCCGGCTTAAGGTTTTCTATGTTCACGGGAACTCTGTCAATCTCAACATATGACGCCTTTCCTACGGACAATGTGCCGTTAAAGGGTTCGTCAAGAAGGTTTGTTACATAAGCCGCCGTCACAACATCCTTATCCTGTCCAATCTCCTGCTTGAAATCAAGGGCAACAGACTTTCTTACATTAACATTCTGAGTAATATTTGCCTGAAGCATATCCTTTGAATACACACCAATATTTATGGGATATTCCTTTTCCTCGGCATTTCTCGGAACAATAATATCAAAGGTTACCTTATCATCATTCTGAGTAAATTCCGTATTACCCGAAACAGCAAAGCCTTCGGGAAGTGTAGTCTTTACACTATAACTGCCGGCTTCGGTGGTGGGGGATTTTACTATTTCAACCTTAACGCTTTCCCCTCTTTTTACATCTCTCTTATCATTGCTTGAGTAAAAAGCGTTTGCGGAAGCACTCAACTTAACACCGCTCTTTGAGTAGATATATACAGGTGCTCCGGATATGGGAATAATCGCCTTTCCGTCTTTAACTTCAAGTGTTCTTATTTCTCCTTTGTGACCAATCATTGTAAGCTCGGTTTCGTCGCCTACGGGAGATACTACAACCATTCTTGTTGTATCATCCGATGTCCAGGCTGTCGTAATATATGAATTTTTATATTCATCCCAGAATTCCATTCCGTAATAGGGAGTTGAAATCATAGGCAGTCTGCGGACGAACTCGCTGTTTCCCAATACGGTTGACATTGTGTAATAGCTGTAATAGGCAGGCTTTGGAATATCAAACCAATCAACGATACCGTAGTTTTCCTCGGAGTTGTCACTCTTTACACCCTCTGACCTGAAGGAATACCAATACACCTCTCTGAATCCCCATGATGCCATCATCATATAGGCTCTGGGCAGATACTCGCCCTGAGTGTCAAAGCTTACCGAGGTTGCACTGTTTGCAGTGCTCTTATCATATGTAGGCCAACCCATTTCGGTTGCAACCATAGGTTTATTCTCATCGCCGAATTCCGCCAAAACACCCTTAAGCTTACGGATTTTATAGTCAATCATCTCGGGCGCACCCAATGTAATACCCTCAACCTTTCCGTCCTCGGGCTTACAATATACATGAATATCAAAAGCGTCAAACATCTGTCTTACAATGCTTCCGCCCTGATTATCGGAATTGTAAAATCTTCTCAGCCAGTTCATATTTGTGTCAAGAGTTCCCGTAAGAGTTGGGTCATACATTGTATTTCTTTTATCTTGTGATTTTGTGATTTTATAGCTTGACTGAATTGATTTAAACTGTGTCGCAGGGTCTTTCTGTGCATTATCAGGCTCATTATCGCTCATCATTGCCCAAATACCGTTTTGGTTTTTGTTGATTATGGTTTTAGCCTGATTCATACCCATTATGGAGTAATTGATGCCATACTCTCTTGACTCTGTGAATATATCATCACTTAAACCCCACCATCTGTTTCTTCTGACACCAAGCTCAGCTTTAAGCTTTAATCTTTCCACTCTGTCCTTATCCGTATAGTCGCCGTGTCCTATATCGGCACCACCGCCCGACGGATAGTCGTTTAAGCAAAACATGGTTTTCATCTTTTCTCCCGAGCCCATTGCAGGTGGAGTTACAAACGATTTTGTCTTAACCTTCTTAACCTCGGAGCCGTTTATAAACGGTGTAACCGCAAAATAATATTTTGCTTCAGGCTCTAAATTATAGTAAAATGCATACTTGTTTATTTCTTCTCTTGAACCCGCCTCAATCACCTTAACAGGTGTCAGACCGCTTACATCATTAAAGTTTTCCTTTTCTGTATATAAAGCGTATTTGTCCGCTCCGAGATGTTCACTGCCCGAAAAATCAACATCTATTGTGTTATAGTTTATGATTTCCGCTCTTGCATTAACAAAGCTGTCCTTTTCAAAAGGTGTTCCCTTTAATTCATAACCTGAGATTTTCACCTCATTTACCGCCATATTATCCGCTCCGCTTATAAATACAAGCTTTATAAACCTTGCGTTTCTTGCCGGCAATCCCGATGCATGGGTTACGGACAATCCGTCACTTAAAGAATCTGCGGGGAAATATCCCAGCGTAAAGTATCTGAAACCGTCACGGCTTGTCTTTACCTCAATGCCCGAAAGCTTTGCCGTATCGTTATCATCGGCAATAACCTCTATATCGGAAATCTGGCAAGCCTCGGTCAATTCAAACAAAGCCGCCGCATTTTTCTCCGAAGTTTGTGCCTTGGTCTGCACATTTCCGTCCGTAAGAGAGCTTCCGCCGTTTTCCTTGTCGGAATTTATCATATCCTCCCCTGTTACAAAGGGTTGCTCCGTCACCCAATTATAACTGCCCTTTTCGGTCATATCCAATATGTCGCAATTTCCGTATCCGTACATGGTAACCTGCGACAGGGCCATCTCCTTAAAGTCTTTTCCCTTTTTAAAGATAAGCTTTACATATCTTGCATACACAGAAGGTAAAATCTCGCACTTTTCGCATACATCGCCCTTTTCCGTATTATCCGAAAGCTTTGTTTCAACGAGGTTAAAATTTTCGCCGTCGGTTGAAGCCATTACCTCAAATGATTCAAGGCGTGTGTCATCATTACGGACAGTAAAAACGTTTAATTCGGTCAACGCAAATACTTCTTTTAAATCAAATATTGCCTCAGCTTTATCCGATTCGATAACCATTTTATCGTTTTTGCCGTTTATAAGTATATTTCCGTTGTCCTTATCCGCCGTTTCCCTTGAAATGCCACAGCTTCCGTCTGTCTGCCATCTGTATTCCGCATTATTTTCGGCTTTCTGCACACCATTCTTTAAATAAAGAGCAGAATCTGCATTTGAGCTTAAAAGCATATACGGGTTGTCATCTGCAAACACAGGCACAGTAACGCAAAGGGACAAAAGAACCATTATTAACGCAACGGTCAAAGCCGTAAATTTCTTAAACATAATCTTATCCCTCCTGTTTCGCAGTAACAATCACTTCGTGTGAATATGTATCACATTCACAGCTTACATTAAAGAATTTTTCAGCCGTGTTTACCGAAATCATAGTCATATCGTTTATGATTTTGGGCTGTGCGTCAAGGACAATGGTTTTTGTCCAGTCCTGACAACACAAAACGCTTCCCAATCTTATAACAAAAATCATACTCTTGTTTGATGTGGTAACCGTCTGCCTTTCTTCATTCCATAACACGGAATATCCGTTTGCTTCCGCAACGGTCCTTACAGGCACATATACGGTACCGTCCTCTTCGCAGTATGCCGCACTTTCCGAGGGAGTTCCGTTCACTGTAAGATTGCAGGCTTCCCTTGCATAAACACAGCAGGCAGACATTATAATTACTGCCGTTATAACGCAAATTATTTTATATAGCTTTTTCAACTTAATCCCTCCTGTCGTAAATAATAAGGGTATGCGGATCTCCGTACCAATTGTATACAAATACATTTGAGTAATCATCAGGGTTATGGAGATAATCCTTTATATCATCCTGAAGTGCAACCTCGGTTTCATTTTCGTCCGCATCATACTTATACACATATTGGAATCTGTCAACAAAAATGTTTTCGACATCGCTTTTTATGCTTATACCGCTTAAACCCTTTAAGGATACCATTGCCATATCCGGCACGCAGGAATAAACACTGCCGTACAAGTATCTTCTTTGAGCTATATAATCGGATGTGGACGGATTGGCTACTGTCATCTGTCCCGATTCGTAGTCAAAGAATTTATCTATGGCAACTGCTTCTCCGTAAGTATTTTCCGTATATCTTATTACATCTCCCGGACCTATATGAAGGTCTGTAAACTTCTCTTCATCGGGAAGAATAAAGGATTTTTCAACACCTGCGGCAAAGCCTCTGACTCTGTATGTGTTCTCCTCGTTTTCGTAAACCTCGGATACGGAGTTTACAACCATCAGCGGTGCTTCTGCCGGAATGGAAACGGCGTCGCCATCCTTACCCAAAAATACAACTATATACTCGGCGTAAGGACTGTCATATGATTTTGAGTATGCACAGACCGTATAATCCACACCGTTTACAAAATATGAAATTCCGTTTGTCTGATACATATAATTCTTGGTATCATCTTCCTTTTCCGGAATAACAAACACCTTTGTATCGCTGTTTGCTCTGACCTCGCTTCCGAAGTTATTTGCCCAGCTTTTATAGGTATATGTGCTTTGACGCTTTACCATTTCATGAAGGCGTCCGCTTCCTGTTTTAATCACATCCGTGTACGGGTCCGGAGTTTTAATCTCCGAAATTTTTCCGTCCTTATTTAAGGAAAAAGCTATCATTTGTGATACTGTGCCGTAAGGATTGGATTTTAAAACATCAAGCTGATTTTTAGCACCCCTTACTATGTTTCCGTCAATGTTAATTTTATCAGAGCCTAAATAATCAACAGGCTTTCCCGATTGGTCAAAAATGCGAAGCTTAAGATTATCCTCAAATCCGCTGTTCATTTCCGCAGCCTTTATGATATATCCCATTCTGTCATCTATACTTTTATAAACTGCAACAACTCTCTCCTTCGGGTCAAGACAGAATATTCCGTAATTTCCTGTTTCTATGGAAAGATAATCGCTGTTTACAATCTTATACTTACGGTCGCCTATAACAACCTCTTCGCTTTTTTCGTATACGGCGGAAACCGTTCCTTCTACCTGCTCATTTGACAGAACAACTTTTTTAAGCTTTTTGTCCTCGCTTTGCGCAACAAACAAAACGCTGTATTCCATTATATCTTTAAACGTCTCGGCTTCTCCGTACTTATTGCAGATTTCACATTCATATTCCGAAGAATCAGGTTTAATTTCTATTACCTTATTTTCGTATTTGTCAAAAACCTTGTAATTTGCAGCGTCAATTCTGCCCACTACGGTTATGGTGTAATCCGTAATGAACAATGTGTCATATCCGCCTTTTCCGTCACTGTCTACCATACAAATTCCGCCGTCTTTTGGTACATATTTGTCAAAATCGGGCGAAACCGCTCTGCCGTTATAGATTATATTACAAGTCTTTAAAACATCGGGAGAAGTTCTGATCTTATCTCCGCTCCGATATTTATAGCAGGTTCCGTCAAAGGACTCTATGTTCTCCGAGCTTATGCTTACTTCTTTGTTTGATGATGACTTTTCGCAGTATAAAACTGTTTTTTCGCCGTCTCTTTTTCCCTCTTTATAGTAGTATTCAACATCATAGCCAAAAAGCTTGTCGGCGTTTGAGTTTCCTGTTTTATAGGTCGTTGTGCCGATTATAACCTCGTCATCTCCGGGGACAAATGCGCTTCCGTCCAGGTTTCCGTTTTTATGCGTTGCAGTTACAACGCCGAAATCCTTTTTCACCGAAATAATTCTTTCCATAAAGGACTTTGCATCACTGCTTGCCGTAACCTGTTTGCCGTCGTATTGAAGCATATCCACAACTTCAACGCTTAACATATTGTAAAAAAGCATTGCCGCTTCACCCTGAGAAAGAGGAGCTTCGGTTGAAAATGTCAGGTTTTCGTCAAGGTTTAGCTTATGGGCAACATTTATATGACCGTTGGGATAGCCTCCCATATCCTTTGCATATGCTTTATATCCCAACACATTTAAAACTACCGAAACAGCCTCAACGCCTGTTATGTTATTCTCCGGATAGAAAAATCCGTTATCTCCCGAGATAAATCCCATATCGGCGGCACTGTTAACTGCATTTGCGTACAAATCTCCGTCTTTTACATCAGTGAATTTATTTTCACTTGCTTGATTGTCAAAGGGGAGAGCGCTCATAAGAATTTGAACAAACTCGCCTCTTTTAACTGCCTGCAAAGAGTCAAATCTGAAATTTTTTCCGCCCTCAAAAAATCCGAGAGCACTTACAATCTTAAATTCTCTTGCTCCGAAATCCTCCAAATAACCATCATAATCATTTCTTGCCGCAACGCCCATCACGGGTATAATGCACAGGCACAGGAAAAGAGCAACAAGCCGTTTAATCATTTTAAAATTCATAATCGTTTAAACTCCCTTCCCCGAAAATTTTATCAGTGAATAAATTATCTTTGCCGCCTCGCCGCGGTTTGCGGTGTTCTTAGGCAGGAACATATTTTCGCCCACTCCGTTTATAATTCCGTTGTCTTTAAGAAGATAAACCGAGTCTTTTGCATAATCGCTTATATCCTTGTCGTCGGCAAACACATTATCAGACAGTCTTTGCATATCTCCTGCCGCAATACTGTATGCACGGTATGCCATTGTTGCCATATCCTCACGGGTAATATTCTGTCCTATTCCAAATTCGCCGTTATCGTTACCCTTTACAATTCCCGCAACCTTTGCCTTTGAAAGATATATATAATACCATTCGTTTTTATCTGCGTCCGAAAATCCGTTATCTTCTGCTTCTGCGTCTATATTAAGAGCGTTTACAAGCATTTTAACAAATTCTTCTCTTTTTACATTATCATATGGAGCAAACAAACCGTTACCTTTTCCGTTCACAACGCCCATTTTGTAAAGCTCGTTTATTGCTTCCGTCGCCCACTCAAAGCCCGCAAGGTCGGTAAAGGGCTGAGTATCGGGATTAACTTCCGGTTGCTTCGGGTCCTCTGGTTTGCTTTCAAATCCGCCAATACCGTATGTCTTTCCGCCTCCGCCGCCGGATGATGAATCGGATTTATCGCTCTTCTTTTCCGTTACGGTTTTAACCGCTTCGTTAAATGCTTTTACAAACTCATTTATGCTTGGATATTTCTTTGATACAATTATTTTGTCAACCTCTGACGATAAGCCCTTTTTATAAAGCTTTTCATAGTCTGCATAGTTAATTCCGTCAAGGTATTCAATGTTATTATCAACTATCTCTTTTACATTGTTCCAGTTTTTAGCGTAATTTACGGCACACAAAACCGAAGCTTCGCAAAATACGTTTATAAATTCTTCTTTATTGGCATACTTCTTATTTAAAAGCTCCGAGCATACCACACTTTGAGTAACATAGGAAAGCTTTTTGTATGTATTGGTATACGCCGTCAGATCACCAATCCCGATTTCCGAAGGGTAATTATCAATGACTTTTCTTACATCCTCTGCCATATCTCCGTATTCGACAAGTCTTAAAATAACATTCAATCTGTATTCTCTGACCGCTTTATCCGCAGATTCGTAAGCTTGTCCTTTAAGCATATTGTTATATATAACATTTAATGCCTGACTGCTCTCTTTTACTTCGCCGATTCTTTCATATGCCCGGAAGCCTTTGTTGAACACATCTTCATTTTCTCTTATCGCCGTCTTTATGCCCTCTGCATCCTCGGCGTTATTTACTGCCGATAATATAGCATCAGCTTTTCCGTCTGTATTTACATAGCTTGAATTTATAACCTCTCCGTCGGCTAGAATAAATCTTACCGTATGGAATCCGGGACTTTTGTCCGCCGTAAAGCTTACAAAGCTTTCTCCGTTTTTGTCCGGCTTAACCTGCTTTGTGTAATCGAGGGCAGATAAAACATCGTTGCCCGTCAAATCCTCAAGGTCAGCCTCATTCATTCCCGGCTTGAAAACCTGAATAACATAATCCTTAAGATATGCAGCCGTATCATAGCTTACCGCCCCGTCAACTGATAAAATCTTTTTTGTGTCATCAAAGAAAATATTAAATTCGCCGTCTGCAAACACTCCGGTGTACATAAGCATTACACTTAAGGCAATAAGTACAGCCGTTCCCCTTTTTATATGCGTTAATATTCTCATAATTATGACCAGTCCTTTCTTTTTCTAAGTCACACACCTGAGTTTGGGTCAGATTTTTTAATCATAAGAGAGTCAGGTAATGTTGCCTAACTCCCTTATTTTGGTTATTTGAAACTTTTACCAAATACCACCTACATCATCAAGTGTTTCTTCAAACGATGTATCATCTGTTACTTCAATACCGTCTTTTTCTGCCTCAAATTTATAAAAATCACCGAGAGGCTTGCCGTCTGCGAATGAATTCCACAGATAAAGCTCTATCTTATAACCGTTATTAAGCCCCGAAAGACCTTCAAATGCGATTTCTTCAAAGCTTGCTTCGCTTCCCTTTGTAACAGGCAAGCTTGATGATGATATTTTAACCAAACGACCTTCGTCATCAAAAAGTGCACCTACAACCATAACAGGCTTTGTTTCGCTTGCGTGACTGAATACCTTTCCGTCTATATAAATGTCTGTAACTCCTTCAAATGTGGTAATGGGATTGTCATTTCCGTCAACAAAGGTTAAATCCTTAAATTCAAAATCCGGTATTGAGCCGCTGCCTATGCGGAAGCCGAGGAGAACAATCTCGCCCAGAACCATCTGATTTTTATTTGCCTGACGGGTCATCGAAACCTTTACATATCTTGCCTTAACAGGTGTGTCAAGCTTCAATATCGATCTGTACATTTCTCCGGGTTGAGCTCCGGTTGTATCGGTTATTTTGCTTCCTACGGTCTTAAATGTTTTTCCGTCTGTGCTTACTGCAACGGAATAATCGCCTACATTTCTCTTAACGGTGTCATCACCCTTACCGTCAAACATATTATAAAGGTCAACCTGAGAAATATAGTAGTCATTTGACAAGAAGTCAAATACTGCCTCTGCATAACCTGCAGTTCCCTTTGCCGCATACGCATCTCCTACAGCACCGCCGTATGTGGAGTGAATAATTTTTCCTCCGTCGGTACTTGTGGGATTTCCGTCTGTAAGTCTGGTGCAGCTTATATCTATACTGTTTGCCGTTGCAGTCTTTCCGCCTACAACATCACCTATTCTTACATTTGCAATCTGTCCGTCAGTTATATCCGAATAGGTATAAGTTAAGCTTGTTGATATTCCGCCCTGAGGATAAATGGCTTTGTCCGCATTATTTGAAAGCACCTTTATCTCATACTTAAGTCTTAACTGTGACAAAGCGTTGTCAATTCCGCTTATTGCGCCGATTATATCATCTGCACTTGCTCCCTCTTTTTGGGCAACTGCTTCTGCCGCACTTTTTGCGGAATCCAAAATACCCAAATCTTCTTCAACGTATATATCTCTGTCAAGGTCGTCAATTGAAGCAATCTTTGACTTTAACAAATCAATGGGGTTTTTGTATCCCAACATAACTACCTCTGCAAATGTCATCTGGCTCTTGCCTGCAAGCTTGTTTGTTGTAATCCTTACATATCTTGCGGGAATGGGAGCAAACTCACACTTTCCGTCATGGACAGCCGCTGTGCTTGGAATATAATCCGAAAGATTAGTATTATCCTTTTCCACATCATAATTGTTTGTATGAGAACCTGCAACCGTCCAATGCTCGTTATCCGTGCTTACCTCAACAGTAAAATCGGCTGTTCCCATATAAGTCTGAGATGTGTTGTCCCACAGGTCGACACGGGACAAATAACAATCGCTCTTTAAGTCAAATACTGCTGTTGCCTGAGCATTATTCCATATACCCGTAAACCAGTTTTCAAGTATCTTACCGTCTTTGATTTTTGACTTTGCTCCCTCATTATCATCGGCGCCTGTGAAGGATATACATTCTGCTCCGTTTCCGCTGTTGGGATATGCCTCATACATAGAAGCGTAGTTTATCATATTGTTATCCAAAAGCATATATCTGGTGTAACGCTCATCAGGAGTAAGTCCTGCTTTTGCAGTCTTAATTGCCTCTATGGCGTCTGCAATATCCTTTGCCGTTGAGGTTGTGCTTTCATAAGCGGTCTTTCCCTTTGCAACAGCCTCTTTAAGCTTGTTTACACCCTCTGTTTTATAAAGAGTAACATTCTTAAGAGTTTCTTCTGCATTGGCTATCTCATCCTTAAGAGTATCCTTGGGGCTTTTAAATCCGCAGATAACTATTTCCGCAAATCCCATCTGGTTTTTACCCGAAAGGAGGTTTGCCGTAACCCTTACATATCTTGCGGAAACAGGTGCAAACTCGCACTTTCCGTCATGGACCGACGATGTACTCGGAACATAGTCCGAAAGATTCATATTGTCTTTTTCAACGGCGTAATTATTTGTATGAGAACCTGCTACAATCCAATCTTCACCGTCCGTGCTTACCTCTACGGTAAAATCAGCTATTCCGTGATATGATTGTGCCGTAATATCCCACAAGTCAACACGGTTAATTGTACATTCTTTTGAAAGGTCAAAGGTAAATGTTCCGACCTTTCCCTGCCATGAACCTGTAAACCAATCATTTATTATCTTTCCGTCTTTGATTTTTGTTTTTGCACCGTCGTTATCGTCACAGCCTGTAACTGCGGTACAGGTTGCACCTATTGTCGATGCGGAATCGAAATCCTTATACATATCCGCAAACTGCGAAATCTTGTTGTCACTGAGAACAACCTTCTTTGCAATATCCGAAACCTTAAGATTCTTCATTGCCTCTTTAATGCCGGATACTGCATCTTTTAACTCATCAATAGTTGCATCGGTTTTTTTAAGGACATCTTCTCCTGCTGCAACAGCACTTGCTAACGCACCTATACTGTCAGCTGTGTAAATGGATGTATCCAATGCTTTTGCTTCTGCAATCAATGTTGTAAGCTCTTTTACAAGGTCTGCCTTGGGATTTTTATATCCGCAGATTACCATTTCCGCAAATCCCATCTGGCTTTTGCCCGAAAGGAGATTTGCCGTAACCCTTACATATTTTGCGGAAACAGGTGTAAACTCACACTTTCCGTCATGCACCGCCGATCCGCTCGGAACATAATCAGGAAGGCTCATATCGTCTTTTTCAACAGCGTAATCATTTGTATGAGAACCTGCCTCAATCCAATCTTCACCGTCGACACTTAACTCTACTTTAAAGTCGCCTATGCCTCTGAAGCCGTCTGCCGTAATATCCCACAAATCAACACGGGAAATATACATGGTGTTTTTCAAATCAAAGGTAAATGACGCAGTCTTTCCTGCCCATGTGCTTGTAAACCAATCGTTTATCACTTTTCCGTCCTTGATTTTTGTCTTTCCTCCGTTGTTATCATCACAGCCTGTAACCTCGGTGCATACCGCTCCCGTCGAAGCTGTGGAATCAAAGTCCTTATACATATCCGCATACTGAGAAAGGTTGTTGTCACTGAGAATAGTCTTCTTTACATCCGGGGAAACAACTAAATTCTTTATCGCAGTCTTTATTGCATCTGTTGCATCCTTATAATCTATATCTGCTGCAGAATCATCTGCCAAAGTATCTTCTCCTGCTTTTATTACATCATTAAGGGCAGCTACACTTGCAGACGTGAAAATAGATACATCCATAGCCTTAGCTTTTTCAATTTCGCTTTCAAGGAGAGCCTTGGAGCTTATTGTTCCCATAATAACTATCTCGGCAAAAGCCATCTGAGGCTTGCCTGTCATTCTGGTTGCGGTAATTTTAACATATCTGCCCGATGCACTCTCTACCTCACAGCTTCCCATATGAACAACAGAACCTGAAGTGGGAACATAATCTCCGCCGGATAATGTTCCGGGGGTAACATCATAGTTTGATGTATGGCTTCCAACCTCTGTCCATGCTTCGTTATCATCGCTGACAGACACCGTATATGAACCTATGCCTCTGCCGCCTTCGGTTATATCCCAAAGGTCGGTTCTTGTAATTGAATATGTACCCTTAAGGTCAAAGGTTGCAGTAGCAGTAGTTCCTGCATACACAGCCGTAAACCAGTTTTTGGTTACCGAACCGTCTTTGAACTTCGTCTTTGCACCGTCGTTGTCGTCACAGCCTGTGACCTCGATACATTCGGCACCGGTTACGCTCTGTCCGAATCCGCTGTACAAAGATGTATACTCGGACATATTGTTTCCGCTGAGTATTGACGGAGCTTCATCTGCAAAGACAATGGGAATACTTACGCTTGTAAGCGTTAAAAGCATTACAAATGCCAATACAGCGGCAAAGCTCTTTCTTGCCAATCCTTTGTTTAACATAGTTTTTTTCATAATAATCATCCTTTCTGAGATTATATACTTGACCTTAAACGGTTAATTGATTTTCATAATTTAGAAAAACTGATATATTTTTGCATATTACCAAAATGTTTCCAAAACATCAAAAGTAATATAATTTATTAAAAATCACCATTGGTTGCACTACAATTCTTATCCTTTTTAGTAATTATATAATATAAATAAGGTATTGTAAAGTGAAAAAAAATGGGTTATAATTAAGATAATCTTCCAAAAAGGTGATGGAATTATGAAAATAAATGAAAAAATGATTAAAATGGACTTTAACACTCCTCTTAAGTCACAGAATTTCTTCTATATTTGCAAAAAGGATTTTGACTCGGAGGACCAGCGTCATTATGTTCACTGCATGCATTGGCATGACGATTTGGAGCTTGCCGTCATTCTCGGAGGGGAAGGAAAAACCGTGTTTAACGGAGTTGAAACAGACCTTGCCCCCGGAGATGTATTTCTTCTTTCATACAACGACTGTCATGACATTTTACCGACTAAAAATCTTGTGATATACAATCTTAATGTATATCAAAGCTTTTTGGGAAGCGACCTGCTTAAATACACATCGGGAATTAACAATTTGTCCTGTCACATAAAAGGCGATGAGCTTTCCGCAATTGTGTATTTATGCAAAAAGCTGATTTCCCTACAGGAAAAATATGAAAAGCATCAAAGGGATATGGATTTGCTGTCTGCAAAGCTTTTAATTTCAAATCTTTTTATGCTCATTATCAACAAATCCCATCACACACCAAAGCATATCCCGTCACAGATACAAAAGATTGTGGAATACATAAATCACAATTTAGAAAAGGATTTAACCTTAAAAACCGTGGCTTCCGTGTTTTCTGTGTCAGCAAATTATATGGGAAAGGTTTTTCAGAAATCCATGCAGATGACATATAACGAATACATAAACAAGGCAAGATTGCGTCACGCCTGCGCCCTTCTTATGAACAGTTCAATTCCCATAAAAGAAATAGCCGAAGCATCCGGCTACGGCTCAATAGAACATTTCTATTATGTTTTCAAAAAATATATGCTGTCAACACCTACCGAGTACAGAAAAAGAATAAACGGAATCAACTCTTAAAGGGGTATACCTTGGGTATATCTCTTTATTATTTCACGGCAGCCCTCTTCTATGTCGGCAAAAGCTATGTCAAAATTTCCTGTATACCACGGGTCCGAAACATCGCCGCCACGACTTGTATAATCCATAAGCTTTCTGATTTTACGGTCTTTGTCACCCTTTAAAATTCTCTCCATATTTCTGATGTTTGATGTATCCATACCTATAAACAAATCGTATTTATCATAATCCTCAAATTCAAGCTTTACCGCCCTTTTATCCCCAAAGGGTATGTTATGAGCCTTAAGCACTCTTTGAGCCGGCGGATATATGGGGCTTCCGGAATTTCCGAATACATTTTCACCGCTTGTCGCCGCCGATGAAACAAAAAACTCATCCTCCTGCTTTGTTCCCGATATCATATTTTTAAAGATAAATTCAGCCATGGGACTTCGGCAGATATTACCCAAGCACACAAACATTATACGCATAAAAAAACCCTCCTTTTATTTCCCGAAATGTATTGATTTATTTCACTTATTATGGTATTATAACTCAAGTGAATACAAAAGTCAAAACAGGAGGTACATTATAATGATATTTAACCAAAAATGGTTCGGCTCTGTTAAAGACGGCGGCTCGGACAAAGAAAAATTCCCTGTAACCGTTCCGGGAAATATCCAGAAGGACTTTGGTGAATACAAAGGCTGGGGCGATGTTAATTGGATGGACAACTGCGAAAAATATCGTGAAACCGAGGACTATACCTGGAGCATTACATCAAAGCTTGAATATACAAAAAACGAGGGCGAACGGGTATTTTTCGTTACAAAGGGTATCGAATATGAATATGATATAGTCTTAAACTCCAAAAAGCTTACTCATCACGAGGGTATGTTTTCAACTGTTGAAATTGACATAACCGAGGAGCTTGACAATGGAAATGATTTGGAGGTCGTAATATATCCTCACCCCAAAAGAGAAGGTGCAAAGGAAACTCAGGAGCAGGCAGACCACAGTGCAAAGCCTCCCGTTTGCTACGGCTGGGATTGGCATCCGAGGCTTTTGGTATCGGGAATATGGAATGATGCCTACATAGAAACAAGAGGCGAATATCATATAAATGATGCAGAGGTATTTTACACCTTGTCAAATGATTTAAAAAGTGCAGATGTACATTTTGAAATCAACTGCAAAGGAGAAACGGAAATCACCTTTTTTGATATGGACGGAAATGTTGTGTATAAAGGCACAAATCCCGATTTTACAATAGATGATGTAAACCTTTGGTGGTGTAACGAGCAGGGGACACCGTACCTTTATTCTTACACGGTTGCTTCAAAGGAAAACACCGTCAAAGGAACGGTTGGCTTTAAGAAAATCCGTCTTGTTATAAACGAGGGTGCATGGACCCGTGAACCAGGGCCAACCATGACAAGAAGCGATACACCCATTACCGTTGAATTAAACAACAGACGAATATTTGCAAAGGGCAGCAACTGGGTAAATCCCGAAATTTTCACGGGAACCGTTTCCTCCGAAACCTACGAAACAGAGGTAAGATACGCAAAAGAATGTCATATGAACCTTTTCAGATGCTGGGGCGGTGCAAATGTTGACAAGGAGCCATTCTTTGACTTCTGTGACAAATACGGAATTATGGTATGGCAGGAATTTCCTCTTGCCTGCAATCACTATACGGGAACTCCCGAATATATGAAAGTTCTTGAACAGGAGGCTCTTGCAATAATCAAGCGTGTCAGACGCCACGCCTGCCATATTATCTGGTGCGGCGGAAACGAGTTGTTTAACGGTCTTGGTAAAATGTCCGACCAGTCACATCCTTTAAGACTTTTAAACAAGCTTTGCTTTGAAAACGACTACTACAAGCCGTTTTTGCAGACCTCGCCTCTTTCGGGAATGGCTCACGGCTGGTATGAGTTTATGTTTGACAAAACAGGCGAAACGGTGTTTGAAATATTCAGAAAGGCACAAAGGACCGCATACTCCGAATTCGGCGTTGCCGCAATCTCTGACTATGACAGATTAAAGCTTATATTCAGTGATGATATAATAGACAAGCCCACAAAGGAAAACCGTCCTTGGGTTTTACATCACGGACTTGAAGCATGGGAATGTGACCTTTCTTCATGGTGTTGTTTTGAAATGCTTGACAAAATATTCGGAAAACAGGAAACAATAAAAGACTATATTGAAAAGAGCGGCATCCTGCAAACCGAAGGTTACCGTTGTATTTTTGAAGAAGCACGGCGGCAAAAGCCCGAATGTTCAATGGTTTTGAATTGGTGCTATAACGAGCCGTGGATTACCGCCGCCGGAAATTCCATTATCGGCTACCCCACATATCGCAAGGCGGCATATTACTCAATAAAAGAAGCATTAAAGGCAGTTACGCCATCTGCAAGAATAATGCACTTTATCAACAAACCCGGAGACACTCTTGACTTTGAAATGTGGCTCTTAAACGACACAACAGAAAAGGTGTCGGATACTCTTTGTGCCTATGTGACCGTTGACGGCAAAAAAGAAAAGGTTATGGAATGGGAAACAGGACTTTCCGAGCCTGACCGCAACATAAAAGGTCCGTCGGTATCTTATAAGCTTCCCGAAACCAAAGACCAACTTATCACCGTTTCAATAGAAGGCTCAACAGGCGTAAGCGAATATCGTGTTTTATTGAAAAAATAAGAAGGTGGGAATTATGACTATTCCGAAGATATGGGGGGAAGGACAGCTTTTCTCTTACTCGGCATACGACGGCACATCATATCACACAAAGGATTTTTGTGCTATGCTTTCAAAAAACAAAACCGGGCTTCGCTTCTATACAAAAACCGTAAGAGAGCTTGTGATTTCTGATAAAACTCCCGAAAACACTTTATACAAAGCGGTAACAAGCGACTATATTTCGGGAGATGAATTTAAAGCACTTTTTGCAGACAGGCACACGGTAATAGGCATTGCTTCCCCTGTTGTGATAAATGAGGGAGCAGGAAATACAAAAGCATATGAAAATATAGCCATTCAGGATACGGATGACGGAGAATACACGGCTTTAGTCACAAAGGGCAACCGCTTTTCTTTTGCCTTTGGCGAAAGTGAAGAAATAGCTGTCAAAAAAGCAAAAGACGGACTTAAATATGACATTGACAAGTTGGAAAAGCAGAAGCTTGACTTTTACGAAAAATACTCAAATTTAAAAGGCAGCTTTTCCGAGCTTTACGCAAAATGTCTGTCCGTTATGAAAAGCCAGCTTTATTCTCCGGAGCCTGATTGGAAGGTATCTCACATATGGTCAACTCCCGACAGGCTTCCTCATCGGGATATGTGGCTTTGGGACTCGGTATGTCATTCAATCGGATTCAGAAATATAAATACAGATATCGCAAAGGATTTGATTTTATCAATTCTTGACTGTGCCGATGATAAAGGATTTATTCCACATCAGATGTCCCCTAACTTTGAATCCTCCATTACCCAGCCGCCCATTATTGCATGGGGAGCATATAAGGTGTATGAAGCTTGCAAGGATTCGGACTTTATAAAAGAGGTCTACGAAAAAAACAAACTATTTTTAAAATGGTGTGAAAATCACCGCTCACAAAACGGACTTTTTGTATGGCTGACCGATGAAATATCAAACTGCCGCTGTGGCGAATCGGGTATGGACAACTCCCCGAGATTTGACGAAAATGGTGATTTATACGCCATTGACTTCTCCTGCTATATGGCAAATGAATACAGATATATGTCAAAGCTTGCCC
This sequence comes from Clostridia bacterium, assembly GCA_045615805.1. GTDB lineage: Bacteria > Bacillota > Clostridia > Monoglobales > Monoglobaceae > UMGS1820. The sequence goes on along the minus strand of JAZLFN010000006.1, from coordinate 83,527 downwards.
TCTTGCTTGAAAAACACCTTGACAGCCTTGAATATCAAAAATTATATGAAAATATAAAAAACAAAATAAACGAACTTTTATGGGACGAAAATGATGGCTTTTATTATGATTATGACATAAGCAAAAAGGAGCTCGGAAAAATAAAATCCGTCGCCTCTTTCCTTCCTCTTTTTTCAGGGGTTGCAAGTAAATCTCAAAAGGACAGGCTAATTAAAATGCTTACGGATAAATCGGAATTTGCAACCGAGCTTCCCATCCCGAGCATTGCAAAAAGCAACAAAACCTTCGGCACGGATATGTGGCGAGGTCCCGTTTGGATAAATGTAAACTATATGATATGCGAGGGGCTTAAAGACTACGGCGAATTAGATTTGGCAAATGAAATTCTTGACAAGACCGTAAAATACATTGATGCCGAGTACAAAAAAAGCGGAACAATTTATGAATTTTACGACTGCGAATGCAAAAAATCCCCCTCTGCCCTGAACAGAAAGGGAACCCCTATTGAACCGTATGATATAAGAAAGCGTATGCAGACAATCCGTGACTACGGCTGGAGTTGTGCGCTGACACTTGATATCTTGGAAAATAAAAAATAGCGTAACAGCCATCAAAACTACTACGCTATAAAAAGTCTAACTTTTTGGGGTCTGTGCATTTTGCACCAACCCCTTTTTTGTTTATCCTTCTTGTTTCGGCGAAATACAGTTACGAAGTTGAGTAGAGCTTGTTCCCTTTGTATATGGAAAATATATTATTTTAACACCTTTGTCTTTAAAGAACTCCTCATATCTGTTAAACCGCTCAGTTCCCTTATAGTCGGAGCCTACAAATAAATAATCATATTTAATATCAGCATATACATCGGAATCTTCAGGCTTTGACTCTATAACCTTATCCACAACTCCTATTGCCTTTAATATTTCTACACGCTCTTCAAATGGGATAAATACTTCTTTATTTTTATGCGAAGCATCCCTGTGCACACCCACTACAAGATAATCGCAATATCTTTTTGCTTTTTTCAACAGATTTAAATGTCCGATATGGAACAAATCAAATGTACCGCTTAAATATCCGACTTTAACTTGAGGTTTATTATTCAATCGGTTGCTGTTAAGCTTATAATCATAGCTTTCAAGTCCGAATTTATGTGCATCATTCCGATATCTCAAGACTACATTCCGGTATATTTCATCATATTGCGGTATGAATAAAGTGTTTCCTAAATTCATCTCATTTATGATAGCCTTTGCCAAATCCGAAATAAGAGAAATATCATTTTGTTCACCATTAAACCTCGTTCCTTTAATTGACCCCGGAGAAACATTCAAAATTCGATTTTCTACGCCCTTTTTCTCAAGCTCTATATTTACACTTTCGGCAAATCTGCAAATTGCCGCTTTAGTTGCGGAATACAATGCAAAAAACGGCGATGACACAAACCCTGCAATGCTTCCGACAACTGCACATTTAAAATCACGGTCTGATGCCAAAATATCATAAAAGCTTTTGATTATACTGATTGTCGCAACAGAGTTTACCAAAAAACTGTTTTCAATTTCTTTATGAGTTATCGTTTCAAACAACGCCGCTCTTCCAAATCCCGCTGTGATTATAAGAGCATCGACAAATTTGTAATTGTCGAAAATTGCAAAATCGCAATTCGTTAAATCAATGTACTCATATTCAATCCGATTGTCCTCAATACAAGGCTTTTCGCGGTCAAAAACAATTATCTTTTCATAATTTTGTTTGAGCATCTCAAGAGATATTGCCATTCCCAAACCATTGCTTCCGCCCACAACTATTGCACTTTTCATTATAACCTCCGTTTATATCCTCAAAGGATATGCTTTGTAATATCATCAATCAAAGTTGAATTTGCACTTACTTTGCACAGGATACCCATCCGCTAATCGCTTCTTTTATTTCCTCATCAGTCACTTCCTCGCGCCAATACATATTATACCACCCATGCGCATACCTTTTATCCTCAGGCGGAAGTGTCATATAGTCCCCATACGATTTTGTCAAAACTGCGTCATAATCACATGGACATAAATACTCATTATTTTCAAAGCTTATTTTTTTCAAAGGCTCCATCCACTCAGTCTTCCACGGTCCCTTTTTTATATATGCATCCTCTGCATAGGAACAATAATTTAAGCTGTAAAAATCATACTTGGTTAATAATTTATTCTTTATTTTCTCAAGCTTTCTTTCTCTGCCCGTCAACTTATAAAAAAACAAAATCATATGCCCCATCACCTGTTTGAACGGATTGCTGTAAGCTATCGTTTGATGCGACAATAAATCGTAAAGATTTTGCAACCTATGCACCTCACGCAAACCTTTCTCAAAGTCAGCCTCATTTTTATATCCGTCAACAGGAAATACATCTATAAAAACCGCAGACTTTATCTGTGTATATTCTTTCATTATCGTTCGGTTGTCCACAATTTTAAGCCTTTTATATATGCTTCCTTCTATTTTATGAGGAGTTATTATTTCATATATATCTGAATGCTCGTCGGTGTATTTATTCCAAAGCTCAATAAATTCAAAATAATCCTTTCGAGGCATACATAAATCTATATCATCGTCCCACGGAATGTAACCACCATGACGAACTGCACCCAGCAATGTACCGTATGCAAGCCAATATTTAAGGTTATGCTTTTCCATAAAGCGAGTAACATCGACTAATATTTGATTTGCCAAGCACTTACGCCCCTCAATTGGTATTTCTCTCAGGTTATCCATAGTATCCATAATATATCCCTTTCTTTTTTAACAATTCACTTAAAACACCGTGAAATATCATCTTTTTACAATTCTCGCTATGCGTGACTTTATTCCGCCGCCTGATACACCGCCATACTTTTTAAGCAGCTTTTCCATCTCGAATTTATTATAATCACTCCAAAATTCCTCTCGGTTTTTCGGAGCTTTTACACTTTTATAAAGCTGCGGCTGTTTTACTCCATCTAAACTTCCTTCGGTTATTTCACCGTTTACGCCCTCAAGTAGCCTTTCACCTTTCTCGGTATTTGCCAAAATCATGGAAACGCCAAGTTTATCCTCAAAAGCCTTATTTACATTTTCGATTCCCCAATAATCGCTTATTGTTAAATCCGAAGAACGCTCAACCGATGTAAACCGACAATTGTAACAGTTGTCGGCAGTAATACAATTTGAATAATACAATGACATAAATCCCGATGCCAATCTATCATTTTTAAGCTCTCTGCCGTCTGTGAGCTTTACATAACAGGAATTGCCCCTCCACGAAATTTTTTTGGAACGGAATTTATATTCTAATACCTTGCTCTTAAACTTTTCCTCCAAAAATCCGATAAAGTCCTTGAAAATCATAGGACTTGGTACACCGTGACAAATAATATCAACAAGATATAAATTATCAACGTCAAGCTTTGATTTTTCCGCATAACCCTTAACCGATTCAACCTGACAGGGCGTACCCGAAAACAGAACCTTTTTTCTATTCTTCAAGTCAGTTTTAATAAGTTCAAAGCAATCCCTTATATCACTCTGAACATACTTCGTACCCTGAATAAGAGAAAGTTCTTCTTTGCAGTCACATCTTATATGCGATACCGTAAAATCCTTATTTAAAACCGCTCCGTAAACTATGCCGTTATCATTTAAAATCTTTTCCGCAAGTGTCGCAAAAGCTCCTCCGGATGCGCTGTTTTTTCGTATATCATTATTTGCCTTAAAGGCAAAAACCCCTTTTGGGCTTTCTTTATGTATTTCTTTTATTCCGGGACAGACATCCTTACACAAATTACATTTTACGCACTTTAAAGAATCAACATATGCTTTATAAAATCCCTCTTTATTTTGATGAAGAGAAACTGCTGATTTTTTGCATACAGCCGCACATGCTCCGCAACCCACACAACCCTCTTGTATTAAGGGTTCAATCTTTGCCTCAAGAGCATTATTCAAAAACTCTTTTGATGATTCTACATATTCTTTTAAATTATTTTTAACTGTATTATAATCAATATCACCTTCGGGCATAGGAGTGCCGGTATCCAAAAGCCGTGAGCCAAGCCCAGCCTTATCGAGAAGTCCCGTAATGCGCGCCCCCCCTACCGCTTTGTTATCATACACAAAAAACTTTTTTTCAAATATAATTGAAAAGGCTGTGCCATGAAAAGAATTTGTAAATACGGCTTCGGCATTTTTAAATGCACCGAGAAACTTTTCGGGACTCCAAGAGATTTTTTGACAATGCTTTGCTCCCTTTGTTTTTCCACGGCAAATTTCTATAAGTTCAAATCCATTCTTTTTTGCATAATCAACGGCACAATCGGTAAGATTTTTATCCGGCACTATTGAATACAAAAGCGCATATTTTTTATTAGTTACAGAAACGGCAATTTTATCATACACAGACCTATCAAGCAAAAATACAGGATCACATACACATTCTATATTTTTCTCAATCATTTCGGACACATAATCCACCGACTGTTGTTCACGGACAGACACATAATTCATCTTTAAAATAAGCTTTTTAATGTCTTCCTCTTGCTCATATTTAAATCTTGACGAACCAATGCTTGCGGCATAGGCAATTTTATTTTTTACACCGTATATATCTCCAAAGTAAGCTTTCTTTATCCCATTGGTAATATTGGTGTTCCATATCTGGTCGCTTCCGCAAACCACAGTGTCAAATCCAAGCCTTGAAACCTCGAATTCATCTTTACATGACACTGTCATATTGCAATATTTACCGCGGAAGTTTTTAAAGTTTTTAAGCTGAATAAACCTCGTGGGAGCGGCAAGCAAAATTGATATCACAAGCTTTATATTATGAACAAGACTTTTTGTTTTACCGTTTTGCCATACAAGCTTTATCCAGCTTAATATATGATTTAATCTGTCATCATATGTATAATCAATCAGATTGCAATCATATCCTAAATTACTTATATACTTATTGCTCGCAAAAGCTTGTAGATTTGCACCGTAATTCGTATTGTTATGCAGTGTCAGTATTCCGACTTTCTTTTTCATATCAATCACCATATTTACTCACTCTTCATATTTTTAAACAAATTCACTATCTTTTTGCGCATAATAAATGCTGTAATAAATATTGCCAAAATTATACCGATTCTTATGAAAATATAATCATAAAATATTGTTGCAAGCACCATAAATCCGAGAGATGCAAGCATTATAACCGTAAAATTCCTTATATTAAGTATTTTACTTAAGTTCTTTTCATATTTTGATGTTATGGCATAAAGCAATACAAATCTCAACAACTCAGAAAACAATGTTGTATACGCAACGGTATATTGACAAATATCAGACGGCAAAAATTTAAGTCCCAAAAAATTTGTTCCTAAATTAAACCCTGCGCAAATCAAAGTTACCGTAGACATATGTATTGTTTTTTCGTAATAAAACAATGTATTTCCCACAAGACCCGTTACGAATGATATCTCAGTCGAAAGGGCAAGAGGTGCAATATACCATACCGCATTTATATAATCCGGTGTTGCAAAAATTAAAATTCCTTCTTTTGCAAAAAACACAACCGCCGTACATACACAAGCAATTAACGCGGAACAACCTGTAAGTGTTTTCGATAATCCTTTGTAATTCTGCTTTTTTATTGATTGCAAGGTATATGGAATAAACGAATAATTTATTGCCTGAGTTACAATGCTTATTGTTCCGGTAATACTGTGGGCAATACTGTAAAGACCTGCCTCAACCTTACCCACCAAAGAATTAAGCATTAGCTTGTCACCGGAAGCCAATATATTATTGGATAAATAGTGTGGTATAAGCGGTATATTAAATTTCAATGCGTGAATCCAATATTTTTTATGATATACGGTCTTTCCTTTATAAATATTGTAAACACACATAATCGTACCGAAGGTTATTCCGAAAAGACCTGCACCGACAACCTTTGCATATGCCTTATTCTGCGGAAAAAGTTGTATTGTTATAATTGCGATAATCGGACTTAGCAAAGCGGTTGCAACGCTATATGTAATAACCGGCTTATACTTATAATTAAATCTTTTTCGATTTAACCAAAATGCAATCGCAGAATTTGTATATCCTTGAATCCACATAAAAATCAAAAATGAATTATCAAGCTCAAATAACTGAGGAAACATTGTATTTATCAATATACATATTGCATACACCGTCACCGATGTTAAAAATGTGAGCCCCATCATAGATGATGTATATCTGTCAATATCATCCTCAAACTTAGTCATAGCGACATTGAATACACCGCCGGAGAGTGCCATTGTTGCAAAAACGCTTATAACGCTTTCCCATGTCACAAATACACTTGTGGTGCCGTAGTCGGCAACATTCAAAAGTCTTGTGAATATTGGCGTTGTAATAAAGGATATTCCTTTTAATGAAATATTTGCCACTATAAACCAAAATGAAGCCTTTGCCGCAGGGCTCATGTTTGATACTTTGTTTAATAATGCTTTTACTCTGCTCATTTACTGTCTTTCCTTTCATTATTCAGCCATTTTATCGGATCAAATATTCCATCAAATAAACGTCTTCCAAACCCTTTAAACTCCAACACATTTCCAACCTCGATACAATCATCAAAGCCCGGAATATAATAAACAAAATCATATTCCGGTCGTTTTATATGAGAAAAAAATACTTTCCGGTAAGGCAACGCCGCAAACCTGTCAAGCAAATCTTCGGTAAAACCCTCCTTATCCGTCATACAAATAAACAAATTATCCCAATTTATCCTGTCTATTCGGCCGTTCCACTTCTTTATACATTCATCATAAGAATGATAGTGCACAAAGTAAAGCTTTATATCACCCCGCATCAGGGCGGGGAAATCACCTTTATCATTCTCCGTAGGCTCAAGCTTTAAAGTAAGGTAATGCTTTGGATTTTCGCAAAACTTCACAAAATCGGGTGCAGTAAAAAACAAATTTACAGTAGGTGAATTATACGGCAGGTTTAAATCCTGAGTTAAAACCCCTCCCCAACAGTTTTGCAAAAAAATTGAAAAATCTTTATTTTTAAGTCCTCGATAGAATAATTTACAATATATTTTTCTGGACTTCTTTTCATATATTATTTTCGACTTTTGTCTGACTTTACTTAATATATTACTCATTTTTCTCTCCAATCAGATTTTTCACCGACTCAACGATTTTCTTATCGTTAAGTCTAATTTCTTTTAAATCCTTGATTATACTCTTCCTTAAATCGTCATTTGACGATAGCTCTCTTTCAGCGATAACTAATACATAATTCTCTAAATCTATTGAAATGTATTTTCGATTTTTCTAATTGTTTCCTCCTTAGTAATATAGCCATTTATTGGCTTTTCGCTCAGAGCTTTTCTAAGTGCAGGGTTATCTATAAGCTTTTTAACACCATAATAAATGCTTTCTGAATCTCTATCAACTATTAAGCCATTTACACCATTAGTAATCATTTCAGAATGTGCCGGTATATTACTGACAACAACTGCTTTCTTCAGCAGTTTCTCTTCATAAACACATAATGGAAATCCTTCATAACTTGATGGTTGAACACAAATATCCGATGCTCCTATAAATTTGTATGAATTGCTTTGTTGCCCCAGAAGGAAAAAATTACTTTCCATATTGCAAGCTTCAATAATATCTTCGATTTTTTTCTAAAGGAACCTTCACCGACTATGTACCATCTTACTTTATAGTCATCATCTATCAACCGTTTACATGCTTTAACACAAAAATGAAAACCCTTTAGCTCGTACAAAGTTCCAACTGATACAATATTAATATAGTCTTTTTGAAAATTTACAGATTCTAAGCTGTATTGCTGAATCAAATTTAAATCATAAAGAGATGGAAGGGTAAAAACTTTATACTTTTCTTCAAATTGCGGATAGCGCATCATAAGAGAATCCTTTGAATTATTCGAGACAGTACAAATTGAATCTGCCTTTTCAAAAGTTTCTTTGTCTAATTCACAACAAGTAGTTATAGCATTAATGTCGGTATGAATCCAGACATTTTTAATTTTCGCATCAACACATTCTGCGACAAAATAATTTGAAGAACCTTCTTGATATCCAATAGCCACATCATAGGTTTTGTCTATCTTCAACTGTGTTTTTTTTAAAAAAAACCAATCTATTTTTGAAAAGTTGTTACGGGAAAACCTCGCTTTACAAAACCTAAACATACGATAGAAAGCAAGATCAAATCTTCCTCTTTTAAGTAATTCGCAAATTGATTTAAACACCGAAAGATTATACACGGTTGAATACAAAGGTGCCTTCGGATAAACGAAAACGTTTTTATTCAACTCATGAAGCAATGTTCTGTCATCATTTAAAAAATAAACATCAACATCGAATTTTGAATAATCTAAATTATCGCACAATAAAACAAATGATTTTTCAAGTCCTCCCATAACTAAACTATCCAAAACAAACAAAATCTTTTTTTTCATGTTTTCCTCCAATTATCAAAAGCAATCCGATAGCACACCAAATCCAACGCCTTCATTTTTAACAATTTCGATAAACTTCTTTAATTCTTCTTTTTTTGCATTATTATTATTTAAATCCCAATAATGCGTAAAAAGAACCAAGTCGAAATTGTGTTTTTTACAATAATTATACTGTTTCATTATATTATTAACAGTTAAAAACTCGAACATAGCAATCTCTTTGTGGTTTTTATATTTCATAACTCCACAGTATTTTTCCTTATAAAGCAGATCATATAACTGTTTCTTCAGATAGCATAATAGATATCTAAACGAAAAACTTCTGCTGATTCTTTTCCCCGTAATAGAATTAGTATTTAATCCTGTTTCATCTAAAACTGTACGTATTTTTTCAGAAACCGCATTACTTGGAGCAACATACTCTGTAATTTTTATTTCGAAACAATCTTCTAAATATTCTTTCCCTTCAAGTAAAAGCTTTCTTTGTTCTGACAATTGGCAAAACATAGTTTCTTCTTTCCATGTATCTCCGCATTTAAAATACTCATGATGAAATCCATGGATTGCTATTTGATATCTACTATTTTCAATATTTTGTTTCAAATACTCAACCAGTTCTGTATTGTTTCCTATTGGTTCATAGCTACGATCTGACTTAGGCATTCCGTTAATAAAAGGATATGTATCAGCATGAGCATAACACGCAAAAGGTATTACCGATAGGGTTACGGGCACTCCTAAATCATCAAAAGCTTTTTCCAATTCATCAACCTTCGTATAATAACAAGTGTCATCATCTCTAAGAATAACTTTCATTAATATTTTCCTTCTTTCATCATATTGTTCATTCTTTATTCCACATTGAAAACTTCATATTTATCATAGTCAAAATATTTCAAAAGCCCCCAAAGGCTTTTTTCCGCTCCGCCCGTGCTTAAAGACGGAATTACAAAGAGCAATGATTTCTTGTTATTTTCCATTTTTTTGTTTTCCTCTGTAAATCATTGCCGGCAAACGATAGTTAACGCATGCTGACAACAACACTCCTTTTAACTTCTTTGTAAGAAAGTTATTGTTTAAAATTTTTGACTTATTACGCCTCAAGTACTTTATATAACAGCTGTATTCCTCCGAATATTTCTCATATTCACTTGATGTGCTTTTTATTAACAACTGCCCTATATAGTAAAATTTAAAAAATTCTGATTTTTCGATTAAAGACGGATATTTTTCATGCACCAACTTTTCAACCTCATCGGCATAAAAGAGAGTGTCAAGCGAAAGAGAGCATCCTCCGCTATGCGTGACACTGTCGGAATGGGGCACAACATGATAAAATACATGGTCATATAGAGCTTCCGTCCCGAATTTGTCAAATAAGCGAATGCAAAAAATAAAATCTTCCACTCGTTTTCCTTCGGGAATTCTGAAATTATCTTTAAAAACTTCTGCCTTAAACAGTCTTGTACAAAGAGAGCAATATCCGGTTCTGTCAAGAAGATGACCTATTGCTTCCTCTCCGCTGATTATACTCACCATATCCGTATCTTGGTTTGACTGCCTATTATCATCAGACACCGTAACCATGCCCGAATCTATATAGGGCAAATCGTGCTTTTTTAGAGTTTCCAATAATTTTTCATACATATCGGGAGCAATATAGTCGTCACTGTCTACAAAGCCTAAATAATCACCCTTTGCATTGTCAATTCCCAAATTTCTTGCAGAGGCTGCACCGCCGTTTTCTTTGTGAAAAACACGGATTCTATCATCATTTTTTGCATATTCATCGCAGATTTCACCGCTTTTATCCTTTGAGCCGTCGTCTACCAAAATAATCTCGATATTCTTATAGGATTGATTTACTATACTGTCAAGACAGTCCCTGAGATATTTTTCAACATTGTATACAGGTACTATTACGCTTATCAGTTCATTTGTATTCATTCGTTTGTACTTCCTTTAAATTTATTTTTAATTTTTTGAGGAATCTTTTTAATCTTTTCATTAACCTTTCCTGCTTTAAGATAAAGGAAAAATGACTCAATCTTTCTCCATCTCATAACCCACGGATGACCTTTTCCCATAACACGATAAACTTTTTTTCTGAATTCAACATCCTCTATTACATAAGGAGGATGCTTTAAAGGAAATTCAAGCTCATAGGTTTTCATATTAAATATTCTGCGTATGCCTCTCGGAAGCAAATCCAAACTCGCAGCACCATGAGTGGATTCGCCGTCATTTCCTATATTTGATATAAGATTTTTACAAGGAATAATATAAAGCCTGTGATTCATACTTGCGTTTGAATCCATAATGGTTTCGTAATAAGCAATTTTTTCATCATTTTCCTTTCTTATCTTATCTAATCTCTTGTCAACATTGATTCGGTCTTGATATATATCTTTGTATTTTTTTACATAAAACGGGTCATTAACAAAGTCGACAGATTCTTTCCATTCATCAATGATTCTTTTCCATGATGCCCAACCTGTTATGGTTTGAACATCAGCAAATACATAATCGTACGGCGTATCGTATGTTTCAAGATTATTCATTCCGCATATCATATTTATGCGTTGGTCATCCTTATATTTTTCAAGAAGCTCTTTGCAATATGGGAAAAAGCTCTGTGACGGAACATCATCGTCCTCTAAAACAATTCCCATCTCCTCTGTTTCAAACATCCACTTTTGAGCCAGATATTCGGATGGATCACAGCCTTTGTTTTCCTCGCAATAATTTGTATGGACCTCGCATTCCCAATCAATATCGGATACCACTTCTTGGCAGAGTCTTAAATTCTCTTTATCTGCTTCAACATTTTTTCTCGGTCCGTCCTGATAGAGATAAAGCTTTCTCGGACGGGCGATTTTCACCTGCTCAAAAACTCTCGCAAGCAACTTTGGTCTGTTAAAAAACAAAATAAGTACGGGGATATCAATTTTCCACTTTTCCATATTACAAAACTCCTTTCGTCTTAAATAAGTCACTATATTAAATTTCTGCTTTTGCTGTCTTCTATTTCTTTATATAAATTATAAGTAATATCTGCTCCCGATATCGGATGGTCAGCTTCTGCTCTTTTATGTGCATTCTCAGATAACATCTCTGCAAATTTCGTGTCCTCGAATATACGGCGAATATTATATGCAAGCCAATATGGGGCATCATATGAATAAAGCAAGCCTTCCTTGTTATTCTCTATCATACTCGGAATGCCGCCTACATAAGAAGCAACGCACGGCGTTCCCACCATCATTGCTTCAGCTAAAGAATTAGGGGAATTGTCGATAGATGACGGATGGGCATATACATTTGCTTTTCGCATTTCCATAGCCATTTCTTCAGCAGAAAGGTTTCCAAGAAATGTAATATTATTACCAAGGTCAAATTTGGAAATCAATTTATGAATATATTTTGCATATCCTGTTCGCCTGAACATGGTCTTAATTCCACCACCATAAGTGTCTTTTCCGGCAAAACAAATCTTTATATCCGGATATTCTTCTTTTAGCATCGCAACAGCTTCAAGAAGAAAATGTGCACCTTTAATTGCAGATGTACCTACGCTTGAAAATATACGATCTTTTTGACAATCTTCTTTTGTCCATCGAGTATTATAAAAAGGCTTTCTCAATATCTCCGGCGAAAAAACATATTTTCCTGTTGCTCCGAGCATTTCAGAGCATAGCTTATCCCAATCCGTTCTGCCCATCAAATAATCTGCACGTCTTATAACCTTTTGTTCATATTTTCCGCTGATTCTAAACATCTTTGCTCTTTTTTTAGAAGATGTACCTGCAACCAAATCCCAAGGCGTTCTGGTTATCTGCCAACCAAATGGAAGTGCCGAATGCTGATGCACGGCAATCATTGAAACTATTCCCTGAAGTGATACAACATAGGTATAATCAGGGCACGCCTTCATTAGTGACCATGCAGGTGTGTTTTCTGTTCCGTGAATGTGAATCACATCAGGTTTAACCTCATTAACCACCGCCTTAAAAAACTTCTCCATTGAAGAGTCATATTTAAAAAAGCTGTGTACCCTTCTTGGTACAGAATAATGCGTAGCTCCGTTTATATGTATCTTTTGAATTACTTTTGTTCCCCGTAACGGGAAACAGGCAAAAAGCTCAATATCCGGCTTCTTTTTCAGTTGTTCAAATTCAGCCGTAAGCCAACCGCCTCCAACCCCTGCGGAAATATTCAATTCTCTCGCCGCATCAGGCAAGGGTCCATTGCATAACCATAAAACCTTCAAAAATCTCACCTTTTTTCTAAAACAAAACATTTATATAATTGTAAAACCGAGCTTCTGTTAATCCTACGACCAGAAAAATCTGTATTTCATTCCAATACACCTTAAGAAGAATAATATCAATGACAATACCACCGCACAACCCAAAATGATTTTTCCGTTCTTTTCACTCTCTAAACTGTCACAAGCATTAACCAAAACAATTGGTATTGCCGTTAAAAAATACATAGACGGTCTTTCCGCCGTTCTTCCGATAAGACGAAATGTCCAAATTATTCCGCAAAATATACCCAAATTCATAATTACCGTCTGTTTTGCATCATTTATCCATTGCTTTCTTGTGATGAATCCAAGTATTAAAATTATAATTATAATTGCATAAAATATAAATCCGTTATCAAGCTCTTCTACACCATAATTATACTCAAGCATGTCATTTGCAATTTCAAGAAGATTTTCGTAAAAAATATAGGCTACAATTGTTACTAAAATATTAGTTATTATAGAAACAGGGGCAACAGGTCGAACTGCCAAAATGTATGTAACCGCAAAAATATATGCCGAATGATGAAGCTGTGCACCCAGCCACACAAGTATCAAAAACGGAATCAGCTTTCTGTCTTGTATAAACCTCACCGACAACAAGCAAAGACTCATAGCTATCGCCTGACGTATTCCTGTCATTAGGAACAAGAAATTTCCCAATGTTACAAAGAAAAACAGTGCCAATACAGGTCTTTCACAGTTTCTTTTAATAATATCAAACACACCGATATATGATAAGAATGCGGTAATTACAAGAAACATTACCTCTGAGTCTGTAATCATGGAAATTGCTTTTACGAAATATATATATCCCGTATCTTTATATTGAATCTTAAGCACCGATTTCCAAGGCATATTAATCAAGCTTTTAAATCTTCCAACATACCCAAATGTGTCGGCACCAAAATGACTTGAGCGGAGTCCGACAAACAGCACAGTTATAACGCAGACAAATATCCATATATATTTTCTGCTTTTTTCGTCTTTTGTATTTTCATATACAAGATGCATAAATAAAACAAATACTGCAAATAAAAATATTATCATTTGCCAATCCTCCGAGTCATTGCACTACAATATTTTCGATATCGCACTCACATATCGGGCATTAACATCATTCATTCTTTTTCAAAATTGCATTCATATCCGCTGTTAACATTTTTTGCATATTATTCTTATTGTGATGCTTCCTTCCGCATAAATACGCCTTTTCTCCATATTCATTGATAATTAACGGATTATCTAAAATACTTTTTATTTTTGCATATACATCTTTTTTGCTTTGAGATACTATTGCCGCATCATTATCTATTAAATGTTTAACCGATGCCTCATCATATGTTCCAACCGCAAAAATACATTTTCCCATAGAGAAAAAGTCAACAAGCTTTGTAGAAAACGATTGATGCACATCACATTGGTCTTTTGCAGAAAGACCCTCTACATGTATAAGCACATCCGTATTTTTCTGAATTTCAAAAAGCTCGGAATATGCAATAGGTTTATGAAGCTTACAGTTTTTACTGTTAAAACAAGCACCAAAGCTTTTTGATATCGGCGTTCCACTGTATATATCAAGCCTTGCGGAATATCCTTCGGAATTTAATTTTGCTATCGCATTCGCAATTAATTTAAGAGATTTTTGTCTGCCCTTACTCATATTTCCGGCATAAAGAAAAGTAATCGGCTTTTCGGGATTCCCATATTCCGGCGGTTCTTTGTCAAAGTCTGCACATTTGGTCAAAACCTTACACGGCACCGAAAAAATCTTTTCATATTCCTCTTTTTGTGTCTGAGAAATAACATAAAGTAAGTCACACATCTCAATAGTCTTTTTAACTTTTCGACGCTTGATAATACGGTCAATCCAATAAAGCGGCGATATTCTTCGCTGCCTTAAGGTATATACATCATCGGAAACATAACCGATTAACGGCTTTTGAGTATGCCCTTTTATATACTGTCCTATTACATTTATGTACTCCACAAAGTATATTGGATATAAAAGCAAGTCCGGATTGAATTCATCGATAAACTCAAGTAATTCTTTTGTTTTCCATTTTCCAATCTTCCATAAAATATCATTTACCCAAAACAATATCTGCCATCTCGCACTTCTTGCAAAAGCAAACAACTTCGTTTGTTCAATTTCCATTGACTCATTCTCGCTCTTTATATAGTTTTTAATTCCAACTTTCTTATCTTTATCAATAAGATTATTTATAATCTGTTTGGTTGTTACTTGATAGCTTTGGGAAACTATATCATCCGTTTGGCTCAGCTTCCTGCTGTACGATACATTTGCAATATCAACATCTTTCATGCCTGCAAATATATTGCTGTATGAATTGCCAAAGCTGTTTCCCGAACTCCATGGACTTGCCGATAAAACCAATATTTTCATCTAAATCACCTGTATTTAATGTATTTCCCCAAAACAAAGCAAAGGGTATCTATTCCGAATATTTTTCCTATTACAGCCGGTTTTTTAACCTTTCCAAACATATCGTAATTCAATAACCACTTGTAACAATTCAGCTTTTTTTTCATAGATTTCACAAACGAAGCATCTTCTGCTTTTACAAGTAATCCGCATAAAATCACATATTGATAGCTTACATAATTTAATAATATTTTCTCAATTTCATCATCGCTTTTTTTATACTTATCAGCATATTGTGATACTATATCAAATAAAGTTTGAAGATTGGTATTCTTTATTGTATTGGTAACAGAGCCCTCTCGTGCGGAACGATAAACATAAAAATATTCACTTAAAAATTTCAACGAAAGTTCTTTGGAAAACAAACGCAATCCCCAATCAATATCTTCGCATGTAATACCTTCAATAAAGAATAAATCTCTTTCAATAATCAGTTTTCTTCTTAAAACAATTGAACATGCACTTATAGGGAAGGAAGAAGTTTTCATCAAGTGAATAATAATATCAGAATACTTGATATATTCATCTAAAACCTTGTCATCAAATGCCCTAACCGGCATATAATCTTTCATATTCGGTTTAATTTGCGTTATCGGATGCAGTATGCCGTCAGGATGAGATTTTTCTATTATTTTTGACACCTTTGTAAAGAAATCGCCGTTTTTATAAAAATCATCACTATCCATAAAAACCAAATATTCACCATTCGCCTCTCTAATTCCTCTGTTTCTGGCAGATGATGCCCCTCCGTTTTCTTTGTGAACAACTTTTATAAATTCGTGTTTTTGTGCGTAATCATCGCAAATCTCACCGCTTTTATCCTTTGAACCGTCATCAACTAAAATTATTTCAAAGTCCTTCATCTTCTGATTTATTATACTATCAACACATTCATTAAGATATTTTTCAACATTATAAACCGGTATAATCACAGATATTAACGGCTTATTTTCAATAGTTTCCATATCGTTACCTCCTACTTTAAATCAATTAAATCTCCGAAATACCGTTCCCATTTTTCGGGGGTCATAGGCCAAAAGCCGCCGGCATGGAAAAATGTAAATTCACCGAAATAAACCTTGCCGTTTATTTCATACAAATCAATTCTAACTGTCTTCATCCCTTCGGAAAGCTTTGCCGCAAGCTCTTTCATTTCTTCAAATCTCTCAGGCTTTTCGATTTTTTGGGAGCTTTGAGGATGGATATTTACAATATCCAAATGATTAAAATCCATATCAAAAAAGTCAAATTTACAATCCGTGCTTCTCTCTGTTGCAACAAACATAATCTCCGGCTTTCCGTTAAAGCAGAAAAACTTATAATCGTCTATATCCGATTTATCTTCGGGAACCATATATTCTTCTGCCATAATCATAGGCTTTACATCTTTATATGGATATTCTCTGCCTATATTATAAGGATTCATTTTAAGTCTTGCTTCAAAAAACTTATTAAGTTCATCGTGATTTATCTTTGATTTATCGGTAATAATTTTAACGCTTCCCGAATCATGATTACACTTTAAAACAAACTTATCAGGCAATTTATCAAAATCTATATCCGAATAATGCTCCCACGCACCAAGCATTGGAATACAAATATCCTCACCGAGCTTTTCCTTTATAACATCATGAAGCACCACTTTATCAACCATTCTTGTATACTCGGGGTGTATGTCGTGAAGCTTCAACCAATTAAGCTTATCGCAATATGTAACAGGATTTTTAAGGTTTAGTTTTTTCCCTGTTTTTATGCGATATACCATTTTAAGATATGGCTTGTTGGGAATAGCTTTAAGAAGTCCCGTAAGCTTAAGTCTAAGCTCACGGCTCTTAACTATCTTTCTGTAATCAATCATTTACAAATTCTCCTTATACCAGTCAATGGCTTCACTTAAGCCACGCTTAAAATCATATTCGGGGTCATAGCCCAAAAGTCTTTTTGCCTTGCTTATATCAGCATTTGAATGTTTTATATCTCCCTTTCTGTCAGGTCCGAAGCTTGGCTCTATATTCTTATTGAGTGCCTCTGTTAAAGAATAATATATATCTATAAGATACTCTCTTCCGCCATAGGCAACGTTAAAGGCTTCTCCTGCCGCCTCGTGAGGTGCAAGGCAGGCTTTTAAGTTAGCTTCTATTACATTTTCTATATAAGTAAAATCTCTGCTCTGCTTTCCGTCACCGTTAATGGTAGGTGCTTCATCATTTAAAAGCTGTTTTATAAACTTGGGAATAACCGCCGCATATGCACCAAACGGGTCCTGACGGCGTCCGAACACATTAAAATAACGCAAGCCGTATGTGTCAAGTCCGTAATGCATGGTATACTGCTTTGCCCATTCCTCGTCACACATCTTTGTTAACGCATAAGGTGATAAAATATTGCCCTCTCTGCCCTCTGTTTTAGGCAAATTCGGCTCATCACCGTACACCGATGACGACGACGCATAAACAAACTTTTTGACTCCGTTTTGCCTTGCCGCCTCTAACATATTAAGGGTTCCGTCAATATTGTTTTTGCAGTAAAACAAAGGCATTTCAAGGGAACGAGGAACGCTTCCCCACGCCGCCTGATTAAGCACATAATCAACACCCTCACAAGCCTTCATGCAGGCATCAAAATCCTTTATATCACCTTTTACAAACTCGTAATTTTCATTATCTGTGAACAAGTCAACATTTTCCTGCTTTCCCGTTGACAAATCGTCAAGGCAACGCACCTTATATCCCAGCTTTAATATTGCTTCACAAAGGTTAGAACCGATAAATCCGGCACCGCCCGTAACCAAAAACTTTGAATCCTTCGGAAATTTTATATCCTGATAACCCACTTTTACAGCCTCCAATATATATATCCTGCTTTTTCGTATTCATCACGGTTAAGAATTCCCTTAACATCAATCAATACCTTTTTATCATCGCCTATAAACAATGCCTCAAGACCTTCTTTTTCATACAAAGCATCAATGTCCTTCATATCAAGGCTTGCAAACTCCGTATGAGCAACTGCCAGAATAACCGCATCAGCACCCTTTATCTCTCTCATATCCGCAAATTTAAGACCGTAAAGTTTTTTTGCCTCATCGGCATCTGCAACAGGGTCTGCAATAACAGGCTCTATTCCGTATTCCCGAAGCTCTTTTACTATGTCAAAAACCTTACTGTTTCTTGTGTCGGGGCAGTTTTCCTTAAAGGTAAAGCCTAAAAGCGCAACCTTTGCACTCTGCACGGGCTTTCCTGCCTTAATAATGCTCTTTACGCAATTTTCGGCAACATACTTACCCATATCGTCATTTATTCTTCTTCCTGCCAAAATAACCTGACTGTGATATCCCATCATTTCAGCTTTATATGTAAGATAGTAGGGGTCAACGCCTATACAATGACCGCCAACCAATCCGGGGAAGAATTTTAAGAAATTCCATTTTGTGCCTGCCGCTTCCAATACAGCCTTTGTATCTATTCCCATTTTATTGAATATAATTGAAAGCTCATTCATAAAGGCAATATTTATATCTCTCTGGCTGTTTTCAATAACCTTTGCAGCTTCTGCAACCTTGATGCAAGGTGCTCTGTGAACGCCTGCCTCAACAACAAGCTCATAAACCTTTGCAATTTCGTCAAGAGATTCACTATCCATACCCGATACGATTTTCTTGATGGTTTCAAGCCTGTGAACCTTGTCGCCGGGATTTATTCTTTCGGGAGAATAACCGATTTTAAAGTCCTCACCGCATTTTAATCCGCTTTCCTTTTCCAAAATGGGTACGCAAACATCCTCCGTAACTCCGGGATATACTGTGGATTCAAATACAACAATGCTTCCCTTGGTAAGATTTCTTCCCAAAATTCTGCTTGCACCCTCAACAGGAGTTAAATCCGGAGTATGGTCGTCATTTACGGGCGTAGGAACAGCTACAATATGGAACTTTGCTTCCTTAAGCTTCGCTTCATCATCCGTAAACTCAACGGTAGTTGACTTAATTACATCATTTCCCACCTCATTGGTGGGGTCAATACCGGATTTATAAAGCTCTATTTTAGCAGAGTTCAAATCATAGCCTACAACCCTTACCTTTTTTGCAAAGGCAACGGCTATGGGCATACCAACATAACCCAATCCAACTAACGAGATTTTTTCATCACCGTTTACAATTTTCTCATACAAGCTCATATTCGCGTCCCTCTTTTTTAATAAACTTTTCTATTTTATTTAAGTATCTTTCGATAACAAATTCTCTGTCGAATTCCTCTTCCATCTTTTTGCGGGAAGCAAGTGCCATTTCTTTTCTGCTTTCATATGGCATATCCATAAATTTTAACACAGCCTCATATAGCGAATTGCTGTCTTTAACCTTTGAGTAATATCCCGTTATTCCGTCATCAACACCCTCCATACATCCGGGTATATCCGAAACTATACAGGGTCTGCCGATTGCCGCCGCCTCCAAAATAACATTTGACATTCCTTCATGATGGGAGGGATGTATAAGACAGTCACATTCAGCCATAAGGTTATGAACCTTTTCATGAGGCATATCCTCGTAAAATACAACGCCGTAATCCTTAATAAGCTCATCAACCGTTTCTTTATAGGATTCGTCCTCATACCAGCCCACAATGTGAAACTCTGCTTTTATTCCATTTGCCTTAAGCCTTTTTATCACATCAAAAAGCTCATCATAGCCTTTGTCTTTTCGTATTCTTGCAACCGTAATAAATTTCGGTATGTCGTTATCAACATACTCTTCAAGGCAGTTTTCCGAAAGATTTACTCCCGAGCCGGGCAGAAGCTCTGCATTGCCTTTTACAATCCCCGACTTTTTGAAAAAGTCAAGGTTGCTTTTGTTCTGAAAGAAAACCGTTTCCGTTTTCTTATACGCCTTTTTCTGAAGCATCATCATTATTGCCGCAACTGCATTTTTGGATTGGAAGTTAGAACCAAGTCCCGTTACATTGCAGATACACGGCACTTTCTTCTTGTTACACGCCATTGCTCCGTATATATTCGGCTTTGCCGTATATGTAAGCACAACCTCAGGCTTTTCTTTATCAAGGATTTTTTTGATATTTTTTTCAATGGCAATATCCTTTACGGGATTTTTACCGAAGCGTTCCATTTTAAGCTCCGTTACCCTACAACCCATATGAGCAAGCTTCACATTTCTTTCATCATCGGGAAGTGCAACAACCACCTCATAACCCTCTTTGATAAGCCGTTTAACAAGCTCCGACCTGAAATTATATACGGTTGTATAATCATTTGCAATAATTAAAATTTTGTTTTTCAACTAAAACACAACCTTCTATAGTGCATTTTTAACGGTATTAACTATACTTTCTACACCCATTCCGTACTTCTCTCTTAAATAGGTTTGGCTTCCTACGATACATGAATATATATCATTAAGTCCTATTCTCAAAAGCTTTGCCTTTGACGGATTTTCCGCCATAACCTCCGAGACCGCTCCGCCGAAGCCGCCTACAATATTGTGTTCCTCACAGGTTACGATTATGTCGCACTTTTCGGAATATTCAAGTATAGCTTCTTTATCAATGGGCTTTACCGTCGGGAAGCTTAACTGTGCCGTGCTTATTCCCGATTCATTGAGAATATTTACAGCCTCGGTTGCGTTATCAAGCATTCCGCCCGTTGAGAAAATCGCAACACGGTTTCCTTCTTTTATGCGAATAGCTTTCCCGATTTGAAAATTATCTATTTTATCATGTATTCGTTTTTCTCCGCCTCTGCCAAGTCTTAAATAGCAGGTTCCGGGATGTTTTGCAATAGCCTTTGTTGCCTCTGCCGCCTCTACCAAATCTCCCGGGCATAAAACCGTTACATTTGGAAGGGAGCGAAGTATTGCTATATCCTCGGTTGCATGATGGCTCATACCCAAAGAGCCGTAAACAAAGCCTCCGCCAACACAGACGATTTTAACATTTGCGTCATGATATGCACAGTCGTTACGGATTTGCTCAAGACAACGAAGTGTAGGAAAGTTTCCTATGGAGTAGGTAAACACAGTCTTTCCCTCCATTGCCATTCCTGCCGCAATTCCCGTCATATTCTGCTCGGCAATTCCGGCATTGGTGAATCTGTCGGGCAACTGTTCCCAAAAAGGCTTTAAAACTCCAAATCCCAAATCACCGGTAATCAATTCTATATTTTTATCTTCCTTTGCAACCTCAATCAGCGTTGCAACAAATGTGTCACGCATTTTTCCACCTCGTATCATATGGGTCTGAAATTCCATCAGGCATATTTTCGTGCAATTCTTTAAGTGAATCATCATATTCCCAACCGTCATGAGGGAAACGATAATGCCACAAAATGTCATTTTCCATAAAGGATATGCCTTTTCCCTTAACCGTATTTGAAATAATAACGGTAGGCTTACCGCAAAATGCCTTTGCATCGGCAAAAGCCTTTTTAAGCTCATCATGATTATGTCCGTCAACCGAAATCACATTCCAGCCGAATGCCTTCCACTTTTCATCAAAGGGTGCAAGGGAAATTGTGTTTTCGCAGAAATCAAGGCTTTGCATTTTGTTATGGTCAATTATCGCCACAAGATTGTCAAGCTTAAAATGATTTGCAAACATGGCAGCCTCCCAAACGGAGCCTTCGTCACATTCGCCGTCACCAAGCATCACATATGTGCGATAAGCTTTGTTATTCTTCTTTGCCGCAAGAGCTCGTCCTATCCCCACACTTAAGCCATGACCTAATGCACCGGTGGAAAGTTCAATTCCCGGAACCCCTTTATGGGAAACATGACCTGAAAGACGGCTTCCGTTCTGGTAATGAGTTTTAAGCTCCTCGATATCAAAAAATCCGCATTCTGCCAAAGCCGCATATACGCCTGCACCTGCGTGACCTTTACTTAAAATAAATCTGTCCCTTTCCTCCCAATCGGGATTTTTCGGGTCAACATTTAAAACCTCGCCGTATAAAACCGCTATTGCGTCAGCCTCGGAAAGAACCGCTCCTATGTGCGAGCCTCCCGACAAATGTGTCATTTCTATTGCATGCCGCCTGATTTTCCACGCAAGCTGCTCTGTTGTCATACTACGCTACCCCCAATACATAATCCAAAAACTTACATCTCAATTTTGTCTTTTTATATACATAAACAACAAGAATCGGCACAAACCCCGCAATAAACATCGCAACCGTTGTCACATACCAATTAAGATGAAATACCTTGTTAAACACAACCTCAACGACTGACTGAATAGGCCATCCCATTATAAAAATCGGAAAAACATATTTGCCTACCGCATCAAATATTCGAGTTATATTCATAGAAAGTCCCAATACACAAGATATCATTATAATAGCTGTTATAATGTCAAAGATTGAAACAGCATAGCGATTATACACCGTTTTTCCAAGCCAAAAAATCAACACCCCAATTATAAATTCTGCAAAAATAATCAAAGGACTTTTTAAATACGAATCATATTTCAGCACAAGATTAACCGATGTCATTCCCAAAACAAAGTAAAATAAAAACTTACATATGTCATTGACGGAAAACCATCCACACTTAATCGGGAAAAAATAAAGTCCCAATGATACAACAACGGAAGCAATTCTTACTATCGGACTTTTGAAAACATATGTCAATCCTCCGCCTATAAGATACAGGAAAAACAAAGTCGGAATAAACCAAAAATGTCCCCACACATTACTCCTCGGCGAAAAAATCGCCGTAATAATATACATAAAACCTCCGTTTACTTCATCACTTATATAACCTGCCTTTGACAGGAAATACTTCGGAACAATAAATATAATGCTTAACACAAAGTATGGTATAAGCAACTTCAATGCCTTTTGTCCCACAAATTTTCCATATCCTCTTTTTTGCACGCTGTTGCTGTAAATCATTAAAAAACCGGCAATAAAGAAAAACAATGGCATATGAAATTTATATATAAAGTTATTTATAAGCTGAGCAATACTGTGATTAGTAAAAGCGTTATCTCCCAATGGGTGTGAGTGTCCCAAAACAACAAGTGTCGCACCGATTCCGTAGGCAACTGTTATAAAGTTAAGCCTGCCGCACTCGCACCGTGTGTGTGTGTGTGTGTGTGTGTGTGTGTGTGTGTGTGCGGATTTACAACGACTTTTCGCATAAGACATTTATATCCTCCTCGCCCAGGTTCCAATCCATAGCCGCCATATTTGATAAAAGCTGTGACGGATTTTTGATTCCTGCAATAACCACGCTGTCTTTCAAAAAGTCAAGTATAAATCTTATGGCTATTGCGGATATAGGTTTATCTATCCGATTTGAAATTTTTCGCATCTCATCAACTATTTCAAGATTTTTAAGCAATTTTTCACCATGAAAATTCACATATATATCTCTTGACCTTCTGTCATCGCTTCCGAAAACCGAATTTTTGTCATACTTGCCTGTTAAAATTCCCTGTCCCAAGCTTCCCCAAGTAAGCGGTGTCATACCGGTTTCCTTGACTATTTCCTTAAAATGCTCCTCATTTTTACGGCAGGCAAGACTGTATTCGTCCTGAAAGCTTACAAACTTATCTTTAAAATCCTTTATTTCACACAAATCCTCTACCGTAATATTTGAAAGTCCGTACGCTCTGATATATCCCTTTTCCTTAAGCTTCTCAAGCGCTTCAACAACACTTGAAAGAGGGGTTTTGCCGTCACGGTAATGCACCTGATACAAATCGATATAATCGGAATTAAGTCTTTTAAGACTTTCCTCGCAGGCTTTATTTATCCAATCGGGACTGTTGTCGTAAAAGGTTTTCCCGTTTTCAACTCTTACGCCGAATTTGGTTCCTATTACAACTTTATTTCGGTTTTCCCCCAATGCCTCGGAAAGGGTTCTCTCTGCTTCTCCCAATCCGTATGTATCTGCCGTATCAAAGAAATTCAAGCCTTTATCAACCGCCAACTTAACAGCTTCGATTAAGTCATCACGGGATACCTTGCCCCAGCCGTACTGCCCCATGGGACAGCCGCCCATACAAAGTCTTGATACTTTTAAATCCGAATTTCCCAGATTTATATACTCCATACTTTACTTCCTTCTTCCAAAAATAACTCCGAATGCTTTCTTTATAACACCGAAAACGGTTTTAAAGAACAGCTTTATATCGGTTAACAAAGCTACGCTCTTTGCATACTTTATACGCAAGGCATTTTTCTTTTTCAAAACATATTTTTCATATGCTTCATCTGCGTTCTCGGCACCTACGATCTCGTCAAGATTTATAAACTCAATAGAGCTATAGTCCGTAATTCCCGGTCTTACCTCATGTATAAGAGTTTCTTCCCCGGAATACTGAGATGTGTACTGTAAAAGCTCCGGTCTGGGACCGATAAAGCTCATGGTTCCGTTTAATATATTCAAAAGCTGAGGTGTTTCATCAAGCTTGGTCTTTCTTAAAAAATTACCCACTTTTGTAATTCTCGGGTCATTAAGAGCCGTTGTTCCTCCGCCTATTTTATCTGCATCTTTCACCATAGTACGAAATTTAAAGATTTTAAAAGGCTTATTTTTATAGCCGCCTCGCTGTGGCTTATATAAAACAGGAAAACCGCTTTCAATTGCTATTGCCCCGCCGATTATTATGTAAAACACAAACAATATAACAAAGAAAATTACCGCAAGCACAAAATCGATTATCCGTTTAAAAACGCTGTTATATATTCCGTAGCATCCATATGCTTTTTTTTGTTTTGCTATTTCCTGAGGCTCTTTTTCAGCAATTGCCGTATCTCCGCCATTTTCTATAATTTCTGCCATAAAATCCACCTCCAAAAGTGCAGTTATAAGCACAATACATCACAATGCAATTATAGCACAAGAAAGGCATAATGTCAATTAAATTGTGCGGTTGTAACACTTATTTAAGCATATTACGCAAAAAACAGCACGAATATCATCTATCCGTGCTGAATTATTATATTAAATTCGTGTTATTCTGCATCTGCCTGTTTTAAAAAATCGCCTACGGAATTAAAGATAAAATCAGGCTTTACCTCACTTTCCTCCACATCCTTTAATGTGCCCTCTCCGCTTAAAACAAATGCCGTTGTAATTTCTGCATTATATCCTGCGCATATATCCGTATAAAGCCTGTCTCCGAAAATAATAGCCTGTTCTTTATTAAATCCGCTTTTTTCTATTGCATAATTTATCATTTCCGGTCTTGGCTTACCTATAAAATGAGGACTTTTACCCGTTGCTCTTTTGAGCATTTCGCTCACCGAGCCGCAATCGGGAACATATCCGTATTCCGTAGGACAAACCCAGTCGGGATTTGTTGCGATATAAGCTATATCATTTTTCAAAAGCTTGCATGCATCCTCCAATTTCTTAAAGGTAAGCTCCGTATCAAAGCCCATACACAGGCAATCTATGTCGTCCTCCAATTCGATGGTAACGTTTAGACCCGAATCCTTAAGTTGCTCCACAAAAGACTTTGTACCGAGAGCATATATTTTTTTATATCCCTGATTTTTCAGATATATGACCGTTGCATCCGTAGATGCAAAAAAGTCATCCTCCTTAGATGCTATATCAAAGCTTTTCAGCTTTTCTATGTATTTGTCAACCCCTCTTGATGAATTATTTGTCAGGAAAATATATCTTCCGCCGATATTTTTAATATACTCCAAAAAGGGATATGTTTCTTTAAATATTTCATTTCCCAGATATAAGGTTCCGTCCATATCCAAAAGAAACAGTTTTTTATTTTTAAGCTCGTTCATACAGATACCTCTTTATTTTACAATATTCCAAAGCTCCGCTTTTCCCGTGGAAACAGCGACCGCTCCGCTTTTTATCGCCTCTGATATTTCTTCCTCAGTTTCAATAAGTCCCCCTGCGATAATGGGCACTGTAACCTGCGTCCGTAACCTTTCTATGGCTTTTACGGCGATACCCGGCATAATCTCTATCATATCCGGCTTGGTGTTTTTTACCGATTCAACAGTAGTTGCAACCGCCTGAGAATCCACAATAAAAAATCTTTGCACTGTAAAAAGCTCCTTTTCCTTTGCATATCTGATAATGCTTGCCCTTGTACTTATAATTCCGTCAACAGACAACTCTTCCACATACTCAACGCCGTATTTGTCTTTTCCTATTCCCTCTGCCAAATCCATATGTATAAACAGTCTTTTTCCTTTTTTATGTACGGCTTTAACAGTTTCCGAAAGAGTTTTTATATTTGGCTCAAGATGAAAAATTGACGATACATTTGAATTTAATGCCGATTCAAGCTGTTCCTTTGTATGCACCGCCGCATACACATTGACAGTATTCATCCTAATTCCTCCCGTCTTTATTCTCGGTTGCCACAACCTCGCATCCGAACACATTGTCTATTATAACATCTCCTACCGAAACAGGCAAGTGTATAATTTTACTGTTTATTATTTTCATACATTCAAAGACCTTATCCTTGGGAATGGTGCCCTTCGTTTTCACCGACACAACATCTCCGTTCACACACCTTACGGTGCTTGTAACCGTTCTTTTGGGATTTACACATTCATCCTTTGCATACTCTTCGCCTCTTTTACAGGTGTTTCCCTTTACGGAAACAACGGTTTTTCCGTCTGTTTCCGCTTCAATTCTGCACCCCATGGGACATACGATACAGGTAAGCTCTCTTTTCATATTCCCTGCGCCTCCTCCAAAACAAAGTCAAGCTCATCACAACCGTCCAAGACTTCCTTTTTCAAAATCACATACTCCATTTTCCCCGGCACAACTTTTCTCAATGCTTTTTCATATAAGACATTTTCACCGTTTTTTACTTTCAGTTTCTTATTTTCAAACACATCCGACACCCTGAAGTAAACCTTTACATCACTTTCCTCTGTTATAACCTGAGGCACGGTATACCTTATTTTTCCGTCGGTTTTAAGCCTTACGCAAGCACCCTTCGTTAAATTTCCCTGTATGAATTTTGCCGCACTTTTACCTGCAATCTCCGCTTCCTCCGATACATAATCCACAAGGTCGTGAACATGGAGAACATTTCCGCAGGAAAAAATCCCTTCAACTGCGGTTTGACGGTTTTGGTCAACCACCGCTCCCGATGTAATATCATCAAGAGATATTCCTGCACACCTTGTAAGCTCATTCTCGGGAATCAAGCCAACAGACAAAAGAAGGGTATCACAGCTTATATACTCACTTTTTTCAGGTATGGGACGACGGTTTTCGTCCACGGGAGCAATCGTTACCCCCTCAAGCCTTTCCTTTCCGTGAATTTCAGCCACCGTATAGCTTAATTTAAGAGGTATATCAAAATCATTAAGGCATTGCTCGATATTTCTTGCAAGACCGCCGGAATAGGGCATAATCTCGCACACGGCCTTAACCTTTGCCCCCTCCAATGTCATTCTTCTTGCCATAATAAGTCCTATGTCACCCGAGCCTAAAATAACAACCTCTTTTCCCGGCACATAACCCATTGTGTTTACAAATTTCTGTGCCGTACCTGCGCTGTATATTCCCGACGGTCTGCTCCCCGGAATATTTAACGCTCCCCTTGGGCGTTCTCTGCATCCCATAGCCAAAATTATTGCCTTTGCCTGAATTTTAAATATTCCGTCATTTTCATTTGTGGCAGTTATTACACGCTCGCCCGTTATATCAGTAACCGTTGTGTTTAGCTTATATTCGATTTTCTTTTCATAAATTTGCTTTTCATATCTCCACGCATATTCGGGACCTGTCAACTCTTCATTAAACTTATGCAGTCCGAAGCCGTTATGAATACATTGTCTTAATATTCCGCCGAGCTTTGAATCTCTTTCAAGAATGAGTATATCCCTTACTCCCATTTCATAAGCCGAAAGGGCAGCGCTCATTCCGGCAGGTCCGCCTCCGATTATTACCAAATCTCTTTTCATCTTTCTCTCTCCTTTGTCCTTGACATATTCAAAACCGACTTTCCTCCGGACTTCGTTACTTCTTCAAGCGATATTTTAAGCTCATCTGCAATAAGCTCTGCTATACGAGGAGAACAAAATCCACCCTGACACCTTCCCATTTGGGCTCTTGTCCTTCTTTTAATTCCGTCCATATCAAGTGCCTTCGGGTTATTTTTTAACGCTTCTTTAATCTCCCCCTCTGTCACCTGCTCACATCTGCAAACTATTCTTCCGTAGGAGCTGTCTTGTTGTATCATCCTGTTTTTTTCTTCAATATCCGCATCTCTGAAATATGTCACGGAGCGTCTGTACGGATTGAAGCTTTTCTTTTCAATAAATTTAAGCTCGGTCTGCTTTAACATATCCACAACATATTCTGCGATTGCAGGTGATGCCGAAAGTCCCGGGGATTCAATTCCTGCCACATTTATAAATCTGTCTCCGAAAAATTTTATTATAAAATCTCCCGTATCGCCCACCGCTCTCAATCCGCAAAATGATGTTATGGACTTATTGTATTTTATTCCGCTTACATTTTCGCAAGCTCCCTTTATAACCTTTGACAATCCTTCTTGGGTTGTAGACTTATTTTCTTTGTCAAAACAATCCTCGGAGGTTGGTCCCGTCAGCAGATTTCCGTCAACGGTAGGTGTTACAAGAATACCCTTTCCCATTTCGGAAGGGGTTTTGAATATTGTTTTTGAAACAATGCCGCCTGCTTCCTTATCAAGAAGTATATATTCCCCTTTTCGCGGATGAATTTTAAAAGAGTTATCCCCTGCCATTTCGGCAATTTTGTGGGCATATAACCCTGCGGCGTTTATCACATATCGGGCGGAAACCTTATTATCCCCCGATATAATATCATAGCCGTCATGGGTTTTAACTATCTTTTCCGCATTAAAGTTACGAATAAGCTCCGCTCCGTTATCCATTGCATTCCCTATTGCGGCAATGCACAGCTCGTAAGGACAAGTGATTGCACCCGTCGGAGCATACAAAGCACATATTGCATTATCCGAAACATTGGGTTCAAGACTTTTAAGCTCGGTCTTATCCACAATTTTCAAGTCCCTGACGCCGTTTTTTATTCCTCGGTTATACAGTTTATTTATTGTCCTTTTGTCCTCTTCGTCAAATCCCAAAACAAGAGAGCCATTTCTTACATATTTCACTCCAAGCTCTTTTGCAATCCCTTCCATCATCTCGGAGCCACGCACATTAAGTCTTGCCTTAAGACTTCCCTCCTCTGCATCAAAGCCTGCGTGCACTATTGCGGAATTTGCCTTTGTTGCACCCATTGAAACATCATTTTCTTTCTCCAGAATACAAACCTTAAGCTCGTATCGGGAAAGAGCTCTTGCTATCATTCCGCCTGCAATTCCTGCTCCTATTACGGCTATGTCGTACATATTTTTATCCTCCTTTTTACAAATAAAAAAGACGCATCAAAACAAAGCACACTCTATATGCTTTGTTTTGATGCGTCTCCGTTTCTCTGCATCGTCCCTATAATATCATAAGTTCTCACCAATGTCAACACAAAATGTTACAAATATTTTAAAAAACCGTCTGCCTCTTGATTTTTTTTAATATTGTGTTATGATTTAATACAAGAATATAATTGGATGGAGATATTTTATGGATAAAAAAATAGCCTTAACCGTTCGTTATCACTACCATCGCACAGAAACCTTAGAGCTTGCGGCAAAAGCAGGGTTTAAGTACATATCAATGGGGTTTGGAGAAGATGCGTCTATTGATTTGTTTCACAAAAGCGATTGGGAAAAGCAAATAACGGAATTATCAAACGAAATCAAAAAATACGGTCTTACCTGTATAAACACTCACCTCCCCTGCTATGAGCTTTATGATTCCTCCGAAATTTCCAACAGCTATATTGATGTTGCTCAATTCAGATGCTTAAAAGCGTCCGCAATTCTCGGTGCAGATGTTTGCGCATACCATCCGAGAACCCATCTGACAGGTGGCGTAAGCGTTGAAAAATCTTATATTGAAACAAGAAACGAGCTTGAACCTTTAGTCAGAGAAGCCGAAAAGCAAGGCGTCCTTATCGGGGTTGAGAACCTGCCGATATTTACTTGTGTAGCCGACTATATTTACCCATGCTACACAAAGGACCAAATTGAGTTAATTGACAGCTTCGGCTCAAAAAATGTTTGTGCTGTATGGGATACGGGACATGCTCACCTTATGGACTATGACCAAGCCGAAGAAATCTGCAAGGTGGGAAGCCGGATTAAAGCCACCCACATCCACGACAACAAAGGGACAGATGAAAATGACTTTCACAATCCACCCTTTATGGGAAGCATAGATTGGGTAAAGATTTTGACTGCATTTAAAAAGATAAATTATGACGGATTTTTGACTTTGGAATCAAGCTATTATCACAATCAAATGAGCGAGTGCTATGTTAAATTCCTGTACGATACCGTAAGCAGGCTTGAAGATATTTACAACGAAATCGGGAGGAAAACCAATGGAAACTAAAATACTTTTCATAAGACACGGTCACAGTGAGGCAAACGAAGGTGGCTTCTGGGGCGGGCAGGTCAATGTTGCCCTCACTCAAGACGGAGAAGAGCAGGCTGAAAAAGCAGCAAAATATGTCACGGAAAAATACAAGATTGATGCAATTTACGCAAGCACTCTCAAAAGAGCAATAACCACCGCAGAGCCTGTTGCAAAGATTCTGAATCAGGAAATATTTCTTGATAAAAGACTGTGCGAAATATACGGCGGAGATTGGGAGGGCATAAGCTACCAAGCCATAAAAGAACAGGCTCCGAAACAGTTTGAGCTTTGGCGTGAGGATATGAGCAAGGTATCGCCTCCAAACGGCGAAAGCGTCTTTGATGTGCAGAAAAGAGGTTATGAAGCAATAAAAGAAATTTGCGAAAACAATCAAGGCAAGACAATTGTTATTGTTTCTCACCGAGTAATGCTCAGAACCCTTCAATGCTTATGGGAAAGCAAACCTTTAACCGAGATTAACCGATGTCAATGGATTGATAATTGTGCCGTAAGCGAGGTTATATATAAAGAGGGCAAGCTGATTCCCGTAAAGATAAACCAAAAGGATTTCTTGGGCGATAGCCAAACAACGGCAAAAACTCTTATGTAAATAAAAGGCAGTAACCGATAATTTTCGGCTGCTGCTTTTTTATAGATTTTGACAAAAAGCATATCTTGCCAAATCCGGCACAATATGGTATACTGACTGAGAAAAGTATTTTTACTTATGATATATCAGGAGGTTTATCTATGAAGAAAATTTTTGCAATCCTTTTACTTATTTGCATGATACTTTTATCTTTCGGCTCGGTATGGGCGGAGGTTCAGCCTGCGGATATGGTATTTAATAAGGACGCCGGCGGAAAATACATTTACTGTAACAATCCGGAGTTCATCACCCGTGACACATTGGCGGATTTTTCGGTTAAATCCCCCCACTTCCTTATGAACAACGAGGACCTTACACCGGATAATTACACCTTGTTTGCCGCCCATGTAAACCACACCGATGTACGCCCCGATTGGGAGATTTTAGAGCCCGGCTTTGATATTGAGCTGGATGTTCTTTTTCAGGCAAAAGAGGACACGGTTCTGCGTATTTCCAGAATCGGATTTGAAGTTCCCGAAAATGTAAAGTATTATCAAAACGGCGAAGCGTATACCAAAGAAGAAGAATGGGGTTGCTTCAAGGCATGGGCAAGTTATTTGGGTATGCCTATTTCACAAATCGACTCGGGGCAGAGATATGAACCCACTCCCTTTGAACCCGTTACCGTTTCCCTTGCCAAAGGAGAAACCCTTTGGCTGAGCCGATACATTCCCGATTACGGCGTTGTGCCTTACTATCGACCTGTAAATCTTCTGGCAGATTTTGAGATTGTATCAGGCAAAGCAGACGCCAATGTCTGCGCCCTCCGTGCCAACGGCACATTAGGCGACCGCAGCGAGTTTTCCAAGCATGTGGGATACGGCTTTTATGTATACGAGCATCAGCACAAGGGAATTGCCGATTCCAAAGCCTCGGTAACTACCGATTTATCCATTACCGTGGACGACTCCGTATGGAGCGATACGACACTTCCCGTAATCGTTCATAATCAATATGTACCGGAGGGTAAAACCGTAACCACTTGGTACACCAACTTAAACCCCCGTGCCGACATCTGGAATTATGATAATGTGGCAGAGGACAGTATGCTTGCCTTCACCTACAAGGATGACCGAAAGCTTTCATACTACGGCAGTAATGTTCCCCAAGAAGAGCGAGAAAACATCTGGTACTTTGACACTTTGCACACCGACCATTATACCTATGAAAAATCCGACGGCAATCGGGCATCTTACAAGCCAAACACCCTTATGCCTCTTTCTCCGCCGTCCGAAAAAGCCGCAGCGTTGGGCAATTACGGAGTATTGCAGAATTACAATATCACAGCCACCAATAACGGTATGCAGGACCGATACCTTCTCTATAGGCTTAAAACCATGTCCAACAATCTGATTATCCTTCGTGACGAAAATGGAGAGTTAATTGCCCCATACCCTATTACCAAGGGCAGCTCCAAAGAAAAGGAGCATGACACCTTGGCATCGGTTAAGCTTCCGGCACAGAAAACCACAAAATTTACCCTGACGGTAATTCTTGTTGCCAACTATTTAGGCGGTATGGAAAACAGTCTTGTGCTTAACGATATGCCCGTTCCCATTTCTGTGTACTCCTCCGTTGCAGAGCCCGTGGTACGGGATCCCATATATACCGGGCGGGACTATATAAAGTGGGAAAACCACGGCTTGTACCGCTCCGATGATAAACAAGCATGGACAGAAATTCCTCTTTCCTTGGATGTACAGCACCTTTTCGAGGGCAGATACAACAGTGTTTCCATTGTCGCCACCGATAACGGATATATGATGAAATCCAACCTGTATGACGGAATTCCATATTACACCGTACAGAATTTCTTCCAAGATGTGTATTTCTTTGACCGCGACTTTAATCTCATTGAAAAAAAGGACTTCGGCGCATATCCCACCGAGTTTTCCGCAGGCTCGGGGCATCGCTATGTTCGGGCAGGAAGCCTGTGGCACAGTACAGACGGCGAGTGGACTCGTATTGACTCAACCTTGTCAACACCCGTATCCAACGGTTCGCCCTATCTTGCCGCATACAAAAACGGTAAAATTCACCTGTCAACAGACGGAGAAACCTTCCGCCCCGTCCGCAATACCACAGTGTCACCCACCTATATTGACAGTTTGGGAAGCCTTTACTACTTCACCAAGGGCGGAACTCTCTATATTTCTGAAAACGGCGTATATTTTCAATCGGTTCCCACCGAAGCTCCTGTTTTAAAGCTGGGACGCACAAAGGATTTGCTTCTCATCAACGACAAATACACCTGTGACATTCCAATCTTCGCTCCCATGCCATTGCTCTTTGACGGAACCGAATACATCGAATATACAGGGGAGATTATAAGGGAAAATAACAAGCTCTTTGTGCCGATACGAAGCTATGCCGCTTTTCTCGGTCAATCCGTTGGCTGGAACGGAGAAAACGAAACCGTAACCATTGACGGCAAGGCTTTTTCCACCACCCAAAATCCGGAGGAAGCAAACGACAATACACTATGGCTAAATGACGATACAACATATATTTCCCTACCGGCAATTTAATATTACCACAAAAAGCAGTAACCGAGAAATTTTCGGTTACTGCTTTTTTATATTTCCTTAATGTTTCAAAAGCCATACATACATTTCACTTTCGCCCCTGTTGGCAAATGCAAAGTAGGGTATAAGCTTAAGCCTTATTTTTTCATAAGAGTCTGTTGCCCTTTGATACAAAAGTCCGTTATCCTTTTCCTTATATCCGTCTAAATACACATTGGGAAGGATAAATTCGCCGTCACGGATTTCAAAGCCGCCGTTTATATCAATGGAAACATTGCATAGATCCTTGCCGTTGTCCACTCCCTCTGCACAGTAAACCACGGGACCCCTCATTATTGCAACTCTTCCTGCGTTTTCGTGAACCTTATTGTTTGCTCTGATTGCAACAGGAAACATATCAAGAGATAGATTCAACTCTTTTTTGCCCTCTGTCAAAACATATGCATACCCCTTTTTCAGCTCATATTCTGCATCAATTTCAAAGCTTTGACACCAGCTTGGAATTCTTAATGCAATATATTTTTTGTTTCCCTCAAAGGATATTTTGATTTTGCCGCTTTTCGGGTAGTCCGTATTCTGGGAAATCGTTATATCCCCATGCGTTGTTTCAGAGTCAATATATTGATGCACATATAAAGCATCGTCATCGTATGTGTACATCAGATTAGCAATAGACGGAATAAACCTGACAATATTGGGAGGACAGCAGGAGCAAACAAAAACTTCCCTTCTTTGGATTTCAGGAAAATTCTCAGTGGCATATGTGGAGGGATGTAAATCAATAAATTCAGGATCAATCTCAAGAGGATTTGTATAGAAAAACGCAGTTCCGTCCATGGAAACACCGGATAAAAATCCGTTGTAAATAACTCTTTCCGCTATGTCAGCATACTTTGAATTTATATCAAGTCTTTGCATACGCTCACAAAACATTGCAAGCGATATTGCGGCACAGGTTTCCGCATAGGCTCTTTTATTGGGAAGGTAGTAAGGCACGGAAAAGCTTTCCCCATGATGTGTCGAGCCTAACCCCCCTGTAATGTACATTTTTTTGGTTACTATGTCATCAAACACTCTTTTGCAGACTTCAAGCAGTTCTTTATCCTTATATTTTTCGGCAATGTCCGCCGCTCCGCAAAACAAATACAATGCTCTTACGCAATGTCCCTCTGCGGTTTTTCTCTCTTTTAACGGAATTTCGTCCTGATTGTATAATTGATTTGCAAAATCTAACTCATCGCCTTTATCCCCATCGCATCCGTGTACATTCACAAAATATTCGGAAAGCTCAAGATAACGCTTTTCTCCCGTTGCTTCATATAATCTAACCAAGGCAAGCTCTATTTCCGGATGCCCCGGAGTTACAAATCCCGCAGTTTTTTGGATTTTAAAGCATTGTTCTATGTAGTCCGCATAATCACACATAGCCTTTAAGAATTTATCTTTTCCCGTGGCATTGTAATAGGCAACCGCTGCCTCCATTAAATGTCCTGCACAATATAACTCGTGGCAGGCTCTGTCGGTGAATTTTTTGTCCTGATCGGTCACAAGATAATGACTGTTATAATATCCGTTTTCATCTCTTCCGGCAATTATTTTATCTACAACATCATCAATTATTTTCTCGTATTTTTCGTTTCGTTCCTCGGTTAAAATATAGGAAACACCTTCAATCCATTTTGCCACATCCGAATCCCAATATATATCGGGAGCCTTCCCATCCCCTGCCTTCCAATCACAGTTAAAGGCATCAAATCGATGTGTTAAACAAAACTGATTATATACAGAGTCAACCGTTGAATTTTTGACCATATCCTGCTTTTCTTTCCAAAATCCGTTTTTAATTTTGATGTCACTAAAATTTATTTTTTTCATATCAAAATCTCCCTTTCCCCTATTGACAAGGAATTTTACATACATTATAATAATATTTGCGGTATAAATCAATACCAAAATACAGATATTAAGTGAGAAAATCCGATATGATTAAAACAGATACAAATTTTTTTGAATACGAAAGCATAGGCGAATACGCCTCGGGCGAAATATGGATTCACCCCGAAAGGATAATAGACAGCTTTGAAATTATTTTTGTCAACAAGGGATGTGTCTATATAAACGAAAATGACACGGAATACGAAATAGGCGAAAATCAGTTTATTATTTTAGAGCCGGGAAAAAGGCATTTCGGCTACAAGCACTCAATCACAGACTTTTATTGGCTTCATTTCCGCACAAACCTTAATATTCCCTGTAAAGAATACAAAGGAAACGAGTTTTATGATATTAAATATCTTTTAAAAAAGCTCCTCCATATGTCCAAAACGCCCTCATACAACAAAAATTCATTGGATACCGTTGCTTTTGCGATATTTAACGAAATATCAGCCACCCTGATTGGGGGCGAAGGAAATGCTCTTGCAAACAAAATCTCGGAATATATCAGGATAAATATAAATAAAAATATTACCGTAAAATCCATATCCCAGCATTTTCAATACAATCGGGATTACATAGGAAAGCTGTTTAAAAACGCCTTCGGAATCGGAATAAAAGAATATATAGCTTCGGAGAAAATAAAAATAGCAAAGGATATGCTTTTAACCACAAATCTTTCCGTTAAAGAAATTGCCTCAAAGCTGAATTTTGAAAACGAAAACCTTTTTGTGAAATTTTTTGTGTATCACGAAAAACTCAGTCCAAGCAAATTCAGGAATAAATACTTTAACATTCATATGAACAATGAGTAACAACCGCCTTTCATATATTAAAACAGCGCAGGTCTTGCCTGCGCCGAAATTATTACTTCAATAAATCACTTGCAACTATTTTTGTTAAATTCGCTTTCACCGTTTCATAATCCACTTTATCAAAAACAAGCGAAATGGTAATATTCTCATAATCTTTTTTATAAATATCTTTGTCAATTATTTCATCAATGCACTTTTTAATATCTACATCATCTTGTGCAGATAAACAAGTTTTATGTGCCTTGCGTTCTTCGCGAACTTTTGCGAAAAGCTCTTTCAATCCATTATCTATCGTGATGACATCCGCCATCTTGTATAAATCATACAGATGCCTCGAATGTTCATCTATCTTGCCGTCAAGATAATAGTCGCAAATGGCAAACAACTTATCTACAAATGTTCTTTCGACTGCTTGCACTTGCAGCTCAAACGGCTCAAGTTCATATTCTGCAATAATATCTTCTCTGTCTATTGATTGCAAGTATTCGTAAACATAAGAGAATACCGGCATTTTTACGCTGGGATATGATCGCAAAAATACTGCTGTTTCCACAATCAAATCATGTTTAATATAATCCGATGAAAACAGTGAGTGAACATCTACTTCAAAACGGTTAAAATCCCTTCTGCTGCGGATATCTTCCGGATTTTTTAATACAAAATCATAATCATCAATAATATTCCTTATGGCAGTTATCAGTTTTCTTCTCTGTCCTTCGGTCGGCTTGCTTTCGCCCTCAATATTTAAGTCTATATCTTCAGAGAAACGGTTAATCAAATGATAGCATTTTGAAAGTGATGTACCACCTTTAAATATAATGTTTGGTTGCTGTTTTACAATTTTCCGCAGAAATAATGTAACATAATAATCTTTTTCAATAATTACGGGAACAATTCCGAATTTTTCGGAGGTATCTATCACAATCTTTTCGAACAAGTCTTTATCATTGTGTAATATCGTAAATCACCTGACTTTCTACAAGAGTCCTCATTGCTTTATCCGGAAAAGCAGGAGCATATTTCGCAATATCGTTTCTTGTAATTCCGGTATCGCTGACATATTTAGCAGTAATCTTCTTTCTTTCCTCATCAAAAAAAGCAGGGGAAACACTGTTCATAAGTTCAAGGAAGCTTTGCACAGCGACGTTTGTTCTGTTAATTGTTGTTCTCGCTTTGCGAAGCTGAACGCGCACTGTTCCGACATTTACCCCCCGCACTTTTGCAGGCTCGTTGTTCGTATATATTTCTACGATATTCGGCACCTGCGTTGAAAGACCGATTTGATTCAGAAATGAAGCACCGGAATAGTAGCCGTTCCTGTCATTTCGGTCTGCAATATATTTCCTTTCGATGACTTTTTGAGGATTGAGCCTCGAAGGACCAAGCAATGTATTTTTGGGCACATAATACACGCCTCTTTCAAATCGCATCAATTCTCCGGAACTGACAAGCTTTGCAAGATGTTTGTTTATCCATGGTTTTGAAAAACCATTAAAAAACATTTCTTCTGACAGTATCGGTTCGTTATATCCAAATGTGTCGATCAAGTATTGTAAAAATTCCATTGTGCACCATCCTTTCGTGTTGCAAGAACATTATATCACAATTAACCTATTAAGTCAATAGCATTATACGAAGTTATGCAAAAAATATTTGGCTAATTAAAACAGCGCAGGTCTTGCCTGCGCCGAAATTATCGAAAAATCTCATTTCGCATTGTTGTATTTAATAATAAGCAATATATTTACAGCGACTTTTGTATATGCTCAATGAGCTTTTTGCCTTTTGATTCTGTGATAATGCCTGTCAAAACGTCGGTTTCAACAAATTCCGCATTTGGAGCGGATGGTTTAAGCTCAGCCACAGTATCACCGAATTTACTGCTGCCGGCAGTGGCGAACAAGATAATCTTCTTGCTGTCAAAATCGTAACCCTCAAGGAATGTGTTTACAATCGTCGGAGCTACATACCACCAAATCGGGAAGCCAAGGCAAATAGTGTCATATTCTGAAATATCAATATCTGCGCAAATCATTGCAGGGCGGAAGCTTTTGTCGTTCATTTCCACACTGCTGCGAGATTTTTTGTTCATCCAATTAAGGTCTGCCTTGGTATATTTTACCTCCGGCTTGATTTCATATATATCTGCCGTAATGGCCTCTGCCACCTTTTTTGCAATCTTTTCCGTTTTACCGCATGCCGAAAAATATACCACTAATACTTTACTCATAACCTTTCCCCCGTTTTTTAGATTTCATAAATCGTATTAATTATAACATATCAAATTTTTGATTTCAACAACATACGGTATTTTTCCTCACAACATTGAATGTAAAATTTCTTAAATTTGTGTTCATTCTACACAAGATTACATCCACAATCTCATATCCACGAAATTTCCGTTAAATAAATTGTCTCGATTTTCTTAATGATGTTTGTCCTGATGGGCAAATGATGTTATGGCTTACGCCACAGTGATGTTTTTGCTACGCAAAAGTGATGTGATGTGTTCCGAAAACGCACGAAGTGCACATCATGTCCGAAGGACATATCACACCGATAGGTACATCACGTTCCACGAAGTGGGACACAGCGTTCAAAAAAGCCCCTTTTGTCGGTAGAAAAAAGAGGCTTTTTTGTTGGTGCCGGTGGTGGGGGTCGAACCCACACGGTATTGCTACCACGGGATTTTGAGTCCCGCGCGTCTGCCAATTCCACCACACCGGCTTATTCACTTCATAACTTTGTTATTATAACATGTATTAAGACAAAAATCAAGTATTATTTTACTTTTTCTTACCAAAATATTTTTTTGTCCTCATAAACATATTTTTAAGCTTAAGCTTATACCACACATATATCCAAAGCTCTGCTGCTCTGCCGTATGGATTAGCCTTTATTTTTCCGAATCTTGTAATTTCTTTAACCGAACCTATAATCTCATCTGCCTTTATATCTTCAGCCTGAGGCGAATTATCGCCTGCAATTGTATACACTCCGTCTTTAATTCCCACAACTCTGTGAAGAATATACACACCCCTCTTTTTATACAAAACAATATCAAACATTTTGTATTTCTTGCGGGGGACAATCGTAACCTTATCTCTGCCCTCTTTCAAATAGGGCTTCATACTTACTCCTTTGGGTTCTATCTGAAGCTCGCCGCAGGACAAGATTATTTTTTTCATAATATCAGGTTTATCTGCCATATCAATCCACATCCACAAGTCCGGATTCAATAAACAAATCAAGTATTTTATTTGAATCGGCAACCGCCGTATCAAAGTCTACATCATACTCTTTTGTAAGCATATCCGCAAGCTTTTCTCTTGTAAACTCTTTTTTCATTGCATCAAACAAAAAGGCTCCGGTTTGATTTAATCGGATAACCCCTTTAAACACATCCGAGCCGGGTGCCATAACAACATATTCATCACCCATACTATTTATAACAAGTCCGTCTATAAGCTTCATAGAAATCTCCGTTTCATTGTAAACTAACCTTCATTTTTTAGTGAAGTCAGGTAATTATAGGACACAATTGCCGCACTTTCCTGCATATTGCATTTAAGGACACAAAACTTAACCTTACTGAACATCTCATTTAAAATAACAAGATATTTCTGTACTATTTCAATAACATCCTTTGGCATTGTCAGCTGGGAAAACAACTTTTTAATAGCTGTTTTAGCAT
The DNA here is from genome assembly GCA_045615805.1 of Clostridia bacterium. GTDB lineage: Bacteria > Bacillota > Clostridia > Monoglobales > Monoglobaceae > UMGS1820. The sequence goes on along the minus strand of JAZLFN010000006.1, from coordinate 43,172 downwards.
CAATTTTCTCAATCGAATTTTTCTCCGACCGTTCGATAAAACAAACAACATTGAGGGGAACCGTGGTGTTTTGAGAAATCATTTCTTTTCCGCACCACGGTGTTCCGCTCATAAAAAACTTATCATTTCTATATGTTATCAAAGGCTTATCCCCATTGACAACATACACCTTATCCCCATACACTTTTTTAAGCAAAAGAGTATGGGTGGTTTTTCCCGTTCCGCTGGGAGCAGAAAAAAGCACTCCCACTCCACCTACCGATACGGCAGATGAATGTAGTATAAAGGCATTAAAAGAGAACAGCTTTTTTATCAAAGCGTCTAAAACGGCTGTAAATTCAACAAATTCCGGTCTGCTGTCCTTCATAACATCCAAAGCAAAATCATAATCAACATCCGATTCGCAAACAGTTATATCGGCAGGCTCTTCATCTGTCAAATAAGCCATACAACGCTCTTTTGTGTAACTATACTTACACTTTATATCAATAACAATATCTGCACATTTAATTTTAAAATGTTCCACAGATTGTCCTCTTTTCCTTTAAATTTTACCAGATACCGCCAACATCGGTAAAGGACTCTTCAACAGTTGTATCATCGGTAACTTCAATATTATCCTTCTGTTCAGAACCGCCACCACCGCCGGTGCCACCGCCTGAGCCTGTGCCGTGATATCCGCTTCCGCCACCGGGATTTAAGAAGTTTTCATCGGTAATAATTTCGATTTCTTCCGGTGCTTCAACTGCTGTTTGCATCAACTCAATATTATCAAGGATTTTAATTACTTCCGCACGGGTTATGCTGTCCTGAGGATGAATTTTATTATCATCGCTTCCGTTTACAATTTTCCTAAGGCACATCATAATAACAGCGTCATATGCCCAATCGGAAATATCAGCCTTATCAGCAAATTTTACATCTGCATCTCCGGCGACACCGACTGTTGAAAAGCCGTACGCCCTGCATATAAGCACAAAGGCTTCCTCACGGGTAAGATTATCATTGGGACGAACCGTATCGCCGTCACCCTGCATAATACCTGCATAATTAAGCTTTAAAATCGCATCGGCATAATAATCATCTGAATTTAAGTCAACAAAATTATTCTCAGCCTTTTTATCAAATTCGATTATTCGGCTTAAAATAAGTGCAAAATCTCCGCGAATAATATTATCATCGGGCATAAACTTTCCGTCATAACCCTTGATAACATTTCTTCCTGCCCACTTTTCTATAACACCTTTTGCCCAATGTCCGTTTATATCGCTGAAGGTTTCGGCAAAAGCAGCCATACTTATGCAAAATATCATACAGAAAACCAATGAAGCACAAATAATCTTTTTAGCTTTTTTATAATTCAGCATTTTGTTCACCTCGTATTTGATTTTATTTTTTCCCATATTTGAGATTACCGCAGAATAAATCCTGCGGTAATCATCATTATTAACTTTTATAAGCTGTAATTACAGTTCAATGTAGAACTCGGGAAGGAACGTCCATGTTTCATTCTTACCGTCTTCCTGCTTAACGAACAAGTGGTCGTTTGTAGCTTCTTCTACGATATAGTAATACCAATCGGACTTCTTCATATCCGGCCAACGAATTGCATCGGGATGTAATCCTTCTTCGTTAACCTGTCTAAAAAGTACACGGTTGATTATTGCCATAGCCTCTGCACGAGTTATATACTGTTCAGGCTTGAAGGAACCATCTTCATAACCGTTAATCCAACCTGCAACATAAGCCTTACGGATTGAAGATTCTGCCCAATGACCTGCGATATCATTGAACTTAATCTCGCCCTCGTCCGTGAGATTTGCAAATCTGCAAGCGATTGTAGCAAATTCAGCTCTTGTGATATAAGCTTCCGGTCTGAAGTAACCGTCTTCATAACCTGTTACAAATCCGCCATTTGCCATTGTTGAAATCTGAATATTCGACCATCTGCCGTCTTCAACATCCGGGAAGGCATTTGTTTCTGCCCAATTCTGATTTCTGACATTCTCTCTTAAGAGTCTGAAGAATACTGTTGCAACTTCTTCTCTTGAGATGTTGTTCTCGGGACGAACATCACCCTCGGGATAACCCTTAATGTATGCGATATGGTCATCATTATTAAGCATTTCACTTATCCAACGAGCATACAACTGTGAACCTGCAGGTACTGTATCATAAGGAGCAACCTCCTGTGTAAACTCTTTATCAAAGAACCAACTACTTGGCATATAACCGGGCTTAGAAGGCTTGGGCAACTGTGAACCCTTAACAGCACCCTTAGATGCATCAATCTCTATGATTTCGCCGTCTATGTTAAGTGTAATGTTAGTCTTTGTCGGGTCAACGATTATTCCACCGCCACCGCCGCCTGACGAGCTTGGCGAGCTTGACTTCTCAACCTTAACGGTTGCACTTATAACATTTTCATAAGGACGGTCATTTTCTCCACCCTTCTTCTGAACGCCTATAAATGATACATTTGCAGGATTTGTCAATCCTTCCATGGTTTCAAACTGTACGCTACCGTTCATATCACCGATTACTGTATATGTACCGACAGCTGAAACGGCAACACCTTTACATTCCAATTCAAAGTCATAGAAATATTCGCTAAGCTCTATTTTCATTTCTTCATCAGAAACAGAAGGTTCTTCAATCAAGTCACTAAAGCGAAGCTTTTCTTCAGCATTACCCGGAGCATTGGGCGCAATGGTGATTTCAAGAACATTGTTAGCAAAAGTTCTGTTTGTTTCGTGGAAAATACCACCGTTTGATGCCTTTATGGATTCAGTAAATCCATACATATTATGGCTGTTTGCCCTCATTTCAGAAGGAATAACAACCCCGGAAGGCACAGCGATGGAAATGGTGAACTCACCATCAATTGTCCTTGTGGACCATTTATCCATCAATGTGTCAACAAAAGATTTCGGCTTATTCCCCGGGAATAACTCATCAAGCTTCTTTGCTTCATAATATCCGGCAGAACACCAGTCAATAATAGCCTGCTTAATAGCGCTTGTGTCCATAATTGCTCTAAAGTCAAAGTTAGTCTTTTCATTTGTCTTCTTTGTTACAGGACCGTTTACCCATGATGATGATGTGGATTTTTTAACCTGCATATCGATGTCAACATTATAGCTGTCATGAACCTCCGGGATATCCGTTTCATCCGCAAAGACAAAGACAGCAGTCTGTAATACCAGTGCTAACACTAATACGATTGAAAAAATTTTCTTTTTCATTTTACATTCTCCTCACTTACATTATATTTATATTATACACATATTTTTTTAAATTTCAAGTACTTATTATAATTTTTTCTGTATTTTCTATTTTTTCTATTAAATCCTCACCGGCTTTGTCATATAATAAGTCAAACGTCGGTCTTAAATTGGGCGCTCTGTTGGTGGAATTATGTGTATCGGAGCCCAAAAGAACATAATAAGCCTTCTTCATATACTTAATCCATTTTCGCATCTTGAAAAACGACGAAAATGCTTCCGTATTTATCTGCACGGGATACGACATTATACGGTCATCATATAAATCGTTACCGAATTCAAGATATCGGTTCACATGAGCTATTATGGGAGTAATTCCGCATCTGATACTTAAATTTTCTAATTCTTCAAATATAGAAGTGTCCCATTCCCGAAAGGGCAGCTCAATCAATATATAATCCGTGCCTTCGATACATAAATCATGTAAATTTTCCACATTACTCATTCCGCGGAAAAAATAAACCTCCGCGCCTAATTGAATTTCAGGATAATCATCATCACTTCTGCTGAGAACCTCCATTAACGATTCATATGATTCTTTGCGCCTTTTTAAGAACGCTTCTACATTCTCGTTCATCGCATAGTAATGGGGAGTCGCCAAAACCAACTGCAAGCCATGCTCTTTCATTATGTCCAATGTTTTGAGCGATTCTTTAATATTTTTGCATCCATCATCAATTCCCGGCAATATGTGCGAATGAACATCTATCATACAAATCACCTTCTTGTTCTACATCATTAATTGGGATAATAGGTGTTAAATAACTCCTCTTTCTTCAATTTCTTTTCATTTTCGTATGCATCCCTGATTTCGGAGATAACGCCCGTATCTTCTCCGGAGCTTTCAAGATCCTGTTCAAGCTCGCTTAACAACGCTTCCATCTGTGCATCGCATTCGGATTCAAGTGCCAATCCCGCATCAATAAGATTGTCCGCTATTTCAAATTGTTTAGATGCCGTCCTTTCACTTGGAGGCAGAGCTTTTACAGCTGTTTTTCCTTTAGATATCAGCGAATCTATCTTTCCTGTATATGTTGAGCGCAACAGATAAATTTTGGCAATCGTCTGATCCTTATTTGAATGTTTTGCCTTTGCAGGCGTGTATTCCGCCAATTGCTCTCCGCCGCCGCTTTCGTTTTCTCTTCCCGACGCAACCCACTTGCCGTAGTCGCTGCCGAGAATAATTTCTATTGCGTCTGCCTCGGTTATTTCTCCGTTTTCAAGCTTCACTCTCATATCTTCCGACAAAGCGTTAACATTTGCAGATGTTATACTCTTAACCAGCCCGTTAATTTTTGCTTCATTATTTTTTTGCTGTATAACAATCTCTTCTTTGGTATTTGTAACGCCGCCGTAAATAGCTGACAGGTTGCTCCAATTAAAAGCCAAAAACAGGGCAATGCACACAAGGATTACACCGATTACCGCAATTACCGCATATCTGATTTTAGTCTTTTTTTTTTCATTTTTGCTCGTGCTTTCATATGTCATAGCTTCAGTTCTCTTAACACCTTCTGCATTTAAAGGTTTTTTCGGTGCCTCGGGCTTTTCAATTTTCTGCACGGAATCACGCAACGGCTTCTCCCGAGAAACAACTTCGCTTTTTTCATTCGAGTCGGTTTTTATATCAGGCTTGGGCTCCGCCTTTACAGGCTTTGTTTCCGACTTTTCAGGCTCAGCTTTTACCATCTTTACCTCCGTTGTAATGCGTTCTGCATTTTGAGTCTCTTTTTGCAGAGCCTCTTCCATAGCCTTTTCCCTAATTTCTCTTTCTTCTTGCATTCTTTCTCTTGCAGCAGACGAATACGAAGAATAGTAATTATATCTATAGTTATAGTTATACTTATAATTATAGTATCTGCTGTATCTCTTATACCCTCCGATAGGAACAATATTCTTCTGCATAATACCGTTCAAAACATAGCCTACAATCTTTCCGCCCGCAAATTTAAGCTGATTGACCGCAGCGATTATTTTTTCTCTTTTAGCAAAATTTTCCCTGATGACAAAAATGATACCGTTGGAATATTTGGTAAGCACGCAACTGTCAATAACGATATTAACAGGTGGTGTATCAAGCAAAACATAATCATATTCTTTTCTTACGGTTGCAATAAATTCAGCAACCGCATCAGACTCAAGCAAGGAGGTTGACATAGGAGGAATATTTCCGGAGCATATGACATCTATCCCAAGCTTTTCTTCATGTCTTACGACCTCATCAATAGTATTTTCGCCGATAATCACATTGGAAAACCCCGGTGACGCCTTACAATTCATCAGCTTATGAACCTTCGGGCGTCTTAAATCCACATCAACAAGCAAAACCTTCTTGCCAACCTGTGCAAATGACACCGCTATATTCATCGCCGTGATACTTTTTCCCTCCGAAGCAAAAGCCGATGTTACTTCGATTACCTTACATCCCTTATCTGACACCGAAAAGGTTATATTACTTCTTAAAACATTATAGGCTTCTTTAATAGAAAAGTCCGAATCCTTATTGAGAATATATCTTCTCTCTTCTGCCGCAAGCATACTTCGAGTAGATTGAGAGGATTTTTTCTTGAAAATACTCACTTCGTTCTACCTCCCTTGCTTCTTTTCCTGTATTTGTCCGCAGCCCTGTACGGATTTTCATTATCGACAATCGTTTGTCTGAAATCCGGTATTTTACCGATAACAGGCTCCTCAAATGTAGCTTTAATATCATCTTCACTTGATATCTTTGAATTGAATATTATCAACGCTGCGATTACTGCCGCTGCAATAAACGCACCTATAAACCCTCCAAAAACCAAATATTTTGAATAATTTGGAAAAGATTGACTTGTAGGAACCTTAGCATAGTCAACTATCTTGACCGAGCTTCCGTCAATATATTTTGTAATAACAGACGGTGCCAAATCCGCAATTGCATTTGCGATTTTTGCAGCTTCCTTAGGATTTTCGTTGGTAATCGAAACATTAAATACCTCTGTTTCCTCTACCGAGCTTCCGCTCATCATACTTTTTATCTGAGCCGGAGTATATTTCCTGTCAAGGCCTTCCGAAACATTGTCAAGCACCTGTTCACTCGTTAAGAAAGTCAAATATGTCTGTGCAAGAGCCTGAGCTGTAGCAAGGTCACTTGATGTGGTTTTAGAAGTTGTTTTTTTTGCATCATCATCATAGTTACTTACATAAAACATAACACTTGTCTTATACTGAGGTTTAAGACACAGCTTTGCATATGCATAAGAACCGACCGCTGTAACAATTCCTGCAAGCAGAATAATCCAAAACTTGTAAACTAACTCAAGCGCAACGCGTTTTATATCAATATCGCCTAAATTCTTCATTGTTCTCCTCCAACCTAATTTGTCTCTTTATATGTGGGAACAGTACGCTTTAAAACCAACATCATATCCTCTGTTCGTCCTTCTTCTGCACATAATTTCATTTCTTCCAAATTCTTAAGCAATTCTTCCCTGTTTATCGTTTCCGGACTGTCAACAAAAATCTTCTCACTGCAAGTCTTTTTAACAGTATCTAAATCAACAAGTAATTCCTCATACATTTTCTCTCCGGGGCGCATACCTATGTATTCAACCTTTATGTCAACATCGGGAATAAATCCCGATAACCTGATCATCTTTCTTGCCATCTCATCAATCTTAACAGGCTCACCCATATCAAGAACAAAGGTTTCTCCTCCCTCTGCCATTGAGCCTGCGGTAAGTAAAAGCTCAACCGCCTCCGGTATGGTCATAAAATACCTTATACAATCGGGGCTTGTAACCGTAACAGGTCCGCCTCTTTTAATCTGCTCTTTAAAAAGCGGTATGACAGAACCGTTTGAACCCAACACATTGCCGAAACGAACGGATACAAAATGAGTTTTGCTCACATCGTTTTGGGATTTTACTATCAACTCGCAGGCACGCTTTGTTGCTCCCATAACATTTGTGGGGTTTACAGCCTTATCCGTGGATACCATAACAAATTTTTCCACACCGTATTCATCTGCAAGCTCAACAATATTTTTAGTTCCGTATATATTGTTTTTAACAGCCTCTATACGGCAGTTTTCCATTAACGGAACGTGCTTATGTGCCGCCGCATGATACACAATGTCGGGCTTGTACTTTTCAAACAAATCCTTCATTTGCTTATAATCCGTAATTGACGCTATTTCAACGGAAAAATTTGTGTATCCCTTTCCCAAAATTGACTGCTGAACATTATAAGCACCGTTTTCATAAACATCGGCAATTATCATATGCTTTGGATTATGCTTAATAATCTGCTTACAAAGCTCACTTCCGATCGAACCGCCGCCACCCGTTACAAGAACGACATTTCCTTCAACAAACTCATTAAGCTTCGGATTGTCTATATGTGCCTTTTTTCTGCCCAGCAAATCCGACACACTGACATCTCTTATGTACATCATATTCTTTCCCAGATTATCCATAAAGCTTGCATAATGGGGAAGCATCTTTACCGGAATGTTTAATTCGACACACTCGTTGAGTATATTTTTTTTCTTTTCTTCCTCTATGTTATACATAGCGAAAATAATCAAGTCAATTTTATATTCTTCCGCCCACTCTCTTATCTCCGATGTATTTCCCACAATCTTGGTTCTGTACATACTTCTTCCGATTTTGTTTGTGTCATCGTCAAGAATACATGCAGGATAATACTGGTCGCTGTAGTTGCGTCTTATTTCATCAAGCATAATCATAGCAGCGTTTCCGCCACCGATAATCATTACCTTTTTTTGTCCGTTGTCTTTTCCTTTGCCGGAAAAAATAACAAGCGACCTTGCATTGTCATGCTTGATCATTGCATATATTATCCTTGATGAAGTCCAGATTACAATATCTATGCACATTGCAATCGACAAAATTCTTGTAGCATGCCTGTTCATTAAAAGCAAGGCTGCTATGGTAACAAATGTGGCTAAAACCTCACATATAACGCCTCTCGTAATATTGTATACATCAAGGTACCGCCATATAATATTGTACATTCTGCCGATTTCATAACTTGCTATATGAAACAAAAAGAAAACAGAACCTATAAAAAGCATATCCTCATAAGAAACGGTATACTTTACAATATAGGCACTTAACACAAAGCCGATAAGCCATATTGACCAATCAATAAGACGCAATACAACCTTCTTCATAATATTTCCTTCTTGTCTCGGAACACTTTTGTTCAAGCCACAAAATCCGCATAATACTTCATCATATCTATTATAGACCTCATTTTGTGATTTGTCAAGCATCTTAACATATTTTTAATTTTTATATATGCTTTTTCATAAGTAAACGAAGCTTTTATTTTTCGGACAATGTGTTTATGGAAACTATTCCCGAATTCGGTTCCGAAAGGGTCAAAATGTCGTGAAAGCTGAAGTTTAACGGCATAATAACGCTTACCGTTATTTCAAGTTTTCCGTCGGGTAGTGTTTTAAAGCCGATTTCATCCACTTCAAATCCACGCTGTGACAAAAATTCCTGAACTTTATCCGTAGCCTCTTTTGACCCGTCGGTAACAATTTGAAACCTTTCGTCGTTTGGCGTTTGCAAAATTTTTAAATTTTTATGAAGCATAATCTGAGAAGCAAAAATAACCGCCGCCGTGAGCAATCCGATTACATACATGCCCGCTCCGATTGCCATACCTATACCTGCTGTTGCCCATATTCCTGCAGCCGTGGTAAGTCCTTTTGGTGTGTTTTTACTGAAATATATCATTCCGGCTCCCAAAAAACCGACTCCGGACACAACCTGCGCCGCAATTCTTGACGGGTCTGCTCCTTTCGTACCAAGCAGGTTTTCCGCCAAATCCGCAAATCCGTATTTGGATATGATAACCATAAGTGATGAGGCAATGGCAACAATCAGATGTGTTCTTATGCCTGCGCCTTTACCTCTGTTGGTTCTCTCATAACCGATAAGACCTCCGAGCACAGCCGCAACTATAACCCTTACAAAAAACTCAAGTTGGGTTGACCAAAACTCACTCACCTTTTATACCTCCAAAGTAATTTATTTCTCAGTTCCTGCTTTATTCTCAGCCTGTTTTAAAAACTCAGCTATCTTTTGTCTTAATTCTTCTTTTCTTTCGGGGTCATCCGTTGTATTAAATTCATTTACAACATTCTTAAGCTCTTCCTCTGTCATAGTAATCTCCTGCTGTTCTCCGCTTTTCTGCTGATTGTCTTTATTTTCCGTGCTTTGAGTTTCACTCTCCTGTGTTTTGGGAACCTCCGTCTTATTTCCGCAAGCTGCAAAGGACATTGCAATTAAACCACACATAACAATACTTAATAATTTTTTCATAATTCTCACCTGTTACCTTTCTTTATATTTCTTTTCTCCAAACCATTTTGTTTACTATTCCCGTATAAGATTGTATAAGCTTTACAACTTTAGACGAAACATTTTCGTCAACATAATCCGGAACGGGTATTCCTATATCATTATTTTCATTCATTGATACAGCGATATCCACTGCCTGTAAAAGGGATTTTTCATCAATTCCCGCCAAAACAAAGCACGCTTTGTCAAGAGCTTCCGGTCTTTCCGTGCTTGTCCTTATGCAGACAGCAGGGAACGGACTATTTGCCGAGGTGAAAAACGAGCTTTCCTCGGGGAGGGTTCCGCTGTCTGAAACGACAGCAAAAGCGTTCATCTGCAAATTGTTATAATCGTGAAATCCCAAAGGCTTATGGGATATAACACGGGAATCAAGCTTAAATCCGCTTTCTTCTATACGCTTTCTGCTTCTGGGATGACAGGAATAAAGAATCGGCATATCATACTTTTCAGCAAGAGCATTGATTGCATTAAACAAGGATTTAAAATTCTTTTCCGTGTCAATATTTTCTTCTCTGTGAGCGGAAAGGAGAATATAGTTCTTTTTCTCCAAACACAAATCCTTTAAAATATTACTGCTTTTTATCTTTTCAAGGTTACTGCGAAGCACCTCCGCCATAGGCGAACCCGTAACATATACACGCTCTTTGGGGAGTCCGCATTCATGCAAATATTTCCTCGCATGCTCAGAATAAGCAAGATTTACGTCCGAAATAATATCCACTATTCTTCGATTGGTTTCCTCCGGCAAGCACTCATCCTTACAGCGGTTTCCTGCTTCCATGTGGAAAATCGGGATATGAAGTCTTTTTGCCGCAATTGCGGAAAGACATGAATTTGTATCGCCCAATACGAGAAGGGCATCGGGATTCTCTTTTATCATTGCATCATAAGATTTAGATATAATAGTTCCTATAGTTTCGCCCAAATTTCCTCCCGCGGCATTTAAGTACATGTCCGGGGCTCTAAGCCCCAAATCTTCAAAAAAAACCTGATTTAATTCATAATCATAGTTTTGTCCGGTATGAACCAAAATCTGATTAAAGTATTTATCACACTTTTTTATTACCGCCGAAAGCCTGATTATTTCAGGTCTTGTCCCGACTATAGTCATCAGCTTCAGTTTTTGATTTTTTGACATATTTTAACCCTCCTTCTCTTCACTCTCAAACAAACCGAGTCCTTTGTACATCTCACGTCTTCCCTTCGCTCCTTTAAGAGCCGCATTTACGGAAACCCTTCGGCTTTTTCCCGTTATAACACGAAATACGTGTCGTGTTCCAAGCATAATAAACCCGACACTTTTCAGCGGCTTAAAACGGTTTATCACCGGAAACTCAGTTTTTGCAATATCATTCATTGACTTTATTGTTTGCAAAATCATATTATCGGATATTCCGCCTTTTCCCCGATTTGTAACCGCAATATTCTGCCTTGCTCTTCCTTTATCTCCCGTCCCGAAATTTCCGGTCTTTAAAATATCACGCAAAACCTCGTTGCAAAGCTCTTCATCAGGTTTTCCCATCCAGCTTTTATACTCTGCACCAAGGGCAAGGTAAGAAATCGTTCCCAAAACTTGGGTGAATTTCCAAAGTCCGATGGCTTTAAGCTTTGCCTCAAACAAATCACAAAACTCATCGTTTCCCATATATTGCACAAAAGCCGCAAAATCGCATAAATGTCTTAGTCCTATGCCCTCGCCCAAAAAATGATGGTAGGTATGCATTATCAATATCAATCCGTGATGGAAGTGACAAGGCTTTGAAAAGCTGTATTCGCCCATTTTTACCGTAATGCTTTTTTCAAAAACATCCGAAAATTCGTTTCTTATCGCCTCTCCTGCTTGTCCTTCCGGAATTCCCGGCGGCTCAAAATGCAATTCAAATCTCACATTCTCTTTTGTATATGAGGTGTGGCACAATCCTTCTTTTCTGTCTTGTATAAACCCATCTTTTTCAAGTATATTTTTTGCTTTTTGATACTCGCTCCTTTTTACGAGGAAATCCACATCTCCCATTACACGCAAAGCAGGATTATTGTAATACCACGCCGAAGCACTGCCCTTTAAAACGCAATACCCAACGCCGTTTTCCGTCATTATTTTATTAAGATAATTATGATAAAAATGAATTCTGTTATTATCCCTGATTGAACTCATTATATACGGCTTTAAATATTCCGCCTTTCGTTCTCCCAAGGTGCGAATCGCCCCTTCAAAAACAAGAGGCACGACCGCCTGTGTTTTACCTTCAACAACAAGTTCTTTTGTTATCGCTTTTGATTCAATATCATCTTGACTGTTTCCCAGTCCAACAGCCAAAACTTTAAGCAAATTTTGCTGTTGTTCGCTTATACCGGAAAAAATCATTTTTTCTCCTCCAAGGCTATACTTTTTTGTTCTTTCCGCTTTGCATAATTACGCTTATTAAACAAAATGCCAAAAAAGCAAAAATCATGCCTGCTACTGCTCCGCCAAAATCAATTAAAACATCCGATATCATACTGCTTCGTCCGGCAAAGGATTGAATAAACTCATCCGTTACCGCAACCGCAAGTGCAACAAATAATGGCATTGCTACAAATTTTCTGTTATGCCTTTTCCGTAGATATTCCGCTAAAATTCCCAATCCAACACCCAAAACACCGAATTCTATAAAATGAGCGGTTTTTCTTACAAGTCTGTTAAAATCCTCATCACTCATAGTATTATTGGGGTCAAGAATAGGTCTTATCCACGAAGCAATTTTATCGCTGTTTTCCCGTGATTCTTCTCCGGATTGAACAGAATTATCAAATATGAAAGTCGCAGTCAATGCGATAAGAATCAAGATAAGTGCAACAATAGCCAGATAATATTTTTTCAAAATCACACTTCCTCACCAAATGTGTCAGGTTTTTCCGGATTAAATTTTTCGTTTGCCCACATAACCGTGACCAAATTTTCAGTCTCAGACAGATTAATAATATTATGAGTATATCCGGGAAGCATATGGACAGCCTGAATATCATTGCCGTCAACCTCAAAATCAAGCACCTCATCACTGCCGATTTTACGCTGTCTGATAAGCCCGTGTCCCGACACAACAATGAAAAATTCCCATTTTGTATTGTGCCAATGCTGACCTTTTGTTATTCCCGGCTTTGATATGTTTACAGAAAACTGACCGCAATTTTCAGTCTTTAAAAGCTCTGTAAAGCTTCCTCTGTTATCTGTATTCATCTTAAGACTGAAAGATACCTTTTCTTTCGGCAAATAAGAAAGATATGTTGAATACAGCTTTTTTGCAAAGCTTCCGTCGGGAATTTGAGGCATAACAAGACTTTCGGACTGATTTTTAAATTCTTCCAGCAGGTCAACGATTTCGCCCAAGGTTACGTGATGGGTAACGGGAACGGTGCAAAACTTCCCCTCCGGATTTAAAACAGTATTGATTCCGTCAAATTCACAATGATGCTCATTTCCCGAAATTGCATCAAACATCTCTTTCATTAAATCATCTATATACAAAAGCTCAAGCTCGGTATTTCTGTCATTTACGGTAATCGGCATATCCTTTGCAATATTATTGCAGAATGTAGCAACAGCACTGTTATAATTAGGTCTTGCCCATTTCCCGAAAAGATTGGGAAACCGGTAGACCAAAACCTTAACTCCGTTTTCCTTTCCATAGTCAAAAAACAGATCCTCTCCTGCTTTTTTTGACTTTCCGTATTCTCCGTCATATCTGCCTATAAGGGTTGCCTGAAGAGAGCTGGAAAGAACGACAGGACATTTATTGTTGTATTTTTTTAATGTATTCAACAGATGTGAAGCAAATCCAAAATTTCCTTCCATAAATTCAGCATCATTTTTCGGGCGATTGACGCCGGCAAAATTAAAAACAAAATCAGCTGATTTGCAATATTCATCAAGCTCCTCCGCCATTGAATCTACATCATATTCATAAATTTCCGAAATATCAAGTCCCGGCTTGGTTCTATCCTTGCCGTCACGCACATTCTTAAGATTTTCAATAAAATTTCTGCCCACAAATCCTTTTGCGCCGGTAACCAAAATATTCATAACTTACTCCTTTTAAACGCCTCTCGACATATTAATTTTCAAGCTCACCTTGAATATATTCAAGCTCAAGCATTTTTTCCTTTACCTGTTCAACCGTCAGAAGCTCGGTGTTGTTTGAATTAAACTCTGCAAGGGTATTTCTCTTTTCATCACTGCCCTTAAAATATTTGTCATAATTCAAATCACGCTTGTCGGCAGGAACTCTGTAAAATTCGCCCAAATCGATTGCTCCGGCACATTCCTCGTTTGTAAGTAGAGTTTCATACATCTTCTCACCGTGTCTTATTCCTATAATCTTAATATCCTCTTTACTTCCGCCAAACAGCTCGCAGGTTGCTTCAGCCTGAACCTTAATTGTACAAGCAGGGGCCTTTTGAACAAATATATCTCCGCTCTTACCGTTCTCAAAGGCAAACAATACAAGGTCAACAGCTTCTTCAAGGCTCATAATAAACCTTGTCATGTTAGGCTCCGTAACCGTAATGGATTCACCTTTTCTTATCTGTTCAATCCAAAGAGGAATAACACTTCCTCTTGAACACATTACATTTCCGTATCTTGTACAGCATATCATCGTTTTATCGGGATCAACCGTTCTTGCTTTGGATACTGCAACCTTTTCCATCATAGCCTTTGATGTTCCCATTGCATTCACGGGATATGCCGCCTTATCCGTCGACAGACAAATCACCTTTTTAACGCCTGCTTCGATTGCGGCCGTTAATACATTATCCGTTCCAAGCACATTTGTTTTTACTGCCTCAACCGGAAAAAATTCGCAGGACGGCACCTGCTTAAGTGCAGCCGCATGGAATATAAAATCAACACCGTGCATAGCATTTTTCACGCTCTGCAAATCACGGACATCCCCAATATAAAATTTTATTTTTCCGCTTAATTCCGGATATTTCGCCTGATACTCATGGCGCATATCATCCTGTTTTTTCTCATCACGGGAAAAAATGCGGATTTCACCTATGTCACTGTTTAAAAATCTCTTTAAGACCGCATTTCCAAAGGAACCGGTTCCGCCTGTTATCAAAAAAGTTTTGTCTTTAAACATATTCATACACCTCTTTACAAAGAACATTTGTACATACCTATTTTATTATATAATAATACCACGAACCGCCGTTTTTGTCAAGGCAATGACCTCCTTAGTTGTCTCATACACAAAATTGTGATGAATTTGTTGGCAGTTTGTAAAAAAGCCCCGTGTTTATTCAACACAGGGCTCTTTCACTAATACTCCTCCCAACATATCGACTTATATTCTTCTTGCGTTATAACTCCCAACTCCACATATTTTCGGAGCTGATCAATTCTTATATAGCCTTTGTCATATTTCATTTTGATTAAATCATACATAGGTGACACTATTCATTCACCCCCATAATAATTTCAAGGGTTTCAAGCTGTGAATCAGTTATCATCTGCTGAATTTTCTGCTCATCCGTGTAATGAGGCTCATTTTCCTTGTCAATCGCCATTTGCAACCATTCCTCACGCATCGAATCTATATTGCTTTCCAAGTTATCGTGATAGGTATAATTTTTTAAAATATACAAATCATATTCGTAATATTTTTCGCCTTCTCCATCTGTTTTTTCTTCAATATTTTCAGCAAATAAAATATTACATTTATTCGCCGAAATACGCTCGACCTCTGTCGCTTCGGGCATTGTATAAGATGTTGTTTTCATGCTTTACCTCCTATTTCTTAAACATTAATCTGCCGTTATAATCAGCCGTTTTACCTCGTTCTGCAAATATCGTTGTGTAAATTTTGTTGGTTCCACCTCTATAATTTTTTCCGTATACCAACGTATTTGCATTACCAACTGCGTTGAAAAAAGCAGATATGTATGTATTCGCTGAACCGTCTGCGATAATGGGCATTAAAACCCATTTATGATATTGGTCAAATCCAAACTCGCTAATCCAGCGTGATGGCGCCGGAGTGAGAGTAAGATCCGGAGTAAGATATGATATCTTTTTATATGTACCTTCGGTTTTTGCGGATCCATAGTCATTCATAGTATTGCTGACATATATCGCTCTTTCTGTAGAAGTGTGACTTATTCCGTCAATAAATTGTTGAAATTTTCCAAAAAATCCTTCTATGCCTCGGTAACAAACATCATCATACAGTCCTCCTGTACCGGGATTTCCGCTTCCTCCGCTTAAAAAGTCACATGTTCCATTCTCCGGCGGAATCTCCCACACATAATCACCTTCCGCAACTGTTATCGGTGAACCGGATATAGTAATTATATAAGTATTTGCATCAACCGTTTCAAGGTTGGTAACCGCCCTCCAAGAAACAAGATCGGGAGTAAGATATACCGAGCCAATTTGTATATGCGTACCGACTTCACGGAGTTGGGATATGGTTATCTTGTTTGTATCGGTTGCCGCAACTTTTACCCTTCCGTACACATTCATCTTACCAAGGTCAACTCCTGCTCCTATTGCATTCTTCGAATTCATATCGGCAAACTCAATTGTATAAAGCATTTGCAAAGCAGAAAGGCAAGCATAATCTTCTATGCCCCAATTTCCGAGACGACGTTCTTCTGCCGTTGCACCCGGATTTTTGTTCTGTGCATAAGTCCTGAAGTTATCCGTACTGTCGTTAAACGCAGGCAAAACTGCATTTTTGCTCCTAAGCTTATATGTTCCGTCAACGGTTTCAACGCTTCCGTTGTATGCTCCGACAAAAAGCTTTTGTACCTCTTCTCCACCGTCCGTAAAGGCAGGGTGAAGCTCATATCCGCCAAGCTTTTCTCCGCATATCCACCATTCCTCGATTTTTCCCGTCTTTGTCCTTTTATAATAAAACTTGGGTATCTCAACCATAACATCGCCGTTTGAGCCGTCACGCTTAAAATTCGGCTCACCTATATATGCCGTCACCTGACCGTTTTCATCAACGTTACAAAGTTTCATATCCGACCACGGATAGATGTCATCAAAATCACTATGATATGTCTGAGCCTCGCTTTTGTACGCCTGTGCCGTAAGACCTGCCGCATCCCCAAGTCTTGTACAAGTCGTAACACTTGTTCCTGTCCAACGAATACCGTACTCCTTGGCAGTTTTGCCGTAAATGTACTTTTCAGGAATTTTCTTGTTTCCGTCAAGGGGAGCATATCCGTTTGCCACGCCTTTATGCTCCATAGATTCCAAATCATGATAAGCTCCGTCAAGATAATCCATTCTGTCGCTTATACTCTCGAACTCATCAGGGCTTACGGTTTTTTCCCAAGCTGAAAATATCCCGAAAGTATTTCCGTTTCTCTCATATGAAGCTCCGTCATGGGTACAGTAAAACCTCTGATTCACTCTGCCGTCGCATTCCGTGACAAAAAGCACCGCTTTGTCACCTTGAGCAGATACCATCTCATATCCGGCACTTTCAGGTAGATTTCTTGAAAAAGCGTAAATTTTAAGGTAATACATTCCTGTGTAAATATAGTTGTTTAAATCCTGCGCCGTTTCCGACATTTTACACATAAATGCTTTCCCTGCTCCTCCGACCGTTCCCTCTGTCCTTACCATTCCGAAGTTTTCGCTGTCGCCCGGACTCTTAAGCACTTCAATTGCATTATACAAAGCGTTGTTATCATAAACCGTCGAAATTTTCAGGTCATCAATTTCGCTCATTATGCCCTGCCCCTGGGCTATTCTTAATGCCCGCTCCGTATCAAGTGCCTCTTTAACATCATCGATTTTTTCCTTTACGGTTTTATCTGTTCCGTAATCCACGTCCTCTGCCGAATGTCGCAGACTTGTGCCGTCGGCGTGTGCTTCAAGCCGTTCTTCACATTCTTCCGCTTCGGCTGAAATGCGTTCGTCAATGTAGCTTTTGATAACGCTTTCTTTTCCGTCATTGCTGTACTTTTTTTGGTTTGCATCATACCAAATTGCCATTTAACCACTCCTTTTCTTATTTCCGTCTGTAAATACATTATACAGAAAAGGAAAGTGTCAAACCGTGCCATAAAAAAGAGGGTGTTAAAAAAGTCCAGACCGCAAAAAGATAATAATTATTAAAAATCAACTCAATAAACTCTGTTTAAAGCACGATAAAGTGACTGATAAAAATTACTTTTTGTAGAAAATCGAATAAAATTCGATATTTCTCTTGATTTTATATCTTTTTGCTATGAACAAACTTCGCCTCTCGGCGTACCTTTGTACGCCTTCGGGTAACCCAAACCTTTCGGTTTGGCTCAGTTTGTCCATTCTGACTCTTTTTTTCCTACCCTCTGAAAAACGCAGGGCTGTTTAAAATTACTTTTTAAACAGCCCCAGTGAAATATTTTGCTTACGCAATTTCAGAATTAAATTCTTATGTAAAAAAATAACGACGGATTTTAAATCCGCCGCCATTTTTTATTTATATATCTCTTCTGCTTTATCAAGCATATCCTTTATGCAATCCAATGAAACATCTTCAACCCTTCCCCCATCGCACTTTTGTGCAATTTCGGGGTCAATGGGTATTTTCCCCAAAACATCAAGTCCGTATTCCTTTGCAACCTCATCTATACTGCTCTCTCCGAATACCGATATTTTTTTACCGCAGTCGGGGCATTTAAGATAGCTCATATTCTCAACCAAACCCAAAATGGGTATGTCCATCATCTGTGCCATTTTCACAGCTTTTCCCACAATCATTGAAACCAACTCCTGAGGAGAAGTAACAACAATTATTCCGTCAACAGGCAAGGATTGAAATACAGTGAGCGGCACATCACCCGTACCCGGAGGCATATCGACAAACATAAAGTCAACATCGTCCCAAACAACATCCGTCCAGAACTGCTTGACCGTTCCTGCCAGAATGGGACCTCGCCATACAACAGGGTCACTTTCGTTTTCAAGCAACAAATTAACGGACATAACCTCTACTCCGTTCTCACTTGCCGCCGGCATAATTCCGTACTCGCTTCCTTGGGCGTGTCCTTCTATTCCGAAAATTTTGGGAATTGACGGACCCGTTATATCAGCGTCAAGAACTGCCGTACGATAGCCTCTCTTTTGCATACCGGAAGCCATCAGCGCCGTAACAAGAGACTTACCTACTCCGCCCTTTCCGCTGACTATTCCTATAACCTTTTTTACACTGCTCATATTATTAAGCTGTGCAATCAAGCTCTCTTCCTTGCGTTCTCCGCAATTTTCGCCGCAGCTTGAGCAATCATGTGTACATTCACTCATCAAAGACATCCTCTCTTTTAATTATTGCAATACATAAAGTATACTCCCCCAAACCTCTAAAGTCAAGTATCTTCAAGTCAAATTCACCTAATAAGTATTTTCCCGTATAATATATATAAAATTCATAAAGGGGAGATTAGTATGAAAAATTCCCACCCCATAAGAAGGCTTAAATATCGCATTGGTTATTATAACAGGAAAAAGTCCAAATCCTTTCCCAAAGCGTTTCTGCTTTTTGCCGTATGCATATTATCAATTTTTTATATACTGTACAGAATAAATTCAACCATTGTCCCTCTTTCCGTAAATCTTGCCGTAACGGAGCTTGAAAATCACATATCCTCCGAGTGCAATCGCATAATTAAAGATGCTTTGTCGGAGCAATCCGTATCGGATATTATTACATACAACAAATCAAATACCGATTCCGTCCTGTCCGCAAGCTCGGATTTATACAAGTTAAATTCCATTAAATCTACCATATCCGATATGATAACACAAAGCTTAAGCGACAAACGAAGCATCACCAGCTTTATTCCGGCAGGAGCGTTTGTAACCGACGGTATCATGTCTGCCTACGGCTTTGAAATTCCCGTAAAAAACATTATTTCCGCAACATCGGAGGTTGAATTTTCGGACGATTTTTCTTCCGCCGGAATAAACCAAACCATACATCGCACATTGCTTTGCATAAATATCAACGCCAAAGTGCATACTCTCATAAGCCAAACAGAAAAAAATATCAGAATAGACATTCCTGTCTGCGACTCAATAATAGTGGGGAATGTTCCCGAAGTAATTCTTGACAAAACAAAATAGGCTTGATTTTTCAGAATATAAGGTTATAATTATTGTATAAAGCTAAAAAGGAGTATCGGATTTATGGCAAATACAAAAGATAGAATTGATGAGCTTAAAGAGCTTTTAAACAAATACGGATACGAATATTATGTCCTTGACACTCCCACGGTATCGGACTTTGAATACGATGCACTTATGAGGGAGCTTATTGAGCTTGAAGAAAAATATCCTCAATACAAAACCCCCGATTCCCCCACCCAACGAGTAGGCGGCGAAATCGCAGAGGGCTTTGAGCCTGTTTCCCACACGGTACAAATGCAAAGTCTTTCCGATGTTTTTTCAAAGGAAGAGCTTTTTGAATTTGACAACAGGGTATGTACGGCATTGGGAACCGATACCGCCGAATATATTACCGAGATGAAAATTGACGGTTTATCCGTGTCCCTTGAATATGAAAACGGAATACTCACAAGAGGTTCAACCCGTGGTGACGGCTTTGTAGGCGAGGATATAACCCAAAACATCAAGACTATACCCAGCATACCACTTAAGCTTAAAGAGGCTCTGCCTTTTTTGGAGGTCAGAGGAGAGGTGTTTATGCCTCAGAAAAGCTTTATAAAGCTTAACGAACAGCAGGAAATTTTAGGCAAGCCCCAATTTGCCAACCCGAGGAATGCGGCGGCAGGCTCTCTTCGTCAGCTTGACAGTAAAATTGCCGCAGAAAGAAAGCTTGATATTTATATTTTCAATATTCAGCAAATACAGGGTAAAACCCTTACAAACCACAGAGAATCCCTTGATTATCTTAAGGAGCTGGGATTTAAAACCGTCCCCGGAAGCAAAGCCTGCAAGGGAATTAAAGCCGCTTATGACGAGGTTATGAAAATAGGCGAATTGCGAGGCGATTTAAGCTTTGACATAGACGGTGCCGTGGTAAAAATCAACTCTTTCTCACAAAGAGAGCTTTTAGGTACAACAAGCAAAACACCTAAATGGGCTGCCGCATATAAATTCCCTGCGGAGCAGAAAAAGACAAAGCTTTTGGATATAATACTTCAGGTGGGAAGAACAGGCGTCGTTACTCCCAACGCCCTTTTGGAGCCTGTAAGGATTGCAGGTTCTACCGTCAGCCGTGCCACCTTGCATAATACGGATAATATAACATCAAAGGATATAAGAATAGGCGATACCGTAATAATTCAAAAGGCAGGGGATATAATTCCCGCCGTTGTGGAAGTGGTAAAAGAAGAACGCACAGGCGATGAAACGCCGTTTAAAATGCCCGATATCTGCCCCGTATGCGGCGAAAAGCTTATACGGGAGGAAGGTGAAGCGGCAGTAAGATGCGTAAATTCCAACTGCCCTGCCCAACAGCTCCGAAGCATAATTCACTTTGTATCAAAAGCCGCTATGGACATAGACGGCTTGGGTGCGTCAATAGTCGAACAGCTTCTTGACAAGAAGCTTATATCCGACTGTGCAGACCTTTACGCTCTCACCTATGAAGATGTAATAGGTCTTGAAGGATTTGCGGATAAATCCGCTGAAAACCTTATAAGCTCAATCGAAAAATCAAAGGAACAAGGCCTTGACCACGTTCTTTTCGGTCTGGGCATAAGACTTATCGGAAGCAGGGCCGCAACAATTCTTGCGGAAAAATACGAAAGCATTGACAATCTTATTTCGGCGAGTGCCGAAGAGCTTGCCGAAATTCCCGAAATAGGCGAAAAAATGTCCCAAAGCATTATCAACTATTTCAGCAAAGAAAAATCAAAGGACATAGTAAAAAGGCTTAAAAACTCAAATGTAAAAATGACATACGAATCCCGGAAAAAAGATGACTTGTTGGAGGGAAAAACTTTTGTTTTAACAGGAACTCTTCCCACTCTAAAGAGAAATGAGGCAAAGGCAATGATTGAATCCCACGGCGGAAAGGTAAGCGGAAGCGTGTCCAAAAAAACCGATTATGTTGTTCTCGGAGAAGATGCCGGAAGCAAGCTTGAAAAAGCAAAAGAGCTGAATATCGCCCTCCTTTCGGAAGAAGATCTTGTTAAAATGCTTTCCGAATAATTTTTGAAAAATTTTCTAAATATATGTATAAAATCCGTTTGCCTGCAAAACATAAATATAAATCGCAAGATTTATATTATATGAAACGGAGGACATTATAGTGGATAATTCAATTAACGGCGTATACTGCACCGTATCGGAATGTGCTTATAACGAGGACGGCAAAAAGTGCGTTGCCGAAAAGATTGAGGTCGGCTCATCCGATGACTGTTGCTCATCCTGCGACACGGAATGTGTAACCTTTAAGCCATGCAATTAAAAAATTAGAGACTGGCTAAAAAGTCGGTCTCCCGCAAGCGAGAATATGTAAAAGAAAAACGAGATGGTGACAAAAGTATCTGAAAACGGCAAGGGCTTCACCAAGAAACCCTTGCCGTTGCTTGCTTTTCCCGATTTTGAGCACTGCAGTACCTGCGTATGGCAACGCACTCAAAATCGAAAAATGTACCTTCCTTTTTCAACATCTGCCATTTTTATTCGGAATATTTATTGATTTTATTAACCAGATGCTTTGCTACCTCATAGCTGAACTTAAGTGCCGGAGCGGTAAGCTCATCTTCAAAGAGGTTAAAGAAGCACATACACTCATATGTAAAGTCCCCGTCGTACCCTGTTTCACCCAAAGCCTTACATATCTCCTCCCAATTCATTTTATGAAGATACGGGAGCTGATGAAAATCATTTGTGTAATCGTTATCATGGATATGGAGAGCTTTAACAATTCCCTTATCCAAGCCTCTTATATAATCCTGCGCCTCAATTTGGGTGTCGGATATTCCGCAATGTCCAACATCAACACATACAACAAAAGCATCGGAGTCAAGGCGTTTTATAAGAGCGTTCATATCCTCGGGTCTTTGAAATCTCTGTTTGTACTTTCTGATTTTTTCATCATAAGGACCCTTAAAGAGATTTTCAACAGCTATTTTAATTCCGAACTTTTTGGCGTAAGGTTCAAGGCTTTCGTAAAACTTATAGTTATAATCCTCCTCCGTTTCGCCCTCGGGAGGAACAACGGCATGAATTACAATATTCCTTGCACCAAGTATTGATGCGCTTTCCATAGACCTGACGGTCAATTTAAAGCCTTCATCGCTTAAATCCATTACATTGCCGCTTTTAAACGTCCATGGTGCGTGAGCCTGATTACATTCAAGTCCTGTCTTATCAAGAACTTTCCTGATATTCTTCGCCCAGCCTGTACAGTTTTCTCCCAAAATTTCTTCTCTCTCCTCGGGAGAAAAGTCATAATAACCGAAGTCAACGCAATCATAGCCGGCTTCTTTTATAAGCTCTATTGCCTTTTCATAGCCGAACTTCTTTCTTATGCTTTCTATATCAACCGAAATCTTCATTGTTATTGAAATTCCTTTCTTTTTATATTACACATACCGAGTTTGAAAGAAAATTGTCCGGATTGCCGCTTTGAAGCTTGGGTGCTGTGCTATCTGCACCGCCCCAAGCAAGAAGTAGTGAGACGGGCAATTTTATTCAAACTTAATAAGGCTTTCTCCTGTCATTTCGGCAGGCTTCTCCAGTCCCATCAAATCAAGCAATGTGGGGGTAAGGTCTGCAAGCCGTCCTGTTTTGAGGGAAACATCCTTTCTGCCCACAAGCACAAGAGGAACAACATTGGTGGTATGTGCCGTAAAGGGTGATTGATTGTCGTAATCTATCATCTGGTCTGCGTTTCCGTGGTCTGCCGTAACAAGGGCAATTCCACCCATTTCGCATATTGCGTCAAGGGTTCTGCCCACACAGGTGTCAACTGCTTCAACAGCCTTAACCGCCGCTTCAAAAACTCCGGTATGACCTACCATATCACAGTTTGCAAAGTTTAATACTATAACATCATATTCACCGCTTTTAATTCTTTCAACAACCTTGTCGCACACCTCATAGGCACTCATTTCGGGTTGCATATCATAGGTTGCAACCTTGGGGGAATTAACAAGAACTCTGTCCTCGCCGTCGTAAACCTTTTCAACACCGCCGTTAAAGAAGAATGTTACATGGGCATACTTTTCTGTTTCCGCAATTCTCAACTGTCTTAAGCCCTTTCTGCTTATATACTCGCCAAAGGTGTTTTCAAGCTTTTGCGGTTTAAACGCAACTTCAACATTGGGCATTGTTGCGTCATATTGAGTCATACATACATAATATGTGTTAAAGAACTTTCTTTCAAAGCCGTTAAAATCCTTATCAACAATAGTTCTTGTAATTTCTCTTGCCCTGTCGGGACGGAAATTAAAGAATATAACAGAATCTCCCTCCGAAATTTTTCCCAGAGGCTCGCCGTCTTTTTCAATAACCGTAGGAACAACAAACTCGTCGGTTACTCCGTCA
The DNA here is from genome assembly GCA_045615805.1 of Clostridia bacterium. Lineage (GTDB taxonomy): Bacteria > Bacillota > Clostridia > Monoglobales > Monoglobaceae > UMGS1820. Next base: position 19,008 of record JAZLFN010000006.1, on the reverse strand, counting down.
TTATAGCTTGCTTTTATTGCAGTAACGGCACTTTCTGCCTTTACGCCCTCACCTGAAACAAGGGCATTGTACGCTTTTTCAACTCTCTCCCAGCGGTTATCTCTGTCCATGGCATAATATCTGCCCATAACAGTTGCAATATCACCTACGCCGATTTCTCTGATTTTTGCAACAAGCTGTTCTGCATAATCTGCCGCAGATGAGGGCGGAACATCTCTTCCGTCCAGAAAGCCGTGAATATGAACATTTGTAAGTCCCTGCTGCTTTGCAAGCTCCAAAAGTCCGTAAAGATGTGTGTTGTGACTATGCACACCTCCGTCGGATAAAAGTCCCATCAAGTGAAGGGCACTGTTATTCTTTTTACAATTTTCAACTGCCCCAAGTAAAACGGGATTTTCAAAAAAATCTCCGTCCTGTATGGACTTGGTTATTCTGGTAAGCTCCTGATAAACAATTCTGCCGGCACCGATATTGGTATGTCCTACCTCGGAATTGCCCATTTGACCGTCGGGAAGTCCCACGTCCATACCGGAGGCATGAATAACCGTATTGGGATATTCTTTCATATACCTATCAAGATTAGGTGTTTTTGCGGCGTATATCGCATTGCCTTCATGGCGTTCATTTACACCGTAACCATCCATTATAATTAACGCATATGGTTTTTTGCTCATAATACTATCTCCATTCTGACCTTTTTTTATTTAATGTTAAAATCAGCAAAAACGAAATCGGGCGGAAATAGATTCCGCCCATCCGGGACGCCAATGGCATCCCCTACAGGTGACATAGCATGGTTTGCGTAACATAGCTCGGGCGGATATGGAATCCGCCCTACGAATATATTCAGCTCGTTGTCATGTAATTATTTTGCCGCAGAAACTATTACAGCAAAATCATCGGGCTTAAGGCTTGCTCCGCCGATTAAACCGCCGTCAATATTTGGCTTTGCCAAAAGCTCTGCCGCATTTCCCGCATTCATACTTCCGCCATACTGAATTCTGATTGCCTCGGAAACCTCTTCTCCGTAAAGACCTTTTATTGTTTCACGGATAATTCCGCAAACCTCGTCTGCCTGGTCAGCCGTTGCTGTTTTGCCTGTTCCTATTGCCCAAACCGGTTCATATGCAATAACTGTCTTTTTTGCATCCTCTGCACTTACATCCAGAAATGCAATCTTTGTCTGACGGCGAACGGTGTCATCCATAATACCCTGTTCACGCTCGGTAAGGCTTTCGCCAACGCAAACGATAGGCAAAAGTCCTCCTGCCAAAGCAGCCTTTGTTCTTAAGTTAACGGTTTCGTCTGTTTCGCCGAAATACTGGCGTCTTTCGGAATGACCGATAATAACATACTTCACGCCTGCCTCGGTGAGCATATTTGCTGCAAGCTCACCTGTATAAGCGCCGCTTTCCTTAAAATGTACATTTTGTGCACCAACTTCAATATTTGAACCTTTTGCGGCTTCAACGGCAGAAGGTATGCAAATTGCCGTAGGACAAACCACAACATCGCAAGATGCGTCCTTAACCTTTTCGCTTATAGCTTCCACAAGCGCCTTTGCCTCCGAAGGAGTCTTATTCATCTTCCAATTTCCTGCAATAATCTTTTTTCTCATTTTATTTTAACCTTTCCGCTCACAAATTATTCAAAGCAACCGCTCGCCGTGAGCACAGACGAGCGGCAAATATTTACTTATTATTTTTCGTCAAGAGCCGCAACGCCCGGAAGCTCTTTTCCTTCAAGGAATTCAAGAGAAGCTCCGCCGCCTGTTGAGATGTGTGACATCTTGTCGCCGAATCCCAACTGATTTACCGCAGCCGCACTGTCGCCGCCGCCGATAATTGTTGTAGCATCTGTATCAGCCAAAGCCTTTGCAACCGCAATCGTACCCTTTGCAAGCACGGGATTTTCAAAAACTCCCATAGGACCGTTCCAGACAACGGTCTTTGCACTCTGTACCTGCTGTGAGAAAAGCTCTCTTGTTTTTTCGCCAATATCAAGTCCCATTTTATTGGAAGGAATCGAATCGGAGGGAACTGTTTCAACATCAATAGGTGCGTCAATGGGATTGGGGAATTCCTTTGCAACAACTGTGTCAATGGGAAGAAGCATGGTTTTACCCAACTCTTCTGCCTTCTTCATCATATCCTTACAGTAGTCAATCTTCTCATCATCAACAAGTGATGTACCAACCTCATAGCCTTTAGCCTTTAAGAATGTATAAGCCATACCTCCGCCGATAATAAGTGTGTCACACTTTTCAAGGAGGTTAGAGATTACATTAAGCTTGTCCGCAACCTTTGCTCCGCCCAATATGGCAACAAAGGGACGAACGGGATTTTCAATAGCTCCGCCCAGGAAGTCAAGCTCCTTACCCAAAAGATAACCTGCGGCACAGGGGCTTAAAAACTCGGTTACGCCAACGGTTGAGCAATGTGCTCTGTGAGCGCTTCCGAAAGCGTCGTTTACAAATACCTCAGCAAGAGATGCAAGCTCACGGCTGAAGTTTTCTTCGTTTTTGGTTTCTTCTTTTCTGTATCTTGTGTTCTGAAGAAGAACAACATCTCCGTCGTTCATCTTTGCAACGGCAGCCTTTGCCTGCTCGCCAACCACATTATCATCTGCCGCAAAAACAACCTCCTTTCCAAGATGCTCGGAAAGTCTTTTTGCAACAGGTGCCAAAGAAAGCTCGGGCAATGGCTCGCCCTTGGGCTTTCCCATATGAGAGCAAAGTATAACCTTACCGCCGTCGTTTATAAGCTTTTTGATTGTGGGTAATGCCCCCAAAATTCTTGTTTCGTCGGTAATTTTTCCATCCTTAATGGGAACGTTAAAATCACAGCGAACCAACACCTTCTTGCCTTTTACCGAAATGTCATCAACAGTTTTTTTGTTCATTTGTATATCCTCCGTTTCATGATTTGAACATATTCAAACCGAATTATTAACAATTATATATATTTTAACCTAAATTTCCTTTTTTATCAAGTACTTTGTTAAAATTTTTTCAAAAAATATGCATATTTCCGAAAGCCCAGAAAAATTTATTCCTACAGCAACGGGCGACCACACAGGGTCGCCCGTCCGAAGTCAAGGTTTGAAAGTAATTCTGCATTTTGCATTTTGCATTTTCCGTTTGTCACATCGTAGGGACGTCCCATTGGGCGCCCGTCCGAAAATCCGCAAAAATTTATATTTTTTAATTAAAGTTATATTCCATTGTTTTGATATAAGCGTACTCCGTATACTCGTCCAGCATATTTTTATTATACAGATATTCAAGCAGAGTATATCTTTTTCTGAAGGTTCTTCCCCTTAAAACGCCTTCCGTAAACACGGCTTTATCAGTTACCGTAAATGGAAGCTTAAGCTCTCGCTGAAGGTTTAAAACTCTGTCAAAGGCAGGCAGATATTTTTCGATAAGCTTTTTTATTTCATTATCATCTGTTTCTTCGTACAATTTTTTGTACATAAAAATTGCGGAAAATGTCGCCTCCCCCACTTCTATGCCGTGAAGATTGGGGACCTTGCCTTTTTCAACATCCATAACCTCCCATGTCTGACCTATCATATGCTCCGTTCCCGAAGCCGGTCTTGAAGAGCCTGTATAGGCAATTCCAAGCCCCGAAAGTATAAGACCGTCAATAACATTTTTTACTGCCGTAACATTACGGCTTTTAAGTCCCGATGATGCCTCTATGCACTTTTCGGTGGCTTTAAAAACCATATCGGCAATTTTTACGCAATAATATTCCCCTGTATGCATACGGGAAAGCTCCCAATCAAGCAAGGCAACAAATTTACCTATCATATCGCCTACTCCGGCAAGCAACAACTCATAAGGAGCATTTGTACATACGCTTAAGTCGATTATTATATGTCTTGCAATGGTGCAGTCATATATAATCTTTTTATTTCCCACAATCAGTGGTGCAACCACAGAGGCATATCCGTCCATTGACGGTGCGGTTCCCAAGACACCGTATTCAATTCCCATTCGATAGCTTACCATACGGCAAATATCATTTATGCTTCCCGAACCTACCGCCAGAATATAATCGGGATTATAAGAAAACTTATTTATATCATATACATCCCTGTTTATTCCTGCCTCTATTAAAACCTTACCCACATTTCCATTTGTAGGGAGAGCACCTGCCTCTAAAACGCATACATGAGAGAGAATATTTTTTCCCTTTAAAATTTCCTCTGCTCTTCTGCCCAAGGCTTTATATGTATTTTCATCGGCAACAAGAAAAACTCGGCTGTAACCCTTTAATATTTCGCCTATTTTCTCGACTGCGTTTTCCGAAACCTCAAGACATTTAACAGGAGCGGTATGAACCTTCTGTACGCAGGTACATTCCATTTTCATCATAATAACTCACACACCTTTCCTCTTAATTATACAAACAACATATGCCCAATAATATGGATATTTTGCTTATTTTTATAAATATATTGCTTTTTGCTCAAAAAGTGATATAATAAAATCAAGACAATATACGGAGGGGATTTTATGGAAGGTATCGTTGACTTTTGTTATCGTGACAAGGGAATTGACACACTTATCAGCACAAAGCACAGACATAATTTATCCTATGAAATTCTGCATATTATTTCGGGGAAGGGAAGCTTTCTTTTAAACGACAAGCTGTACCCTCTTAAAAATGACAGTATATTTTTCATTTCCAGCAACAACATACATTGTTCACTGCCCGAAGCTCCCCAAAAATACATAAGAAATAAAATTGTTTTTTCGTCCTCGTTTATCACAAAGATTGCCGAGGCGACGGAATGTGAAGATATTCCGAACCGGCTTTTTTCGGATAACGGATATTATTTAAGCCTTGAAAAAAATCAATCATCATTTATTGACGGTATTTTTAAAGATATTCAAGACTCAATAAACAAAAACGACAAGCTGGAGCTTGCCTTTCACATTTTCAAAATATTAAAGCTTGCCTGTAAAAACAGCGGCAGGAGCATTACTCCTGCCGAAAACACGGTTTCAAAGATACTTGAATACATAAACCAAAATATATCGTCCAAGCTGACATTAAACATTTTATGCGAAAGCTTTCACATCAGCAAATGTTATTTATGCCATATATTCAAAGCCTCCACGGGACTGACCGTATATGAATATATACTGTCAATACGCCTTGCCAAAGCAAGGCAAATGCTTGAGGATACAGATAAGTCCATTTCGGAAATTGCGTTGCAATGCGGATTTTCCGATTTTTCGTACTTCAGCAAAGCCTTTCGTGCATCCGAGGGGATTACTCCAAGACAATACAGGCACATTCCGCGTATCACATCGTAGGGGCGTCCCATTTGGTGTACCCGCCGCCATTATCGCCAAACCACGCAGAAAACGGTGAAATAAAAACGGGCTCAGCAAGCGGAGCCCCAACAGGTGTGGTGTTGTAAATTTCGATCCAATGTTTTGTCACGGGCGACCACGCAGGGTCACCCGTCGTTGTTATCCTTATTTTAATAATTCGCAGATGCTGTCGGTAAATTCCGTGGGGTTTTCAACCTGCATTCCCTCGGTTAAAAGGGCACATCCGTACAAAACATCGGTAAGCTTTTTAAGACTTTCCTTATCGCTTTCCATAGCTTTAAGCTTTTCAAACACGGGATGCTTTATATTGATTTCAAGAACTCTTTGAGCCTTTACTCCTCCCGAGTTGGGCATAGCACCAAGCACCTTCTCCATTTCAAGAGAAACCTCTCCTTCGTTTGTAATACAAACGGGATGAGATTTAAGCCTTGTGGTAGGCTTAACCTTTACCACCTTATCTCCGAGGAACTCCTTCATTGCTTCAAACATTGTCTTGCTTGTTTCCTCGGCAACCGCCTCTTCCGCTTTGGCTGTTTCGTCCTCTAAATTCAAGTCTGCAGAGGATACGGATTTAAACTCTTTTTCTTTATATTTGCCGAGAATTTTTATGGCAAACTCGTCAACATCCTCTGTAAAATAAAGTATTTCGCAGCCCTTTTCCTTTATGGTTTCGGTCTGAGGAAGATTATCTATCTGCTCCGTTGTTTCTCCGCAGGCATAATATATAAACTCCTGTCCCTCCTGCATTCTTTCGATATACTCGGAAAGAGTTACAAGCTTTTTATCCTTTGAAGACACAAACATTATAAGGTCAACAAGAAAATCCTTGTCGGCTCCGTAGTTATCATACATACCAAATTTAAGAGGTCTTTTGAAATTCTCATAAAACTTCTCGTAATTCTCTCTGTCATTCTTTATCATTGAAGCAAGCTCGTTCTTAATCTTCTTTTTAATATGAGAAGCAATGGTTTTAAGCTGTCTGTCATGCTGCAAAATTTCTCTTGAAATATTAAGTGACAAATCCGCCGAGTCAACAAGGCCTTTTACAAAGCCAAAATAATCGGGAAGCAAATCCTCGCACTTATCCATTATCATAACGCCGTTTGTGTAAAGGGAAAGTCCCTTTTTAAATTCCTTTGTGTAATAGTCAAAGGCGGGGTGTGACGGAATATACAAAAGGGCATTATAACTCAAAGTACCGTCTGCGCTTGTGTGAATCGTTTTAACGGGATTTTCAAAATCAAAAAACTTTTCCTTATAGAAGTTGTTGTATTCCTCCTCCGTGATTTCCGACTTTGTTTTTCTCCAAAGGGGAACCATACTGTTTAACACATCATCTTCCGTATAGCTTTCATACTCCGGCTTTGCGTCTTTATCCTCGGTTTCCTTTAATTTTTCCTTTGTAACCATCATCTTTATGGGATATTTTATATAATCGGAATACTTTCTTATAAGATTTCTTATAGTGTATTCCTCAAGATATTTATCAAAGTCCTCATCCTCTGTATTTGGTTTGAGCTTAATTAAAATATCGGTTCCGCAGGTTTCTTTTACACATTCTTCGATACTGTAACCGTCGACACCCTCGGAGTACCATCTGAAGCTTTCCTCCGTGCCGAACTTCCTGCTCTTTACCTCCACGCTTTCAGCCACCATAAATGCAGAATAAAAGCCAACGCCGAACTGACCGATAATATCTACATCATCTGCCTTTTCGTTCTCGTTTTTAAATGCAAAAGAACCGCTTTTTGCAATGGTTCCCAAGTTTTCTTCAAGCTCCTCCTTTGACATACCGATACCGAAGTCCGAAATTTTGATTGTTCGCTCTTCCTTATCCGGAGTAATTCTGATATAGAATTTTTCCCTGTCAAATTTGATATTTTCATCCTTAAGGGAAAGATAATAAAGCTTATCAAGTGCATCGCTTGCATTTGATATAAGCTCCCTTAAAAATATCTCCTTGTGGGTATAAATGGAATTTATCATCAAGTCAAGCATACGCTTTGACTCTGATTTAAACTGTTTTTTTCTCATAGCTATCTGCCCTCTTTCGTAAAAATTAGCACTCACAGTTTCCGAGTGCTGACTCATATTTTACCACTTATTATTTATTTGTCAAGTAAAAAAACAAAAATATATTGCATAAATCGAAAAAGTATGATAAACTTAAGAAAAAATTCAGGTGGAAGCTTATGAATGTATATGATTTTGATAAAACAATATATGATGGAGACAGTACAAGGGATTTTGTGTTTTTCTGCATAAAAAAACACCCTCTTTTGTCATTCAGTCTGACAAAAGGCGGCATTTATTATCTTACCTATAAAGCCTCCGGCTGTTCCAAAACATATTTTAAAGAAAAGCTCTATTCCTTCCTTTCGGATATCCCCAACCTTTCGGAAACCGTTGAGGAATTCTGGAATGAGCATATTTCAAAAATCAAGGACTTTTATATAAATCAAAAACAAGAAAATGATGTTATTATATCCGCTTCCCCAAGGTTTTTACTCAAACCTGCCTGCCAACGGTTGGGGATAAAAGATCTTATTGCCTCCGATGTTGACAAAGACACAGGCTTCTATATGGGCATCAACTGCTTCGGCGAAGAAAAGGTTCGCCGTTTCAAGCTTGAATTCAGCGAGGATATTGACGAGTTTTACTCCGACTCCTATGTTGACGAGCCTCTTGCAAAAATCGCAAAACAAGCATTTATGGTACAGGGCGACACAATTTTAAAATGGGTTTTCAGATAATATCCAAAACAAAAAGGGTTCCGTCCTCTACCCTGAACCTTATCTCATAATCTTTGTATTTCATACCGTATATTCTGTCACCGTCCTCTATATAAGAAGGTCTCGGGTCCTGTGACAGAATATTTTTTATTTCTTCGGCTTCACATTCCTTAAGCTTTTTTATACTGTCATTTAAAAATTCCACAGTGATTTCATATTCTTTTGTGTAATCCGAAAATCCGCATTTTGCATCGGCGTGACTGTCCGTAAAAGCAATATACGGCTTTATGTCATAAACAGGCGTTCCGTCAAGCATATCAACCCCCGAAACATATATGACCGGACCAAATTCTTTATCGTATTCGATTTTGTCAAGCTTAACACTTGAAAGTCCTATGGGATTGGGGCGATTGGGCGACCGTGTCGCAAATACGCCCACCCTCATATTTCCGCCAAGCCTCGGCGGTCTTACGGTTGGACTCCAGCCTTTATCGGTTTCTTTATTTTCCGAAAAGCCCCATATAATCCATATATGTGAATAATCACAAAGTCCCCTTAAAGCTTCTCTGTTTCTGTACTCCGGTTCAAAAATTATTTTTCCCTTTGCACTCCTTAAAAGTCCGCTTTGTCTGGGAACACCAAACTTTTCTTTAAAATCCGTTTTAATTATTGCTATCTTTTTCACAATTTCACTCCGTTATCAGTTAAAAGGCTGTCCGAAATATCAGACAGCCATCTTATTATTCTTCGGTTTCGGTATTTTCGGCAGTTTCTTCTCTCTGCTTAATTTCCTCAAGCTCGGCTTCCTGTTCCGGTGTATTGGGAATATCCTTGCTCATCTCAATAATTTTGTCACGGTATTTTTTACTGTCATTTCTGTAAAAGAATGCCGCAACCGTTGCAATTCCAAAAGCTACAAACAAAACGCCCGCAGCAATTTTCCAGCATCCGCCCTTGCATGAAAATCTCTTTCCGTAGTTATAAAGTTCATCAAACATCTTTATTTCCTCCTGATTATTTATATTATTTTAATTGATACTTCACCTGTTTTTTGAGTTTTGATTTTTCCACATTCATCCATTACAACAAGTCCGCCCTCGTCGTCGGTTGTAATCACTTTAACTCTTTCTCCCGTATCACTCAGCACAACCTCTTTGCCTATAACACAGGATAATTCACGGTATGGCTTTGCAAACAATCCGTTTTCTACATTATACCCTATCCTTTTCAATTCGTCAATCAGTATTGCTATAAATTTATTTATTGAAAAATCTCCGGATATTTCTTCAAGAGTAGTTGCAATATCCTTTATTTCATCAGGGAACTCCTGTTTAAAGCAGTTTATCCCGATGCCTATTACAACTCCCTTTATTTTTTGGGATTTCCTGTCCGTAATTCCCTCACAAAGTATTCCGCAAAGCTTTTTTCCATCATACAAAATATCATTCACCCATTTTATCCGAGGCTCCGCTCCCACGCACTTTTTAATTGCATTACACACCCCAACGGCGGCGGCAGATGTAAAAGCAGTAAAATTTCCTTCTGCATTTAAGTATATGCTTAAATACACCCCTTTATTTTTTGGGGAGTGAAAGCTTCTTCCCCTTCTGCCCCGACCTGCGGTCTGCTCCTTTGCGATTATTACCGTTTTATCCTTGGAAGCTTTACGCATAAGCTCCTTTAAATCGGTGTTTGTAGACTCGGTCTTATCCTTAACAATCAAGGTTAAATCATCGCTTTGCAGATATTTTAATATTTCACTTTTTGATATTTCTCTGTCTGTCATTTTTCCACCATTACCACATTTTTATTTCCCAGAAGTGCTTTAAGCTCGCCCTCTTTTCCGTCATTTAACCTTACATACATAGAAGGCGGTGCCTTTACGACCTGATTTGTATCCTCGTATTTGATTATAACAGGGATATCACCGTTCACGCCCCGTAAAATATTTTTTATGCGGTTAAGCTTTGCACTGTCCCATGATTCCGTTCTGATATAAAGCTTCCGTGTTTTTCCGCTTGCTTCGGTTAATTCCCACGCTTCCTCAAGGCGCAGCTTGGGAGGCGACTCCTCCGCTATATCAAGATTTCCTCTGATTGTCACAACCTTATCCTCTGCAATCAATGAATCATATTTCCTTAACGCCTTGGGGAAAACAATTACCTCAATTCCTCCCGTTAAGTCCTCAAGCTCTGCATAGCACATCATTTCGCCGTTTTTGGTAACCTGATTACGAACCTTTGTAATTATTCCCATCAGGGTTACCTGTTGTCCTATATTAAACTTCTGACCTTCGTTTTCGAGAATGTCATAAATGCTTATATCGGACGCCGACAGGGCATTTCTGTAGCTGTCAAGAGGATGTCCCGACACATACATTCCGATTGACTCTTTTTCCATTGCAAGTATAACATTTCTGGGATACTCCTCGCAATCCTCAAAGTTATCACCCGTGATAAGAACATCACTTGCGTCAATCAAAGTATCAAACATACTGATTTGTCCCGCCATTACGGTTTTTGCCGTGTTTGCCGCATCGTCCGTCACTCTTTCGTAAACACTCATAAGCACCGCTCTTTTAAGACCGAATTCGTCAAAGGCTCCGCACTTGATAAGACCCTCCACAACACGCTTGTTTATTTTTCTTGTGACCATTCTCTCGCAAAAATCCGTAAAGCTTGTGAATTTTCCGTGAGATACACGCTCGGCGGCAATTTCGTCAACCACCGCTCCCCCTACATTTTTAACTGCGGCAAGCCCGTATCTGATTTTTCCGTCCTCTACCGAGAAAACTCTTCCGCTTTTGTTTATGGACGGAGGCAAAATTTCAATATTTTTCTTTTTTATAACCGATATACAGTTTGAAACCTTTTGGGAATTATCAATGTAAGATGTAAGCAGGGCGGCAAAAAATTCCGTAGGGTATTTGCATTTAAGATACGCCGTCTGATATGCCACAACCGCATAGGCGGCGGCATGAGATTTGTTAAAGGCATAGGATGCAAAATCCATCATTTCGCCGAATATGGATTCGGCCGTCTTTTCGTCAACACCTCGTTTTATTGCGCCCTCTGTAATTTGTCCGTCTTCCTCTGTTCCATAAACAAAGTTGTGGCGTTCCTTTTCCATAACATCGGCTTTCTTTTTCGACATTGCTCTGCGTACCAAATCGGCTCTGCCTAAAGAATATCCTCCCAATTCTCTTACTATCTGCATAACCTGTTCCTGATATACAATACATCCGTAAGTTACATCAAGAATATGCTCAAGCATGGGGTGCTTGTAAGTAATGTTTGAAGGATTGTTTTTGTTTGCCACATATCTGGGTATTGAATCCATAGGTCCCGGTCTGTAAAGAGAAATTCCTGCTATTATATCTTCAAGACAGCTTGGTTTAAGCTCCTTCATAAACTGCTTCATTCCCGAGCTTTCAAGCTGAAATACTCCGTCGGTTTCACCTGCGGATATCAATTTATATACATCCTCATCATCAAAGTCAAGGTTGTCAATGTCAATCGTAATATTATGCTCTCTTTTAATATGTGCTATTGCATCACGAATTACCGTAAGTGTCCGAAGCCCCAGAAAATCCATCTTCAAAAGTCCCAGCCGTTCTATTGTGGTCATGGTAAACTGGGTTGTAATAAGCTCATCATTTTTCTGAAGAGGAACAAAGCTGTCTATTCCTCCGCTTGTAATAACCACGCCGGCTGCATGGGTTGATGTGTGTCGCGGAAGTCCCTCAAGCTCAATTGCCGTATCTATAAGCTTTTTAATCTGTGGACTTTCGTCATAAAGCTCCTTTAGCTTATAATTTATCTTAAGGGCTTTTTCTATTGTCATTTTAAGCTCTGCGGGAATCTGCTTTGCAACCTTGTCAACCGTTCCGTAGGGAACATTAAGGGCTCTTCCCACATCACGGATTGCAAGCCTTGCCGCCATTGTTCCGAAGGTAACTATTTGCGCAACGTTATCCTCGCCGTACTTTCTGTTTACATATTCGATGACCTCGCCCCGTCGCTCATAACAAAAGTCTATATCTATATCGGGCATACTTACCCTTTCGGGATTTAAAAATCTTTCAAATATCAAGCCGTACCTTATGGGGTCAATATTTGTAATGTGCAGACAATAAGAAACAACAGAGCCTGCGGCACTTCCTCTGCCCGGTCCCACCATTATTTTGTTTTGCCTTGCATAGTTTATGAAATCCCATACTATAAGGAAATAGTCAACATACCCCATATTCTTAATGGTTTCAAGCTCATATTCCATTCTTTTTAAAACCGAGCCGTCATCATTTGGGTATCTTTCCTTCATTCCTTTTTCCACAAGCTGTCTTAAATATTCATACGCCGTAAGTCCCTGCGGTATTTCAAATACGGGCAGATGAAGCTTCCCGAATTCAATATTCACATTACATCTGTCCGCTATCTTCTGAGAATTTTCTATTGCCTCGGGAATATACGAAAACAGCTCTGACATCTCTTCTTCCGATTTCACATAAAGCTGGTCCGTGCTCATTTTCATTCTGTCCGGGTCGTCAACGGTTTTTCCCATCTGAATACACATTAAAATATCCTGATATTCTGCATCCTCTTTAAGAGTATAATGTATATCATTGGTGGCAACCACGCCTATGTCAAGCTCTTTGGCAATAGAAATAAGATCACGGTTTAACTTCTTTTGCTCCAATATTCCGTGGTCCTGTATTTCAATAAAATATCTGTCCTTGCCGAAGATTTTAATAAATTCTTCCGCCGCATATCTTGCACCCTCGTAATTGTCCGCAAGAAGCTTTCTTGAAAGCACACCTGCCATACAGGCACTCAATGCGATTATTCCCTCGTTGTACCGCTCAAGGATTTCCATATCAATTCTCGGTCTGTAGTAAAATCCGTCAATAAAGCCTGCCGACACAATCTTCATAAGATTGTGATAGCCCGTATCATTTTCCGCAAGCAAAATAAGATGACTGCTTTGAGAATCAAGCTCGTAGGTTTTATCAAACCTCGTCCTTGAGGCAACATAGACCTCACAACCAATAACAGGCTTAATTCCGTACTTTTGCGCACACTCATAAAAGTCAATCACGCCGTACATATTACCGTGATCGGTAATTGCCATGGCAGTCTGATTGAGCTCGCTTGCTCTTTTTAATATTTTTTCGATTGTACCCTCGCCGTCAAGAAGGCTGTAGGCTGTGTGTGTGTGCAAATGTGCAAATGCCATCTTTTTTCTCCTACACAAACTTATTTTATTTTTTCCGCTAAGGTCATTATCTTTTTAAGCCTTCTGTTTACTCCCGATTTTCCCAATGGGGGATAAAGCTTTTTTCCAAGCTCCGTAAGACTTAAAAGCTCGTTTTCTTTTCTTATTCTTGCAATTTCGTATAAATCATCGGGCAAATTTTCAAGCCCGATTTTTCTGTCAATTAAGTCAATGGCACGTATATGGTCAACAGATGCCTTAACCGTTTTGTCAAAATTTGCATTTTCGCCGTTTACCGAGCGGTTGAAGTCGTTATATATTTCCTTTTCGATTTTAATATTTATTAAATTCATCTGTGCCTGATATGCACCGATGTAAGACAAAAAGTCCGCAATCATATCCCCTGTTTTCATATAAATCACGCTTTTTGTCTTTCTTTTTGCAAATTTAAAAACAAAAGACTGCTCCGCCATCATCTTTGTAAAATCACGGGATAGCTCTTCACTTCCCGAAACGATTTCAAGATTGTAATTTTTATTTGGGTCTATTACTGTTCCGCCGCCCAAAAAGGCACCCCTTGCATACGCCGTTCGATTTTCATTATCGGACAGAAGGGAATTAAGTCCCTCTGTTTTTTTGTCAATGTCGCTTTTATTTGTAAAAACACTTATAAATCTGCCGTTTTCCGTGGTTCTTTCAGGCTCTGATTCAATCTTAAGCTTTTTGCAAAGAGTTATATATCTTTTTGCAACATCTTTGTTTTCCGTCACAAACTTAATACCGTTTTTCAATACGCTTCCGCCGAAGAAAGCTAAGCCTGCAAATTCGCACAAATCACCGTATATACTCTCATTTTTAAACTTACACAATTCTGTTTTTGTTGTTTCCGAAAAAGACTTCACAATATCATTCCTTTCCAAAAAGAACGGCTTTTATTTTTTCGGATTGAAAATAATTACGCCCTCGTCACTTACGTCACAGCCTTCGGGTGCATTTTCTCTTGCGTTTATATCAATAATCGTATCAGTCAGAGCATCCACATTATGCCTTATGTATCTGTTATCAAGAAGTGCCAGAAGATTCCTCTCTATAAGCTTTATTCCGGAATTTTTAAACTTTTCCTTGTCAACGTATACCTCCTCGGAGTTTTTCTCCGCATACTTTTTAAGGAAAAGCATATCAACACGCTTATTGTTCACAATAAAGTAATCAATCAAATCTTTATTTGTGTGCTTTAAAATTGCATCAATATGGTCATACGCCGTATATCCGTCCGTTTCTCCCGGCTGTGTCATAATATTGCCTATGTAGATAACGGGAGCCTTTGCCTTTAAAATCTCATCAGCGAGATTATCGATTGCCAAAACGGGCAGTATGCTTGTATAAAGGCTTCCGGGACCTATCGTGATTAAATCCGCATTTCGGATTTTTTCCGTTACATCAGGCAAAACCTTAACTTCTTCTCCGTTTTTTGCTCTGATAAAAATACGGTTTATCCGACTTCCGTATTCTGTCACGCTTGTTCCTATATTGGACTCTCCCACAACCTCTTTGCCGTTTTCAAGAATTGCCACAAGCTCTATATTACTGTCCGTTACCGGCAAAACCGTACCCTTTACCTTAAGGACCTTGCTGATAGTTTTAATCGCATTTACAAAATCACCGTTGCTTATACCTGTCATTGCGGCAAGAAGAAGGTTTCCAAAGCTTTGTCCCGCAAGGCTTCCGTCGGAAAACCTATATCTTAAAAGCTTCTCCATTAAAGGCTCTGTCTCAGAAAGAGCCATAATGCAGTTTCTGATATCTCCCGGGGGGAGAATATTAAGCTCGTTGCGAAGCATTCCGCTTCCGCCGCCGTCGTCCGCAACTGTTACAACGGCGGTAATATTGGGGGTGTAGGTCTTAAGCCCTCTGAGCATTGTGGAAAGTCCCGTTCCGCCGCCTATTGCCACAATCGATGGCTTTTGCACTTCCTTTATCATAATACGATTCCTTTCGTATACTAAATACCTTTTTCTATATCCCTATGGGCAACCTTGGCAATATAGCCTGCATCTTTAATATCCTTATAAATGCTTTCCGCAACGGTTACGCTCCTGTGATGTCCGCCGGTACAGCCTACCGCAATCATCAGCTGGGATTTACCCTCTTTGATATAATGGGGAATAAGATATTTTATAAGCTCCGTCAGCTTATCTACAAAGGTAACGCTGACCTCGGAATTCATAACATAATCACGAATACAGGTTTCAAGTCCCGTATGATGCTTAAGCTCGGGGATATAAAAAGGATTGGGCATAAACCTTACATCAAATACAAGGTCTGCATCAAGGGGTATACCGTACTTAAATCCAAAAGACATTACGGTAATATCCATCTCCCCGAACTTTGAGGGCTTTCCGAACACCTTGCGTATTCTCTCTCTTAACTGACTTGCGGAAAGGGTTGATGTATCAATGATGGTGGTCGCCTTTTCTTTAATCGACTTCATCATTTCACGCTCTTTTGTAATTCCGTCAATAATCCTTCCGCCCTCAGCCAAGGGGTGATTTCTTCGGGTTTCTTTATACCTGCGGATTAACGCATCGTCCGAGGCTTCAAGGAAAAGTATATCATACTCAACCCCAAGCTCCGAAAGCTCGTCAAGGGTTCCCCCAAGCTGTTTAAACATCTCTCCGCCTCTTATATCGCAAACAATCGCCGCCCTGTCATCGGGGTTTGCACTCTTGTAATAAATTTTCGCAAATGTTGGGATGAGCTCCGGCGGCATATTGTCAACGCAAAAATCACCCATATCCTCAAAGGCTTTTACCGCTTGGGATTTGCCCGCTCCGCTAAGTCCCGACACAATAACAAATTTCATCTTTTTTCACTCCTCTTGCAATTTAAAACTCTCCTGTAAATTTAACCTCGGGTTCAAGCTCAACCCCGAATTTCTGCAAAACGGTTTCTTTTACATATCCGATAAGGTCACACACATCCTTTGCAGTCGCTCCCCCTGCGTTTATAATAAACCCCGAATGTTTTTGTGATACCTCTGCACCGCCTATTTTGAACCCTTTAAGTCCTGCATCCTGTATAAGAGTTCCTGCAAAATATCCTTCGGGACGTTTAAAGGTGCTTCCTGCGCTGGGTTTGTCAACAGGCTGCTTTGAATTTCGCTTTTCGCAAAGCTCTGCCATCTTATTTTTAATTTCCGCCGAATCTCCCTTTTCAAGGGAAACAACAGCCTCCGTAACTATCTTTTTACCCTCGGAGAAAATGCTTTTTCTGTACCCGAATCCGCACTCCTCTCCGCTTATGGTGCAAACCTCTTCCGCCTCCGTATCAAAATATGTCACAGATTTAATAATATCCTTCATTTCGCCGCCGTATGCACCTGCATTCATATACACGGCTCCGCCCAATGTTCCGGGTATTCCCGATGCAAATTCAAGTCCCGTAAGGCTGTTATTTACGGCAATATTTGCAAGCCTCGAAAGCTTTAATCCGCTTCCCGCCCTTATTACGCCTTTATTTACCGAGTATTCCGAAAATCCTTGGGATATATTTATAACCGCACCCCTTATGCCCTTGTCACCTACAAGCAGATTTGAGCCGTTTCCCATTACAAAATAAGGAATATCAAATTTCTTAAGTATGGCGATAACGCTTTTAAGTCCGTCTGTGTTCAAAGGTTCAAGCATTAAATCGGCAGGACCGCCGATTCTGAATGTTGTGTGCTTGCTCATAGGTTCGTCTTTTTTAATTCTGTCCTCGCCTATTGCTTCTGCAAGAAGCTTTATTGCCTCGTCCTTTATCAATCCTTCACCCTCTTTAAATATTATTCATTGCCTCGATTTGTTCCGCAAGTCTGCGATTTAACTCCTCCGCCGCATTATATCCCATCATTTTCTGTCTGTTATTCATTGCCGCAACCTCAAAAATTACCGCAAGGTTTCTTCCGGGTCTTACGGGAATTGTAAGTGACGGAATATCAAGTCCCAGAATATTTGTATATTCATCCACAAGTCCCAATCTGTCGTACTGCTTGCCATGCTCCCATGTTTCAAGATGAATTATTAAATCGATTTTCTCGGATTCTTTAACCGCTCCCATACCGAAAATGTTTTTTACATCAACAATTCCGATACCTCTGATTTCAATAAAATGTCTGATAATATCAGGAGAATATCCCACAAGGGAAATTGATGACACTTTTTTTATTTCTACGGCATCATCTGCAACAAGTCTGTGTCCTCTCTTTATAAGCTCGACTGCCGCCTCGCTCTTTCCTACGCCGCTTTCGCCCATAATGAATACACCCTGACCGTATATTTCAACAAGCACACCGTGTCTTGTGATTCTGGGTGCAAGCTCCACGTTCAAAAATGCATTAAGAGAGCTTGTAAAGTTTGAGGTGGGAAGCGCCGTTCTTAAAACAGGTGTCTTAAACTCCTCGGCAAGCCTCATCATCTCCGGAGTTGCGTTTCCGTTTCTGGTCATAACCACAGCCGAAACATTTTTCTCAAACAAGCCTCTTAACGCATTGTATCTTTCCTCCGAGGTAAGTGAAGCAAGATAGGTGTTTTCAACCATTCCGAAAACCTGAATACGCTTTGGGTCAAAATAATCAAAAAAGCCTGTTATCTGAAGTCCCGGCCTGTTTAAATCCGCCGTACTTATCCTGACCTCTCTTTCCGGATAATAGAGAGTATCAAGCTTCATTTTGTTTATAATCTTTGTAAGTTCAACACTGAATTTTTCCATTTTCTTCACCCTTTGCTAACTTAACATAATACTTCCATTATGATAATTTTATTATACTACATATATATAAGTTTTGCAAACAAAATTTTATTATGCTTTGCAAAAATGGCAGAAAAAAAGCAGGCGGCCGATGACCGCCCCTACTATCGAGGTAAAAAGTAATAGTGAATATGGAATAAGTTATGAACAAAATCGCAGAGCGATTTTGCACAATAATTTTACATTTTTAATTAACATATAAGTCCTTATGCTTGTTTAAATCTTTTAAATCCCTTGACCATAAACACATAATCTATGGCGATTGGTATAAGTCCACCCAGCCATGCCGATGGATTTGCAAAGCACAATCCCAAAAATCCGAAAGCATTGACAAGGAATATCGCCGAACCTGCACGACAGAAGATTTCAACTATTCCCGATACAACAGGCATAACCGCTCTGCCTACGGCTTGCAAAACACATTTTAAAATAACAAGAGGCACAAGTATGACCGTCAGCAAAGATTCTATAATCAAAAACATATGACCGTTTGTAATAATTTCCTCATTTGCATCACCTGCCACAAGCCACATTACCTTATCGCCCCAGAATATCATTACAATTCCGAGAATAGCAACAAAGATGTATGCAATTCCGCAACAGGCACGGCTTCCCCGTCTTATTCTGTCATACTCCTTTGCCCCATAGTTCTGGGCGGCATAGACCGTTACGGCAGAGCCAAAGCCGATAATCACCTGCATCGTTAGGTTCTCCACTCTGCTTGCCGCAGAGTATGTTGCCATCAACACCGTACCCAATCCGTTTGTTGCATACTGAAGAATTAAAGAACCGATTGACAAAACAAAGTTTAATATTCCCATGGGAAGTCCGATATGTAAAAGAGCTAAAACCATACTCTTTTTAGGGATTAAATCCTTGGGCGAAAACTTAAGCTCGGGAAGTTTTTTTATAATATAAACAATGCAC
>JAZLFN010000005.1:0-7047 GCA_045615805.1 Clostridia bacterium | reverse complement strand
GGCAGCCGACATCGGCGTCCCTTTTGACATTGTCAAAAAATCGGAGGAAAGGAATTTAGCAGTTAAAATCATACATCTATACGGTGCAGGGTTTTAAGTGCTAAACCGGACTTCCGAAATTAATATTTATGCCGCATTTGCAGCAAAAAGGAGGAAAATATGTCTAAAATTTATGAAACGGAAGTTGCGGGAAGACCGCTGACATTGGAATTTGGTAAGGTTGCCGGCTTGGCAAACGGCTCTGTGCTGGTTCGTTACGGTGATACTGTTGTAGTATCTGCTGCAACGGCATCGGACAAGCCTCGTGACGGGATTGACTTTTTCCCGCTCAGCATTGATTATGAAGAAAAGATGTACGCTGTAGGAAAAATCCCCGGCGGATTTACTCGTCGTGAGGGCAGACCTTCGGAAAATGCAATACTTACATCAAGAGTTATTGACAGACCCATGCGTCCCCTTTTTCCGAAGGATTTAAGAAATGATGTTTCTATTGTTTCAACGGTTTTGTCCGTTGAGCAGGATAATGCACCGGAATTTTGTGCCATGATTGGTTCATCCGTTGCGGTATGCGTATCGGATATTCCTTTTAACGGACCCGTTGCCGCAGTCTATGTAGGCTTGGTGGACGGTAAGTTTGTTATCAATCCTACGGAAGAAGAGAGAGAAAAGAGCGATTTGAGCTTAACTGTTGCAGGTAGCCTTAAGAAAGTCGTTATGATTGAGGCAGGAGCAAACGAAGTCCCCGAGGATGTTATGTACGACGCAATTATGTTTGCTCACGAAGAGATAAAGAAGATATGTGAATTTATCAAGAAAATACAGGAAGAAATCGGCAAACCCAAGTTTGAATACGAGCATATGGTTGTTGACGAAGAGTTGTTTAACGATATCAGAGCATATGCAGAGGAAGCTGTTAAACAGGCGATGGATACCGATGACAAGACAATTCGCGATGCAAGACTTTTGGTTGTATATGAGGATGTGTATACTCATTTTGAGGAAAAATATCCGAAGGAAGAGTATCAGGCTCAAATAGATGAGGCTCTTTATAAGCTCCAGAAAACTGTTGTAAGAAATTGGCTTATGTATGACAAGAAGCGTGTTGACGGAAGAGGAATACTTGAAATCAGACCTTTGTCTGCCGAGGTTGGACTTCTTCCCAGAACTCACGGAAGCGGACTTTTCAGCAGAGGACAAACTCAGGTTCTGACAGTTGCAACATTAGGCTCGCTTGATGATGCAAAAATAATTGACGGACTTGATAACGAAGAATACAGAAGATACTTGCATCATTATAATTTCCCGTCATACAGCGTTGGCGAAACAAGACCTTCAAGAGGTCCGGGAAGGCGTGAAATCGGTCACGGTGCTTTGGCAGAGCGTGCATTGGTTCCCGTGCTTCCCACAGAGGAAGAGTTCCCCTATGCAATCAGACTTGTATCTGAGGTATTAAGCTCAAACGGTTCTACATCTCAGGGAAGTATTTGCGGAAGCACTCTTGCTCTTATGGATGCAGGTGTTCCCATAAAGGCTCCTGTTGCAGGTATTTCGGTAGGTCTTATTACAGATCCCGAAAACGATGATAACTTCCTTACTATGGTTGATATTCAAGGCGTTGAGGACTTCTTCGGTGATATGGACTTTAAGGTTGCCGGAACCAAGAAGGGTATAACTGCTATTCAGATGGATTTGAAGGTTGACGGACTTACTCCTGCAATTATCAGAACCGCTCTTGAACAGACAAAGAACGCAAGATTTTATATACTTGATGAGGTTATGCTTAAGGCTATACCTGCTCCGAGAGAAGAAATTTCTCCGTATGCGCCCAAGATTATCAATATGACAATTCCCGTGGATAAAATCCGTGAGGTAATCGGTTCGGGCGGAAAAGTAATTCAGGGCATACAGGCCGATACCGGTGCAAAAATCAGTATAGAAGATGACGGTCAAGTTTATATTGCCGCTGTTGACAGTGATGCGGGAGATACTGCAAAGAAGATGATAGAGGCAATTATTAAAGAACCTGAAGTTGGCGAGATATACGAAGGCGAGGTTGTAAGTGTTCTCGATTTCGGTGCCTTTGTCAACATTCTTCCGGGTAAAGACGGTCTTATACATATTTCAAAGCTTTCAAAGAACCGTGTGGAAAAGGTTACGGATGTTGTAAACATCGGCGACAAGGTAAAGGTTGAAATTATTGAAATAGACGAGAAGAAGGGCAGAATCAATTTAAGAAGACTTGAGGATTAAAGCTATATGGGGGTCGGTGATGAACCGCCCCCCTTTTTTGTTTAATTTATACAATAATTATAATATAATTTTTATGGTTTTAAAGTTTACATAGAATATGTAATATGTTAGAATATATTTTGTATGTGTTACAACAATAATTTGAGAGGTGACAAAAGATGACGAAAAGTATGAAGAAAACAATATCGTGGCTTTGTGTAATCGCCGTAGTTTTTTCTGTGATTATGGGATGCACCGGTGTTGCTTTTGCGTCGGAACACGGTGACGCTTTTGCACAAAAGCTGACCGAAGTCAAAAAAATGATTGATTTAAAGGATTATCTGTCTGCAATAACCTACACGGCACTTGAAACAACTTACAATAAATATAAGGATGTTAATCCGGATGCCATTGATGAACAGACTGCAAACGAGGCAATTTCCGAAATGGAAACAGCCCTTTGTGAACTTCAGCCTAAAAAGGCGGTTGTTCTTACCGGACAGTCATACAGTAAGTCCTATCTTTTATGGCTTAAGCAGAAGGATTCAAAAGCTCCTAATATACCTGCGTCAACAAAGGCAAGCGTTCTTACGGAGTATTGCTCGGGATGTGACTCAAATACCCCATATCCGAGAGCTATGGACGGCGAAAAGGGTAACGACTTCCATTTACAGGGAACATGGGAAGGAGGTCCTACGGTTGTAACATTTGATTTTGGCGGAATACAGTATGTAAACCGTGTTGATATTTGTAACTGTCCCGATAACGTAAACGCAAAAAGTCTTGGGAAAATCACGATTGAAACATCAACCGATTTAACGAGCTGGAATACTGTATCTGATTTTACGCCCGATGAGTTTTCCGCTTGGAAAAATCCATGGGATGCGCAGTTGATTAAAACCACATTTAAGCTTACTCCTGCAAGATATGTGAGAATAACTGCAAAAAGAGCAAATTATTGTACTCGTATATCCGAAATCGGTATTTCAGGATTTGAACATCCTGCCGCAAGTCTTCAGATTAAGCTTGATGAAGCGAAAAGCACAATAGAGGGTATAGGCGAATTTGAAAGGTATTACACAAAAGAGAAAACAGAAAAGCTTAAGAATGATTACAACACAATCAGTTCAAAAAAGCTTGAAGAGCTTGGGGCTTCTGATATACTTGAGTATACACAAATTCTTGACAGCGATATAAAAGCAGTTAAGGATGATGTGAACGGCTCTGTGATTTTGTCGGGACAGCATCTTGATGCGGATACGGTAAAATGGTTTAAGGAACAGGATCCTACCGTACCCATTGCATACGGAAGCGGAACCGTTTCCGCCGAAACAACCGGATTTTCCGGCGGAGAGCGTTGCTTTGACGGAACAATTTCAGGTTCACCTGCTTACGGAACATGGGATACAACTCCCGTAATCAAGGTGGATATGGGCGAAGAACAGATTATCGGACGAATTGATTTTGTTGAAAATTGTCACGCCTCCCTTGATGCATACCAGATTTCGAGCATTGATGTTGAAACATCTCTTGATGGCGAAATATGGACAATGACTGCAATTCTTACGGATGTTCCGCCTATTACCGTTGCAAATTCCAGCGATTTGGCAACAATTAAATTCCCTTATACCAAGGCAAGATATGTAAGAGTTACGCCCCACAGAAGCGGTCATGCAGTAAACTGCAGAGAGCTTGTAATATACGGCTTTGAAAATCCAAGTGTTTCGGTTAACGCCGCACTTGCCGAATCGGAAAAATATATGAATTCAGCAAAGTATTATTCAACGGAATCGGTGATAAATCTTGAAGCGGCAGTTAAGGAGTTAAAGGCTTGTCCTCTTGACAGCAGTAAGCTTTCCGACTACATAGAAAATGTGTATTCCGCAATAGAAGGTCTTGAACATGAGGAAGGCTCGTGGTTTATACTTTCGGGACAAAACCTGAACGATGCTGCGGTAAATGCGTGGTATCCCTTATCATGGAAGCTTCCATTTGCAAAAAACTGTCTTGGAAATCCTATGTCATATGCATGGAACAATACAGACGGATTCGGAGGAAAGCTGCTTATAACAGACGGAGATGTTTCTACCAAGACCTTGTGGAGTAAATGGGATAACAGAACCCCCATAAATGTTGTGTTTGATTTGGGAACAGTTTGTGCAGTTGACCGTGCGGATGTTATTCATACTGCGGAATCAACACAAAATATCGGAAACTCAAAGGTATATCTTTCAATGGACGGAGCGGACTATAGCCTTGCAGGAAGCTATGATTCAAGCGTTGAAAGACCTAAGGGAGCTTCTCCACGTGAAATGTCAGTTAACAGATGTATGAAGTTCCCTGCAACAGAAGCGAGATATGTGAAGATAGAAATAGAGCCCAAAAATCAATGCCTGCTGACAGAGATTGTTATATTCGGCTGTATGTCAAAGGATGACAGCGGATTGGAAATTTCATCTCTTGATATAAAAGGAAAGACGGAAACAGGTAACACGGTTGAAGCCGATGTTGCATCGGCTTGCGGTGAAATTGAGTATTTATGGCAACATTCGGACACAGGCGAGGCAGGAACATTTGAAAATATAGGAAGCGGAGCTTCCCTTGACCTTGATGACGGTTGTTCGGGATATATAAGATTAAGTGCATGGGCTATCGCCGGCGGAGTGAAGGGTGTACCGAAAACCGTGACAAAATTTGTTGAGGGACAGCATATTCTTCTTTCCGATAACGGTGCAGAGGTTGCTTTTGCAATAAATGCGGAGGAATCCGATAATCATACGGTTATTATCGCATTCTTTGATGAAAACGGACAGCTTGTAAATTGCAAGACGGAAAGCCTTGACTTAGAACCGGGCGAAAATATAAAGATATATAATGCAAAGCCTGATGATGGGGTGTATTCATACAGTATCTACTTGTGGGATGGACTTAACACAATAAAGCCTGTTCGTGACGAGTGGGGCGGAGTTTATCTTTACAACGGTGATATGGTAACCGAGATAAACGGAAAAACTGCGACAAATTACGGCGAAAACGATGTAAGTATATTTGGAAATTAGGAGGCGGTAGTATGAAAAAGAAATTATTGACGTTATTTTTGACGATTGCAATGTTCGTTTGCATAATACCGCAGGCGGTATTTGCGGCAGACAAAGCAAATGCGTATGTTTTTGCTTGCTCTGATTATCAGGGTAGAAAAGGAACAACTTCGGTAACAGATGATGAAAGCCATGTTTACAGTGAAGGATATGTTACGGCTATTATAGAAAAAATGAAAGAAGCCGGCTATTCAAATATGAACGGATTTATATGCTGTGGTGACTACACGGACCCTTCAATAGGGAGTGCTTCAAACTCTTCCAAGGGGCTTGAATCACTTAAGGCACTTGTAACAAAAAACTACGGAGCGTGTGATATGGCGTTTGTTCAGGGAAACCATGACCCCAAAAGCACAACAGGACTTTCGCCGGACGGTGCAAACGATACGCAGAATTACGGAGTGTTTGTTATTCATCATGATGACTTTCCATGGGGAACGGAAGGTAATGAAGCTAACACCAAAAAGGTTGCGGAAAATTTAAAGAAATATTTAAAAACCAAGATAGATGAGAAATACACCAAACCCATATTTGTTGTAAGTCACCTTCCGCTGCATTGGAATGCAAGAAAAGAACCTGTTTACGCAAATTATCTGTTTGATGTTTTAAACGAAGCGGGAAAGAGTGGACTGAATATAATTTATTTGTTCGGACATAACCATTCGGGAAATTATGATAACTATGTGGGCGGAAGCAACATATATTTGGGAAAAGGCGATGATATCTTTGTTGCCCAAGCCTCCGAGGACAATATAAAAACAGAAAAGCTTGCTTTTACTTATCTTAACGCAGGATACACAGGCTATGTAAATGCTAATGTAAACGGAGGTCAGCTTACTATGACCGCATTTGCGATATATGATGATTATGTGCAAATTGAAAGGTTCAGTAAAGACGGAGGATGTAAACTTAAGGTGGCAGGTACAACTCACGCCGGAAGCAGCGGAGTACCTTTTGAAGCAAATCCCTTGGTTTATGAAAGTCCGCAGACAGTTAGGAATTCAACGGTTTCCGATTGGGGAGTAGAATGGGTGACAGCAACGGACAAGGGCTTTTATAATGACGGAGGAAAAGATGTGGGCGTTATGAGGTTTTTGTTTAGTGCAGAGCCTGCAAAAGGAAAGATAAAGGAAACAGGTATTGTGTATGTTAATGCATCCGGAGCGGATGTTTCGGCAACGGTAAACCCCACGGGAACAGATAATGTGTTTTTCGGAGATATAACCGGAATAGAGCGTGGAGATGACAATATATACGGAGCAAAAGCTTATTGTGTTGTTGAGAATTTGTTTGATTCTTCGGAAACATATACATTCTGGTCTGATTTGATTTATTCAAAACCCGAATTTATAAAAATGATTTCAAAATAAAAAACATTGCGGAGAATTGGCATTTTTGTCAATACTCCGCTGTTTTTTTATATTCTTTGCAAAGTATTGCATAAAAAAATAATTTTAATAAAAATTTTATTGACCTTTAGAATAATTAGGTATATAATAAACATAAGTTAAAATTTTAACATTGTCATAATTTTAACAATTTTCTGATAATGTTAATTAAATTTATAATTATGGAGGTAGTTAAAATGGGAAGAGTTTATAACTTTTCAGCAGGTCCTTCAATGCTTCCCCTTGAAGTATTGGGACGTGCACAAAAAGAAATGCTTGATTGCAATCAAAGCGGTCAGTCTGTAATGGAGATGAGCCACCGCTCAAAGGCT
>JAZLFN010000004.1:0-6645 GCA_045615805.1 Clostridia bacterium | reverse complement strand
CATACTATCACCTTACATTTTTTCGGGAGCGGTTATTTTAAGCATATTAAGTACGCCCCCCATAACCGTTCTTACGCAATCTATAAGCTTAAGTCTTACATCTGTCAAAGCTTCGTCGCCGCACTTTACACGACAGGAATTATAAAAGGAATGAAAATCCGTTGCCAAATCCGTAACATACCGTGTAATTCTTGCCGGTTCAAGACTCTCTGCCGCCAACCTTATTTCCTCGGGTAAATCCCCGAGCCTTTTAAGAAGGTTAAGCTCCGCCTCATGAGTGAGTAATTCCGTCTTTATATCGGAATATTTCTTTACTTTAATGCCGTCCTGCTCCAAAAGCCTTATAATACTGCATATTCTTGCATGAGCATATTGAACATAATACACAGGGTTGTCGTTGCTTTGCTCTGCCGCAAGGGTTAAATCAAAATCAAGATGGCTTCCTGCATTTCTCATATTGAAGAAAAATCTTGCCGCATCTATGCTTATATCCTCAAATAAATCCGTAAGAGTGATCGCCTTGCCGGTACGCTTGGACATCCTTACCGCCTTGCCGTTTTGCATAAGGCGTACAAGCTGCATAAGCACTACATCAAGCCTGTCGGAATCAATTGAAACGGCTTCAAGTGCTTTCTTCATTCTTGCCACATGTCCGTGATGATCCGCACCCCATACATTTATTGCCCAATCAAATTTTCTTGTTTCAAGCTTATTCATATGATAAGCTATGTCTGCCGCAAAATATGTGGGAATACCGTTTTTTCTGACCAGTACCTCGTTCTTTTCAAGCCCCATCTTTTCGCAGTTAAGCCACAAGGCACCGTCCTCTTCGTAGGTATAGCCGTTTGCCTTAAGCTTATCTATTGCGGCGGTTACCTCACCGTCCTCATGAAGCTTGCTTTCTCTGAACCACACATCGTAATATATTCTGTATTTTTCCAAATCGGTTTTAAGTGCTTTGATGTTTTTTTCAAGAGCATATTCCACAAGGGCATCCTTACGCTCTTTTTCGTCACAGTCAAGATACTTATCTCCGTTTATTTCTATAAACTTTTTGGCATGCTCTCTTATATCATCACCGTGATAGCCGTCCTCGGGAAATTCTATTGCATCCTCGCCCTTAAGCTCTTGGATATACCTTGCATTAAGAGAGTTTCCGAACTTCTCTATCTGATTGCCGGCATCGTTTATATAAAACTCACGGGTAACATCATAGCCTGCGTATTCAAGAACTGCTGCAAGGCAATCGCCCAATGCTCCGCCTCTTGCGTTTCCCATATGCATAGGTCCCGTGGGGTTTGCGCTGACAAACTCCACCATAACCTTTTTGCCCTCGCCCATATTTATTTTTCCGTAATCTTTTCCTTGCTTTTCTATCTGCTCCATAGTTTCATAAAGCCAATTCGGGGTAAGATAAAAGTTTATAAAACCTGCTCCTGCAACCTCGGTCTTTTCTATATCCTTATCCTTTTCAATATTTTCCGTTATGGCGTCGGCAATCTGCCTCGGAGCCATTTTCTGTGCCTTTGCAAGAAGCATTGCAACATTACAGGCAAAATCTCCGTGTTGCTTGTCCTTTGGCACTTCAAGCTTAATGATATTTTTAAGCTCGCCGTCGGAATCGGTTTTATTGAGAGTTCCCTTCTCAATCGCCTTGCCGTAGGCATTTATGATTATTTCTTTTATTTTATCCTTCATATTATCAAAGGTGCTCATTTTTATCATCCTTTCCCAAGTCAGTTACTTAAACCGAAGCCGTATCTTTTCGGCTTGTCCGTATGCCCTTTTACAGGCACGGGGCAAACCTCTATTCTGAGCGAATTTTTATATACATTTTCATTGTCCGGGTCAAGAGTATAATCAACTCTCAGCTTCCCCTGCTTTCCCGAAAAATCATATTCCACATCAAAGGTTTCTATCAGGGCGCTTATTGCTCCGTAAGGTGTGGGATATAAGCAAAGGTTTTTTTCGCCTTTTTGATACAAAAGCTTCATATCCATTTTTCCTTTTCTTGTGACTGCAACGCTGCTGTCCCAAACCTTTATGGTTGTTGTGGTATCGGGAAATCCCGTAAGCTCGCTTTCTTTATACTTAATATAATACTTTCCGTTTATCATTCCGAATTTCCCCGAGGTTTCAAGCTCTATGGGTTCGTCACCGTCGCCGTCAATATCCTGATAGGTTTTAATTTTTATCATTACGTTATCTTCCATATAAATCCTCAATACTTCTCAATCTCGATTTTTTTAACATTTGCATCAATGGGCATATTCAAAAACATTCCTCCGAGCTCTGAAAAACCGTCCACCGTATCACTCACATAATATTCGGCTGTGCCGCACTCTTTTCTGTCGCTTAACATTCCGCCTTTTGAAAGTCTGTCCCTTGCCTCAATTGCCGCAGAAGCCCCTGCGTTAATCAAACGCACATTATCACCCATAAACCGCTGAATTTCATCCTTAAGCAAGGGATAATGTGTGCAACCCAAAATAAGTGTATCAATATCTTTTTCTTTAAACGGCGTCAGATATTCTTCAACAATAAGCCTTGCAACCTCTCCGTGACTGTATCCGTTTTCCACAAGAGGAACAAACATGGGACAGGCACGGCTTGTTACTTCAATATTTTTATCCATATCCTGTATTGTAAGCTCATACTTTTTACTGTTAATCGTGCCCTGTGTGCCGATAATCCCGATTTTTCCGTTTCGGGTTTGCCTTACCGCCTCTTTACAGGTAGGCTCAAGCACACCGATTATAGGTGTGTTTATCTCGCTTTTAATATTGGGAAGAGCGGCACTGCTTGCCGTTCCGCAGGCAATAATAATAAATTTTATATCAAAGCTCTCCAGAAAATTTATGTCCTGTCTGACATACTTAACAATGGTCTGCGGACTTCTTGTTCCGTAAGGCACTCTGCCCGTGTCCCCGAAGTAAATTATATCCTCGGCGGGCATAATTTCCATTACCTTTTTGACACAGGTAAGACCGCCCAAACCCGAATCAAATATGCCGATAGCTCTGTTATCCATAGCCGACCTCCGATTTATCTGTTTAACCCATACTCTATAAGCTTATCCAAAAGCTCACCGATTTTCATTCCGCTTTTATCCCAAAGCTTTGGGTACATACTTATTGAAGTAAATCCCGGAAGGGTGTTTATCTCGTTAAGCTTAATTTCTCCCGTTTCTCTGTCCACAAAGAAATCTACTCGGGAAAGTCCCTTGCACTCGCAAACGCTGTATGCCAAAACCGCATATTTTCTGATTTTTTCGGCTGTTTCATCATCAACGGGAGCAGGCATATAAAGCTTTGAGTTTTCGTCATTGTATTTTGCGTCATAGTCATAAAACTCGGCTGCGGCGACAATTTCTCCGATTACGGGAGCACATACCGGTGTTTCGTTACCCATAACCGCACTTTCGATTTCTCTTGCATTAACCGCCTCTTCAACAAGGATTTTAACATCATGCTTTGCGGCAGTTTCAATTCCGCGAACAAGCTCATCTCTGTTTTTCGCCTTGCTTATACCAACAGACGAGCCTGCATTTGAGGGCTTTATAAAGCAGGGATAACCGAGCTTTTCTTCTATCTCTGAAATTTTGGCTCTGTCATATTCGCCCTTTGAGTTCGCTCTTACCTCTACCCAATCAGCCTGAGGTATGCCTGCCGATTTAAACAAAATTTTTGCAACACATTTATCCATACACATAGAGCTTCCTATAACTCCCGAGCCTACATAAGGTATTCCCGAAAGCTCAAAAAGTCCCTGAATGGTTCCGTCCTCGCCGTTCCTTCCGTGCATTGCGGGAATACAGATGTCGATTTTAATATTTTTTATACCTTCGCCGTCAAGAACCAAAATGCCCTTATCCTCTCTGTCCGGAGATATGATCGCCTTGGGCAGTTCCTCACAGATTTTATCAAAGCTTAAAACCTCGTCTGCCGAACGGTTAAAATACTTCCACCGTCCGTCCTTTGTAATCCCTATCATATGTACATTGTACTTATCTTTATCGAGTGCCTTTATAACCGTCGTCGCCGAAACCAAGGATACCTCATGCTCGCTTGACGCTCCGCCGAACAAAACACATACATTTAACTTACTCAAAATTCCCACTACCTTTCCGGAAAAATACACTTCTCCATAATACCACTATTATATTGTACATCTGTTAACAAAAAAAATCAATATGTATAAACACTAAATATATGTTAAAAATATATTAAAATACATACATTTTTGTATTCACACGCCAAAAAAGGAGGTTGTTTACGCAAAATTTTGCGTAATTGAGAAATTTATGTTTAAAAAAACACTATTTACATTATCTGCAATAATCATTTTTGTTGCGACTTTATATGTCGGCTCGGTGTACAATATGAAGTCCCACATATCGGAAAGTGTGCTTCGGCTTCACATTATGGGAGAAAGCGATACCGACCGTGACCAGAACCTTAAAATTCTTGTACGAAACAGAATTCTTAATGACTTCGGGGGTTTGTTTTCCGAATGTACATCTCTTGACGACAGTATAAAAACCGCAAATAAATATAAAAATGAAATAGAATCCTCCGCCTCGGACGAGCTTGTAAAAAACGGATGCTTCTCATCGGTCACGGCAAATGTTTCAAAATGCAGATTTCCCACAAAGATATATGAAAATATAGCTCTTCCCGGAGGAGAATATACAGCTTTAAATATCAAAATCGGCGACGCAAAAGGCAAAAATTGGTGGTGCGTTATGTATCCGCCTCTGTGCGTAGGCAAAAACACAGTTAAGCTTGACGGCAAAGCCTCGGATATTTTAAAATCCGCTCTTTCATCGGAGGAATACAGGTTAGTCACCGAGTCCGACTCTCCGAATATAAAATTCAAATTTAAAATTGCCGAAATACTGGGAGAATATATAAAATGAGAAGTCCCAATAAGGATTTCTCATTTTCTTTTATCACAATTCATCGAACAGCCTTCGCAGTTGCCGCTGCATTTACCCTTATTTTTTCTGATTGACAAAATCGCAAAAACCACGGCAACACACAAAAGCGCAATAATTATTATACTGATTATATTCATCTTATCCCATTCCTATCATCATTAAAATTAACCTTACGATAAATGCAAAAATCCACGCTGCCACACATTGAAATATCACAGTCGAAGTCGCCCAAATGCCTCCAAGCTCACGCTTGATTGCCGCAATTGCCGCAACACACGGAGTATAGAGCAGGCAAAATACCAAAAGTGCCGCCGCCGAAACGGGAGCAATAATTGTTGAAAGAGAAGCTCCTCCCAGCAAAACCGTAAGGGTTGACACAAAGCTTTCCTTTGCCATAAATCCCGCTATAAGTGATGTCAATATTCGAAAATCGCCAAAACCCAAAGGAGCAAAAACAGGGGATATAAATCCTGCTATCCCTGCCAATATGCTGTCTTGAGAATTTTCGACAACATTAAGTCTTAAATCAAAGGTCTGCAAGAACCAGACAACAATTGATGCCACAAATATAACGGTAAAGGCTCTTTGCAAAAAGTCCTTTGCCTTATCCCACAAAAGCCTTGCAACATTCTTTGCCCCCGGCATACGATAATTGGGAAGCTCCATAACAAAGGGAACCGCATTACCCTTAAACGCCGTGCATTTAGCCAAGACAGCCGCAAGTATTCCTGCCAAAATTCCCAAAAAATACAAACCAACCATAATAAGTCCGCTGTATTTCGGGAAAAATGCATTCGCGATAAATCCGTAAATGGGAAGCTTTGCGGTACAGCTCATAAACGGCGTTAATAAAATAGTCAGCTTTCTGTCACGGGCAGACGGCAAGGTTCTGCTTGCCATAACTCCCGGCACCGTACAGCCAAAGCCTATGAGCATAGGCACTATGCTTCTTCCCGACAATCCGATTTTTCGCAAAAGCTTATCGGTTACAAAGGCAACCCTTGCCATATATCCGCTGTCCTCCAAAAGGGACAGGAACAAAAACAGTATTATTATTATGGGGATAAAGCTTAGTATGCTTCCCACTCCCGAAAAAATACCGTCAATAATCAGCGAATGTAAAAATTGACTTACATCCCATGCAGTAAGTGCCATATCCACAGTTTCTTTAATATAATCTATTCCGATTTCAAGGATTTCCTGAAAGAACGGTCCGATCACATTAAATGTGAGATAAAACACCAACGCCATTATCAGAACAAACGCCGGTATCGCCGTAAACTTACCTGTTAAAAGCTTGTCTATCCTGCGGCTTCGCTCATGCTCTTTATTCTCCTTCGGCTTGCTTACCGTTTGTGCGCACAGCTTTTTTATGTACGAAAATCTCATATCCGCAATTGCCGCCGCGCGATCAAGTCCGCGTTCTTCCTCCATCTGACCTATAATATGCTCGATTGCGTCTTTTTCGTTATCCGAAAGATTTAAGGCATCAATTATAAGCTTATCGCCCTCTATAATTTTGCTTGCCGCAAATCTTACGGGTATATCCGCCGCGATTGCATGGTCGTCAATCAAATGCATAATTCCATGAATACACCGATGCACCGCTCCGCCCTTTTCATCATTTGAACAAAAGTCCGTTCGTCCCGGTCTTTCTCTGTACTTTGCAATATGAATTGCATGACGGACAAGCTCTTCAATACCCT
>JAZLFN010000003.1:0-6253 GCA_045615805.1 Clostridia bacterium | reverse complement strand
AAGCCTTTATTAAGAGAAGAATACATAAGAAAGGGTTGGATGTAAATGGCAAAGAAAAATGAATTACAGGAAAAACTGACATACAATAATAAAAACGCATACGGCGACGTATCCCCGAAGGAAAGCAAAGAGATAACTGCTTTTTGTGAGGAATACAGGAAATTTATTACAGATGCAAAGACCGAGCGTGAGTTTTGCGAAAACTCCTGTATTTTACTTGAAAAGGCAGGCTTTTCCGCACTCGAAAGTAAAAAGACATTGAAAGCCGGAGATAAGGTTTATACGGTGAATCGAGGCAAAGGCTTGATTGCGGCGGTTATCGGTAAAAAGGATATAACAGAGGGTATAAGCCTGGTGGGTGCACATATAGATTCACCAAGGCTTGACTTAAAGCCAAATCCCCTTTATGAAGACGGCGGTTTTGCTTATTTTAAAACTCACTACTACGGTGGTATAAAAAAATATCAATGGTCAACAATTCCTCTTTCCATTCACGGCGTGGCAACGTTGGTTGACGGAACCCAGATAAAGATAACCGTCGGCGAGGATGAAAGCGACCCTGTTTTCTGCATTTCCGATTTGCTGCCCCATTTGGCTTCGGAGCAGATGTCAAAAAAGGTTTCCGAGGCGTTCCCCGGGGAAAATCTTAATGTGATTTTGGGTAATATCCCTTGTGAAGATGAGGATATTAAAAACGGAGTAGCCTTTAATGTGCTTAAAATCCTGAACGAAAAGTACGATATTTGCGAAGAGGATTTAATCAGCAGTGAAATAGAGGTTGTGCCTGCTTACCCTGCAAGGGATATAGGCTTTGACAGAAGTATGATAGGCGGTTACGGTCAGGACGACAGAGTATGTGCGTATACAGCTTTAAAGGCAATAGCCGAGATTAAAACTCCCGATAAGACAGCCGTATGCCTTTTGGTAGATAAAGAGGAAATCGGTTCTATGGGGGCAACGGGTATGCAGTCAAGACATTTTGAAAATGCTCTTGCGAAAATATGCTCTATGTGTGTAAAGAATTATTCGGATTTAATTCTGCGTGAAACCCTTTCAAATTCCGCTTGTCTTTCCGCTGATGTGGGAGCGGCATTTGACCCGTGCTTCCCGGACAAAAGCGAAAAGAAAAATGCGGCAATATTCGGCGGCGGAATATATTTGTGTAAATATACAGGGGCAAGAGGCAAAAGCGGAGCAAGCGATGCAAGCGCCGAATTTGTTGCAAAGGTAAGAAAAATATTTAACGAAACGGATGTTAAATGGCAAATCGGAGAGCTTGGTAAGGTTGACGGCGGCGGAGGCGGAACAATAGCACAATTTGTTGCAAATCTTGATGTGGATGTAATTGATGCCGGCGTTGCTCTTCTTTCAATGCATTCGCCGTACGAGATTGCAAGTAAATTTGATATTTATATGACTTATAAAGGTTACAGAGAATTTTATAAAAATAATTAGTATATGTATAAACACCTCTCATTTGTCTCAAGATAAATGAGAGGTGTTTTTTATGTTTAAAGGAAAAATTACAGTAATAGGTGCAGGAAATGTAGGTTCAACGGTTGCGTATACTCTTATGATGTCGGGACTTGTATCGGAAATCGTATTGCTTGATATAAATAAAGATAAGGCAGAGGGCGATGCCCTTGATATGAGCCACGGAGTAAGCTTTGTTTCTCCTGTGAGAGTTATGGCAGGGGATTATTGCGATATAAAAAACAGCGATATGGTTATTATTACCGCAGGTGCAAATCAGCGAGAAGGCGAAAAACGAACGGATTTGCTTAAGCGAAATGCGGATATTTTCAGAAACATAATCGAAAATGTTATGCGTTACTGCGATGATGATACAATATTGATGGTGGTTACAAATCCCGTTGATATTCTGACTTATATTACCTGCAAAATATCGGGATTTTCAAAAAATCATGTAATAGGTTCGGGAACGGTGCTTGATACCTCAAGGCTTAAATTTCTTATAGGAGAAAATGCAAATGTGGATAAAAGAAATGTGCATACCTATATAATAGGTGAGCACGGTGATTCCGAGGTTGCGGCATGGAGTGTAACCAATGTAGCAGGTATGGGGGTTGAAGATTATTGCAAAAACGGTAACTGTAAAACATTGAATGTTGATAAAGAAGAGTTTTATAACAAAACCAAAAATGCGGCATATGAAATAATCGAAAAAAAGGGCTCCACATTTTATGCGATTGCCCTTGCGGTAAAAAGGATTGTTGAATGTATAATCGGTGACGAAAATTCCATATTGACGGTATCAAGTATGCTGGAGGGAGAATACGGGATATCGGATATTTGTCTTTCCGTGCCGACTATTGTCGGAGCGGGAGGAGCGGAAAGAATACTTGAAATAGAATTTTCGGATAAGGAGCTGAACGGTCTTAAACAAAGCGCGGATACCTTAAAGGCTCTTGCAAAGGAAATAGGATTTTAATTTTTTCGATATGCTGTTTGGTTATATAAAAAAATCGCCCGAGGAGGCTTTTCCTCGGGCAAAAATTTTATCCGAATAAAATTTTTATGAAATTTTAACAAAAATATTGCAATTCGGGAATTTTTAGGTTATAATAAAAGATAATTATACTGTTTGTCAGTTCATACTATTTTCATGTACGGAGGTGGCTTTATGCAAAACAGACTGTTTCAGAACACTCTGATACAGCTAAGACGGGATATAAAGCGTGTTGTGGGTGTTATTGATGATACGGAAACAATAATAGCCTGCAGCGATGAAATGCGTATCGGAAAGCCGGTAGATAATATTCTTACGGTTTTTGACGCTTCGGGAGAGATAAGATGTATCGGAAATTACAGTTATAAAAGGATTGAAACCTTTAACAAAATGGAGTATGTGGTATTCTGTGAGGGCGATGACGAAATTGCGTCCAATGCCTGTGTTATGCTGGGAATACATTTTCTTACTCTTAAACAATACTATGATGAAAAATATGACCGCAACAGCTTTGTGAAAAATATCATAGTTGACAATGTGCTCCCCGGAGATGTGTTGTTCAGGACAAGAGAGCTTCATCTTACGGTTGATGTAAAGCGTGTTGTTTTCCTTGTTCGTATTTCAAAAATTATTGAAAACTCGGCAATTGATATTTTGCAGGGAATGTTTCCTGATAAGAAAAAGGATTTTGTTATCAGAATCGATGACCATGATATGGTTGTTATCAAGGAATTTGACGGTGATGTTCAAAAAGAAGATGTTATGAAGATTGCAAGCAGTATTTATTCTACTCTCAGCGCAGAGGAAATGCTTAATATCTCTGTGGGAATATCTACGGTTGTAGATACCATACAAGAGCTTGGACAGGCATACAGAGAATCAAGAATTGCACTTGAAGTAGGAAAGGTATTTGATACCGAGAAAAATATTATCAGCTATGATAATCTTGGAATAGGCAGACTTATATATCAGCTTCCCACCACACTTTGTGAGCTTTTCTTAAACGAGGTATTTAAAAGGGAGTCAATCAATGTGCTTGACAGCGAAACGATATATACAATTCAGAAGTTCTTTGAAAATAACCTTAATGTTTCGGAAACATCAAGAAAGCTTTTTGTTCACAGAAACACCCTTGTTTACAGACTTGACAAAATCAAAAAGCTTACGGGACTTGACCTTCGTGAATTTGACGATGCCATTATATTTAAGGTTGCCATGATGGTAAACAAGTATTTAAAGTCTGAGCCTACAAGAATTTAGTATAAGCGAAATTTTGCGGAGCTTTAGGCGTTGCGTTTTGCACGCCTATTGGCTCCGTTTCTGACTTAATCGGAGATGATTTGTATGATAAAATTCGACAGGGTTACAAAGGTATATAAGGATACGGGAGAGATTGCCCTTTCAAATGTGTCGTTTCAGGTACCAAAAGGAGATTTTGTTTTTCTCATCGGTTCAACAGGTGCCGGAAAAACTACAGTGACTCGCCTTATCCTTCGTGATGAAAACCCAAACGACGGCAAAATAATTGTTGACGGTGAGGACATTATGTCCCTTAAACGCCGTGAGCTTCCTTATTACCGAAGAAAAATCGGTATAGTATTTCAGGATTACAAGCTTATTGAATATAAGACAGTATTTGAAAATGTGGCATTTGCAATGGAAGTCGTGGGAACAAAGGAAAGAGATATAAACCATAAGGTTCCGCAAATACTTTCAATTGTGGGGCTTTCGGACAAGGCAAATGTTAAACCTTCTCAATTGTCCGGAGGAGAGCAACAAAGAGTTTCTCTTGCAAGAGCAATGGCGAACAATCCGCCTATACTTATAGCCGATGAGCCTACGGGGAATTTAGACCCCAAGACCTCGGATGAAATTATGCATATTCTGGAAAGATTTAATAAATTGGGAACAACGGTTTTGGTGGCAACCCACGCCAAGGATATTGTTGACAAAATGCAAAAGAGGGTTATTGAGCTTAAAGACGGAAAGTTAATCCGCGATGAAAGAGGAGCAAAATATTTACGGGACGGAAACGGTGGTGCTGAAGCGGATGAAAAATAAACTTTTTTATTTTATAAAAAACGGATTTAAAAATATTATATCTCATAAAATGATGAGCATTGCCTCTGTTTGTATTATGGCGGCGTCTCTTGCTCTTTTGGGAGTTTTGATTGCCGCAGGAATAAACATAAATTCATTTATGAATAAGCTTGGGGACAGCTGTGAAATCAATGTGTATTTAAAAAGTGATGCAGACGGTCGTTCCATTTCCGATATTGAAGGGGATTTAAAGGGAATAAGCGGAGTTTCCGAGGTGAAATTTTATTCCCGTGAGGAAAGACTTAAAAAGGTGACCGAAGAGGTCTACGGAAAAGAAGGATATGTGTTTGAGGACGGTCAAAATCCACTTCGTGATTCGTATCTTTTAATAATTTCGGACTTGTCCAAAAGCATGGAAGTCAGCAATGAGGCTCAAAATATAAAGGGTGTTGAGGAGGTTATTCAAAACAAGGATATAATCGGCGGAATTGATATGCTCACAAAGGCAATGAAAAATGTGGGTATATGGATAATGATTATTTTTATGCTTTTGTCACTTTTTATATTGTCAAATACTATAAAAATCGGAATGGCGTCCTGCGCCGAGGAGATAGGAATAATGAAAATCGTTGGGGCAACGGACGGCTTTATCAGAGGACCGTTTATTGTCCAAGGTGTGATTTTGGGAATAGTGGGAGCGTTGATTGCAAGTATTGCAATACTTTTGGGCTACGGAGTGGTAATATCAAAGGTTTCGGGACTTATTACTTCAGACATTATTTCCTTTGCAAGTGTTAAAGCCGTAGCGGCGGTTATTGTTCCCGTATTTTTGGGTTCGGGCGCGGTTATCGGAGTTGTGGCAAGCTATACTGCGGCAGGAAGGTACTTTAAATAGGTGATTTAATGAACAGAAAGACTGTTAAGATAGTTGCAATAGTAATAGCCGCAATCTTTTTGTTGGGAATAGCTGTTCCTTTGACATATGTTTATGTGTGGTCGGCACCGTCCGAAAACGACAGCCGGCTTGCGGAAATTGAAGAAAAGAAAAATCTTACCCTTGAAGGGATTGCCAAAACAGAGAAAGAGCTTAACGAAGCATCCGAAAGGGTGCGGGATTTAAAAGAAAAAATCAACACCTCCGCAACAGAGCTTGAGGGAATTGACCAAAAGCTTGAAGAGGCGGAAAAGGCTGAGCAAGCTTATGAAAAAGATTGCGGAACAAGGTTTCGTGTAATGTGTGAAAAAGGGATGATGTCATACCTTGATATACTTTTTTCTGCCACAAGCCTTACGGATTTTACCGACAGAATTGTCATAGCAAAAGAGCTTGCCGAATACGATAAAAATGTAATGGCGGAAATAAAAGAAATAAAAAGCGGTATTTCCGAGAACAAAACAAGTGCCGAGGAGCTTATGAAAGAGCAGCAACAGGCAATGGCTGAATTGGATGGTGCAATTGCCGAGCTTGAGCAGAAACAAAAAGAATCAAAAGAAACTCTTGCGGAGCTTGAACAGGACAAAGCGGCGTACATTGAATATACAGAGAAGAAAAATGCCGAACAGGAAGAGCTAAAAAAGATGTATGCATCGGACGGAGTTGTTTCGGTATATGATGTGCCGAAAGGAATGTTTGTATGGCCTACGGCGGTTAAAAAGATTACAAGCTCTTTTTCGCCGAGCAGAGTAAATCCCGTGAGCGGGAAAATTTTGCCTCATACGGGAATTGATATAGGAGCAGAAAGC
>JAZLFN010000002.1:0-2262 GCA_045615805.1 Clostridia bacterium | reverse complement strand
AGCACAACCCTTCAGTCTGCTCCGCAGACAGCTCCCCTTACACAGGGGAGCCAAGTGCCACCGGCAACCATCGCCCCTCCCCTTTGTAAAAAAGGGGAGGCTATGCGGGCGCACCAAGGAGCGCCCCTACCGGATGTTCCGTGTGGTTCACCGTAGGGGCTCCGCTTGCTGAGCCCGTCCGAAAAATGCGGAAACGGCAGAGGCGGTCGATACAGCACAACCCTTCAGTCGCCTTCGGCGACAGCTCCCCTTACACAGGGGAGCCAAGTGCCACCGGCAACCATCGCCCGTCCCCTTTGTAAAAAAGGGGAGGCTATATTTGGCTCCCCTATGAAATGGCGTTTTTACTTTGGTTTAACAAATCTCAAAAATATTTTTTCCCGACAGTCTGCTTTTTATTTTCGGCTTAAGCCTATCTTTCAGATACTCCCCAAGCTCGTTTTTATCAACATTATAATTCCCTGCATCAATATCGTACACCACTCCGTCAACCACAAAATCTTTCACCCTGACAAAGCCGTTATCTACATCAATTATATTCCATCTCATAGACGGTTTGATTTCATCGTAATCTATTGCTTCACCCTTCACATCAATCCACAAGCCGTATTCGCGAAAAATATTTTCCGCAATTTTCTCCATTTCCCAAACGCATTTTGTGTATACAACCATCTCTTTTACTTTAAGGCACAGTCTTGAAAGTGCCTTTACAGACACCGCTTTAAGCTCCTTATCCGCAATCAAAAGTTTTTGACAGAATTTATCCTCCGACTTTTCCGCCGCCCACAGATAAGTGTTTATTATATCATCCTTCGGCACAACACTTCTGACGGCAGAATTGCCGATACCCATACTGTTTTTTACTTCTTTTGTTAAAAACACAGCCTCGGCGCCTTGCTTTTTTAAAAACCGCTCCGCCTTCTCACACGCCTTAATATTTCTTTTTTCATTTTTGGGATTTACATATATCTCACATACAACAAAATGCGGATTTTCACCAAATCCGCATTTTATCCTTTGTTTTTTTAATATTCTTTTTAATAAACCGCTCTTTTTCTCTTGCACCGAAATTATGCCGAGTGTAATCATTTTTTAAGAACCTTTATCGCCTCTTTAAGCTGCATATCGTTTTTCAAATTAAGATTTCCGTAGGTCACAACCGTTGACGGGTCTGTATCTACATCTACATCGGGTTCTATGCCAATACCGTGAATACATACGCCGTTTGGCGTATAATATCTTGATACCGTTACAGATAAAATTGATTCCGGATCAAAACTGTATACGGATTGAACAATACCCTTTCCGAAAGATTTCTTGCCCACTATGGTTGCAACAGAGTAATCATGCAACGCTCCTGTCATTATTTCGCTTGCGGACGCACTTCCTTCGTTCACAAGCACAACTATCGGAAGCTTTAGCTTTATGTTTGTGTTCACGCTTTTGTATTCATCTTTTTTGCCGTTCTTATCAAGGGTATATGTCACGGTAGCTCCGTCGTCCAAAAATGCACTTGTGCATCTGACAGATTCATCCATCAATCCTCCGGGATTATTTCTTAAATCTATAATCAAAGAATTGACATTGTTTTTTCCCATTTCACGG
Source organism: Clostridia bacterium (assembly GCA_045615805.1). GTDB lineage: Bacteria > Bacillota > Clostridia > Monoglobales > Monoglobaceae > UMGS1820. The sequence goes on along the minus strand of JAZLFN010000002.1, from coordinate 657 downwards.
CATTTATCCAAAAACTTGTCGGATATATTTTCCGTAAACTGAGATATGCTTATATATCCGATACCGCCGTCTAAAACCTCTGAATACACAAGTCCCGTTTCAACACTTCTCCTTGTAATCTCATACTCCTTTGTTGTTCCGTCAAGCTTTAAAACTTCAATTTTTACATTTGTTCCTTCTTCACCTTTAATAGTATTTGCCATATCCGTAAGCTCGGTTGGTTTATACTCCTTGCCGTCAACCTTAAGGAATATATCTCCCGGCTCAATACCTGCCATTTCCGCAGGGGTAGCCGGTATAATCGACTCGGCATATATAAATCCGCCCTCTGTATCGGCAGCAACACGAACGCCTATACCGCAATAATCTCCTCTCATATCCTGAGCATATTCTTCTGCGGAATCTCCCCACAGATACATGGTATATGGGTCCTTGGCGGACATAGCCACGCCGGAAATTGCGCCGTCTGCCGCACTTGATAAGTCCATATCCTCGTAATAGTTATCTTCAATCATTCTTGAAACAAAAGAAAATTTCAAAAATTTGCCTATATTTTTTATACCAAATGGATTTACCACACAAATCGCAAATATGGCTCCTATTAAAAATATGGCTATTGCACAAATTATCAGTCTTGACTTTTTTATATTCATATTT
>JAZLFN010000001.1:0-18320 GCA_045615805.1 Clostridia bacterium | reverse complement strand
AGCTCTTTGTTTTCCTGTAATCATCATATCCTCCAAATTTTCTTTTACATATTATACACCATAACAAAACTTTTTTCAAGCTTTGCAAAATTTGTTCGCTAAATTACAAATATATGCGATTTTTTATATTGATTTTTAATTTCTATGTGTTATACTGAATACAAATATTTTTTCGAGGTGTAAAGCTATGAGTTTACCAAATGAACTTACTGAAAATTTTAAAAATCCCGACAGAAGATACGCTGTATATCCAATAAAACACCATCTTGCCGTTAATTGCGACCAATATGACGAGCTGGGCTTTGGCGGCGTAGTTAAAAACGTTGAATATACAAAGAATTTTCCCGATGATATGTCCGAATGGGAAAAATACGAAAAAACAATTCGTCAGTTTATTGACAAGGGAATGAATGTCTGGCTGTATGACGAGCAGTCATATCCTTCGGGAATTGCCGGTGGATATATCCCCGAAAAATATCCCGAAACCGTGGCACAAGGACTTTTCTGCTACAATTTTATGCGAAAAATACCCGGACCGAGATTTTACAAATGCAACATTCCCGATGGCGAACTTTACCGTGCAGTTTTGCTTTCCGAGGATGAAACCGAAGTAATTGATGTAACCAATTGCCTTAACGAAAACGGATTTATGTACATTGATGTTCCCGAGGGAGTCTACACACTTATTATGATGTGCAAAAGAAGATTGTTTGAAGGCACACATGCTGTCGAAGGCTATCATGCACCTTTAAACTACGTTAGTCTTTCCGATAAATCCGCCACCGAGAAATTCATTGAATGTACCCATGAAAAGTACAAGGACTTATTGAAAGATGAATTCGGCAAGGGCATTTTGGCTACCTTCACGGACGAACCATCTCTTATTGCTTGGTATATCCCCGGAGGAATGCTCCCTGTTCTTCCTTGGCACGAAAACTATCCCAAAGAATTTGAGAAAATATACGGCTACGATTTTATGTATGCCTGTATTGCAGTTTTAAGGAAAAACACACCCGAGTCCATAAAAAGGCGTTGCGACTTCTGGGAATATATTGCCCAAACCGTATCCCAAAACTATTTTAAAGTTATCAAGGATTGGTGCGGTAAAAACGGCTTAAAATCCTCGGGACACCTGATTGAAGAAGAAATTTTGCAAGCCCACATTTACAATTACGGCTCATACTATAAGTGCATAAAGCAACTCGATTGGCCGGGAATTGACCAGCTTTCAAGCGAGCCCAATCAGCTTATGTATAAGACTTATCATCCCGTTGCACGTGTTGTTTCATCAATTGCCGATTTGTACGGCGAGGGTGAATCCTTTACCGAATTTTCAGCCCATGATTCCCAAGGCAAGGTTCTGCCCTTTGACTATTACATATATTCCGCAAACTGGCATCTTGTTATGGGTATAAATAATTTTACCTCTTATTACGGATGGCTTGAAATTACCAACGAACAAATCAAAACCTTTAACAAGTACATTGCCCGTCTGGGATATCTGCTTCGCCTCGGCACAAGGGTTTGCAACACGGCTTTGGTTTATCCCGAACCATCAATGTGGGCGGCTTTTAACCCCAATATCAATTTCTATAACCAAGATAATTCTTACGATATTATGTCTGTTCAAAACGCTTATACCGTTTCTGCGTGGTCTCTTTTTGAAAACCAAATCGAATATGACTATATTGATAACGAGGTAATCGAAAACAGCACTTTAAACGGCGACGGTATCGTCTTTAACAATCGTAAATACAGTTCCGTTATTCTTCCCTGCTGTCGGGTAATCAGGGATAAGGTTGCGGAAAAGCTTCTTGCCTTAGCCGACAACGGCGGAACATTGATATTCTGTCAGGAGCTTCCCAAATATTCAAGGGAAACAGGCAAAAAATCAATATATGCCGAGAAGTTTAAGGCGCTTGTTAACTGCGGAAAAGCATATCTTATCTGCACAGACGACATTAAATCAAAAATATCTCACATTGTTCCCGAGAAATGCAAGGATGTAACCCTTACATCTTCGGAGCATAACGTCGATACTGTATTTACTCATATAAGAACCGAGGAAAACGGAAGGAAAATTCTCTTTATTTCAAATATGTACGAAAAAGACTTTTCCGGCACGGTTTCGGTAAGCAAAATCGCAAATCAGGTATACATCGCAGATGCCTGCTCGGGAAATATATCGTCCTGTGATTTTGAAGTATTAAACGGCAAAACGATACTTCCCATAAATCTTAAATCATGTGAGGCAAAAGCATTTATTATTGAATAGAAGGCGTATAAAAATGATTTATTATATCATTGACCTGAATAAAACTTTAAAAATAAACCTTTTAAACATTACGGATTTAAAGCCTTCCGGCAAGCACAGCGACAGAAACGCACCGGAATATATTGCCTATTTTGTGATAAACGGGACTCTCTATCTCACGGAAAACGGCGACGAAATCAAGTTAAACAAAGGCGATATGCACATATTCACAAAAGGCGAGCATCACAAGCCTACAAAGCCGTCTGATTGCCTTTTCCTTTTTGTTCATTTCGACAGCGACGGAATAAAAACTCTTGATATGACAGATTCGGAATTTAAGAAATTTTCCGAAGCAGTCCTCAAAAGCTCCCTTGATTCGTATATTTTCGGCACCGGTGAATATTCAAATATGAATATTGCCCTTCCAAAGGATTACCACTTTTCGGACAATCGTGAATTTGATTATTTTATTAAGTCCTTTAAGGAATTAAAGCTTGACAATATGACGCAAAAATCCTTAAATTACAAATACCGCATTTCCTCAAAGGTTGCCTGTTTGTTTAATGAAATAATGCAAAAAATTGCTTTTCCGGAGCAGAAAACAACGGCTCTCGTAAACAAGGTTGCTTCTTTTATCAACAATAACTATATGCATAATTTTACCCGATTTGATATCGAAAATGTGTCGGGTTACAGCTTTGACTACACAAACAAGCTGTTTAAAAAGAATATGAATACAACCATATTCAAATACAAAACGCAGCTTCAATTAAGCACCGCGAAAATGAAGCTTGAAATCACATCGGATTCAATAAAGAAAATTGCCATGGACGTGGGTATAAACGATGTGTTTTATTTCAGCAAGCTCTTTTCACTTTACATAGGCGTTTCGCCGTCAAAATACAGACAAATCAAACTCGGAGTGTAAAATATGAACGACAAAAATATATCAACGGGACGGAAAAAATATATTGTTGAAAACGGAATGAAATTATCAATCCCCTCCCTTGCTCTTCCGCGCTATTTTGAGAACTTGTTTATTCTCATGCTGGGGTCTTTTAATACCTTTGTACTTTCATACTATGACCAAATTGCAGTAGCAGGAGTTGGAATATCCGACCAGATACTCGGCATGGGTACCACAATACTTTCGATAATAAGTACGGGTGCAACAGTTATTATGAGCGTCAGAATAGGCGCAGGAGAAAAAAAGAAAGCCGAAGAAATAGCCGGAACAGGCGTTCTTCTTCTTTTGGCGTTATCAGTTTTGGGTGCAATCTTTATGTTTTTATGTAAAGAATCGTTACTTAACTTTATGAACGCAGAGAGCGAAGGCAAAGCCTTTGCCCTTCCTTATTTCACCATTCGCTCGCTCTGCTTCCCCATCACCTTGTTTTTTTCGTATTTTACCGGACGGCTTATAGCCTGCGGATACACAAAATATTGCCTTATTACAAGCCTGACATCTGCCGTCACAAATGCCGGTATAAGCTATATCGTAATTTTTCATCCCGACTTTTTGCCCGTAAACGGTGTTGTGGGAATTGCAACTGCCAATGTAACATCACATATCGTTGGATTATCGGTTGCACTTTTCCTGTACTTTAAATCGGGATACAAATTGAGATTTACATTAAATCCAAAGCATATAGGTCAGATATTTAAAATCGGCGTACCTGCTTGTGTAAGCAACATATCCTATGCAACATCACAGTTGATTACAACCTCATTTATCGCAAGTATGGGTATGAGTATGGTTACTGCTAAAGTTATTTTCTATAACCTTTCAAACTATGTTTATATGGTAAGCGGTTCAATCGGCACGGCTGCATCTGTGCTTCTCGGAAGATTTAAAGGTAACGCCGATTTGGAAAGCGGAGATTACACCTACAAAAGAGCAATTAAAATCGCTGTTTCGTTTAATATAGTTCTGGCGGCGGCACTCTTTATTTTTAGGGTTCCTCTGGTATCGCTCTTTACCGACAATCAAGAAATTATAAGCCTTTCCTTCGGGGTTATGTTGGTTGAAATTTTCCTTGAAATTTCAAGGGCTGTCAATAATGTATCCGACCAATGCTTAAACGCTGTGGGAGATATTATCTACACTCCTGCCGTTGCAATGATTTCTTGTTGGGTTTTCGGTGTTTTTATGTCGTATATTCTCGGAATCCGTATGGGATTTATGCTTGTGGGTTGTTGGGCGGCAACAGGTCTTGACGAAACATTCCGTGCGATTATGTACAGTATCAGATGGCGAGGCGGTAAATGGAAAAACAAAATCGTATAATTTAATTTTATAAAAATACTTGAATTTTTGATAATTATGATATATAATGGGGACAATACAAAATTATAAACGAAAGAGGTTTGATATAAATGGCAAAGGTAACAAAGGACACTATTATTATGGAAGCATTACAGCTTGACCCCGGAACGGCTGATTTCTTCCTTGAAATCGGTATGCATTGTTTGGGTTGTCCCTCCGCTTCGGGAGAGAGCATCGGACAGGCTGCGGCAGTACACGGAGTTGACGCTGATGCACTTGTAGATAAGATAAATGCTTATCTTTCCTCAAAATAATATTAAATTTGAGAAAAATTACCCAAAAACACTTGACAAATCGACGGCAATGCAGTATAATTATTGCCGTCATTTGTTGTTTTGAAATTGAAAATATCAATTATTTCTACAAGGAAAGCGGTATGTTATGCAGATTAATTTATCATCTATTATAAATTCCGACGGCAGAAAAATAAAATTATCCGAAGATATTTTTTTAAATGCCTCCGAAAAAGATAATTTTAAAATAAATAATCCTGTTCACTTTGAAGGCACGGCTTCAAATATCGGAGGAACCATTGAATTATACGGCAAGGTTACAGCTGACATAGTTCTTGTATGTGACAGATGCACCGAGGAATATGGACATTTTCTTAAATTTGATATTTTTGAGCAATACAAAAAAAGTGATTCTTTAAGTGATACGGACGAAAATCCCGATTACAATATTTTGGAGGGCTCGGAGATTGACCTTGACTACATAGTTTATACCAATCTTTTTATGAATCTCCCTTCCAAATCATTATGCAGTTCCTCATGTAAAGGCTTGTGTCCCTCATGCGGAACAAACCTTAACAAATCAGAATGTAATTGCAAAAGCGAGATTACAAATCCCGCATTTGACATTTTAGACAAATTGTTGTAGAATATGCAAAGATGAATTTCTTTGTTTTCGGAATATTCCGAATATAAATCAGTTAATAAAGAGAAAGAGGTGTATATATTATGGCAGTTCCAAAGAGAAAGACTTCAAAGGCAAGAAGAGATAAAAGAAGAGCAAATTGGAAGCTTACCGTTCCGGGTATGGTTAAATGCCCCAACTGCGGCGAGTTTAAAATGCCTCACAGAGCTTGTACCGCTTGCGGTTCATACAAGGGCAAAGAGGTTATCTCGGTTGAAGCGTAAAACAGGCTTAAGTTTAAATAGGTTGCGTTGGCAGCCTATTTTTATTTTATAATAATTAAAACTTGTAAAAATTCTTCTTTTATGTTAAAATCTAAATAGGAAAGGGGTGATTCGTTTATGCCGGCGAAAATTAAAGCCGTAGAGCCTCAAAGCCTTGCCTATTTTGCAGGACTTGAAGCAGGTGATACAATCTTATCAATTAACGGAATTGAAATAAACGATTACCTCGACTACGCATACGCCTCTGCAAATGAGGAAATTGAAATTATACTCAAAGAGGGCACGGTTAAGATTGATAACGAGGATTTTATGCCACTCGGCATTGTCTTTGACAGCGTTTTAATAGACAAGCCCAAATCCTGTCGAAATAAATGCGTCTTTTGTTTTATAGACCAATTACCGGACGGAATGCGTGAAACCTGTTATTTTAAGGATGATGACTACAGACTGTCATTTCTTCAGGGAAACTATATCTCTATGACAAATATGGAAGACTCCGATGTTGACCGAATTATTAAATATAGCATACCCAGAATTAACATCTCGGTTCACACCACAAATCCCGAACTTAGATGCAGGATGCTTAACAACAAAAACGCCGGCAAGGTTTTAGGATATTTAAAAAAATTTGCAGATAACGATATTAACATAAACGCCCAGATTGTTTTATGTCCGGGCTTTAATGACAAATCGGAGCTTGACAGAACAATATTGGATTTATCTAAAATATCAGACAGTATCGAATCCCTTTCCGTTGTTCCCGTCGGTCTTTCCGACCACAGAAAAGGTCTTGTAACGCTTATTGGCTTTACAGACGAAAGTGCAAAAGAAACGGTAATTCAAATAGAAAAATGGCAGAAAAAATTCAAAAAAGAGCTTGGCAGAAATTTTGTTTATATAGCAGATGAGTTTTATATTACGGCAAAGCTTCCTCTTCCTTCCGCTTCCGAATATGACGGATTTCCTCAAATCGAAAACGGCGTCGGGCTTTGCTCATCTCTGATACAAGAGTATAAAAATGCTCTTTCCGATACAAAAAACAAAAAACCAAAGCACAGAAAAACAGTTGTAACGGGAAAATGTGTTTATGAAATAATCAAAAACCTTACCGATATGCTTGACGGAAATATGATTAGCGTTATTCCCATAGAAAACAATTTCTTCGGAAAAAGCATAACTGTAACCGGACTTTTAACCGGAGAGGATATTATAAATCAGCTAAATGGCAAGGACTTGGGAGATATGCTTTTGCTCTCTTCTTCCATGTTCCGCCACGGAGAAAATGTTTTACTTGATGACACCACCTCCGAGGATATTGAAAAATCGCTTAACACAAAGGTTGTAATCGTTGAAAATGACGGTTACAGTCTTTTGGAGGCATTACTTTACTAAATTATACGAAAGGAAAATCATAAAATGAAACCGGTAGTTGCAATAGTCGGCAGACCAAATGTCGGCAAATCCACACTTTTTAATAAAATAACCGGCAAACGCATATCCATTGTAGAAGATACGCCCGGAATAACCCGTGACCGAATTTATGCCGATGCCGAATGGTCAGGCAGAGATTTTACCCTTATTGACACGGGAGGAATCGAGCCTTCAAGCAATGATGTAATTCTATCTCAGATGCGTGAGCAGGCAAATCTTGCAATAGATATGGCGGATGTTATTATTTTTATGGTAAATATTAAAGAAGGTGTTACCGCCGCCGACGGCGAGGTTGCCTCAATGCTCAGGAAATGCGGAAAACCTGTTATTCCTGTCTGCAATAAAATTGACAGGCCGGGACAGCCGCCTATGGAGCTTTATGAATTTTACAATTTGGGAATAGGTGAAATTTTCCCTCTTTCCTCTGTTCACGGCTTGGGACTCGGGGACTTACTTGACGAGGTCATATCTCACTTTCCCGAAAAAGATGAAAACTCCGAAGATGATGATGCAATAAAGGTTGCAATAATAGGCAAACCAAACGCCGGAAAATCTTCCCTTATAAACAAAATATTAGGAGAAAACCGTGTTATAGTGAGCAGTATTGCCGGAACAACTCGGGACGCAATTGACAGTGTGTATCAAAGAGGGAATAAAAAATATATCCTTATTGATACGGCAGGTATGCGAAAAAGAGGCAAAATCAACGAAGATATCGAAAGATACAGCGTTGTAAGAGCACTTGGAGCAGTTGACAGAGCAGATGCCTGCGTTATTATGGTAGACGCCACGGAGGGCGTAACCGAACAGGACACAAAAATTGCAGGCTATGCCCACGATAACGGCAAGGCTTCAATTATAGCCGTAAACAAATGGGACATAGTTGATAAGGATACCAACACAATGAAAAACTTCAGCGATAAAGTTAAAGAAGGCTTTAACTTTATGATGTATGCCCCCTCCGTTTTCATCTCCGCTAAAACAGGACTTAGAATCGATTCCCTTTTTGATATGGTGGACAAGGCGGTTGAAGAAAATTCAAAGCGAATATCAACGGGGCTTTTAAATGATGTTATAAACGAGGCAATCGCAATGGTTCAACCACCTTCGGACAAGGGAAAAAGGCTTAAAATATATTATGCAACGCAAGCCTCCGTTAAGCCTCCCACATTCATACTTTTTGTAAACAACGCACAGCTTGCTCATTATTCCTATATTCGTTATATAGAAAACAGACTTCGTGCAAAATTCGGATTTGAAGGGACACCTCTTAAATTTATTATCCGCGAAAAAACAAAGGATTAACATAGACAAACTCTGAAGAAAGGAGAAATAATTAAAATCAATTTTAATTATGTATGATTTTATGAATTTTGTAATACTTCTTTTCTGCGCAATAATCGGATACCTTATTGGAAGCATAAACACGGCTATAATCGTCGGAAAAATTGTAGGCAATGATGATATCAGAAGTCACGGAAGCGGAAACGCAGGGGCAACAAACGCCCTCAGAACATACGGAAAGGTTGCGGCTGTATGCGTTGTTTTGGGCGACTGCTTAAAAGCCGCTGTTGCCTGTATTTTGGGCATTGTTATATCCGTTATAACACCTCTTGGGGCAAACAATTCTCAACTCGCCTTATACGCCTCCGCAATAGGAGTTGTTTTGGGGCATAATTTCCCTGTATATTTTAAATTTAAAGGCGGAAAGGGTATACTTGTTTCAATTACCGCTTTAATGTTTGCAGACTGGAAAATCGCCCTTCCCATACTTATTATTTCGATTGTTATTATGGCGATTACAAAATATGTGTCATTGGGAAGCGTTCTCGGCTCACTTATGTTTATTGCCGCCGCACTTATATTTAAAGCAAACTATGACATTCCTTACACAATATTTACTTGTTTTTTGGCAGTGCTTGCAATATACAGACATAAAAGCAATATAAAGCGTTTGTTCAACGGGACTGAAACAAAGCTTGGAACCAAAGCAAAATAAACTGAAAGGATAAAGAAAATGGCAAAGATAAATATTATAGGCTCCGGAGGCTGGGGCACGGCAGTTGCCATAATGCTTGCCGAAAACGGTCACGAAATCCTCCTTTGGTCATATATGGAGGAAGAGAGCAACAACCTTAATAAATATCACGAAAACAAACCGTTCCTTCCTGGAGTAAAAATCCCCGACGGCGTAAGCTTTACATCGGATATTTCAAAATGTGGTGATTCCGATTTGATTATTACCGCCGTTCCTTCCCACGCAATGAGGACAACAGCAAAGGCTCTTGCTCCTTATGCGAAAAAGAACAGTTTGATTTTGAATATTTCAAAGGGACTTGAAAACGGTACATACCAAACAATGTCACAAATTCTTGAAGAAGAAATCAAGGATTGCGAAATAGCAGTTATGTCAGGACCCAGCCATGCCGAAGAGGTTTCCCGGAAAATACCCACAACAAATGTTGTTGCCGCCTCATCGGAAAAAATTGCAAATAAGATACAGGATTTGGTTATGAACCCCATTTTTCGTGTTTATACAAATCCCGATAAGCTTGGCGTAGAGCTTGGAGGCTCTCTCAAAAATGTAATCGCACTTTGCGCCGGAATACTTGACGGCTTGAATTTGGGCGACAATACAAAGGCGGCTCTTATGACAAGAGGTATTGTTGAGATTTCAAGACTCGGTGTTGCTTTGGGTGCAAAGCCGGAAACATTTTACGGTCTTTCGGGAATAGGCGACCTGATTGTAACCTGTACAAGTATGCACTCAAGAAATCGCAGAGCAGGCATTCTTATCGGACAAGGCAAAAGCTGTGACGAGGCATGCAACGAAATAAAAATGGTTGTGGAAGGTGTAAAAACCTGTAAGGCGGCTTGGGAGCTTTCCAAAAAAGTCGGTGTGGAAATGCCCATTGTAAACGAAGCATATAAGGTTTTATTTGAAAATATGCCTGCCAAAAACGCAATTTCAAACCTGATGAAACGAGCAAAAACCCACGAAACGGAAAAAACGTTTTTGACAATTTAAAGATTTCCGAGGCAAATCTGATACCAACGTGTTGGTTTCGGGACAAAATCGCATTATGATTTTGTCCCGTTTTCTACTTACAAAATCTCGGCGATATCGGCACCCTCCTGCTTCGGAAGGTGCTCTATTAACATACAGAACATTTTATATTCCCCGATAAAATCCTCATTGGATCTTATTTTTGAATACATTATACTTTGTTCAAGAGAAATTTCAATTTCATCTATCACTTTTGTAGAAAGCGTTGCTGCCGCCCAAAGTCTGTTTTTATTCCAGATATCCTTTGTTTGTATTGTCAAATCATATATCTTATCCCAATTTGAATTTTCATACTCTCTTAAAACCTCCTCCGAAATTTTAAGTATTTCTCCGCAAAATGAAAAAGTTCTGTTCATATGAATTGTAACTGTTGTGATTATCAACGTCACCATTATAATAACAACAAATACTCTTTTCACGCTTTCACCTCTTATCTTTAGGCACAAGAACGGTTTTTCCGCTGTCCTGCTCAAAGCTCAGATAAAAAACCTCGCTTGCTTTTGTAAGACCATATTCTTTTAATGTATTATTAAGCCACTCGTTATTTAACCCCAATGATTTCATACAACTTCCGATTACCGTTCCGTTGTCTATTATTATAAAGCTTAATCTTATCGGTTCTTTTTTTATCTGCAAATCCGACGTGGTCACAGGACTGTTTTCGGACTTTAACACCACGCTTACACGACCGTTTGTTTCCATAACAATATACTCAACCTCGGACAAACTGCATATACCGTTACCCCTGACCTCCTCCATTATGTCGGCAACATTAAATCTTTGCTTCAGCATCTCATCCTGATTAAATTTACCGTTTTTAAAAAAGGTACTCGGCTTCCCGTACAAAGCCGTCCTAACCGCCGGACTTTTGTACGCAATAAATGAAAGAATTATTTCAAGTGATGTCAAAACAAAGATAGCAAGAACATTTGTAGCAAGAGGAACATCTGTATTTGTAATGGGCATTGCCGCAATATCCGATATAATTATTGTCACCACAAGCTCTGATGCTTCAAGCTCACCGATTTGCCTTTTTCCCATAATACGCAATGTGGCAACTACAAAGACGTACATAATAACCGTTCGCAAAATCGTTACAAGCAAATTTTACCCTCCCGAAAAATATTAAATATAGTATTTCCAGAAAATTTTTTATCTATACTTTTAATCAAGGAATACAAAACGGATAATTCGGCAAAATATAAATACAATTAAAAAGAAAGGCTTTTAATATGGTTAAAATCGGAAACAACTTAATTGTAAATACTGACAACAAGCAAGAAACTCAAAAGATTATAAACACCGACTGTGTAGTATTAACCTGCGGTTTAAAGCTGAATTCCACGGTTACGGCATCAAGCATAAACGAGGACGGGCTTACATTTTGCCTGCAACGAAATCTTAAAACTCTTACCGAAAAAACAGTTTCGCCTCAAGAGTTTAACATCAAATGGTTTAAAAAACCCGATGACATATTTGATATATTATCATTTGTAACGGCTCTTCTTTTATGCGATGTGGAACCCAAAGTATTTGAAACAATACAGTTCTAATTTTCGCTCTATCGAATATAAATTTAGAGTAAGCTTAATATTTTGACAGGAGTGAAAATCTGTGGAAAATACTATTATAGAAAACAATAAGGCATTTGTTGCGGGATATGTGGACAGCGAGCTTTTCTTTTCTCATTCAATATACGGTGAAAAGTTTTACTTATTCAGACTTAAGGTTCCGAGGCTCAGCGAAAACTTTGACACGGTCAACATAACCTTGTCCGAAAGATTTTTCCCCGCAGTAAAGCCGTGCATAGGCGAAAAAGTAGCGATAAACGGTCAGTTTCGCTCATACAACAATTACTCCGACACCGGAAATCGACTAATGCTTACGGTATTTGCAAAGTCAATAGAATATATTTCTTCCATTGAAGAAACCGTAAATCCAAACAAAATATTTTTAAACGGATATGTTTGTAAATCCCCTGTCTACAGGACAACACCGTTTAACAGAGAAATATCCGATATACTTCTTGCCGTGAACCGCTCATATAACAAATCGGATTACATTCCCTGCATAGCGTGGGGAAGAAATGCAAAGTATGCTGATAGCTTTGATGTAGGACTGAACCTTAAGATATGGGGAAGAATACAAAGTCGTGAATATCAAAAGAAAATAAGCGAAGATGAATTTGAAACAAAAACCGCTTTTGAAGTATCGGTATCAAAATTTGAAGTCATAACCCCCGAAATATAAAAAAGAGCAGATTTGTGTGTCCGCTCTTTTTTATATATTTTAAAATACACCTGCTATAACTATGGCAACAACTCCCAAAGCAATTCCCAGCTTTTGTCGAACTGTCGTTTTTTCTTTTAAAAACAACATACTTAAAGCCGAGGATAATATAATTACTCCTCCGTTAAACACGGGATATAAAATCGGTGCCGGAATATCCCCCGCAATAGCAACATTTATCCTGTTTTGCGTACACATCAACGCACCGCAAATTATAACCGGCAACAAAGTTTTAAAGCTTTTCATAAACGGTATGGGGTTGCCCTTTTCGGATGGGGAAATAATCAGCGTTATTATAAAAAGCAAAATCACCATAACGCCCGATGCAATCAGCATCATATCCCCTTCTTTGCCTCCTCCGCCGTTTTTGGCAAAGGCTTTAAACACTATACCTATAAGTGCGGCAAACACAAAGAAACCAACAGCAAAAAGCTTCCATCCCTTTTGATAAGAACCCTTTGCACCTTTCAAATCAGTTGAAATAATTACAGATACAACAAGCAAAACAATGCCCACAACCTGTAGCACGGAAATTCTTTCGTCCCACACAAGGACGCCTACCAATGTTGAAAGCACAAGGGAGCAATTTCCTACCAAGGTTGTAACCGAAACAGGTCCCGTTTCCATCGCCTTAAGCTTAAACACAATAAATATGACCTGTGTTACACCGTAAATAATTCCGAAAAGCAGTAATAAACCATCAAACCGCACGGTAACCTTATTCAAAATCAACAATATCAAAAACCATGCAATCGAAGCAATCAGATTAAAAACAAACACATCTCTTTTATTGTTGGTCTTAATCCTATGCATAATCAAGCTGCAAAATGTTGCGGCAAAGATTGCAATTACCAATAATATATAATTCATAACTTTATTCCTTTGTCAGCAAAACCTCATCACGCTCGCTGATAGGAACGTAATCAAGTCTTTTAACCGTACTTCTATATGCAGGTCTTATTATCTTTTTATTTGTCATTACCTCTTCAATTCTATGAGAACACCAGCCCACAATTCTTGACATAGCAAAAATCGGAGTAAAAAGCTCTTGAGGAAGATTAAGCATCTGATATACAAATCCCGAATAAAAATCCACATTTGCACAGATATTCTTGTCTATCCTCTTTTCCTCAAATATTATATCGGGAGAAATTCTCTGAACCATATCATAAAGAGCAAATTCTTTTTCAAAGCCGGTCTTTTCGGCAAGGAGAGCCGCACGCTCTTTTAAAATTTTCTCTCTCGGGTCGGACATTGTATAAACAGCGTGCCCCATTCCGTAGATTAAGCCTTTTCCGTCGCCCGCTTCTTTTCTCAGAATTTTACGCAAATAATTTCCGACCTCGGTTTCATCGTTCCAGTTATGTACATTTTCCTTAATCTCTTTCATCTGAGAAAGCATTTTATCGTTCGCACCGCCATGCTTCGGTCCTTTTAACGCACCAACAGACGCCGAAATAGCCGAATATGTGTCAGTCCCCGTTGAGGACAAAACACGGACAGTAAACGCAGAGTTATTTCCTCCTCCATGCTCTGCCTGCAAAAGCATTGTCAAATCAAGAGTTTTTGCTTCCAGATCGCTGTACTCGTTGTCAGGTCTTATCATATATAAAAAGTTTTCAGCCGCAGAAAGCTTTGGATTCGGGTTATGAAGCACAAGACTGCCTCCGTCAAAATAATGACGCTTACAGCTGTACGCATCCGCAACCAAAACAGGGAAACGGGCAATCAGCTCAAGGCTCTGCCTTACAAGGTTTCCCGGAGAAATATCATCCGGATTATCGTCATATGAATAAAGAGCAAGCACAGAACGCCCAAGCTTGTTCATAATATTTTTACTCGGTGCCTTAAATATCATATCCTCTGTAAATCCATCGGGCAAATTTCTCTTTGAAGCAAGAAGATTTGAAAATTTATCAAGAGATTTTTTTGTGGGCAAAAACCCGAACAGCAAAAGATAAGCTGTTTCTTCAAAGCCAAATCGCTGTTCCTTCATACACGCCGAGACAATTTCTTCCACATTTATGCCTCTGTATCTGAGCTTTCCGGGAACAGGCGTTTTATTACCCTCGTCCATTATATAACCATGCACTTCACCGATTGATGTAAGTCCTGCCAAAACGCCGGTACCGTCGGCATTACGAAGTCCCGATTTTACGTTATAATCAGAAAAATAATGCTTGGGAATTTTATTCCATTCCGAATTTCTCTTTCTTAAAATATCTATATATCTGTTGATATCATCAGCAAACATATCTTTTTCTTTAAAGCCATCCACTAAAAACACCTCATCCAAAATAAAACATACGAATTTTCTCTATATTATACAACATTTTCCTTAAACCGTCAAGTAGTTGACAATTCCATTAAATCTTCTATCACAACGCTCGCCATAATAAGTCCTGCCGTAGCCGGAACGCACACATAACTTCCTACGGCTCCACCTTTAACAGGAAATGGCTTTTCTTTGGAGTATACAACCTTAAGCTTTTCAACCCCTTTGCGTTTTAACTCATAACGCATCACCTTGGCAAGAGGGCATACAGAGGTTTTGTATATATCCTCTACCTCTAACATTTGAGGGTTTAATTTGTTTCCCGTGCCCATTGAGCTTATAATAGGCACATCGCAATTCACAGCACGAACAACAAGCTCAACCTTTGCGGTAACCGTATCTATTGCGTCAACTATATAGTCATAGCATTTTAAATCAAAACTGTCTGCATTTTCCGGCAGATAAAATATATTCTGCATCTTAACCTCTATGTCGGGATTTATATCCTTTATTCTCTCTTTAATTACCTCTGTCTTGTATCTGCCGACCGTTGAATCAAGGGCTATAATTTGACGGTTAAGATTTGTAATATCAATACGGTCGCTGTCAATTACATCTATATGCCCCACTCCGCTCCGCGCAAGGGCTTCCGCCGTATATCCGCCTACTCCGCCAATGCCGAAAACTGCAACTCTTTTCTCCCATAACTGCCTAACGGCATCTTCTCCAAGCATTATTTCTAATCTTTCAAGTCGTTTATTTATAATTATGACCATCCCTTTCTTTTTCCAAGTCGCAAATCAAAGTTTGAAAGAAAATTGTTCAGATTATCGCTTTGCAGATCGGGTGCTGTGCTATCTGCACCGTCCCGAGCCAAAACCGATAAGATGTGCAATTTAATTTAAACTTCACCTCATATAGTTATACGGCACGACAAATATATAGCCGTACCGTATATAATCAATCATCCCAAATAACAATTTCACCGTTTGATGCCGTCTTTTTCAGGTCAATCAATCTTTGGTTTGATGAGCCTCTGAACCTTAATGATATATCTTTAAGCTCTTCTTCAAATCTGCCGTCAACCAACACATCGGAAACATCAAGTATCTCCTCTGTATATTCACAATTTGCGTATGACGATTTATCCATAAGCTCTTCAAAAGTAAATCCTGAAAAAACCCATATGGTCTTGCTTGGATATTTTTCTTTTACCCTCTTTAAAAAAGGAAGCAATGCCTCTTGATTTGAAGGCTCCATAGGCTCTCCGCCGAGAATGGTTATTCCGTCTATATAATCGGGTGTCATCATCTCAAGCAACTCGTTTTCAATCTCTTTTGTAAAAGGCTGACCGTATTTAAAATCCCACGTCTGAGGCTGAAAACAATTCTTACAATGATTTGTGCAACCGGATACAAACAATGTCACTCTGACTCCCGGTCCGTTTGCAATATCACAGTTTTTTATTTCTCCAAAATACATATTTTCTCCAACTTACAAATGCATAACTCTTTCTTTTATTTCCTGTGTTCTGCCCTGATTCCAATATTGAGTTCCTATATAGCCACAGGTACGGCGTGCAACATTCATCTTATTCTGGTCAGTATTTCCGCAATTCGGACATTTCCATATAAGCTTTCCGTCCGCATCCTCTTCTATAAGAATTTCGCCGTCATATCCGCATTCCTGACAGAAATCACTCTTTGTATTAAGCTCTGCATACATAATATTATCATAGATAAATCTCATAACAGAGATAACTGCATCAAGATTATTCTGCATATTGGGAACTTCTACATAGCTTATGGCACCGCCGGGAGATAAGGCTTGGAATTTAGCTTCGATTTTGAGCTTATCAAAAGCGTCAATAGGCTCGGTTACATGAATATGATAACTGTTTGTGATATAACCTTTATCCGTTACGCCCTTAACAATTCCGAACCTTCTTTGCAGGCATTTTGCAAACTTATATGTTGTGCTTTCCAAAGGAGTGCCATACAACGAATAATCAATGCACTCTGCTGCTTTCCACTTAGCAGTATATTCATTAAGCTTCTGCATAATTTCAAGCCCGAGCTTCTCACCCTCCGGTTCTGTGAGCTTTCTGCCGATCAAGCTGTAAACACATTCCCAAAGACCTGCATATCCCAAAGAAATTGTGGAATATCCGCCATGGAGATATTTGTCGATTTTTTCTCCCTTTTTAAGTCTTAAAAGTGCGCCGTGCTGCCAAAGTATGGGAGCGGCATCAGAAGTGGTACCCGTAAGTCTTTCGTGTCTGCATTGAAGTGCTCTGTGACAAAGCTCCATTCTCTCATCGAAAATTTCCCAGAACTTATCCATATTCTTATCCGCAGACAATCCAATATCAACAAGGTTTACGGTAACAACACCTTGATTAAATCTTCCGTAATACTTGGGGTTTCCGTCCTCATCAATATAAGGAGTAAGGAAACTTCTGCAACCCATACAGGTATAACAATTTCCGTTTCCTGCTTTGTCTATTTTATTCTGAAGCATTATCTTCTCGGAAATGTAATCGGGAACCATTCTTTTTGCAGTACACTTTGCGGCAAGCTTTGTAAGATAGAAGTATTTGCTGTCCTCATGTATATTATCTTCTTCAAGAACATATATAAGCTTGGGGAATGCAGGTGTAATCCATACACCCTTTTCGTTTTTAACGCCCTGATATCTCTGCTTTAAAGTTTCTTCAATAATAATTGCAAGGTCCTGCTTTTCACGCTCGGACTTCGCCTCGTTCAGATACATAAATACTGTAACAAAAGGAGCCTGACCGTTTGTGGTCATAAGGGTAACAACCTGATACTGTATCATCTGAACGCCGCTTTTGATTTCGTTAAGCAGTCTTTTCTCCGTAATTTTATCAATTTTTTCTTCCGATAATTTTTCACCTATCGCTTCTATTTCCTCTACAACCTGTTTGCGTATCTTTTTACGGCTGATATCAACAAAGGGTGCAAGGTGAGTAAGGCTGATGCTCTGACCGCCGTACTGACATGATGCAACCTGAGCTATAATCTGGGTTGCAATATTGCAGGCAGTTGAAAAGCTGTGAGGCTTTTCAATCAGAGTTCCGCTGATAACAGTACCGTTTTGAAGCATATCCTCAAGATTAACAAGGTCGCAATTATGCATATGCTGTGCATAATAATCTGCGTCGTGAAAATGAATTATACCTGCCTCATGAGCTTCAACGATATCAGGAGGAAGCAAAATTCTCTTGGTAATATCCTTACTGACCTCTCCTGCCATATAATCACGCTGAACACTGTTTACGGTAGGGTTCTTGTTGGAATTTTCCTGCTTAACCTCTTCGTTATTACACTCAATCAGGCTTAAAATTTTGTCGTCGGTGGTATTTGACTGACGAACAAGGGCACGGGTATATCTGTAGGTAATATACGCTTTTGCAACCTCAAATGCACCGTGTGCCATAATCTGATGCTCTACCATATCCTGTACTTCTTCAACGCTGGGCGAACGGCCAAGCTTTTCACAGGAAAGGACAACGCTTT